>CAXSHL010000059.1:0-26483 GCA_964237315.1 uncultured Nocardioidaceae bacterium
CACGCCGTCGTCGGCCGCCCGGAAGGGGTCGAGCGCCTCCCAGACCGGACGCCACTTGTCCTGCGTGGCGACCACGTCGTAGGTGGCGGGCTCCCGCCGGTCGTTCCCGTGCTGCGGGACCTGGTCCTGCTGGGTCATCTCCCTCGTCTTCCTCATCACGCGGTCTGGTCAGGCGGTCCGGGCACAAAAAAACCCCTCAGCAACGAGGGGTAGCCGCGTCGACCAGTTGCCCGAAGGGGCGGTCGGTCAACGCGGCCGGCAAAGAAGAGGGCGCGTCTGCATGGGCCAAGCCTAGCGCATCGCGCCATCGGTACGGCCGGCCGTCGGCCCGTCACCGGACCGGCTCAGCGCCGGGTCGACGCCTTGGCCTCGAGCACCTCCTGCAGCTGCTCGAGGGCGTGGGCGAGCCCGTCGTACACGTCCTCGCCGAGCGCCCGGTGCCACTCCTGCTCGAGCCGGGTCATCGTGTCCCGGATCACCGCCATCGCCCCCCAGCCGCGCTCGGTCAGCCGGACCACCCGCGTGCGCCGGTCGTCCGGGTGGGACTCGCGCGTGAGGTAGCCGCCGGCCTCCAGCTGGTGCAGGAGGTGGTTCATCGCCTGCTTCGACGCGTGGGTCCGCAGCGCCAGCACCCCCGGACGCTGTCCGTCCGGACCGGGATACTGGAACACTCCCAGGTGCGCCGGCAGTACGTCGTCGAAGCCAGCGTCGTGCAGGCTCGACATCACCTCGTGGCGCACGAGCACCGCGGGTCGTCGCAGCAACGCGCCGACTGGCGGCAGCGTTGACTCATCTGTTTCCAGCATCTCTTGTCCCCCCGGACACGTGTTTTCCTACCAAGGCCCCCCGGCCTCAGACTTCAGTATCCCCCATACAAGCATTTAGTAACATTTTTTACTACAACGCCGAGCAAAGGTTTACCGAGGAGTGGGGAAGAGCGCTGATTCAGTTGTGCTGGAGAAGGGACCTCAGTGCGCCCGCGGGGCGTCGTCGTGCCCCTCGATCTTCTCCGGAACGATGACCGGACGCAGGCGCGCCCAGGTGATGAAGATGGCCGACACGACCACCATGCCGATGCCCGCCCACAGGTTGATGTTGACCTGGTCGGCCTTGGCCAGCTGGGCGTCACTGCTGCCGATGATCCCGTAGATCACCAGCACGACGCCGTAGATGCCGAGCAGGGCGGCGATGAAGTTGCGCATGTCGAAGGCACCCGCCCGCTTGGTCTTGACGGGCCGTCCCTCGCTCGGGCTCTGAGTGCTGGAACCACTGCTGGACATGGTGGCCTTCCCTTACCAGAAGATGATGTTGAGGATGATGACGAGCACCAGACCGACACCGGCGAGCTTGGTCGGCTGCTGGTACCACGCCAGCACTCCCTCGTTGGCGTCGTGGAAGTCCGCCTTGGGGGTGAGTGAGTAGACCAGCCCCCGCAGCTCGGACTCATCGCGTGGTCGGGTGACCATGGTGACCGCGACGCTGACCAGGATGTCCACGACGAACGCGGCACCGGCAGCGGCGAAGCTCGCGCCCTGACCGCTCAAGGACCACACGCCGGTGGACAGCCCGCCCAGCACGTCGGTGCCCAAGATGGCGACCACCACAGCGGCGAGCGTCCCGGACACCAGCCCGGCCCAGCCGGCGGTCGCCGTCATCCGCTTCCAGAACATGCCGAGGATGAACGTGGCGAACAGCGGCGCGTTGAAGAAGCCGAACAGCGTCTGCAGGTAGTTCATGATGTTGGAGTACGACGCGGCGAACAGCGCCGTGCCGATCGCGATGACCGTCGCCGCCACCGTGGCCCACCGCCCGACGGCCAGGTAGTAGCTGTCCGCCTTGTCCTTCTGGACGTAGGTCTGCCACAGGTCGTAGGAGAAGACCGTGTTGAAGGCGGAGATGTTCGCCGCCATGCCGGCCATGAAGGAGGCGAGCAGTCCGGCGATGGCGACCCCGAGCATGCCGTTGGGCAAGAGGTCCCGGATCAGCAGGATGAGCGAGTTGTTGTAGTCGAAGTCGCCGCCCGTCCGTTTGGCGTCCGCCACCTGACCGACGAGGACCCCGGCGATCATGCCGGGGAAGATCACGATGAAGGGGATGAACATCTTCGGGAACGCGCCGATGATCGGAGCCCGCTGGGCCGCCGAGATCGAGCTGGAGGCCATCGCGCGCTGCACCTCGACGAAGTTCGTGGTCCAGTAGCCGAAGGACAGCACGAACCCGAGGCCGAAGACCAGTCCGATGATGGACAGCACCGGGCTGTCGATCGCGGTCAGGTTGGTGCCCGGCCACGACGACAGCTGGTCGGCGCCGCCCTTCGTGGCGGCGATCTTGTCCTTGAGGGCGCCGTAGCCACCGACCTTGTGCAGGCCGACGATCGTCAGCGGCAGCAGGGCCGCGACGATCACGAAGAACTGCAGCACCTCGTTGTAGATGGCGGCCGACAGGCCGCCCAGCGTCGTGTAGGTCAGCACCACGATGGCGGCGGCCACCAGCGAGATGTAGAGGTTCCAGCCCAGGATCGCCTCGACGATCTTGGCGAGCAGGTAGAGGTTGATGCCGGCGATCAGCAGCTGGGCCAGCGCGAAGCTGAGGGCGTTGACCAGGTGCGCGCCGGTGCCGAACCGCATCCGCATGAACTCCGGCACCGAGCGGACCTTGGAGCCGTAGTAGAACGGCATCATGACCACGCCGAGGAACAGCATGGCGGGCACCGCGCCGATCCAGAAGTAGTGCACCGTCGGGATGCCGAACTGGGCGCCGTTGGCCGACATGCCGATGATCTCGACCGCACCCAGGTTGGCGGAGATGAACGCGAGGCCCGTCACCCAGGCCGGCAGCGAGCGGCCGGAGAGGAAGAAGTCGAGGCTGCTGGAGACGGCCTGCTTGGCGTAGATGCCGATGCCGAGGACGAACACGAAGTAGAGCGCGACCAGCATGTAGTCGACCCAGTTGGTGTCGAGTCGAAGCTGCGCACTCGCGGCGAGAACCATGCTGCCTCCTGCTGTCCCGGGATCGGCCGTGCCGCACGTTACTCCCCCGCATCGAGGTTTGACACGCATGGTGCGACGACGCGCGAGAGGCGTCGCGAGGAGCAGTCGCTAGGGTCTCCACGACCACACCCGCGGTGAGAGGACGGCTCGATGACCTGGATGGTGACCGGAGGCGCGGGCTACATCGGCTCCCACATCGTGCGCGCCTTCCGCGAGCAGGGCCTCGGCGCCGTCGTGATCGACGACCTGTCCAGCGGTCATCGCGGCTTCGTGCCCGACGACGTGCCGTTCGTGGAGGGCAGCATCGTGGACCCCGACCTGGTGCGCCGTACGCTCCGGGAGCACGAGGTCGTCGGGGTCGTGCACGTGGCCGGCTTCAAGTACGCCGGAGTGTCGGTGCAGCGACCGCTGCACACCTACGAGCAGAACGTCGCCGGGACGGTGAGCGTGCTGCGCGCCATGCACGAGGCAGATGTGGACAAGGTGGTGTTCTCCTCCAGCGCCGCGACCTACGGCACCCCCGACGTGGACACGGTGACCGAGCAGACCGCGGTCGCCCCGGAGTCGCCGTACGGCGAGTCCAAGCTGATCGGCGAGTGGCTGCTGCGGGACCAGGCGACCGCCGTGGGGCTCTCGCACACCTCGCTGCGCTACTTCAACGTGGTCGGATCCGGCACCCCGGAGCTCTACGACTCCAGCCCGCACAACCTGTTCCCCCTCGTGCTGGAGGCACTCCTGGAAGGGCGCACCCCGCAGATCAACGGCGGTGACTACCCGACCCCGGACGGGACCTGCGTGCGCGACTACATCCACGTGGCCGACCTCGCCGTCTCGCACGTGGCGGCGGCGCGCGCCCTGACCGACGGCGCGAGACTGGAGCGGGTCTACAACCTCGGCAGTGGGGAGGGGGTGTCCGTGCGGCAGATCATGGACGCGATGGCCGAGGTCACCGGCATCGACTTCACCCCGGACGTCCGGCCCCGGCGCCCGGGTGACCCCGCTCGCATCGTCGCCTCGGGCGAGCTGGCGGCGCGGGACCTGGACTGGCGGATGCGCCACACGCTGGAGCAGATGGTGGACAGCGCCTGGGAGGCCCGCCGGGCCGCAGGACCGACCAAGGAGGAGGACCGGTGACCGTTCTGGACATGTTCCGGCTGGACGGCAAGGTGGCCATCGTGACCGGGGCCTCGTCGGGGCTCGGCGTGGCCTTCGCGCGCGCACTGGCCGAGGCGGGTGCCGACGTGGCCCTCGGAGCCCGGCGCGTGGACCGGCTGGAGGAGACCAGCCGCCTGGTGGAGTCGGCCGGCCGGCGGGCGCTGGCCGTGCAGACCGACGTGGCGGACCCCCGGTCCTGCCAGGCCCTGGTGGACGCCACCGTGCGCGAGCTCGGCAGGGTCGATGTGCTGGTCAACAACGCCGGCGTCGGGACGGCGTTCCCGGCCACCCGTGAGACGCCCGAGCAGTTCCGCTCGGTCATCGACGTCAACCTCAACGGCTGCTACTGGATGGCTCAGGCCTGCGGGCGGGTGATGACGCCCGGCAGCTGCATCGTCAACATCAGCAGCGTCCTCGGCCTGACCACCGCCGGGCTCCCGCAGGCGGCGTACTCCGCGTCGAAGGCCGGCCTGATCGGACTCACCCGGGACCTCGCCCAGCAGTGGACCGCCCGCAAGGGGATCCGGGTGAACGCGCTGGCCCCCGGCTTCTTCGAGTCCGAGATGACCGACACCTACCCCGAGGGCTACCTCGAGAGCATGCAGGAACGAATCCCCGCGGGACGCAAGGGCGAGAGCGCCGAGCTGGCGGCGGCCCTGGTGTTCCTCGCCAGCGACGCCGGCGGCTACGTCACCGGCCAGACGCTAGCCGTGGACGGCGGGATGACGATCACCTAGCCGCTCCGCATTCCCGGCGAAACCCCCCGGAGTGGTTGAGGACCCGCTGAGAATGACTCAGCGCAGCCTTGGAAATCGGTGGGACAATCTCTGCATGAGCAGCCAGCAAAGCATCCGTGCCCTCAAGTCCGGCCTGTCGCTCGAGTTCCCCCAGTCGCTGGGGGTCTACGACAAGTACGAGCAGGCCCAGAAGTCCGTCGACTTCCTGTCCGACCACGAGTTCCCGGTGGAGAACTGCATGATCGTCGGCACGGACCTCAAGCAGGTCGAGCGGGTCACCGGCCGGCTCACGACCGGTCGCGTCGCTCTCGGCGGCCTGCTGTCGGGCGTGTGGATGGGTCTGTTCATCGGGCTGATCTTCTCGTTCTTCGGCACCGGCAACGGGCTCGCGATCATCCTCTCCACGGTCGCGGTCGGCGCCCTGTTCGGAGTGATCTGGGCGCTCGTGGGCTACGCCGCCACCCGCGGCCAGCGCGACTTCAGCTCGGTGAGCCGGATCGTCGCCACCCGCTACGAGGTGCTGGTCGAGCACAAGCTCGCCGCCCAGGGGCGCGAGCTGCTTGCCCAGCTCCCCGGTCACACGGCGTCGCAGCAGACCTTCTGAGCCACCCCCCGGCTCACAGGATGTAGAGCATCTCCTGGTACGTCGGGAGGGGCCACAGGTCGTCGGCGATGACACCCTCGATGGCGTCCGCAGCCGACCGCACCGCGGCCATCGCCGGGAGCAGGCTGTCGCGGGCGAGCTCCGCCTCCTCCTGCGGAGTCGCGCCGGCGTCCGCGGCGAGGGCGCTCCCGAGGCTCGCCAGCGCCACCCGGAGGTCCCCCAGGGGGACCGACACCGCGTCCAGCGTGCTCAGGTCGGGCTCGACGCCCGCGGACCGCAGCGCCCCGAGGTTGGTCGCGACCTCGGTCTGGTGACGCACCGCGGCCGGCAGCACGGAGGTGGTGCCGATCTCGAAGGTCAGCCGGGCCTCCACGCCGATGCTCAGCGCGTAGTGCTCCAGCCCGATCTCGTAGCGGCTGTGCATCTCCCGGTGGTTGAAGACCTCGTAGCGCTCGAACAGCTCCATCGCGTCCTCGGAGACCAGCTCGGGCAACGCGTCGAGGGTGGTCCGCAGGTTCGGCAGTCCGCGGGCCTGCGCCTCCTCCTGCCACGCGTCGGAGTAGCCGTCCCCGTTGAACACGGCTGCTCCGTGGCTGCTGATCATGTCCGCCAGCACTGCCTGCACCGCGTCGTTGAGCTCGGCGCCGTCGGCCACCGAGGTCTCCAGGGCGGTCGCGATGTGGTCGAGCGCCTCGGCCATGATCGTGTTCAGGGTGACCATCGGGCCGGCCACCGTCTGCATCGAGCCCGGCGCCCGGAACTCGAACCGGTTGCCGGTGAACGCGAACGGGCTGGTGCGGTTGCGGTCCCCCGGGTCGGTCCTGAGGTCCGGCAGGGTGTCCACGCCCACCCGGAGCGTGCCGCCGTCCTTCGACGACGTGGCGCCACCCTTGGCGATCTGGTCGAAGACGTCGGCCAGCTGCGCGCCGAGGAAGATCGAGATGATCGCCGGCGGGGCCTCGTTCGCGCCGAGCCGGTGGTCGTTCGAGGCGGACGCGACCGAGGCACGCAGCAGACCGCCGTACTTGTGGACCGCGCGGATCACCGCGGAGCAGAACACCAGGAACTGCGCGTTGTCGTGCGGGTTGTCGCCTGGCAGCAGCAGGTTGCCCTCGGTGAGGTTGCCGATGGAGAAGTTGACGTGCTTGCCCGAGCCGTTGACGCCCTCGAAGGGCTTCTCGTGGAACAGGCACTCCATGCCGTGCTTCTTGGCGATCGACTTGAAAGTCGTCATCAGCAGCTGCTGGTGGTCGGCGGCCACGTTCGCGCGCTCGAACATCGGCGCGATCTCGAACTGGCCGGGCGCCACCTCGTTGTGCCGGGTCTTGGCGGGGATGCCCAGCTTGAACAGCTCCCGCTCGGTGTCCATCATGAAGCCCAGCACCCGCTCGGGGATCGCACCGAAGTAGTGGTCGTCGAACTCCTGCCCCTTCGGCGGCTTGGTGCCGAACAGCGTGCGGCCAGCGTTCAGCAGGTCCGGTCGGGCGAGGAAGAAGTGCCGGTCGACCAGGAAGTACTCCTGCTCGGCCCCGCAGTAGGACACCACATGGTCCGGGTCATGGCCGAAGACGCGCAGGATCCGCTCGGCGTGCCGCCCCATCGCCTGCTGGGAGCGCAGCAGCGGCGTCTTGTGGTCGAGCGCCTCGCCGGTCATGGACACGAAGACGGTCGGGATGCACAGGGTGTTGCCGTTCGGGCTCTCCAGGACGTACGCCGGGCTGGTGACGTCCCAGCCGGTGTAGCCGCGTGCCTCGAAGGTGTTGCGCAGCCCGCCGGACGGGAAGCTCGACGCGTCCGGCTCGCCCTGGATCAGCGTCTTGCCGGCGAACTCCGCCAGCGCCGAGCCGTCACCGGCGGGTTCCAGGAAGCTGTCGTGCTTCTCCGCCGTCAGTCCGGTCAGCGGGTAGAAGACGTGTGCGTAGTGGGTGGCGCCCTTCTCCAGCGCCCAGTCCTTCATCGCCGACGCGACCGCGTCCGCCACCAGCGGGTCCAGCGGCGTCGAGTGCTCGATGGTGGACAGCACCGACTTGTAGACCGACTTGGGCAGGCGCTTCTGCATCACCGAGCGGTTGAAGACGTTCGCCCCGAAGATCTGCCCGGGCGTCTCGGTCGCGACGTAGCTGCCGGCCGGCGGGACATAGGCCTCGACGTCCTGGATGGCCTGCAGTCGGGCGGTGCTTCCAGTCATGTGCGGCGTCCTCGGGGTCCGACGCGCAACGGCTGTGGCGCGTGGGCGGATGGGTCCCGATCACGCTAGCGACGCAGTCGCACCGGACGTGCCGACAGTGTTTCGGCCGCATGAACATCGCCGAGGGGCGGGTGGCGATAAGGGTATTTGCCACCGATCGGGCACCCGCCCTCGGTCCGCGTCAGCCCTGGGGCGAGGTGTTGTCGGTGCCGCCGAGCTTGGCCAGGAAGTCGTGCACCTTCCTGGCGCGCTGGGCGTCCTCCTCCATCACCTCACGGAAGAAGCCGGCGATCTCGTCGTGGCCGGCGTTCTCTGCGTCACGGACGTACAGACGGTAGTCGTGCAGATGCGCCGACTCGAGGGGGTGCCGGCGTGCAGACGCGCCGGGTCGGCAGGATAGGAAGTCGGGTGGAGCTGAGGGGACTCGAACCCCTGACCCCCTCCATGCCATGGAGGTGCGCTACCAGCTGCGCCACAGCCCCGCCGCCCCGCCGTAACGGCTGGGCAACTCGGGAATCCTAGCCAACCGGGGCGACGTAAGGCGAATCGGGCCCGGCACCTGCCGGCCCCGCAGCCCGCCTCAGAGGTCGGCCATCCCCTCGCCGGTGCTGCCGAGGCTCTGGTTGTAGCCCTCGAGCCGCAGTCGCCCGCCGCGTCCGGCCTCGGCGAGGGTGACCCAGCTGCAGTTGCCGACCCCGCGCAGGTCCGCGGCCTGGGACTGGGGCCAGGCGAGCAGGGCCAACAGCCCCACCTTGAGGCAGGCGCCGTGGGTCACCACGATGCCGGTCTCCCCCGCCGCGAGCGACTCGAGGCTCTCGGTCAGGGCGGGTGCCATCCGGGCCGCCACCTCGGGGGCGGTCTCCGAGCCGGGCACCCGCACCATGTCCTCGCCGGACCGCCAGGCGGCGTACCCCTCGGGGAAGGCGGACTCGAACTGGTCGGCGGTCATCCCCTGCCGGGCCCCGACGTCGAACTCGCGGAGCCGCTCGTCGACCTTGGCCGACAGCCCGGTGGCGCGCTCGAGGTAGGCGCACGTCTGCCGGGCCCGGGTCAGGTCGGAGGTCCACAGGGCGGCCGGCCGGAGGGCCGCCAGCTGCGGCGCGACGGCTGCGGCCTGCGCGTGCCCGACCTCGTCCAGCTGGACGTCCCCGTGTCCCTGCGCCCGTCCGATGCTGTTCCAGGCGGTGCGCCCGTGCCGGAGGAGCAGGAGCCGGCGACCGCTCACCGGCCCCGGCCGGACGTCACGGTGTCCGGCAGCGCGATCAGCGGGCAGTCCCGCCACAGCCGCTCCAGCGCGTAGAAGGACCGCTCCTCCTCGTGCTGCACGTGCACGACGATCTCCGCATAGTCCAGCAGCACCCAGCGCCCGTCCCGCTCGCCCTCCCGACGTACCGGCTTGGCGCCGATGGCCCGCAGCTCCTCCTCGACGGCGTCGACGATCGCCTTGACCTGCCTGTCGTTGGGCGCCGAGCACAGCAGGAACGCGTCGGTGATCACCAGCTGCTCCGAGACGTCGAAGGCCATGATGTGCTCAGCCAGCTTGTCCGACGCCGCCTGGGCGGCGGTGCGGACGAGCGAGAGGGCCCGGTCGGTTGCGCTCATCAGGTGGGTCCTAGCTTGTTGGTCGGCTGCGAGCCGGGGGCGTAGAGGGAGTACTTGCTGATGTACTGCACGACGCCGTCGGGCACGAGGTACCACACCGGCTCACCGCGGACGTGGCGCTTGCGGCAGTCGGTGGAGGAGATCGCCAGCGCCGGGATCTCCACGATCGTCACCCGCTCCTCCGGGATGCCCTTCAGGGTCGACCGGTCCATCGGGAACCCGGGCCGCGTGCAGCCGACGAAGTGGGCGAGGTCGAAGAGCTCGTCGGCAGCCCGCCAGGTGAAGATGTCGGACAGGGCGTCGGCGCCGGTGATGAAGTAGAGGTCGGCGTCCGGCAGCTCGGCGGTGAGGTCGCGCAGCGTGTCGATGGTGTACGTCGGACCCTTCCGGTCGATGTCCACGCGGGACACCCAGAAGCGCGGGTTCGAGGCGGTGGCGATGACCGTCATCAGGTAGCGGTCCTCGGCGGCCGACACCTGCCTGCTCTGCTTCTGCCAGGGCTGCCCCGTCGGCACGAAGACCACCTCGTGGAGGTCGAACCAGGACTGCACCTCGCTGGCCGCGACCAGGTGACCGTGGTGGATGGGGTCGAACGTCCCGCCCATCACCCCGATGCGGCGACGGTCGGGCACCACGTCGACCGCGGCCGGTGCCGGCTCAGTCACGTGTCACCACGGGTCACCGGGGTCACCACGTGTCATCACGGGGCTGCCCGGTGCTCAGGAGTGGTCCCGCCCGGCACCGAAGGCCAGCAGGGCGAACACGGCGAGCGCCAGCAGCAGCAGCACGCCTCCGCCGATGAAGAACGGGTTGATCCCGGAGCGCTCGGCCTCTGCGGCGAAGGCGAGGAGTGGGGCAGACATGGCGAGGATCCTACCGTGTGGGGACCGGCAGGCCGATCCGTCCCAGACGCACCAGGGAGAGGCTCTTCATGACCAGCAGCGCGGTCGCGATGGCGGCGGCCGGCCACACCCAGCCGGTGACCAGCAGCAGCACCGCGAAGAGCGAGGAGTTCACCGCCTTGCCGGGCTTGGACCAGTTCCACAGCCACAGCGGCCGGTCGATGACGTAGAAGTAGTTGGGGCTGCGCACCGGCCAGGCCAGGAACGCCAGCGACAAGAAGCAGTCGACGACCATGAACTCGCCGAGGTAGATGAACACGGGCACGGCGTAGTCCGGATGCAGCCACACCAGCCCGAGGTAGAAGGCGGCGGCGCAGAAGCGGTCACAGAGGATGTCCAGCACCGCCCCCATCCGGGTCTCGCACCCCCGGATCCGGGCGACGAAGCCGTCCAGGCTGTCACCGGCCCAGTAGACGACCAGCGCGACGACGAGCAGCGTGATGCTCTGGTCACGCGCCGCGAGCCCGGCCAGGACCACCGAGGCCACCGTGCGCACGAAGGTGATGGCGGTCGCCGACGTGCCGATCCGCTCCTGCTCGGGGTGCGTCCAGACGTCGAGCGCGTCGATATCCCCCAGGGTGGCAGCCGGCATGCCGTCAGCCTAGACGCAGCGAGGCCGACACCGGGCTCGGGAACCGCACGGTGAAGCGGGTCGGTCCGATCATCTCGGTCAGCTCCGCCGCCCGGTGGGCCACCTCGGCGACCTGTGCGTCGGGGAGCGGCGCGAACAGGTGCGTCGCGATCACCCCGTCCGGTCGCTGGTCCCAGACCCCCACCACGCGGCCGTCGGCCCAGATAGTCGGCCCCGCGTTGCCCATCCGGTCGAAGGCGTGTGCGGCCTCGACCGGGAGGTACCACCCGCGCTCCTTCCAGCCCATCGTGGTCGGGTCCAGCCCCGGCAGCAGCGCCACCCACGCGCCCACCGGCTCGGGCGGCCCCTCGTCCCCGGGCGCCACCCACCCCGTCCCGTCCGCCAGCCGCACCTGGACCGCACCCGAGTCCGCCAGGGCCGCCTTCGTTGTCGCCCCGGTCCACCCCGTCCACCACTGCAGGTCGGTCGTCGTGCCGGGGCCGAAGGCGCGCAGCCACCGCAGCGCGAGACCGCAGGCCGCCTCCCGCTCGGTGAGCGTGCCCAGGCCGCCGGCCAACCAGGAGTCCATGGCGGCATAGGTGTAGGCACCGTTCACCCACGTGCCGGTGGGCCGGGTGCGCACCAGCAGCCCCTCGAAGCCCAGGCTGAGCAGCACCCGGGTGTGCGCGGACACGGTCGCGGAGTAGGACTTCCCCGGCGCCATCACGATCTCCTGCCGCAGCGCCGGCACCTGCACACCCAGGGCACGGGCGGTCATCGGCCCGTGCTCCGTCAGTGCCTCGAGCACCCGGTCCCGGGCATCCGCCAGCCAGGCGTCCGGGTCCGCCACGCCGTTCTCGGCGAGCAGCTTCACCGTCCTCCGGTGCTCGGGCCCGACCAGCTTGCGCGTGGCTGCGGCATGCATGAGGCGTACGACGTCCGGGCTGGCGACCCACAGCGTGCGGCGCATCGCGTGGTGACGCACGACCGCCCGGTCGACGTACAGCGCCCGCTCCACGGCCTCGACGGAGGGCTGCCGCATCCGGACCATCGCGGAGAGGTAGACCGTGACCGGGTCCGAGGAGTGCAGCGCGACCAGGGAGTCGGCGATCGCGGCCACGTCGTCGGTCCGCTCGGCCTCGAGCAGCCGGTGCCGGCGCGCGAGCCGGGCCCGCCGCTCCTCGACGGTGACGGTGCGGGTCATCCTTGGTCCGACCGGGGTCAGCGGACCTGGCCGTCACCGGTGACGACGTACTTCGTCGACGTCATCTCCGGCAGCCCCATCGGGCCACGCGCGTGCAGCTTCTGGGTGGAGATGCCGATCTCGGCGCCGAACCCGAACTCCGCGCCGTCGGTGAACCTGGTCGAGGCGTTCACCAGCACGGCCGCCGAGTCGACCGCGGCGCTGAACCGCCGCGCGGCGTCGTGGGAGTCGGTGACGATCGCCTCGGTGTGCCCCGAGGAGTAGGTGCGGATGTGCCGGACGGCCGCGTCCAGGTCGGGTACGACGGACGCGGAGATGTCCAGGGAGAGGTACTCGGTGCCGAAGTCCTCCTCCGTCACCGGCAGCACCCCGTCGTGGACCGCGAAGACCTCGTCGCCGTGCACGGTCACCCCGGCGTCCTGAAGGGCGGCCACGACGCGGGGCACGAACGTGTCGGCGACGTCGGCGTGCACCAGCAGGGACTCGGCGGCGTTGCAGACCGACGGCCGGTGGGTCTTGGAGTTCAGCACGATCGCCAGCGCGCGGTCCAGGTCGGCGGCCGCGTCGACGTAGACGTGGCAGTTGCCGGTGCCGGTCTCGATCACCGGCACCGTCGACTCCTCCACCACCGAGCGGATGAGCCCCGCGCCGCCGCGCGGGATCAGCACGTCGACGAGCCCGCGGGCGCGCATCAGCACCTTGGCCCCCTCGTGGCCCTCGTCCGGCACCAGCTGCACGACGTCGGCCGGCAGCCCAGCGGACCCGGCGGCGTCCCGCAGCACCCCGACCAGGGCGCGGTTCGATGCCCGGGCGCTGGAGGAGCCCCGCAGGAGGACGGCGTTCCCCGACTTCAGACAGATGCCGGCGGCGTCGACGGTGACGTTGGGCCGGGCCTCGTAGATCATCCCCACGACCCCGAAGGGCACCCGCACCTGGCGCAGCTCGAGACCGTTGGGGAGCCGGGAGCCGCGCACCACCTCGCCGACCGGGTCGGGCAGCCCGGCCACCTCGCGCAGGCCCTGCGCCATCGCAGCGACCCGGTCCTCGTCGAGGCGCAGCCGGTCCACGATCCCCTCGGGCGTGCCGTGCTCCCGCGCGGTGGCGACGTCCTCGTCGTTGGCGGCCAGCACCTCGGCGGTCGCGGCGACCAGCGCGTCCGCCATCGCGTGCAGCGCTGCGTCCTTGGTCGCCCGGGTGGCCAGCGCGAGCTCGTGCGCGGCCTCGCGGGCGCGCAGAGCGACGGTCTCGAAGGTGAGGTGCTGGGGAGTGCCGGTCATGTCGCCAGCCTAGCGATCCGCGGGCGCTGGGGCCCACGCCCTTGCTGAGTCGGTCCGAGGGGGCGTCGCCGCGCAGTCACTGCCGCCCGGACCTCGCCGAGTCGGCGCGTCCGCACGCCCGAAGCCCGCCACGGCCGGGTCTCCTGACTGCGATTGTGGTCACTGCGAGCCGGGCCGCCGTGAAGTGGTCAGTCCGCGGGGGCTCCGCGGAGGTTGTGGTCACCCGGCGTGCGCAGCGGCCTGGTTTTGGGCACTCCGCCCCCGTAGGGCGCCCTGAGAATGCCCCTGAGTGACCAGAACCGAAACCTGGACCCAACATCCTCCACGGCCAGAACGTCACCGGACCTCACCCGCAGGGCGCACGCGCAGACTGCCGTCCCTTGGCCGTGCACATGCGCCGACTCGAGGGGGTGCCGGCGTGCAGACGCCCCGGGTCGAGGGGGTGCCGGCGTGCAGACGCGCCCGTGTCGGCCTCAGAAGGGCAGGGGTGTCACCTGGTGGAGGTCGGTGACGGGACCGTGCTGGGGGAACCGGTGCCGGAAGATGTGGCGTTCGACGACCTCGAGACCGACCACCTCCCAGTGGGGGAGGCTCTCGGAGTCGCGATGCTCGTTCCAGACCCGCAGGGCGAGCGAAGAGGCGTCGAGCAGGCAGCCGGCCTCCTCCCAGTACTGGATCTCCGCGCAGCTGGCTGCGTATCGCAAGGAGTGCAGGAACGGTCGCTGGTCATGGAGGCGGCGCAGCGCGCTGTTCACGATGTGCGGCTCCAGCTCGTCCCCGCCGACCGTCACGGTGACGTGCCACAGGCGACCCGGCTCGGTCATCGACACCACCCCCTGGAGGTCCCGAAGCTGCCCGTCGTCGAGGATCGGAGCCGTCCGTGAGTCGGGTTGCTGTGCACCGGCACGACCTCTCCAGTCTGCGCTTCGAGGCCGGACTTGGAGGCATATTACCCAGATGTTCACCCCTCAGCCGGACCTCCGGCGCGTCGTCCCCGCCCTCGACCCCGGCGCCGCTGGCCACCGGGTCAGCGCCGTCCCGGCGCGCTCACGAGCGAGGGAGCAGGACCAGGTCGTCGCGGTGCACGACCTCGCGCTCGTAGGACGCGCCCAGCTCCCGAGCCAGGTCCCGCGTCGACCGGCCCAGGAGGCCTGGGAGCTCCTCGGAGTCGTAGTTGACCAGGCCCCGCGCGACGGGCACCCCGTCGGGATCCACGAGGTCCACCGGGTCACCGGCACCGAAGACGCCGGTCACGGCGGTGATGCCCGCCGGCAGCAGCGACGCACGCCGCTCCGCGACCGCACGCACCGCGCCCGCGTCCAGCTCGATCCGCCCCTTGGGCTCGGTGGCGTGCGCCAGCCACAGCAGCCGGGTCGGGCGTCGACGGCCGGTCGGGTGGAACACGGTGCCGACCGGCTCTCCGGCCAGCGCCGCAGCCGCCTGCGCCGCGGAGGTGAGCACGACCGGGATGCCGGCGCCGGTGGCGATCCGGGCGGCCTCCACCTTGGTCGCCATACCCCCTGTGCCGACACCCGCCGAGCCGGCCCGCCCGATGTGTACGGCGTCCAGGTCGGCCTCCGAGCTGACCTCTCCGAGCATCGTGGCGGCGCCACGAGCGGGGTTCCCGTCGTACAGGCCGTCCACGTCGCTGAGCAGGAGCAGCAGGTCGGCGTGCACCAGGTGGGCCACCAGGGCGGCCAGCCGGTCGTTGTCCCCGAAGCGGATCTCGGTGGTGGCCACGGTGTCGTTCTCGTTGACCACCGGGAGGACGCCCATCTCCAGCAGCTTCGCGAAGGTGCGGTAGGCGTTGCGGTAGTGGCTGCGCCGGGTCACGTCGTCCACGGTGAGCAGCACCTGGCCGGCGATGATGCCGTGCCGGGCGAACTCCTCGTTGTAGCCGCGCACCAGCAGGCCCTGCCCGACCGAGGCGGCGGCCTGCTGGGTGGCCAGGTCTCGGGGGCGTCGCGGCAGGTTCAGCGGGGCCAGCCCGGCGGCGATGGCACCGGAGGACACCAGGACCACCTCGGCGCCGCGGCTGCGGGCGCCGGCGAGCGCGTCGACCAGGGCTCGCACCCGGACCGGGTCGATGCCGCCGGCGGTCGTGGTCAACGACGAGGAGCCGATCTTCACCACGATCCGCGACGCGGTGGCCACCTCCTCGCGCACGGTCATCGCTGCGCGGGCCCGCCGTCGTCCGGGTCCAGCAGCCCGGGATCGTCCTCCGTCCACCCGAAGTCGGTCCCGTCCCCCGGCCCGGGTGACCCGTCGGCGCCGGCGCCGGATGCCGGGGTCAGCCGGCGGGCCACGTCGGCCCGGGTCTCGCCCTCGGCCCGGGCGGCCATCGCGGCCTCGATCTCGCGGCGGCGCTGAGCCGCCGGCCGGGACTCCTCGAGACGGGCGTCCTCGCCGCGTCTGCCGAGCAGCTCGGCGCCGGTCTCCACCATCGGCCGGAAGTCGAAGACCACGGCATTGTCCGACTCGCCGATCAGCACGGCGTCGCCCTCCCGGGCTCCGAGCTCGAGCAGCTGGTCCTCGACCCCGAGGCGGTTGAGCCGGTCGGCGAGGAAGCCGACCGCCTCGTCGTTGCTGAAGTCGGTCTGCCGCACCCACCGCTCCGGCTTCGTGCCCTGGACCCGCCAGCCCTCACCGGTCTCCCGGATCGTGAACTCCGGGCCGCCGTCACTCTGGCGCGGGCGCAGCACGATGCGGGTCGCCTCGGTCACCGGTCGCTCCCTGCGAGCCTGCGCCACGATCTCCGCCATCGCGAAGGACAGCTCGCGCAGCCCCTCGTGGCTGGACGCCGAGACCCGGACCACCTGGAGGTCGCGCGCCCGGAAGTCCTCGGCCACCATGTCGGCCAGCTCCCGGCCGTCGGGGACGTCGACCTTGTTCAGGGCCACCAGGCGGGGTCGGTCCTCGAGGCCGCCGTACGACGCCAGCTCGCGCTCGATCACCTCGAGGTCGGAGACCGGGTCGCGGTCGGGCTCGAAGGTGGCGGTGTCGATGACGTGCACCAGGGCGGCGCACCGCTCGACGTGCCGCAGGAAGTCGTGCCCGAGGCCGCGGCCCTCGCTGGCGCCCTCGATCAGGCCGGGTACGTCGGCCACGGTGAACGTGGTGTCCCCGGCGGTGACCACGCCGAGGTTGGGGACCAGGGTGGTGAACGGGTAGTCGGCGATCTTGGGCCGGGCCCGCGAGAGTGCCGCGACCAGGCTTGACTTCCCCGCGCTGGGGAAGCCGACCAGCCCGATGTCCGCGACGACCTTGAGCTCGAGGCCGACCGTCAGGTCGTCGCCCGGCTCACCGAGCAGCGCGAAGCCCGGGGCCTTGCGCTTGGAGGAGGCCAGGGCGGCGTTGCCGAGCCCGCCGTGGCCGCCGGCGGCGACCACCATCTCGGTGCCGGCGCCGACCAGGTCCGCCAGCACGGCGCCGTGGTCGTCGGTGACGACCGTCCCGTCGGGCACGGCCAGCACCAGGTCCGCTCCGTGGGCGCCGTTGCGGTGGCCGCCGGCCCCGTGCCCGCCGTGGGCGGCCCGGCGGTGCGGGCTGTGGTGGAAGTCGACCAGGGTGGTGACGTCGGGGTCGACGCGCAGGATGATGCTGCCGCCCGGGCCGCCGTTGCCGCCGTCGGGTCCCCCGAGGGGCTTGAACTTCTCGCGGTGCACCGAGGCGACCCCGTTGCCGCCGCGGCCCGCGGTGACCTGCAGGGTCACCCGGTCCACGAAGGTGGGGATGGCCACGGGTGCTCCTCCCGGTCGCTCGGTGGTCGGTCTGCTGCTGGTGGTCTGTGAGTCAGTGTGTCGAGGGTGCGCCGACCGTGTGGACGAACGCCGAAGGGGCGTCCTGCGGCTGTGCGCAGGACGCCCCTTCGGGTGCTCGGTGACTGCTGCGGGTCAGGTGCAGGTGTTCGTCAGAGGGCGGACGGGACGATGTTGACGACCCGGCGCCCGCGCTTGGTGCCGAACTCGACGTTGCCGCCGACCAGTGCGAACAACGTGTCGTCCCCGCCCCGACCGACGCCGGTGCCGGGGTGGAAGTGGGTGCCGCGCTGGCGCACGATGATCTCGCCGGCATTCACGAGCTGACCGCCGTAGCGCTTGACACCGAGCCGCTGAGAGTTCGAGTCCCGACCGTTCTTGGTCGAGGCTGCGCCCTTCTTGTGTGCCATGGGTGGGAATCCTCCGGTGAGTCGCTGCGGGTGCTGGGTGGAAGGCGTGCTGCCGGGCCGGGCCCGGGGATCAGGCTCAGGAGCTGATGTCGGTGACCCGGACCTGGGTGTACTTCTGGCGATGACCCTGGCGCTTGCGGTAGCCGGTCTTGTTCTTGAACTTCATGATGGTGATCTTCGGGCCCTTGGTCGCCCCGAGCACCTCGACGGTCACCGAGGCCTGGGCGAGCGACCCGGCTCCGGCGGTCACCGTGTCGCCGTCCACGAGCATCACCACGGGCAGGGTGACGGAGTCGCCCACCTGCTGGGCCACCTTGTCGATCTCGATGACGTCGCCGACAGCTACCTTCTGCTGCTGGCCGCCACTGCGCACGATCGCGTACACCGCGGTCTCACTCTCTTCTCGGATCACGAGCTCTGGTGCGCGTCTCGGCACGCTCACCACGCCTTCTCAACGAGGGGCGGGGGCGTTGCGCCGGACACGCGGGAACGATGCGTCGAGCACCGGGACCTTCAGTCTACTCAACCCCGGCCCGGCGGGCAAAACGACGCGTGCCGGGGAACGGTCGAGCAGGATGCCCGGGGCCCGGGGAGTCCGCGGGTCAGCGGCGCCCCTTCCGCTTCACCGGCACGTGCGCCTGCTCGCTCTGCGCGCGACCGGCGTCCACCAGCGCGGAGTCGTCCTCGCCGCCACCGGTGCCGTTCTCGGTCCCGTGCTCCGTCCCGTGCCGGGTCCCGTGCTCCGTCTCGTGCCCGGTCCCGTCGTGGGCGCTCGCGTCGACCACCACGGCGGTCCCTCCCGACGGCGGACCGGCCGGTCGCCGCGCCACCCGGCGTCGGGTGGAGGTGACGAGTCGTGGTCCTGCCGGCACCGGCTCCGGTGCGGGTGGCAGGGGGTCCGCCTCGTCGGCCGCCGGCACGCCGTCCGCCACCGGCAGCAGTGGGGCGGTGGCCTCCGTCGAGGACCCGTCCGGCCGGACCGGCGTGGCCGGAGGCTCACTGGTGGCCGGCTCACTCGTGGCCGGTTCGCCGGCGGTCGGCTCCTCGGCGGAAGGCTCTGTGGCCCGCTCCTCGGTTGCCGGCCCACTGACCGTCGGCTCCTCGGCCTGCGGCTGACCGGTGGGTGTGGTCTCCTCGGGCACCAGCTCGTCGGGTACGGCGCCCAGGGGCACGTCGGTCACCGGGAGGTCGACCGAGCCGACCGTAGCGACCTCGGGCACCTCGGCCACCTCGGACACCTCGGCCACCGGCCGGGGCTCGTGCTTGGCGATGGCGGCGATGTCTTTCGGGGAGGGCGAGGCCTTCGCCACGACCGGGCTGGGGGCCCGACCACCTCCGCGACCGTTGCCCGTGCCGGTGTCGTCGCCCTCGCCACGACCCCGGCCACGGCGACCGCGGCGCGGCTCCTCGTCCGGCTGCCTGCGCGGCTCGACCGGCTCGTGGTGGATCACCACGCCACGGCCCTGGCAGTGCTCGCAGTTCTCGCTGAACGACTCGACGAGGCCGGTCCCGATCCGCTTGCGCGTCATCTGCACCAGGCCCAGCGAGGTGACCTCCGCGACCTGGTGCCGGGTGCGGTCGCGACCCAGGCACTCCACCAGCCGGCGCAGCACGAGGTCCCGGTTGCTCTCGAGCACCATGTCGATGAAGTCGATGACGATGATGCCGCCGATGTCACGCAGCCGCAGCTGGCGGACCATCTCCTCGGCGGCCTCCAGGTTGTTCTTGGTGACCGTCTCCTCGAGGTTTCCTCCGGAGCCGGTGAACTTGCCGGTGTTCACGTCCACGACCGTCATCGCCTCGGTGCGGTCGATGACCAGCGAACCACCCGAGGGCAGCCACACCTTGCGGTCGAGCCCCTTGGCGATCTGCTCGTCCACGCGGTAGGCGCCGAAGATGTCCTCCTCGCCCGAGTAGCGCTCCAGCCGCTCCGCGAGGTCGGGTGCGACGTGCTCGACGTAGCTGTTGACCAGGTCCCACGCCTCGTCGCCGGAGATCACCAGCTTGGCGAAGTCCTCGGTGAACAGGTCGCGGACCACCTTGAGGGTGAGGTCCGGCTCGCCGTACAGCAGCTGCGGGGCGTTGCCCTTGGCCACCTTGCTCTCGATGTCGGACCAGCGGGCGGTCAGCCGCTCCACGTCGAGGGTGAGCTCCTCCTCCGAGGCCCCCTCGGCGGCGGTGCGCACGATGACGCCGGCGGTGTCCGGGACGATCGCCTTGAGCAGTGCTTTGAGGCGGCTGCGCTCGGTGTCGGGCAGCTTGCGGGAGATGCCGCTGGTGGTGCCGTCCGGCACGTAGACCAGGAACCGGCCGGGCAGGCTGATCTGGCTGGTCAGCCGGGCGCCCTTGTGACCGATCGGGTCCTTGCTGACCTGCACCAGGATCGGCTGCCCGGACTTGAGGACCTGCTCGATCTTGCGCGGGCCGTTGCCGGCGCCGAGGGAGTCCCAGTTGACCTCACCGGCGTACAGCACCGCGTTGCGGCCCTTGCCGATGTCGATGAACGCGGCCTCCATGGAGGGCAGGACGTTCTGCACCCGACCGAGGTAGACGTTGCCGATGAGCGACGTCTGGGACTCGCGGGCGACGTAGTGCTCGACCAGCACCTTGTCCTCGAGTACGGCGATCTGGGTGAGGTCCTGGCGCTGCCGGATGACCATCACCCGGTCGACGGCCTCCCGTCTCGCGAGGAACTCCGCCTCGCTGACGATGGGGGCTCGACGGCGACCGGCCTCGCGACCCTCGCGACGGCGCTGCTTCTTGGCCTCGAGGCGGGTCGACCCGTGCAGGCTGGTGATCTCGTCCTCGGCGGTGCGGGGCTTGCGCACCCGCACCACGGTGCCCGGCTCGTCCGTGCCCGCGTCGGCCTCCTCGCCGGTGCGCCTGCGACGGCGGCGGCGGCGGGAGCCGGTGCCCTCGTCCTGGGACTCGGAGTCGTCCTGCTCCTCCGGTCCGGAGTCCTTCGCTGCAGCGGCCGTGCGGCCGCCCTTCTGCCCGGAGCGACCGGAGCGACCGCCCTGGCGCCCACCCGAGGGAGCGTCCTTGCCTGCCTCATCCGCGTCGGAGTCGTCCTTCGCGTCCCCGCCTGCCGCGTCGTCCTTGCCGGTCTCGTCCTCGGCGGCCCGGGTGTCCTCGCTGTCCTCGGCGTCGCCGTCGGACCCGGCCCCACGGCGCCGACGGCGGCCACCGCGACGACGGCGGCGGCGGTTGCCGCCCTGCTCGTCGTCGGAGTCCCGTGAGTCCTCGGAGTCATCGGCTTCGGTGCTGGCTTCGGTGCTGGTGTCGGTGCCGGTGTCGGCGTCGCGCCCGGGCGACGTCTCGTCGCTGGCGGCGATCTGGTCCGGGTCGTCGACCGGTGCGGCGCCCTCGCGGTCGGCGAGATCGCGCGCGTCATCGGCCGTCGCGGGTGTCGTCGGCTCCGCCGCTGCGGGCGAGGACCCCACCCTCCTCCTGGTCCGCTTCGGCGCGGCGACCGGGTCGGGCGCCTGGAACAGCGGCGACGTGGCGGCCGGCGGGCGCCGCGGCGCGTCGCGCTCCGGGGCGGTCTCGCCGCCTGCGGCTGCCCGGTCCACGGAGTCCGGCACGGGTGAGGTCGTCAGGTCGTGATCGGCGCCGAGCCCGGTGAGCGCGTCCAGCGGGGTGTCGGTGTCAGCCTCGACACCCGGCCCGGGTAGGTCACCGCTGGGCAGGTCGTCGCTGGGCACGGCGGCGTCGCGGGTGACGTCGCCGGGCGCGTCAGGGGCGGTGTCGGAGTCGAGCGGGGAGGTGACCTCGGCGCCAGCGCCGCCGTCCGGGGCGGCGGCCGCCTTCTTCGACGTCGACCGCTTGGTGGTCGCCTTCTTCGCCGTGGCCCTCTTCGCCGTCGTCTTCTTGGTCGCGGACTTGCGGGCCGTCTTCTTCGTCGCGGCCGGCTCGCCCGAGTCGGCTGCCTCGTCGCCGGTGACAGCCTCGGGGGCGGTGGCGGCCTGGGCGGCGTCGCCGCCGCTCACCTCGGCGTTCTGGGCGGCCGACAGCTCGGCGCCCTGCTCGGCCACCTGCTCGGCCACCGGGTGGGGCGGCTCGTCGGCCGGCTTCGCCGTCTTCGTCGTGGTGCGGGCGCCGACCTTGCGGGTCGCCTTGCGGGCCGTCTTCCGGACCGCGGGGAGCTCACCGGCCGAGGCCGAGGGCACCTCGTCGGTGGTCGGTGTCGCGGGCGCCTCACTGGCCGCCAGAGGCTCGGACGCCTCGTTGCCGGCCGCCGGGCTCTCGGGTGCCTCGCTGCCGGGCGCCGGGTCGTCCGGCGAGAGCTGGTCGGGCGCGGCATCGAGCTCGGCTGGGCCGGTCTCCGCGTCCGATGAGGTGGTGGGGGTGGTGGTGTCGTTCTCGTCGAGCATCGCTCTCCTTGGCCCCCGGGACACCGGGTGACCGGCGTCCGCGCGGGAGCATGTCAGTCGCCTGACCGGTGAAACCGGTCCGACGCAAGCCTGCGGGAAGTCACTTCGCACCAGTGCACGGTGCGGAGTGGCGGCGACGTTCTCCGGGTAAGCGTCACATGGACAACCTGTCGGACCGTCCGCGGTCAGCGGGTCCAACCGTTGCTGTCACCAACGGTCACGCCGTGTCGCGGTTGAGTGCCAACGGGTCGCCCACCGTGCCGGTCACCGTGTCCAGCGGGCCCTGGGCGAGTCGCTCGTGCAAAGGAGCGGCAGCCGCCTCGAGCCCGGAGATGGCGCGGAGTCCGGCGAGGACGTCGTCGGGTCTCACGGTCGGGGTTCCGTGCCGCAAGACCATCTCGAGTATCGCACACTCGGTGTCGGCACCTCCCGCAATCGCCCGGCCGGCCGCCGGACGGGTCGCCGGACCGTTCGCCGGACGGGTCGCCGTGACGTGCGCCGGACCGGTCGCCGGACCCGCTGCGGAGGAGGCGGCCGTCAGGGTGACCACGGCCGCGCGGCAGTCAAAGGTGCGCATCCCCTTCTTGGTCATCCGCTCGACGAGCACCTCCTCGCGGGCGAGGAACGCCGCCACCGCCTCGACGGCCCGCTCGGGCGGTAGGTCGGGCACCTGGGTGCGCCATACGCTCGCCTCCAGCAGGTCCGAGAGGGACCCTCTCCCGGCGGTGACCACCTCCAGGACGTCGAGGCCCGCGGGAAGCGCCTCGTCCAGCGCTGCCAGCACCTGGTCGGGGTCCGTCTCGTGGGCCAGCCCGATCTCGAGGTACTCCGCCTCACTCGCCGCGCCGGTCGGCGAGGCACCGGCGTAGGAGATGCGCGGGTGCGGGTTGAAGCCGGAGGAGTAGGCCATCGGCACCCGGGACCGCACGATGGCGCGCTCGAAGGCGCGCGAGAAGTCCCGGTGGCTGGTGAACCGCAGCCGGCCCCGCTTCGCGTAGCGCACCCGCAGCCGCTGCACCGGCGGCGCCTGCTGCTCGGGCTGTTCACGCACGGGCGCACCCTACCGGCTCGGAGGACACCCGCCCGGCCTGTCGTGGGGCCCAGCGGGCGCCAGAGCGCCCGCTGGCCCCCACGACCCGACCGGGGTGGGGCCGTGGTTCAGGATGTGCGGGTGAGCACAGAGGCGGTGGACACCGGTACGACGAGTGAGAGCCGTCTGCAGAGAACGCTCATCGTGGTCGGCATCGTGGTGCTGGGGTTCAACCTCCGGCCGGCAGCGGTGAGCGTGGGTCCGGTGCTCGACGAGATCACCACGGGCCTGTCGATGTCCCCGACGACCGCCGGCGTGCTCACCACGCTGCCGGTGGTCGCCTTCGCCGGCTTCGGTGCCGCCGCCCCGGGGCTGGCCCGTGCGGTGGGGACGCACCGGGTCACGTTCCTCGCCCTGCTCGCCGTGGTGCTGGGGCTCGGGCTGCGGGCGCGGACGTCGGACGTTCCCCTGTTCCTGCTGCTCTCGCTCGTGGCGCTCGGCGGGATGGCGACCGCGAACGTGCTGCTGCCCTCGCTGGTCAAGCTGCACTTCCCCGGGCGGGTCGGGCTGATGACGTCGGTCTACACCACGGCGCTGGCGGTCGGGCTGACGATGGCCTCGGTGCTGACGGTGCCCATCTCGGACGCCTCCGGCTCCTGGCGGTGGGGCCTGGCCGCCTGGGCGGTCACCGCCGGGGTCGCCGCCCTCCCCTGGGTCGCCCTGGTGCGCCACGACCGGGCACCGGACCCGGAGACCCGCAGCATCTCGCTGCGGGCGGTCGCCAGGACGCGGCTCGGCTGGGGGATGGCGTTGTTCTTCGGCTTCCAGTCGCTGCAGGCCTACTCCGTGTTCGGGTGGTTCGCCAAGATCTTCCGCGACGCCGGGTTCTCCGCCGGTACGGCGGGCCTGCTGCTCGGCGTCGTCACCGCGATGAGCATCCCGCTGTCGTTCTGGCTGCCCGCCTGGGCGGCGAGGATGACGAACCAGACGTGGCTCGTGGCCTTCCTGGTCTGCTGCTACCCGATCGGCTACCTCGGGATGATCATCGCGCCGGTGGCCGGGGCGTGGCTGTGGGCGGTCGTGGTCGGCACCGGCGCCGCGGTCTTCCCGGTGGTGCTGACCCTGATCGGGCTGCGGGCGCGCACACCCGAGGGGACCGCCGCCCTGTCCGGCTTCACCCAGTCGGTGGGATACCTCATCGCAGCGATCGGGCCCTTCGGCGTGGGGCTGCTCTATGACCTCACCGGAGGCTGGACGGTCCCGCTGACGGCGATGATCGTGCTCGTCCTCCCCCAGCTGATCGCCGGCCTGGCGGTCTCCCGGCCGTCGTACATCGAGGACCAGCTCACGAGAGTGCACCGGTGATCGCGGAGAGGTACTCACTCGTGCGCGAGGTCGGTCGCGGCGGCATGGGCGCGGTCTGGCTCGGCCGCGACGAGTCGCTGGGCAGGCAGGTGGCGCTCAAGCGGATCGGCCTGCTGCCGGGCGCGGACGACACCGACCTGGCCCGCGCGGAGCGGGAGGCTCGGCTGGCCGCCAGGCTCAACCACCCGCACGTGGTGACGATCTTCGACGTGGTCGTCGACGAGCACACCGGTGGCCACTGGCTGGTGATGGAGTACGTCGACGGGCCGGACCTGGCGAAGCTGGTCCGCGAGGAGGGCAGGCTGGCACCGGCCGAGGCAGCCCGGCTGCTCGGCCAGGCGGCCGACGCGCTGGTCGCGGCACACGCCGCCGGCATCGTGCACCGGGACGTCAAGCCGTCGAACATCCTGGTCGACCGGAGCCGCCAGGCCAAGCTGACCGACTTCGGCATCGCCCGCGTCGCCGGTGACGCGGCGCTCACGCAGACCGGGCTCGTCACCGGGTCGCCGGCGTACCTCGCCCCGGAGGTCGCCTCGGGCCACCGAGGCGACGAGGCCTCCGACGTGTGGTCCCTGGGTGCCACCTTGTTCCACGCCCTCTCGGGCCGCCCGCCGTACGACGTCGCGGACCACGTGCTGGGCGGCCTCTACCGGCTGGTCAACGAGGAGCCGCCCCGGCTGGCCGACGCCGGCCGGCTCGGGCCGCTGCTCGAGGCGACCATGGTGCGGGACCCCCTGCGACGGTGGACGATGCTGCAGGTCCGCGACTACCTGACCGGGCGCGGCGACCCGCCCACCATGGCGCTCCCCAGATCGACGCCGACGCCGACCCCGACGCCGGCCCCGGCGCCGGCCGATGCGGGAGGGGCCGAGGACCCGACCTCCACCCGGGCGCTGCGCGCCGTCCCGCCTCCGCCGGCTCCCCCACGCGCCGCGGCGCGGACTGCTCGACCGACCCCTCCTCCTGCGCCCGCTCCCACGAGGAGGCGGGCCGTCCTCGGGCTGGTCGCCGTCACGCTCGCCCTCGTGCTGGCCGCGGTGCTCTACCTGCTGCTGCGCGACCAGGGCCAGGGCCCGGGCACGGCGACCCCCAGCCCGTCGGCGACCTCGTCGAGCACGTCCAGCAGCCCCTCCGCCACCCCGACACCCACCGCTGCGGGGATGGAGACCTTCATCAACGGCTACATCGCGACGGTGTCCACGGACCCGGACGCTGCGTGGAAGATGCTGACCCCGAAGTTCCAGCGGGAGAGCGGCGGCCTGGCGAAGTACCGCAGCTTCTGGAGCGGTGTCGGACCCGGGCAGGTGCTGGCGGTCTCCGCGAACCCGCGCAGCCTCGTGGTGAGCTACCGCGCCAAGTTCGAGAACTTCGGGACCGGGCGCCGGTCGACGGTGCTCCAGCTGGTGTTCGAGCAGGGCAGCTACCTCATCGACGGCGAGCTGACCTGAGCCCGGCCGAATCGCAGGACGGGACGCCTCGGCCGGCTGGGGGTCGCAGAACGGGGCGCCTCGGCCAGGTGGAGGTCAGACGACCGTGAGGGGCAGCAGCTGCTTGCCGGTCGGCCCGACCTGGATCTCGGTGTCCATCGAGGGGCAGACGCCGCAGTCGTAGCAGGGCGTCCACCGGCAGTCCTCGACCTCGACCGCGGCGGCCGGGTCGACGGCGTCCTGCCAGTCCTCCCACAGCCAGTCCTTGTCCAGGCCCGAGTCGAGGTGGTCCCAGGGCAGCACCTCGACGTAGTCGCGCTCCCGGACGGTGAACCAGTCGAGGTCGACCGGCGTGTCCGCGAGGGCCCGCTCGGCGGCGGCGGCCCAGCGGTCGTAGGAGAAGTGCTCGGACCAGCCGTCGAAGCGGGCACCGTCACGCCAGGCCGCCTCGATCACCCGCCCGACGCGGCGGTCACCGCGGGACAGCAGCCCCTCGACGATGCCGGGGCGTCCGTCGTGGTAGCGGAAGCCGATGGCCCTGGCGAACTTCTTGTCCGCCCGCACGTCGTCGCGCAGCTTCTTCAGGCGCGCGTCGGTGGTCTCGTGGTCGAGCTGCGAAGCCCACTGGAACGGCGTGTGCGGCTTGGGCACGAACCCGCCGATGGACACGGTGCACCGGATGTCGTTGTGGCCGGAGACCTCGCGGCCCTTGGCGATCACCTTCCTGGCCAGGTCGGCGATCTCGAGCACGTCCTCGTCGGTCTCGGTGGGCAGGCCGCACATGAAGTAGAGCTTCACCTGTCGCCAGCCGTGGGAGTACGCCGTCGCGACGGTCCGGATCAGGTCCTCCTCGGTGACCATCTTGTTGATCACCTTGCGCAGCCGCTCCG
>CAXSHL010000060.1:0-26407 GCA_964237315.1 uncultured Nocardioidaceae bacterium
CAGGCCCTACGTCGCGGGGGGAGGTGCCTCCTCGGGTGGGGGAGATGGACCGCGAGGCTGCGGTGGCCACAGTGCTGGCGCGGCTGGGTGGTCGACGGTCGGCATGGAACGGCGCGGACGTCCGGGGGGAGGTTGAGCAGTGGATTGCCCGCACCGGACTCGTGACCCAAGCCGGCGTCCGGTTGGAGCTGGCCGAAGACCTCACCGCCCGCGCACTCGCCGCCTGCGTCCCCCTACTCACGCAACCAGACGGGACACCGCAGATGATTCCGGAGCACATCCGCTCCCTGACCTCCCGCGAGGTCCTCGCCGTCGAGGACGACCTCACCACCCGCCTCATCACCCGCGCCGAGCCCTCACGAGACCGCATTGCGCAGCCGATCGCCGGCCCTATGCCAATGCGCCAAGGGCGGCTGACGACCTCGACCATTTATCGCGGCATGCAGGTTGAGGGCTTGGATCCCGCTCAGCAGGCGGTGGCTGCTGCACTGGCCGGCACGAGGCCGTTGGTGGTGGTGGAGGGGGCCGCCGGGGTCGGGAAGACCACCACGCTCACCGCCGCGAGGGTCGCGTTGGAGCGGGATGGGCGTCGGCTGGTGGTGGCGACACCGACGTTGAAGGCCGCCACCGTCGCCGCCTCCGAGACGGGCGCCCCGGCGTACTCCGCGGCGTGGCTGGTCCACCAGCACGGCTACCACTGGGACAGCCACAGCACCTGGAGGCGACTCCACACTGGTGAGACCGACCCACGCACGGGCGCGACCTACCTGGGTCCACGGTCAGGCGCTGTCCTGGCTCCAGGGGACGTGCTGCTTGTCGATGAGGCGGGGATGCTCGACCAGGACACCGCCCGCGCCCTGGTCGTGATCGCCGACGAATCCCACGCCCGGCTCGCGCTGGTCGGAGACCGGCACCAGCTGCCCGCGGTCGGCCGCGGCGGCGTCCTGGACCTCGCCGCCCGCTGGGCCCACCCCGAGGACTGCCTGGTGCTGGACACGGTGCATCGATTCCACGACCAGGAGTACGCCGCCCTGACCCTGGCGATGCGCACCGGAGAACACACCGGACAGGTCTTCGACGCCCTCCTGACCCGAGGCGAGATCCGTCTCCACGCCAGCGAAACCGAACGCACCCAACTGCTGGCCACCGCTGCCGCCGGCCACAGTGGTCAGCCGCACGGTGAGCAAACCGGTGAGGTCACCGGAGGAAGCCGGGACCGGGACCGGGTGCTGATGATCGCGGACACCCGAGAGCAGGTCGCCGCGCTGAACGCGACGATCCGCGACCGGCTCGTCACCGCCGGCCGCGTCGACGACACCACCAGAGTGACCACTGCAGCGGGAGAGCGGATCGGGGTCGGTGACCGGGTCGCCACCCGCCGCAACGAGCACGACCTCGACGTCGCCAACCGCGACACCTGGACCGTGACCGGCATCGAACCAGACGGAGGTGTCGAGGTCACCAGCGGCCGGGGCACGCGTCGCCTCCCGGAGACCTACGTCCGGGAACATCTCGAGCTGACGTACGCGACCACGGTCTACGGCGCCCAGGGTGACACCGTTGACTATGCGCACCTGGTCCTCGGGGAGCACACCGGCGCCGCCGCTGCCTACGTCGCGATGACCCGCGGCCGCACGAGCAACGTCGCCCACCTGGTCGCCGAGACGGTCGAGGAGGCTCGCGACCAATGGGTCGCCAGTTTCAGCCGGGACCGCGCCGATCTCGGACCCGCGCACGCCGCCCGACGCGCCGCCGAGGACATCGACCGCTACGGCACCCTGCGACCCCTGGACCGGGTGTTGGCCGATCTCCGACAGGCCTGGGCCACCGAACAGCGCCTCGCTGAGCACGTCAGCGCCGCCGAAGCGTGGCGCGACCGGCTCGTTCCCGTCGCGGCGATCCGCAATGAGACCGACCCTAGGCTCGCCGATCTCTCCGCTGTGGTGCAGCAGACGCGAGACGTTGCGGCACAGGCCCAAGCACAGCTCGACCGGGGCGACGCCGCTGTCTGCGCCGACACTGAACGCCTCACCCACGCCCTCCACCAGGCCTGGCAGCGTGAATCCCTTGCCGCACTACGAGACGCCCACACCGTTCAGAACGGTGCCGGGCCGCTCGGGCTCCACGGCAGCAAAGTCCGCCGAGCCTCCCGAGACCTGGAGGCTTGGGCGGACACCTGGCGGCCAGTGCTGCCCACGCTCCCCAGCGACGCGACTGAGCTCGCCGCCCTGGTCATGCGCATGGACTCATCGCAGCTCCACCAGGCGGTCACCTCCTACGCCCGTGACACCGCTGAACGGGCACACCCCGACTACCCAGCGACCCGACACACAGCCGACGCTGCGAACCGGGCAGCCGCCCAGGCGCAGGCCGCCCCACAGCACCGCTTTGGACGAGCGCGACCGGCGGCTCGTCGGCCACCGCAGCCTCGCCTCCATGAACGATCCCGCCCGCTGGCTGACCGGCGCCGAACAGCAGCTCGACGAGGCCGCCGCCGAGCTGCAGCACGCCCGCGGACGCGTCCACGCACTTCAGCTCGAGCCGGCCATCCAAGCGCTACCAGTTGGCCGGCTGCAGAGCGAACACGACACCTGGCAGCGCGAACTGGATGCCCAGCAGGTGGCCAGCAGGCGCACAGCTCGCACGCCTGCCGCCGACGGCCAGGCACCAGAGATCGGCTCCTACTACGACCGACGCCAAGCGCCCGGGCGCGACCGCGGCGCACCGCCCCGAGGCATCAGCCGCTAAGCGGACGCACGAACCCGCGGCCATCCAGCGGTTCGGTGTCCACGAGCCGCCCATCCCAGCGCCTAGTACTCCGATACTCACGAGCAATTCGCAGTCGACCGCGATCGCGGGCAACAACCGAGGACTCGTAGCGGCCGAGTGAGCGCTGAGACATCTATGGACGCCATTGGTTCAGCGGAAGACCCGACATCTACAGAGAAGAGACGTCATGACACACCGCAGCAGGATTGACACCTGGAACCTCGGCCGCCCCACCACCGAGGTCCCGAAGGTCGACGACGACCTCCTCACCATGGCCGAAGTCGCCGCCATCGTCCGCGCTCCCGTCGCCACCCTCCGGTACTGGCGCCACCTCGGCACGGGTCCTCGCAGCTTCCGCGTCGGCCGCGGAGTCCGCTACTGGCGCACCGACGTCAGCGCCTGGCTCGAGCACCAGCAGCAAGAGGATCACGCCTGTGTGCAACCTCCGCGCCAGGTCGCTGACAGCGGACAATAACCGCAAGGAGGTCAGGTCATGGTCAGGATTCAGCAGTGGGCAGGGGCGGGGCACGGCAGTCTCAGGGGCGCCTCGGGCGGGGCGGACGATGAAGTGCCAGACAGGGTTCATCCAACCAGCGGTGGCCCCCGCCGAGCTTGGGAACGTGCGGAGTGCCGACCGTGGCTAGCGTAAAGCGGCAGGCGAGCGGCCGATGGAAGGCCCGCTACCGCGACGCCGCCGGCAAGGAGCATGCGAGTCACTTCGGCCGCAAGGTCGACGCCCAGCGATGGCTGGACGAATCGACGGCCGCCCAGATCACCGGTCAGTTCGTCGATCCCCGGGCCGGCACCGTGCCGTTCCGTGACTACGCCGAGCAGTGGCGAGCCATGCAGGTGCACCGGGACACATCCCGGGCGCACGTGGAGACAATGCTGCGGCGCCACGCCTATCCGACGTTCGGCGGCCGTCCAATCGCGAGCATCCTGCCGAGCGAGGTCCAGGCATGGGTGACACATCTGGGCACCAGCGGCCAAGGCAGAAGACCACTGGCGCCGGGCACCATCGGGGTCGTGCACTCCATCGTCAGCGGCGTGATGAAGGCCGCTGTGCGGGACCGCCGCGTCGTCGCCAACCCCTGCGAGGGCACGAAGCTGCCGAGGATTGAACGCAAGCGCGTGGTGCCGCCGACGACCGAGCAGGTGCAAATCGTCCGCGACGGCATGCCCCACGAGCTGGCGGCGCTCGTCACCTTCGCTGCCGGGACCGGCATGCGGCAGGGTGAGTGCCTGGGTCTGACCGTCGACCGCATCGATTTCCTGCGTCGCACGGTCGAGGTCGACCGGCAGCTCGTGACGATGCCCGGCCGGGCGCCGTACCTTGCGCCACCCAAGACGGCGGCCAGCGTCCGCACGATTCCACTGCCGCAGGTCGTGGTGGACGCGCTCGCGGGCCACCTACGCGACTTCCCTGCCTCCCGCGAAGGCCTGGTGTTCACCATCGCGGGCGAGCCCATCACCCGGCAGGCGTTCGGTCACCTGTGGCGGCCGGTGGTGAAGGCCGCCGGCCTGCCCGCCGGGACCGGGTTCCACTCGCTGCGGCACTATTTCGCCTCGCTGCTGATCCGGCACGGCGAGTCCGTCAAGACCGTTCAGGCTCGGCTCGGCCACGCCAGCGCGGTCGAGACACTCGACACCTACAGCCATCTCTGGCCCGACTCCGACGACCGAACACGCGAAGCGGTCGACTCCGTGCTTGGAAATCTTGCGGTCAATCTGCGGTCAGTTGAGGCCTTGAAAACGTAAACCTGCAGGTCAGCGCGGTGCGAGGGATGAGTCGGCCTGTAGGCCGGGTTCTGTCTCCGCGCGCCTCGCGGCGACACGGTCGGCGACCATCCATCTGGGACTGCCGTTGCCGACAGCCTCGTGCGGTCTACCCGCGAGCTCGGGCGGGCCGCCCTCGAGCACTCGCGCAGGAGCGGGGTCGCCCCCACTCCCTTCTTGACCTTGCTCCGGGTGGGGTTTACCTAGCCGCTCCGGTCGCCCGGAGCGCTGGTGGTCTCTTACACCACCGTTTCACCCTTACCGTGCCGCCGGCCGGAGCCGGACGCACGGCGGTCTGTTCTCTGTGGCACTGTCCCGCGGGTCACCCCGGGTGGGTGTTGCCCACCACCTTGCCCTGTGGAGCCCGGACCTTCCTCGACGAGGCACGCCTCGCCGCGGCCGCCCGGCCGACTCATCCACCGACAGTCTAGGGGCTCTCAGAGCTCGAAGCGGACGGTCCGGGTGTGCAGGTCAGCCTCGACCAGGCGGGCCACGACGTCCACGCCGAGCGGCAGGTCGGTGCTCGAGGTGACGTGGCACTCGATGGCCGGCTCCTGCACCACGAAGTCGCCTCGTCGCGGGTCGTCCTCGTCGACCTGCACCACCACCCCGGAGAACTCCTCCCCCACGTGCGGGTGGAGGACGGCGGCCTCCACGAGCGCGAGCACGGCGTTCTCGTACTGGTGTGCGCGGTGGTCGGCCGACTGCATGGTCTTCGGCAGCACGTCGAGCTTCTCCAGCACCCAGCCCGGCACCTCCTCCCCCGCGCACAACGCCACGCACACCTCGGCGGCGTAGCGGTCGGCCAGCCGGCGCAGCGGTGCGGTGACGTGGGCATACTCCGAGGCCAGGGCGGCGTGCTCGGGCTGCTCGGGCGTCGAGCCGTTGAACGCCGCATAGCCCGAGCCGCGCAGCAGCCTCGTGCAGGCCACCACCATCGCGGCATGGTTGGGCAGGCCGGGGTCCAGCGAGCGGATGAAGTCGGGGGTGAGCAGCTCCGCGGGCCACTCGATGCCCAGCGCCTTCGCAGTGCGGTGCAGCCGTTGCACGTCGCGGCGCTCCGGGGGCGGCAGGGTGCGCAGCAGGCCGACGCCCGCGTAGACCATCAGCGACGCGGCGGCCATCCCGGTCAGCAGGGAGATCTGGGCGTTCCACTCCTCCACCGGCAGCATCTTGCGGAAGCTGAGCGTCCACGTGTCACCGTCCACGTCGACCTCCTGCTCCGGCAGTGGCAACGAGACCCCGCCGCGGGCCGCCTCGCGCTTCTTGCGCAGCTCACCGACCTCGCCGAGCAGGGTGATCATCGGGTCCGCCTCGCCGGCGTCGATCTGCTTCTGCAGGCCGTCGTAGTCGAGCTTGGCCTGGCTGCGCACCAGCGCACGCTCGACGCGTACGTCGGTGCCCTCCCCGTCCCCGTCGACCTTGATCGTCCACAGCAGCGCCGGCCGGATGGTGTCCGGGAGCAGCGACGCGGAGCCCTCCGAGAGCACGGTCGGGTGCAGGGGGATCTTGGACTCGGCGCCGTACAGCGTCTCGCCCCGCCTGTTCGCCTCCTCGTCGATCGGGTCCCCCGGTGAGACGAAGGCGGCGACGTCGGCGATCGCGTAGTGCACGACGTAGCCGCTGCCGTCCCGCTCGAGGTGCAGCGCCTGGTCGAGGTCCATGGACGTGACAGGGTCGATGGTGACGAACGGGATGTCGGTGCGATCGAGCGCCGGCAGCCGCGGGTTGCCGGCGGCCTGGCGGGCGGCGCGCTCGACCTCCTCGGGGAACTCGGCGGTCAGCTCGAGCTCTCGCTGGATGACCGCGATGCCGTCGAGCAGGGCTGCGCCGTCGGCATGGTGAAGCTTCACGACTCTTCTCGGCACCGGATCTCACCTCTCATCCTGGTCTGGTCCAGCCAGCATAGGGTGAGCCGGTGCTCATCCTGCTGCCCCCGTCGGAGGGGAAGTCGCCTCCGCATCGGGGCAGGCCGCTCGACCTGGGGTCGCTGGCGTTCCCAGCGCTGACGCAGGACCGGGCCGCCGTGCTGGACGCCCTGGTCACTCTGTGTACGTCGGACCAGCCCGCCGGCGCAGCCAAGATGCTGGGCCTCGGGCCCACCCAGACCGCCGAGGTCGCGGCGAACGCGCGGCTGAGGCAGGCGCCGACGGCCCGCGCCGACTCGGTCTACAGCGGGGTGCTCTACGAGGCGCTGGACCTGGCCTCCCTGAGCGGCCCGGCCCGGCGCCGCGCGACCTCCTGGCTGGCCGTCACCTCGGCGCTCTTCGGCCTGCTGCGACCCGCCGACCGGATCCCGGCGTACCGGCTCTCCGGTGGCGTCTCGCTGCCGGGGATCGGCCGGGTCTCGACGTTCTGGGGGCGACGGCTGGACGCCACGGTGCGCGAGGCCGCTGGTCGCGGGCTGGTCGTGGACCTGCGGTCCTCGGGCTATGCGGGCTTCTGGCGGCCGGGACCGGACCTGGCCGCGCGGGTGGTGAGCGTGCGGGTGCTGCACGAGACCGGCGGCCGGCGCAGCGTGGTCTCGCACTTCAACAAGGCCACCAAGGGGCGGCTGGTCCGCTCGCTCCTGGAGGACGGCGCCGCCCCGTCCAGTCCGGCCAGGTTCGCCGACCATCTCGGGGGACTCGGCTGGAAGGTCGAGCAGGGGCCGCGCGACGGGTCGGGCACCCGGCTCGACGTCGTGGTCAGCGACCTGTGAAGGCGGCGTCGGGCGGCCGCGCGTTGAACATCCGCATGGCCGCGTTGCCGTCGTCGAAGAACGACAGGACGCTCACCGACGCGGGCGCCATCTCCATCCGGTAGACCGACTCCAGCGGCGCCCCCAGCGCGCGCGCGACGAGCACCTTGATCGGCGTCACGTGGCTGACCACCAGCACCGTCCGGCCGGCGTGCTCCGCCAGGAGCTGGTCGAGGCTGGCCAGCACCCGCTTCTCGACCACCCGGAACGACTCGCCTCCGCCCGCCGGCTGGTCCAGGGACCCCAGCCAGGCGTCCAGCTCGTCAGGGTGCCGCTCCCGCAGCTCCGCGAAGGTCAGCCCGTCCCAGGAGCCGAACTCCATCTCGGCGAGTCCGTCCTCGGTGCGCACCTGCTTGTCCAGCCGGGCACCGATGATCTCCGCGGACTCGGAGGTGCGGCGCACCGGGGACGAGACGACGACGTCGATCTCCTCGGCGAGCGGGGCGAGCCAGTCCGCCGTGGCCCGGATCTGGTCGCGGCCCTCGTCCGAGAGTCCCGGGTTGCTGCCGCCGAGTCCACCCGAGAACCTCTTGTCGACGGTGTGCGCGGTGACCCCGTGCCGGACCAGCACCAGGGTCGTCACCGGTCCAGGCGCCGACCACCCGCGCTGGCCGTTCCCCTGCGCCTGCTTCGCCGAGGCGTCCCGTCCTGCGGTCCCGGACCCCGCCGAGGCGTCCGGTTCTGCGACTCGCCGGCGGGGGGCCTTGCCGGCCTGGGCGTCGAGCGCCTCGTTGAGGATCCGGTCGGCGTGCTTGTTGCGCTCGCGCGGGATCCAGGCGTATGTCGTACCGAACGGCGCGAGCAGCTGCGCCCGTGACGCGAGCGGCACCATGCTGGGATGCTTGACCTTCCACCGCCCCGACATCTGCTCGACGACCAGCTTGGAGTCCATCCGCACCTCGAGGTCGGCCTCCGGCGTGTGCTCGCGGTAGAGCTCGAGGCCGGCGATCAGGCCGTGGTACTCCGCGACGTTGTTCGTCGCCCGGCCGATGCACTCGGCCCGCTCGGCGATGACCTCGCGGGTGTCCGCGTCGAAGAGCACCGCGCCGAACGCCGCGGGTCCCGGGTTGCCGCGTGACCCGCCGTCGGCCTCGATGAGCACGGACCGGTGCCCGCCCGAGCCGTCAGCCATCAGATGCCGGACTCCGAGGTCCGCACCAGGATGCGGTTGCACTCCTCGCAGCGCAGCACCTCGTCGAGCGGGGCCTTGGCGATGCCGCCCAGGTCGGCGGCGTTGAGGTCCAGGCTGCAGCCGGTGCAGCGGCGACGGACCAGGGCTGCGGCCCCGACACCGCCCTTCTGTGCGCGCACCTTCTCATAGAGCGCCACGAGGTCGCCGGGCACGTCCTGCACGGTCACCTTGCGCTCGTCGGTCGTGGCTGCCAGCTGCGCTGTCAGCTCGCCTGACTTCGCGTCCCGGGTCGTGGTCAGCTGCGCGGCCTGCGCGTCGATCTCGGCGAGCCGCGCGGCCAGGCGCGCCTGCTCCTGCTGCGCGGTCTCGAGCCGCTCCATGACCTCGAGCTCGGTGTCCTCGAGCTCGGAGATGCGGCGGGCCAGCGAGACCAGCTCCTGCTGCATGCGCTCGAGGTCCTTGGGGCTGGTCACCAGCCCGCGGTCCATCCGGTCCTGGTCGCGCAGCCGGCGGGTCTTGACCTGCTCGACGTCCGCGTCGGCCTTGCGCTGCTCGCGCATGAGGTCGTCGATCTCGATCTGCGCGTCCCGTGCCCGGCCGTCCACCTCTGAGCGCTCGGCCGCCAGCGCGGCCAGCTCCCGGGTCTCGGGGAAGGTCGCCAGCCGGTGCCGCAGCTGGTCCATCCGGGCATCGAGCTCCTGGACGTCGAGCAGCTTGAGCTGGGAGAAGGCGTCGGCTTTCAGCGGGTGCTCCCTCGGGTCGGGTCGGTTGCTGGAGTCCGGGAGCCGAGTCAGTCGACCCGGAAGGTCCACGGGTCGGTCACCAGGGTGCTCACCCGGGTCTCCACCGTAGCGCCCTGAGCACGCACGGCCTCGCGGACCTTGCGCTCGACGACCGGCAGCCAGGTCCACTCGGCCGCCCAGTGGGCGACGTCGACCAGGGCCGGCCCGTCGTGGTCGCGGAACTCCGCCGCCCGGTGGTGGCGCAGGTCGGAGGTGACATAGACGTCGGCATCGGTGCCCAGCACCGTCTCGAGCAGGAAGTCGCCGGCTCCACAGCCCACGGCGACGGTCTGCACGCGGCGCTGGGGGTCCCCAGAGACCCGCACACCGTGGGCGGTCCGGGGCAGGGCGGCGTGCACCTGCTGAGCCAGCTCACGCAGCGTCCGTGGCCTGTCCAGGTGGCCGATCCGTCCGTGGCCACGGGTCGGGCCGGCGCCCTCGGGCAGCAGCACCTGAGGGTCCAGGAGTCCCAGTGCCCGGGCGAGGGACTCGTTGACCCCGTCGGGAGGGACGTCGGCGTTGGTGTGTGCGGTGAGCAGGGCCACACCCGCGCGCAGGAGGTCGTGCACGACCCGGCCCTTCGGCGTGGTGGCCGCCACGCCGTGCACGGCGCTCAGCAACAGCGGGTGGTGGCACACGACCAGGTCCGCGGCCCAGTCGACGGCTTCGGCGACGACCGCAGGAGCGGGGTCCACCGCGAAGAGGACCCTCCGGACCGGCTGCTCGGGGTCACCGCACACCAGACCGACGGCGTCCCAGTCAGCGGCCCACGCAGGGTCGTACCAGCCGTCCAGCAGGGCGGTGACGTCGGACAGGCGCAGCGACATGGCGGGAAGCCTGGCACACGTGACGACGTCCCCGCCCGAGGGCGGGGACGTAGCTCCTCACTGCCTCGAACTGGGCTCGAGGTGGACCGACTCCCGTGCTGCGGGGCGCCTGCCGCCACCAGGTCGGTTCTGCACCAGTATCGGCACCTTGACGAGCCGAGTGAAGGGCTGCGACGAAGAACTTGCTGAGCTAGGTAAAGGTTTCCAAAAAACGGCGAGATGGCCTAACGGTTGGCGCTTGGGGGTAGTTCAATAGGCCTTGCAACGACCGCTGGTGACCCGAGACGCCAGCGGTCGTTGTTATGTTCTCCGGTAGCCCACCGGTGGTCATCCGGGCGCATAGCTCAGCGGTAGAGCACCTGCCTTACAAGCAGGTGGTCGCAGGTTCGATCCCTGCTGCGCCCACCGTCTGGACCCTCAGTCCCGACCCGGGGAGGCGACGAGGCCAGCGGTGCGTAAAGGGAAGTCTACGTTTTGCGGGACAGGTCACGTTTCTTCGTGCTTAACTCGAGCCCTTCGCATCCGGACCCCGTGCGACTCGCCTTGTCACCCCTAGCGAGGGAGCTGGTTGCCGTGTCCGACCTGGAGGTCCCTGTCGGTCCAGCGGGGGCGATGGAGCCGTTCCACGACCACCGGTGGCACGAGGTGGTGACCGGACCGGACGACGACGAGGCGTTCATGTGCGACGAGTGCGGCATCGTCTGGACCCTGTAGACCGAAGAGGCGCTCAGCCCAGGTCGGCGAGCACCCGTGCCTGCTCCTGGAGGTCCCGCGCCTGGGGCATCTCGTTGTGCACCATCCAGCGCAGCACCCCCGACCTGTCGATGATGAAGGTGGACCGGTCCGCGCAGCCGCGATCCTCGTTGAAGACGCCGTAGGTCCGGGCGACCTCGCCGTGCGGCCAGAAGTCGGAGAGCAGGGGGAACGTCAGCCCGTCCCGCTCGGCGAACGCCCGCAACGAGAACATCGGGTCGCAGGAGACGGCGAGCAGCTGCACGTCGTCGGACTCGAAGGTCTGCAGGTTGTCCCGGACCGAGCACAGCTCGCCGGTGCACACGCCGCTGAAGGCGAAGGGGTAGAACATCACGGTCACGGCTCGGTTGCCTGCGAACGACGCCAGCGACACCTGCTGGCCGTGCTGGTCACGAAGCTCGAAGTCGGGGGCCTGCTGGCCGATCTCCATGGTCATGCGGTCTCCTCGGGTGGGTGCGGGGTGCTGACCAGCTGGCGCTTGAGGACCTTGCCGGTGGCGTTCCTCGGCAGCTCGTCGAGGACGACGATCTCACGTGGCACCTTGTAGCCGGCGAGGCTGCGCCGCACGTGGTCCTTGAGCTCGGCCTCACTCACCTGCGCACCGTCCTTGAGGACGACGAAGGCCCGCAGCCGCTGCCCGAAGTCCCTGTCCTCGACGCCGACCGCCGCCGCGTCGGCCACTGCCGGGTGACGGGCCAGGGCGTCCTCCACCTCGGCCGGGAAGACATTCTCGCCGCCGGAGACGATCATCTCGTCGTCCCGGCCCTCGACCAGGAGCCGGCCGCCCTCGTCGAAGCGTCCGAGGTCACCGGTCGCCATCAGGCCGTCCACGCGGTCCTTGTCGCCGCCACCCGTGTAGCCGTCGAACAGCAGGCCGTTGCCCACGAAGATCCGGCCGGTCCGTCCGTCGGTGACCTGCGCGCCATCGTCGTCGAGGATCTTCACGACGGTCGCGAACGGTGGCCTGCCCGCCGTACCAGGGGCTGCTCGGAGGTCGTCCGGGGAGGCGACGGTGGCGTAGGCGACCTCCGTCGAGCCGTAGACGCTGTAGAGGTGGTCCCCGAACCGGTCCATCCAGCGGGTGCCGAGGTCACCGGGCAGCGCGGAGCCGGATGCCGCGACCACCTGCACGCGCGAGAGGTCGTAGGAGTCCAGGGTCTCCGCGGGCAGTCGCATGATCCGCTGCAGCATCACCGGGACCACGACGAGGGACTCGCACCGCTCCTCGGTGAGGGTCCGCAGGCAGCTCTCGGCGTCGAACCTGCGACGGAGCACGAGGGTCGAGCCGAGCAGCATGGACAGCGCGAAGTGCGCCCACCCCCAGGTGTGGAACAAGGGAGAGGCGACGTGGCACCGCCAGCCGGATCGCAAGGGCAGCCGGGAGAGCAGGGCGGTCGCGGCCTCGATGCCGGCCTCGTGGCGAGGGGCTCCCTTGGGCGTTCCGGTCGTCCCCGAGGTGAGGATGACGACGCGACCGGCTCGGGGAGGCGCCGTATGCCTGCCCGGTGCGCCGGCACGGATCAGTGACTCGAGGGTGGTGACGTCCTCGTCCGGTTCGTCGACCCAGGCGACGATGCGCGCGGACACGTCGGCATCGGCCAGCAGGCCGGTGAACTCCTGGTCGTGGACCACCACTGCCGGCTGCTCACGGGCCAGCACCTCCGCGAGCTGGGGCCCGGCGAACGCGGTGTTCAGGTAGAGCACGTCCGCGCCGATCTTCGTCGCGGCCAGGCTCACGTCGACGAAGCCCCGGTGGTTGCGGCACAGCACTGCGACGCGGTCTCCGACGCCGATGCCGCGCGAGAGCATCGAGTCGGCGAGCCGGTTGCTGCGGTCGTCGAGGTCGGCGAAGGTCAGGCTGCCGAGCTCGTCGACGAGGGCCGCCCGGTCGGGCACCAGGACCGCCATCGACGCGAAGCCACCAGCGGGGCCCGCGCCCCATGACCGCAGGATCCTGGCGACCCTGGCGAGTCGAAGCGGGGGATACGGCCTGACCACCCCGGCCCGGGTCATGACCGCGAGCACGGTGGGCGCCTTCGCGGCCGCGCCGAGCACCCTCGCGGGACGGGACACGGGACCCGGCACAGGGCGGGACTGGGCGCTCAGTGCGCCGCCTTGGGGGCGACGAGCCGGGTGGCCGCCCAGTCCTGGCTGACCGCGACCGTGGTGGTGGTGGTGAGCCCGGCCACCGGCGCCGCCTCTGCGATGTCGGCGGGGTCGACCACGTTGGGACGGCCGACCTTCGGGGTCAGCAGCCAGATCACCCCGCCGGCCACGAGATCGCTCAGCGAGTCCATCAGCGCGTCCACGAGGTCACCGTCGTTGTCGCGCCACCACAGCACGACGGAGTCGACCACGTTGCCGTAGTCGCCGTCGACCATGTCGGCGTCGATGGTGTCCTCGATCTCGGCGCGCAGGCCGTCGTCCACGTCCTCGTCCCAGCCGAGCTCCTGGACGACCATTCCGGTCTTCAGCCCCAGCCGCTCGCCGGCGGTCTGGGTGGCGGTGCCTTCGTGGCCACCCGCGGTCGCGCTCACATCACTCCTCCACATCTGGTGCACCGGTGACGCAGCCGTCCCCGGTGTGCTTGCGGGTAGTCCATCCGATGTCGACCTGGTGCGCAAGGGCGACCGGTGGGTGTCAGGCTAGTCCCATGCCCGCCGACCAGGACGTCGATCTCCCGAGCCGAGCCGCTCGGAGGCCTCGCGTGGCAGCGGTGGCCACGGACGCGGAGCACCGGTTCTCCAAGCGGGTGCGTCCGGCGATCCGGTTGCTCGAGGGGCTCGGCGTCGAGGGAGACGCCCACCTGGGCGTGACGGTGCAGCACCGCTCGCGGCTGCACCGGGACCCCACCGCGCCGAACCTCCGTCAGGTGCACCTGCTGCCGGTCGAGCTGTTCGAGGAGCTGAGCGGCCTCGGGCACCAGGTCGCGCCTGGCGACCTCGGCGAGAACGTCACCACCGTCGGCATCGACCTGCTCGCGCTCCCCACCGGGGCCGTCCTGGTGCTCGGCGGCGGCGCCGAGGTCGAGGTCACCGGGCTGCGCAACCCGTGCCGGCAGATCGAGGGCTTCCAACCCGGTCTGCTCGAGCGGGTGGTGTCCCGCGACCCCGACGGCGGCGTACGGCGGCGTGCGGGCGTGATGGGGGTCGTACGACGAGCGGGCGAGGTCCGTGCGGGCGACGAGCTGACCGTCGTACTCCCGGAGGGGCCGCACCGCGGGCTGGAGCCGGTGTAGGACCGTGGCCCGACTGATCGACCTCGTGCTCGGGCACCGGTGGGTGGTCGTGCTGGTCTGGCTGCTCCTGGCCGGAGCAGGTGCCGCCACCGCCGGACGCACCGTCGACGGGCTCAGCTACAGCTTCGGGCTGCCGGGCCAGCCGGCCTACGAGGCGAACACCGACATCGTCGAGGCCTACGGCGGAGGCGGTCTGGACGACCCGTTCGTGCTGACCGCCGCCGCTCCCGCGGGCACCGACCTGAGCTCGGGACGCGGGCTGGCGGCCTTCGACGAGGCCACCCGGCAGGTGGCGAGGGCCTCACCCGGGACCCGGGTGGTGCTCGCCTCCGACGACCCTGACGTGCTGGTGTCGGCGGACGGCGGTCGGGCGGTCGCCGTGGTGTACCCGGCGGTGGTGCCGGGCGGAGACCCCTACGTCGCCGCCCTGCCGCGGCTGCAGCGGGCGGTCGCGGCGGCCGACGTGCTCGGTAGCCCTCTGCGGATGACCGGGGTGCCGTTGCTCGCGGAAGGCGGCGGGAGCGACCGGGGCATCCTGGTCGAGGTGGTGCTCGGAGCCGCCGGAGCCCTGGTCGTGCTCGCCCTGGTCTTCGGCTCCCTGCTGGCGGGGGTGCCGCTCCTGGTGGCCGCCGTGTCGATCCTGTCCACCTTCCTGGCTCTGCTGGGGCTGACCGCGCTGACCGACGTGTCCTTCGTGGTGCAGTACCTCGTCGCCCTGATCGGCCTGGGCGTGGCCATCGACTACTCGCTGCTGATCGTGATGCGCTGGCGCGAGGAGCGGGCATCGGGCCTCGACAACGAGGCCGCGGTCCGCGCTGCGATGCTCACGGCAGGACGCTCGGTGCTGTTCAGCGGGGTGACGGTCGCGGTGTCGCTGGCCGGGCTGATCGCCGTACCCCTGCCGTTCCTGCGCAGCATCGGGCTCGGCGGCCTGCTGATCCCGCTGCTCAGCGTCCTCACCTCGCTCACCCTGGTCCCGGTGGTGCTCGCGGCCCTCGGGCCGCGGCTGCAGTGGCCGCGGCGGACGGTCAGCGACCCGACCAGCCACCGGTGGGCGGCGGTGGCGGGCTGGGTGGTGCGGCACCGCTGGCTCACGATCGTCGGCACCGTCGTGGTGCTGGTCGCCCTCACCGCTCCGCTGCTGTCGCTGCGGCTGGGGTCGCCACTGCTCAAGGCCTACGGCACGTCGTCGTCCGCCGGTGCCGCGCAGGCGGTGATCTCCAGGGCCGGCATCGCCCCGGGCGTGCTGCGTCCCACCGAGGTGCTCACCACGCCCGCCGCGGCGAAGGAGGTCTCGGCCGCGGTGTCCGCGGTCCCGGGCGTCGCCGGGGTCGTCGACCCGCCGTCCTGGCGGCGGAGCGGCACCGCCCTGCTGCAGGTGTACACCGACGACGACCCGGCCACCTCGACGGGCAGTCGGACGGTTCGCGACGTCCGGGACGCAGCCGAGGGCCTCAGCGCCCGGGTCGGCGGGACCCCGGCCGAGGACGCGGACTTCGTGTCGGCCGTCTACGGCAGCGCACCGTGGTCGCTGCTGGTCATCGTGGTGGTGACGTTCCTGCTGCTGGCCCGGGCGCTCCGCTCGCTCTGGCTGCCGGTGAAGGCCCTGGTGCTCAACGTGCTCTCGATCGGCGCCGCCTACGGCATCACCACGCTGATCTGGCAGAACGGCATCGGCACGCAGGCGGTCTTCGGCAGCGACGCGAGCGGCGCCATCACCATCTGGGTGCCGGTCGCCGTCTTCGCGTTCCTGTTCGGGCTGTCCATGGACTACGAGGTGTTCATCCTGTCCCGGATGCGCGAGGCGTACGACGAGCACGGGGACACCCCGAGGGCGGTCGTCGACGGCATCTCGCGCACCGGCAGGCTGGTGACCTCGGCGGCACTGATCCTGTTCCTGGCCTTCGTCGCCCTGTCGACGGTGCCGTCCATCGACGTCAAGATCCTCGCCACCGCGCTGGCCCTCGGCATCGCCATCGACGCGCTCGTCGTACGCGCCCTCCTCGCGCCTGCGCTGGTGGCCGTCCTGGGCCGGGCGAACTGGACGATGCCGAGGTGGCTCGCCCGGCTGGTGCGCACCGAGCGGCGAGGTGCGCACCGCGCGGGACGGCCGCTCGTCGGCCGCCCCAGGTGAGCGCGGAGGCAGTCGGGCTTTTCGCCTCCGGTGCCCAGGTGGCACGATGACAGGGACGGTCCCGCGACCTGGGGCCGTCTGCATGCCCGACCGCATCCCGGGCACGTATCGGGCTCCCCCAGCACGAGAGCAGAGGAATCGTGGCCACAGGTTCTCAGCAGTCCCCCGGCAAGGCTTCGGGCCGCGCCCAGGTCATCCACGAGGGACTTCCCACCCAGCTCCCCGACATCGACCCCGAGGAGACCAACGAGTGGTTGGACTCCTTCGACGCGATGGTCGACGACCGCGGCCGCGGTCGCGCCCGCTACCTGATGCTCCGGCTGCTCGAGCGGGCCCGTGAGCAGAACGTCGGAGTGCCTGCGCTGCGCAGCACCGACTACATCAACACCATCTCCCCCGAGCGCGAGCCGTGGTTCCCCGGTGACGAGCACATCGAGCGACGCATCCGCGCCTTCCTGCGCTGGAACGCCGCGGTCATCGTCTCCACGGCCAACCGCAAGGGCCTCGAGGTCGGCGGGCACATCGCGACGTACCAGTCCTCGGCGTCGCTGTACGAGGTGGGCTTCAACCACTTCTTCCGCGGTCACGACCACCCCGGCGGCGGCGACCAGATCTACATCCAGGGCCACGCCTCCCCCGGCATCTACGCCCGCGCCTTCCTCGAGGGCCGGCTGAACGAGACCCAGCTGTCGCGCTTCCGCCAGGAGGTGCAGCACGGCGTGGGACAGGGGCTCTCGTCGTACCCGCACCCGCGCCTGATGCCGGACTTCTGGGAGTTCCCGACGGTGTCGATGGGCCTGACGGCGCTGAACTCCATCTACCAGGCACGGTTCAACCGCTACCTCGCGAACCGCGGCATCAAGGACACCAGCGACCAGCACGTGTGGGCGTTCCTCGGTGACGGCGAGATGGGCGAGCCCGAGTCGCTCGGTGCCATCGGGGTGGCGGCGCGCGAGGAGCTCGACAACCTGACGTTCGTCATCAACTGCAACCTGCAGCAGCTCGACGGGCCGGTGCGCGGCAACGGCAAGATCATCCAGGAGCTGGAGTCCACGTTCCGCGGCGCCGGCTGGAACGTCATCAAGGTCGTCTGGGGCCGTGAGTGGGACGAGCTGCTCGCCCGCGACGTCGACGGCGTGCTGGTGAACAAGATGAACAGCACCCCCGACGGCCAGTTCCAGACCTACTCGGTGGAGTCCGGCGGCGACGTCCGCGAGAACTTCTTCGGCGGCGACCCGCGGCTGCGCAAGATGGTCGAGCACATGACCGACGACCAGATCGTCAAGCTGCCGCGCGGCGGCCACGACTACCGGAAGGTCTACTCCGCGTTCGACGCGGCCACCAAGCACGTCGGCCAGCCGACGGTGATCCTGGCGCACACCATCAAGGGCTGGACGATCGACGCCCTCGAGGGCAAGAACGCCACACACCAGATGAAGAAGTTGACCAACGCCGACCTGAAGACCTTCCGGGACCGGCTCTACCTGCCGATCACCGACAAGGAGATCGACGAGTCGGAGGTCGCGCCGTTCTTCCACCCGGGCGAGGACTCCCCGGAGTTCGAGTACATGATGGACCGGCGTCGCCAGCTCGGCGGATCGCTGCCGAAACGCGTCAACCGCTCCAAGCTGCTCAAGCTCCCAGGCGACAAGACCTACGCAGAGCTCAAGCAGGGCTCGGGCAAGCAGGCCATCGCCACCACGATGGCCCTCGTGCGACTGCTCCGAGACCTGATGAAGGACAAGGAGATCGGCAAGCGGATCGTGCCGATCGCCCCGGACGAGTACCGCACCTTCGGCATGGACGGGATGTTCCCGACGGCCAAGGTCTACAACCCGATGGGGCAGCGCTACGAGTCGGTGGACCGCAACATGCTCCTTGCCTACAAGGAGTCTGCGCAGGGCCAGATGCTGCACGAGGGCATCTCCGAGGCGGGCGCCATGGCGTCCGCGACGGCGGCCGGGTCGGCGTACTCCACCCACGGCGAGCACATGATCCCGTTCTACCTCTTCTACTCGATGTTCGGGTTCCAGCGCACCGGCGACTCGATCTGGGCGATGGCCGACCAGCTCGCGCGCGGGTTCCTGATCGGCGCCACGGCGGGTCGCACCACCCTGACCGGTGAGGGGCTGCAGCACGCGGACGGGCACTCGCCGCTGCTCGCCGCGACGAACCCTGCGGTCGTGCACTACGACCCGGCGATCGCCTACGAGGTCAGCTACATCGTGCAGGACGGGCTGCGCCGGATGTACGGCGGCACCGAGGAGCACCCCGACGGTGAGAACGTCATCTACTACATCACCGTCTACAACGAGCCGACGATCCAGCCCAAGGAGCCGGAGAACCTCGACGTCGCGGGGCTGCTCAAGGGGATCTACCACCTGTCCCCGCCACCGGAGGTGTCTGGAGCGGAGAACCCGCCCCGCGTGCAGCTGCTCGCCTCCGGTGTCGGTCTGCCGTGGGTGACGCACGCGGCGAAGATGCTGGCCGAGGACTGGGGGGTGGCCGCCGACACCTGGTCGGTGACGTCGTGGAACGAGCTGGCCCGCGACGGGGCGGCCGCCGAGGAGTGGAACCTCATGCATCCCTCGGAGCCGGCCCACGTGCCCTACGTGACCGACAAGCTCAAGGACAGCGAGGGCCCCTTCGTGGCGGTCAGCGACTACATGCGCGCGGTTCCGAACCAGATCGCCAAGTGGGTGCCTGGTGACTACCACGCGCTCGGCGCCGACGGCTTCGGCTTCGCCGACACCCGGCCGGCCGCTCGACGGTTCTTCCACATCGACGCGCAGTCGGTCGTCGTACAGGCCCTCCAGGCGCTGGCCCTGCGCGGCGAAGTCAAGCCCGAGGTGGTCCAGGAGGCCTTCGACACCTACCGCATCGACGACCCGACGGCGGTGCGAGGGGTGAAGCAGGAAGGCGGAGACGCCTGACCCCGGCCCGCTGAGGCGTCCGGTTCTGCGGTGCCTGGCACACTGAGGCGTCCGGTTCTGTGATGCCTGGCACGCCGAGGCGTCCGGTTCTGCGATGCCTGGCGGCAGCCTTGTGTGTCCACGCGACCTTCTCGGGCAGGCTCGTGGGCGCCCACTTCCCCGCGTGCAGATGCGCCGACTCGGCAGGGTCACGGCGTGCAGATGCGCCGGGTCGGCGCCCCGAAGATCGCAGAACGGGACGCCTCGGCAAGGTCAGGCGATCTCCATGGCCGGCAGCGCAGGGACCGCCTCGGTGACGGGCAGCGCCTCGGGGGAGCCGGCGGTCAGGAGCGCCCGCCAGCGGTGTCGCTGGTAGGTGGCCGGTGCGCGAGTGCCTACGAACTCACGAAGGATGCTGACGAACCGCTCCGGGTGGTCCTTGTGGGGGAAGTGGCCGGCGTCAGGGATCACCTCAACCATGGCGCCCGGGGCCAGCTGGGCGGCGAGCTCGGCGTGGCGCACGGGGATCACCGAGTCGTCGCTCCCCCAGACCACGCACATCGGCATGGCCTCGGTGAGGTAGGCGCGGTCGGCCATGGTGACGATCTGTCCGCGCCAGTCGACGACGGCCGACACCACGTGCCGGATGGCGCGACGCGCTCGCGGGTCCTTGAAGGAGTCGACGATCTCGGCGACCTCGTCGAGGTCGCGCACGTGCGGCAGCCCCGAGGCGGCGAGCATCCGAAGCCCGGCTGTGGTCAGGTGGCGGACGCCGGGAAGGGTCACCACGCTCATCGCCTGGTGGAAGCCCGGCAGGGTGACGGCGCGGATCGCCGGGGTGACCTCCGGGCCCAGGCCGCCGGGCGCGACGAGCACCATCCGCTCGGCCCGCTCGGGGAACTGGTAGGCGAACTGCATCGCGACGCCACCGCCGAAGCTGTGCCCGACCACCGTCACCTTGTCGATGCCGAGCACCGTCAGGAGGTCGCGCATCCCGTTCGCGTAGCCGCCCAGGCTGTAGTCGGCCCGTGGCTTGGCGGAGCGGCCGTGCCCGAGCAGGTCCGGAGCGATGACGGTGTGGTCGCGCGCCAGCTCGGCGATCACCGGCTCCCACGTGGTGTGGTCGCACCCGAGCCCGTGCAGGAGGAGCAGCGCGGGGCCCTGACCGGCCTTCACGAACGCACGTGCGTGCCCGTGGATGGTGAGGTACTGGACCTCGAGCTGGTCGGACACGAGTGCTCCTCACGTGTGGTACTTGAAAGCAACAGTAACCAGAACGCCGCATTTCAGGCGTGTTAACTCCGTGCGTCGGCGCCGAACCACCCGTTCGGGCGGTGCCGGTGGGCGCGTGACCTAGGGTCGGTCCGTGAGCGGAAGCGACCTGAGCGATCCGGAGCGAGGGGCGATCGGGCGCCGGCTGCAGAGCTCGGTCGGGTCGCTGACCACGGCCACCCTGACCCGGATGGAGCGGGACATGCCGTGGTTCCGGGGCCTGTCGGCCCAGGACCGCTCCTGGATCGGGTTGATCGTGCAGGCCGGCATCAAGGCGTTCGTCTCGTGGTACGAGGAGTCCGCACACTCCTCCTCACCGGTGACCGCCGAGGTCTTCGGGGTCGCCCCCCAGGCGCTGACCGGTGTTGTGAGCCTCCACCAAACCGTGGAGATGGTGCGGCTGACCATCGAGGTCGTCGAGGAGAACGTCGTCGACGCCGTGGGTGAGGCGGACGCCCCCTCCGTGCGCGACGCGATCGTGCGCTACGCGCGCGAGGTGGCCTTCGCCACCGCGGAGGTCTACGCCCGCGCGGCGGAGATGCGCGGCGCCTGGGACGCCCGCCTGGAGGCGCTGGTCGTCGACAACGTGCTGCGCGCCGAGGCCGACGAGACGGTGCGCTCGCGGGCCAGCGCGCTCGGCTGGGAGTCCGCCGGCGACGTGGTCGTCGTCCTCGGGCGGGTGCGCGAGGTCCAGGGTCCGGCCCGCGAGTCGATCATCGACGACGTACGACGAGCAGCCCGGCATGCCCGCCTGGACGCCCTGTGCGCCGTACAGGGTGATCGGATGGTCGTGGTCCTCGGCGGGGTCGACAACGCGGACAAGGCAGGGGCAGCCGTGGCTCCGCACTTCGGGGACGGACCCGTGGTGGTGGGGCCGGTGGTCCCCGACCTGGTGCACGCCAGCGTCTCGGCGCGGGCAGCGGCCGCGGGGCTCCGAGCGGCTCCCGGGTGGCCCGAGGCCCCACGACCGGTCACCAGCGACGACCTGCTGCCCGAGCGGGCCCTGTCCGGCGACGGCCACGCCCGGCGGCAGCTGGTGCAGGAGGTCTTCGTCCCGCTGTCCAAGGCGGGCGCGGCCACCCTGGACACGGTCTCGGCGTTCTTCGAGCACGGTGGCTCCATCGAGGGCACCGCCCGCGCGATGTTCGTGCACGCCAACACGGTGCGCTACCGCCTGCGCCGGGCCGCGGAGGTCACCGGCCTGTCCCCGAGCGACCCCCGGCACGCCTACACCTACCGAATCGCGCTCACCCTGGGCCGGCTGACCGCGCCCGAGTCGACGTCCTAGTCTCCAGAACATGTTTGTTGGGTTCCTACAAAGATTGACCGGGAATCTTCGTGCCCGTCCGAGGCGCGGAGCCGACCTCCGGCACGGCAGGGTAGAGAAGTGCTCGTCATCGTTGCTCCCGGCCAGGGAGCCCAGTCCCCCGGTTTCCTGACGCCGTGGCTCGAGAACCCGGCGTTCGCCGACCGGCTGACGTGGCTGTCCGCTGTCAGCGGGCTCGACCTGGTGCACTACGGCTCCAAGGCCGACGCGGAGACGATCCGCGACACCGCCGTGGCGCAGCCGCTGCTGGTCGCCGCGGGCCTGCTGGCCGCGCTGGAGCTGTTCCCGCACCCGGCGGACGGCTTCGACCGGATCGGCGCGGTCGCGGGCCACAGTGTCGGTGAGCTCACCGCCGCCGCGGGTGCACGCGCGATCACGGGCGAGCAGGCGATGGTGCTGGTGCGCGAGCGCGGCCGAGCGATGGCCGCCGCTGCTGCTGTCACCCCGACCAGCATGACGGCGATCCTCGGGGGGGACCGCGACGAGGTCCTGGCCGCGCTGGCCGCGCACGGGCTGACGGCGGCCAACGACAACGGTCCGGGGCAGATCGTCGCCGCCGGCACGGTGCAGCAGCTCTCGGACTTCGCCGACGACGCTCCGGCCAAGGCCCGGTTGATGCCACTGTCGGTCGCCGGCGCGTTCCACACCGAGCACATGGCACCTGCGGTCGACGTGCTCAGCCGGCTGGCCCGCTCGGTCTCCACCCACGACGCACGCATCCCGATCATCTCCAACCGCGACGGGCAGGTCGTCCACGACGGCGTCGACGTCCTGCGCCGCATCGTCTCCCAGGTCCGCACGCCGGTGCGCTGGGACCTGTGCATGGACACGATGCTCGACCTCGGCGTGACCGGCATGCTGGAGATGCCTCCGGCGGGCACCCTGACCGGCATCGCCAGGCGGGCCATGAAGGGCGTCGAGACGTTCGCGCTCAAGACTCCCGACCAGCTCGACGACGCCCGCGCCTTCATCGACAAGCACGGCGTCGCCTCGCAGATCGACACCAACCCCACGTGGCGGATGCTGGTGGCCCCCTCCAAGGGCACCTTCCACCAGACGGCGGACCTGCGCGAGGGCACCCTGATCGCGCCCCACGACCGGATCGGCGCCGTCCAGGGCCGGCAGGACGAGGCAGCGGTGACCGCGCCGTACGGCGGCACGATCGTGGAGTGGCTCGTGGAGGACGGCGACCTGGTCTCCCCCGGTCAGCCGCTGATCCGCCTGCACCCCGAGGGAGTCCCGTCATGAGCGGCGTCACGCTGAACAGCTCCGGCGGAGCACCCGAGGCCGCGATGCTCGGGATCGGCACCTACCGGCCGAAGCGGATCGTCCCCAACAGCGAGCTGGTCGAGGCCATCGACTCCAGCGACGAGTGGATCCAGCAGCGCTCGGGCATCAAGGAGCGACGGTTCGCCGGACCCGACGAGACGGTCCAGTCGATGTCGGTGGCTGCGTCGCGACAGGCGATCGAGCGGTCCGGCATCGAGGCGGCCCAGATCGACTGCGTGATCGTGGCGACCATCTCGCACATGATGCAGACCCCGGCGATCGCGACCGCCATCGCCCACGAGCTGGGCACGGACGCGCCCGCCTTCGACATCTCGGCCGCCTGCTCCGGCTTCTGCCACGGTCTGGCGCTGGCCTCGGACATGATCCGCGGCGGCAGCGCCAAGCACGTGCTGGTGATCGGCGTCGAGAAGCTCACCGACATCACCAGCCTCTACGACCGAGGCACGGCGTTCATCTTCGCGGACGGAGCCGGGGCTGCCGTCGTCGGCCCGTCGGAGGAGGTCGGGATCGGACCGGTGGTCTGGGGCTCCGACGGCGAGCAGTTCGACCTGATCCGGATGAACGAGGACTGGGGCGACGTCCTGACCCAGGACAAGCCCGAGATGCCGCACCTGATCATGCAGGGCAGCGCCGTGTTCAGGTGGGCGTCCTTCGCCATGGCCAAGATCGGTCAGCAGACTCTCGACCGGACCGGCATCAGCGTCGACGACCTCGATGTGTTCGTCCCCCACCAGGCCAACATGCGCATCATCGACGCGATGGCCCGCACCATGAAGCTGCCCGCCCACATCAAGATCGCCCGGGACATCGCCCAGCAGGGCAACACCTCTGCGGCGTCGGTGCCACTCGCGCTCGGCCGGATGATCGACGACGGCGAGGCGAAGAGCGGCGACATCGCGCTGCTGATCGCGTTCGGCGCGGGCCTGTCCTACGCCGCGCAGGTCGTCAAGGTCCCCTAGCTCCACCCCAGTTCCCCGCGCACCGCGTGCACGGGTCCGCAGCACCGTCCTTTCCACCACCCAGAAGGAGCTCCCCGCACATGGCAACCACAGAGGAAATCCGCGCCGACCTCGCCGAGATCGTCAACGAGGTCGCCGGCATTCCCGCCGACGACGTCCAGCAGGACAAGTCGTTCGTCGAGGACCTCGACGTCGACTCGCTCTCCATGGTCGAGGTCGTCGTGGCCGCCGAGGAGAAGTTCGACGTCAAGATCCCCGACGACGAGGTGAAGAACCTCAAGACGGTCGGCGACGCGGTCGCGTTCATCGAGCGCGCCCAGAACGGCTAATGAGCCAGTACAACTGACCCGCTTCACCCGCTGGTCGTACGCCGGGGTGCGGATCGTGACCACACGAGGTCGCGTCCGCCTCCGGTGTCAGCCGGCTCCAGATCTGCGCAATCCCGCACAACCCATGAGGTGAACAGAACATGAGCGCCACTCGCGTCGTCGTGACCGGACTCGGCACGACCTCCCCCGTCGGCGGGGACGTGCCCACGACCTGGGCCGCCCTGCTCGCGGGCACGTCCGGGGTCCGCCCGCTCACCGAGGAGTGGGCCGAGCAGCTGCCGGTCAAGATCGCCGCCCGTGTCGCGGTGGAGCCCACCGAGGTGCTGGAGCGCGTCAAGGCGCGCCGCCTGGACCGGACGGCGCAGTTCGCCATGGTCGCCGGCATGGAGGCCTGGGCCGACAGTGGCCTGGACCAGGGTGGCGTCGAGCCCGAGCGGCTCGGGGTCGCGATGGCCACCGGCATCGGCGGCATCCAGACGCTGCTGGACCAGTACGACAACCTGATCCACAAGGGCCCCCGCCGGGTGTCACCGCTGTCGGTGCCGATGCTGATGCCGAACGCCCCGGCCGCGAACCTGAGCCTGTACGTCGGAGCGCGAGCCGCCGTGAACACCCCCGTCTCCGCGTGCGCGTCGGGCAACGAGGGCATCGCCCTGGCCCTGGACCAGATCCGTCTCGGCCGCGCCGACGTGGTGCTCGCCGGTGGCACCGAGGCAGCGATCCACCCGCTGCCGATGGCCGCCTTCGCCCAGATGATGGCCCTGTCGAAGAACGAGGGCGACCCGACCACCGTCTCGCGTCCCTGGGACGTGGCCCGCGACGGCTTCGTCCTCGGCGAGGGTGCCAGCGTCCTGGTGCTCGAGTCCGAGGAGCACGCCAAGGCACGCGGCGCGAAGATCTACGCCGAGGTCCGCGGCGCCGGCATCACCGCCGACGCCCACGACATCGCCCAGCCCGACCCGTCCGGGCAGGGCGGCTCGCGGGCGATGAGCATGGCGATGCGCGAGTCCGGCCTGGAGCCTGGTGACATCGTGCACATCAACGCGCACGCCACCTCGACGCCGCTCGGCGACATCGCAGAAGGGCTGATGATCCACGCGGTCCTCGGCTCGGCGGCGGACCGGGTGGTGGTCACCAGCACCAAGTCGATGACCGGCCACCTGCTCGGCGGGGCCGGCGCCCTGGAGTCCATCGCCACCATCCTGGCCCTGCACGACCGGGTGGTGCCGCCGACGATCAACCTCGACGACCGGGACCCTCAGGTGGACCTGGACATCGCCACGAAGCCGCGTGACCTGCCTGCCGGCGACATCGCCGCGATGAACAACTCCTTCGGCTTCGGCGGGGCCAACGTCGCAGTCGCCTTCGGGTCCTACGCGTGACGACCGCGCCCGTCCGGGAGGAGACCGTCCCCTCGGCCAAGACGGCGAAGGTGCCGCGCGACCAGGATCCTCGCAACCCGAACCTCCGGCTGGCGGCGTTCTTCGACGACGGGACGCTCGAGCTCATCACCGCCGACGACGGCAGCGGCATGCTGGCGGCAGTCGGTCAGGTCGACGGCACCCACGTGGTGGCCTTCTGCTCCGACGCCACCGTGATGGGCGGCGCGATGGGCGAGGTCGGCTGCAAGGTGGTGGTCCGGGCCTACGAGCGCGCGATGGCCGACCAGGCCCCCATCGTCGGGCTGTGGCACTCCGGCGGCGCCCGGCTCGCAGAGGGCGTGCTGTCCCTGCACGCGGTGGGCGAGATCTTCCACTCGATGACGCAGGCCTCCGGCAAGGTCCCGCAGATCTCGGTGGTGCTCGGTCCGGCGGCCGGCGGAGCGGCGTACGGCCCGGCCCTGACCGACCTGGTGATCCTCGGTCCCGAAGGCCGGATCTTCGTCACCGGCCCCGACGTGGTCCGCTCCGTCACCGGCGAGGACGTGGACATGCTGCGGCTCGGCGGTCCCGAGCCGCACGGACGGCGCTCCGGCGTCGTGCACATCCTCACCGACAGCGAGCAGGAGGCGATCGAGCGCGCCCGCGGCCTGGCCACCCTGCTGGGGGCCCAGGGCACGCTCGACGTGGGTGCCGTCGAGGACGTGGACCTGTCCGCGATGCTCCCGGAGTCCAAGAAGCGGGCCTACGACGTGCACCCGCTCGTCGAGGCGATCCTCGACGAGGGC
>CAXSHL010000061.1:0-25903 GCA_964237315.1 uncultured Nocardioidaceae bacterium
GCCCGACCCGAACTTTCCCACCGTCGCGTTCCCCAACCCGGAGGAGCCGGGGGCGATGGACCTCGCGCTCGCGCTGGCCGCCGAGCACCACGCCGACCTCGTGGTGGCCAACGACCCGGACGCCGACCGGTGCGCCGTGGCTTTGCCGGGGCCGCACGGCTGGCGGATGCTGCGCGGCGACGAGGTGGGGGCGCTGCTCGGTGACTTCCTGCTCCGCTCGGGGGTGCACGGCGTCTACGCGAACTCGATCGTGTCCTCCTCGCTGCTGGGCGCGGTGGCTGCGTCGTACGGGCAGCCGCACGAGGAGACCCTCACCGGCTTCAAGTGGATCGGCCGCGTCGAGGGGCTGGCGTTCGGCTACGAGGAGGCGCTGGGCTACTGCGTCGCGCCCGGGCTGGTGCGCGACAAGGACGGCGTCTCGGCCCTGCTGCGGGTCGCCGAGCTGGCGGCGCTGCTCAAGCGCGATGGCCTCACCCTCGTGGACCGGTTGGACGAGATCGCCCGTGTGCACGGGGTGCACGCCACCGACCAGCTGTCGGTCCGGTACACCGACCTCGACCGGATCACCGCCGTCATGGAGCAGCTGCGGTCCCGTCCGCCCGGCCGGCTGGGTGGTCTGGCCGTCGAGGCGGTCCAGGACCTGGCCGAGGGCGGCGCCGGCCTGCCCCCGACCGACGGCCTGCGCTACCGCCTCGCCGAGCGGTCCCGGGTGATCGTCCGACCGTCGGGGACGGAGCCCAAGGTCAAGTGCTACCTCGAGGTCGTGGTCCCGGTCGAGCCCGACGACGTGGACGGGGCCGGCGACCCCGGCGACCCCTTCGAGTCGGCAGGTCTGACGCAGGACCCCTCGGACCCAGTGTACGCCGCCCGCATCGTCGCCGCCCAGCGGCTCGACGCGATCCGCAAGGACCTCTCGGTCGTCGTCGGCGAGTAGCGGTCGGGTGGTCGGCCCCGGTGCGTCGTACCCACTCCCCATGGAGAACTGGCGCCTCCCATGGGCCGTGACCCATGGGATGCGCCAAACCTCCTGCATCCCCTGGTAATCGGCGGGTCGAGGGACGGGGCGGCGGGGGTGCCGGGCGGGGCCTGGTGGTTGACTCCGAGTCGTGACGGATATCAGGGACCTGCCGAGGATCGACGCACCACGCGAGCCGGTGACCACGACGTACCACGGCGTCGAGGTCACCGACGACTACCTCTGGCTCGAGGATGCCACCGACGAGCGCACCCGGGCCTGGACGACGGCACAGGACGCGCGCACCCGTGCCTACCTCCGGTCGCTGCCGCACCGGGAGGAGATCCGGCAGAGCGTCGAGGAGGTGCTGGCCGCCCGGTCGACGACCTACGGCCGGCTGGACCGGGCCGGGGCGACGTACTTCGCGCTCAAGGCGCAGCCGCCCCGCCAGCAGCCGTTCCTCGTGGTGCTCCCCGCGCTGGACGACCTCGACGGGGAGCGGGTGCTCGTCGACCCGAACGAGCTGGATCCCAGCGGCGCCACCACGATCGACTGGTTCGTGCCCTCCCCCGACGGCTCGCTGGTCGCCGTGTCCCTGTCCGAGCGGGGCACGGAGGACGGCACCCTGCACGTGTACGACGTCGGCACCGGCCGCACCGTCGACGTGGCCGTGCCGCTCGTGAACAGCGGGACGGCCGGTGGCTCACTGGCCTGGCGGGGCGACGCGGGTGGCTTCTGGTACACCCGGCACCCCACTCCCGGCACCGTGCCGGACACGGACCTCGGGTTCCACCAGGAGGTGTGGTTCCGCGAGCTCGGCACCCCCGCCGACAGCGACCGCCGCGAGCTGTCCGGGAAGGCCTTCGCCGAGCCGCGGATCGCCGAGAACATGCTGGCCTCCTCGGGCGACGGGCGCTGGGTGCTGGACCGGGTGCAGCGCGGGGACGGCGGCGAGTGGCAGGTCTTCGTCCGGGCCCAGGACGGCGGCGAGTGGCGCCTGGTGGCGGACCTCGAGGACCGCTGCACCGACGCGGTGTTCGGCGTGGACGCGATGTTCCTGGTCTCGGTCAGGGACGACCCGCACGGCGCGGTGCTCCGTCTCCCCCTGACCGGACCGGACGAGTCAGCCGGACCGGCCGAGTCAGCCGGGCCGGCCGAGGTGGTGCCGGCCGGCGCGACGACGGTGGCGGGGCTGGCCGTCACCGAGCGGCGGCTGTGGCTGGTCGGCATGGACGGCGGACCCTCCTCGCTGCGGGCCTTCGACCACGAGGGCAGCGCCCTTCCGCCGGTGGACGTGCCTGCGGTCAGCTCGGTGACCTCGCTCGTGCGGCTCGGCGCGGACGAGGTGGCCTGGGCGGTGGAGTCCTTCACCTCGCCCCGCTCGTGGTGGGTGCACGCGGACGGCGACGCGGCGCCCCGGCGGACGGCCCTGGACACCGTCACGTCCGTGGACTTCACCGGCATCGAGGTGCAGCGCGTGTTCGCCACCTCGAAGGACGGCACCCAGGTCCCGGTCAACCTGCTCGGCCGCCCCGACGCCCTGCGAGGCGGTGCGGCGCCCACGATCCTGACCGGGTACGGCGGCTACGGCATCTCGGCGCGGCCCACGTTCGCGCCCTCCCGGCTCGTGTGGCTCGACCGGGGCGGGGTGTTCGCGGTCGCCAACATCCGCGGCGGTGGCGAGTACGGCCAGGAGTGGCACCACGCAGGTCGGCTGGACACCAAGCAGAACTGCTTCGACGACCTGATCGCCTGCGCGGACCACCTCGTCGCCACCGGCGTGACCACCCGGGACCGGCTGGCGATCCAGGGCGCCTCGAACGGCGGGCTGCTGATGGGCGCTGTGCTCACCCAGCGGCCGGACGTCGCGGCGGCGGTGCTCTGCCTGGTGCCGGTGCTCGACGCGCTGCGCAGCGAGACGACGGCCAACGGCGCCTTCAACGTGACGGAGTTCGGGTCCGTCGAGGACGAGTCGATGTTCCACGCCCTGCGCGCCTACTCGCCGTACCACAACGTCCGGGACGGTACGTCGTACCCGCCGATCCTCTTCACCGCCGGCGAGTTCGACCCACGCGTGGACGCGTGGCACGCGAAGAAGATGGTGGCGAGGCTGCAGGCGGCGACCGCGAGTGACCAGCCGATCCTGCTGCGGATGGAGGCCGGGGGGCACGGCGTCGGGCAGTCCCTCGACCAGCTCGTCGGGCTCTGGACCGACCTCTACGCCTTCGTCGTCGACCGCCTCGCCCCCGAGCCGGGGGGCGACCCTAGGATGACGCCATGAGCGCCGACCTCGATGACCCGCCGGAGCCCCACGTCGACGCTGAGCCGGAGCGAGCACCCGGCGGAGCCGACGCCAACCCGAACGCGGAGAGCGACGTCGGGGCGGACACCGAGGGCGCACCCGTCACCACGGACCCGCCGCTGTCCGCGCAGCAGGACGAGGACGTGATCCCGGACGAGCTGCAGGAGCCCGAGGCCCCGGAGCCCGAGGAGCAGGCGACGGACAACACCGACGAGCCGTCGGCCTGACCGGACCGGTCCGGACTTGTCCCCGGCCAGATCTATGCTGGGGCCCATGAGCGCCGGAACCCTGCCCGCAGCCCGGGTGGACCCCCTCCCGGCGTCGCTCCTGGCGGCGACCGGGTCCGAGGTCTCCCTGCGCCGGTTCCTGCACGGGCTGCCCGGTGTCGACCAGGTCGGCGCGGAGGCCCGGGCGGCGTCCCTGGGCACCCGGTCGGTCAAGACCACGGCCAAGACGGCGGCCATCGACCTGGCGATCTCGATGGTGGACCTGACCACCCTCGAGGGCGCCGACACGCACGGCAAGGTGCGCGCCCTGTCCGCCAAGGCGATGCGCCCGGACCCGACCGACCCCAGCTGCCCGGCGGCCGCCGCGGTGTGCGTCTACCCCGACCTGGTCCGGACCGCCCGCACGGCGCTGGGCGACAGCGGTGTGCACGTGGCGTCCGTCGCCACGGCCTTCCCCTCCGGCCGGGCCGCGCTCGGCGTCAAGCTCGCGGACGCCCGGGACGCGGTGCAGGCGGGTGCCGACGAGATCGACATGGTCATCGACCGCGGCGCGTTCCTGTCCGGGCGCTACCTCGACGTCTTCGAGCAGGTCGTCGCGGTGCGCGAGACCTGCCTCCGACCCGACGGGAGCGCCGCCCACCTCAAGGTGATCCTGGAGACCGGTGAGCTGGCGACCTACGACAACGTCCGGCGCGCGTCCTGGCTGGCGATGCTGGCCGGCGCAGACTTCATCAAGACCTCGACCGGCAAGGTGTCGCCGGCCGCGACCCTGCCGGTCACCCTGGTGATGCTCGAGGCGGTGCGCGACTTCCGGCTCGCCACCGGACGGCTCGTCGGTGTCAAGCCCGCCGGCGGCATCCGCACCAGCAAGGACGCCCTGAAGCACCTGGTGCTGGTCAAGGAGGTCGCGGGTGACGAGTGGCTGCACCCGGACCTGTTCCGGTTCGGCGCCTCCTCGCTGCTCAACGACCTGCTGATGCAGCGCTCGAAGCTGACCACCGGCCGCTACTCCGGTCCCGACTACGTGACCGTGGACTGACCCGTGCCGCCCACCGAACCCCGAGAGCCCGCCGGCTTCGACTACGCGCCGGCGCCCGAGTCCCGCTCGGTGCTCGACATCAGGTCGACCTACGGCCTGTTCGTCGGGGGAGAGTTCGTCGACCCGCTCGCCGGGGGGTCGTTCAAGACCGTCAACCCGGCGACCGAGGAGGTGCTGGCCGAGGTCGCGCAGGCCGACGCCGCGGACGTCGACGTCGCGGTCCGGGCGGCGCGCCGGGCCTACGACGGCCTCTGGTCGCGGCTGCCGGGCCGCGAGCGCGCGAAGTACCTCTTCCGGATCGCCCGCCTGCTCCAGGAGCGGGCCCGGGAGCTGGCGGTGCTCGAGACGGTCGACAACGGCAAGCCGATCAAGGAGTCCCGCGACGTCGACGTCCCGCTCGCGGCGCAGTGGTTCTTCTACTACGCCGGGTGGGCCGACAAGCTCGACCACGCCGGCGCCGGGCACGACCCGCAGCCACTGGGTGTCGCCGCCCAGGTGGTGCCCTGGAACTTCCCGCTGCTGATGCTGGCGTGGAAGATCGCCCCGGCGCTGGCCTGCGGCAACACCGTGGTGCTCAAGCCCGCCGAGACCACTCCGCTGACCGCGCTGCTGTTCGCGGAGATCTGCCAGCAGGCCGACCTCCCGCCGGGGGTCGTCAACATCCTGACCGGCGCCGGCGACACCGGCCGGGCGCTGGTCGCGCACCACGACGTCGACAAGGTGGCGTTCACCGGCTCCACCGAGGTGGGCCGGTCGATCGCACGCGCAGTCGCGGGCACCACCAAGCGGGTCACCCTGGAGCTGGGGGGCAAGGCCGCCAACATCGTCTTCGACGACGCCCCGCTCGACGAGGCCGTCGAGGGCATCGTCACCGGCATCTTCTTCAACCAGGGACACGTGTGCTGCGCGGGCTCACGGCTGCTGGTGCAGGAGTCGGTCGCGGACGAGGTCCTCGAGCGGCTCAAGCGGCGGATGGCGACGCTGCGCGTCGGTGACCCGCTGGACAAGAACACCGACGTCGGAGCGATCAACTCCGCCGAGCAGCTCGCCAAGATCCGCGAGCTGTCGGAGGTCGGCGACGCCGAGGGCGCCGAGCGCTGGTCGCCCCCGTGCGACCTGCCCGGCACCGGCTTCTGGTTCCCGCCGACGATCTTCACCGGCGTGACCCAGGCGCACCGCATCGCTCGCGAGGAGATCTTCGGCCCGGTGCTGTCCGTGCTGACCTTCCGCACGCCGGCAGAGGCGGTCGAGAAGGCGAACAACACGCCGTTCGGGCTCTCCGCGGGCGTGTGGAGCGACAAGGGCTCGCGGATCCTGTGGGCCGCGAACCGGTTGCGCGCCGGCGTCGTGTGGGCCAACACCTTCAACCAGTTCGACCCCGCCAGCCCGTTCGGCGGCTACCAGGAGTCCGGCTACGGCCGGGAGGGCGGCCGGCACGGTCTGGAGGCCTACCTGCGATGACCCCCACCCCGAAGGAGGCGCCCCGGCTCGGGGTGCGCAAGACCTACAAGCTGTACGTCGCAGGGGCCTTCCCCCGCTCGGAGTCCGGCCGCACCTATGTCGTGTCCGACAGCTCGGGAGTGTTCCTGGCCAACGCGGCGTCGGCCTCCCGCAAGGACGCGCGCGACGCGGTGCAGGCCGCCCGCAAGGCCTTCGCCGGCTGGTCGGCGCGGACGCCGTACAACCGCGGGCAGGTGCTCTACCGGGTCGCGGAGATGCTCGAGGGGCGCCGCGCCCAGCTCGTCGAGGAGGTCCGCCGCTCCGAGGGCGGCACCGAGCGCGAGGCCGACACCGCGCTGGACCGGACCGTGGACCGGCTGGTCTGGTACGCCGGCTGGGCCGACAAGATCGCCCAGGTCGTGGGCAGCACCAACCCGGTCGCGGCGCCGTACTTCAACTTCTCGCTGCCCGAGCCGACGGGGGTGGTCGCCGTGCTCGCCCCGCAGCGCTCCTCGCTGCTGGGCCTGGTCAGCGTCCTCGCGCCGGTCATCGTCACCGGCAACACCGTCGTCCTCGCCGCCTCGCACGAGCGGCCGCTGCCGGCGGTCACCCTGTGCGAGGTGCTCGCCACCTCCGACCTGCCCGGCGGGGTCGTCAACGTGCTCACCGGGCCGCTCGCCGACACCGCGCCCACCCTGGCCTCACATGCGGACGTCAACGCCATCGACCTGACCGGCCTGGCCGGCGGGTCGGCAGCCGCGGACCGGGACCGGGACCGGGACTGGGCCACCGAGCTCGAGCAGGCCGCGGCAGAGAACCTCAAGCGGGTCGTGCGACCTCACCTCGAGGAGCCCGACTGGTCGGCCGATCCCGGCCTGCACCGGATGACCGCCTTCCTGGAGACGAAGACCGTCTGGCACCCGATCGGGGTCTGAGCGCACCGTGCCGGCCCGCGTCATCGTGGTGTGCGGGCCCTCCGGGTCCGGCAAGTCCATGCTCTGTGCCCGCCTGAGGCAGGCGCTCGGGGTGCCGACGGTGAACCTCGACGACTTCTACAAGGACGGCGCCGACCCGACGCTCCCCCGGCGGCCCAGCGCCGCCGGCCCGGGGCTGGTGGACTGGGACGACCCGGCCTCCTGGTCCGAGCAGGAGGCCGTCGACGCCCTGGACCGCCTGTGCCACGAGGGCACCGCGCACGTCCCGGTCTACGACATCGCGCACGACGGCCGGACCCGTGTCCGACCGGTCTCGCTCGGCGGGTCGCCGTACGTCCTGGCGGAGGGGCTGTTCGCCCAGGAGATCGTCGCCGGCTGCCAGGAGCGGGGACTGCTCGCCGACGCGGTCTGCGTGCGCAACCACCGGATGCTCACGTTCTGGCGGCGCCTGGTCCGGGACCTGCGCGAGCACCGCAAGCCGCCGATCGTGCTGCTGCGCCGCGGCTGGCGGCTGATGCGCGCCGAGCCCGACATCGTTGCGCACGCCGTCGCCTGCGGCGCCCGGCCGATGACCCCGGACCAGGCGTTCCGCGAGGTGTCGGCGCTGGTGGGCGGCCGCCGGACCGGCTGACCAGGCAGGACGGACCGGGCGGCCAGGCAAAATCTGGTCCGTCCGTGGTTCGCGGCCCCACCTGGGGGTAGACGTCTCCCTGCTAGGGACACGCATGTCAGGGGGAGCGCACCGACCGTGGACCAGAGAAGACTGCTCGTGAACGGCCGCGACGTCGCGCCGGTGATGATGGCGACCACCGCGAGGACGCGCAGCAAGGGCCTGCTCGGCCGCACCGGCCTCACCGGCGCGATGTGGCTCTCGCCCGCCCGGCAGGTGCACACCTTCCGCATGCGGTTCGCGATCGACGTCGCCCACCTCGACAAGTCCTCCACCGTCATCCACGTCGCTGCCATGCGGCCCGGCAAGATCGGCGCCTGGGTATGGCGGGGACGAGGCGTCATCGAGGCCGAGCAGGGGGCGTTCGACGAGTGGCAGCTGCGGGTCGGCGACCGGGTGGAGTTCACCAACCACGGCGACGGCGACGCCTGACCAGCAGCACCGCAGACGCGGACCCGCCGAGCACCAGGGCGACCCCGACCGCGACCACCGGCAGCACCCACGGCGGGGTCTCCTGCGGCCGTGCGGGGGTGTTGTACTTCGCCGACGCCGACGGCTCCGTCTCGTCGGAGGCCCCCGAGGAGGGGGACGCGGACGGTGACGGGGTGGCGGTCGCCTTGACGACAGGAGGCGTGCGGCGCGCGCCGGGCGCGACCACCTGCAGGGCGAACCGGGTGCGGAAGCCGGTGCGCGGGGGGAGGTACGCCGAGCACGTGTCGCCCGTGTCGCGGGCCAGCGACAGCTGGATCGCCCACGTGCCGGTGAAGTCGATGCCCTTGCTGTACGGCGCCAGCCCGCTCGTCGTCGACGCGCCCGTCGAGCCGATGCCCACGCCGTCGAACACCCCCGAGTTGCCGTACGGCGGGTAGGTGCCGCCCTCGCCGTAGGGGTTGAGGAGCTCTGCACGCCAGGCCGGGCAGTTGCGGACCGACGACGGGACGCGCAGCGACGCGAGGCCCTCCACGGTGGCGAGCACCCGGGGCCGCTCGCCGGTGGTCGCCCGGAACCGGTACCACGCCGTCTGACCCGGCCGCAGCGTGGTCCGGTAGGTGCCCGGGGTGATGAGGGGAGCTCGGGCCAGTCGGCCGGCACCCGGCACCTGCCGGCCCCTGCCGAGCTGGCCGAGGGCGTCGCTGCTGATCCGCTCGAGAGCCGCGCTCAGCGCCGGGGAGTCCTGCGCGTCGTAGTAGCTGCCGCCGGTGCGACCGGAGATGCACTGCAGCGCCCGCTTGGCGGCCCGGTTGCGGGAGAGGGCGACGCCGACCGTCTCGATCCGCACCTTGAACCCGGCCCGCTGGAGGCCGCCCACCACCTCGCACGGCGGGTTGCCGGGTGCGCTGCAGTTGTCCTCGCCGTCGCTGATCAGCACGATGACCCCGCGACTCGCCCGGGTCGAGGCGCGCAGGTCCGAGGCGGCGTAGGTCAGCGACCGCCCGATCGGCGTGTCACCGGTGGGTCGCAGCCGGTTCGCGGCGGACACGATGCGACCGGGGTCGAGCGGTCCGACCGGGACGGCGAGCTGCGTGTCGCGGCAGGAAACGGCCCGGTCGGTCCCGGCGTACCTCGCGCCGTACACCCGCAGCCCCACCTGGCTGTCGCGCGGCAGGGAGTAGACGAGCTCGGCGAGCGCGTTGCGGGCACCGTCGAGGAGCGTCTGCCCGTTGCCCCCGGAGCGCCGCATGGAGCCGGACACGTCCAGGACCACCAGCACCCGGACCGGGTCGGCGCCCGACCGGACGGACGGCGCGGCCAGGGCGGCAGCTGGCCGAGCCGAGGTGGCGGCGGAGGCGGCGCCGGACGGCAGCAGGCACAGCAGCGCCAGAGCCAGCACCGCCGTCGTCCCCCGCCTGCGCGTCACCCGCTCGGCCCGTCCGGGCCGGGTCAGCGGCTTCCCCAGCTTCGGCCGGCTGCCCGGGGAGCCGGGTAGTAGGCCACGGACTCCTCAGGCGGGCCGCTCTGCAGCACGTAGACGGCCCCGCCGACCGCGCCGGTGAGCAGCCCGACCGCGGAGGCGAGTGCCAGGTCCGCGCTGGTCACGCCGACGGTGGTGAGCACGAGCAGGACGACGGCGCCGAGCAGCAGCACCGGTGCGGCGACCAGGACCGTGGCGGCCGCCGGGGTGGCCAGCCGGTCCCGCGTCAGCGCGGACCCGCCGACGGCGACGCCCAGGAGCGCACCGAGACAGGCGCAGAAGGCGTGCCCCGCCCACCAGATGATCTGCACCCGGTGGCTCTGGCCCGAGACGTCGGCGATGGTGGTGCTGGCCCCGACCACCGAGAAGACGACGACGGTGACGAGCGAGCCGACCCCCCAGCTCAGGGTGGTGACCAGGAAGCCACGGGCGAGAGCCACGGGCCTGCTGACCACTGCCCCGCTGGTCGCCCGGCTGGTCGCCCTGCCGGTCATGCGGAGTCCTGGCTGGACACCTTGACCGAGTCGTAGGCCGACTTCATCTGCTTGTCCCAGTCCCCCTGCGCGGCGATGAACCGCAGGGTGGAGGTGACGCCCTTGTCGACCTCGACGAACAGGCTGACCTGCTCGACGTGGACGGTGCCGCCGGCCAGCTCCAGGTCCCGCTCGAAGCGCAGGAACCGGGCACCCTTCGCGCCGGGTACGTCGACCTTGCCGTCGTCGAGGAACTTGTAGCCGGGACTGGTCTCCGCCAGCTTGCGCGCCCCGGTCGGCAGCGTGTCGAGCTGGACGCCCTCCCCGGGCTTGCCCATGGAGTACTGCACTCCCGCCGGCAGCGGGCGCGTGTCCGCCGGCAGCCCGGCCGCCCACTCCCAGGTGCTGCCGTCCGTGCCGACCTTCTCAGGTTCGTAGGTGACCCAGCTGCCCGGCATCCTCATCTCGATGCCGTGTCCGACGACGTACCGCTCGTCCTTGACGGTCTTCACGGTGAACGCCGTGCCGACCGACGAGCGCAGGGCGGGGTCGGTCTTCTTCGACGAGTCACCGCAGCCGCTGACCGCAGCCACGGTCAGCATCGCCAGCACGACGACGACGAGACGGCGGCCCGCTCCCCGACTCATGACCCGCCCCCACAGGCGACGTTCTGCTGCCAGGAGCCGTTCGTCGGGTCGAAGTACCAGCCGTTGATGACATCCTCCTCGGTGGTGATGATGTGACCCTCGGCGCCGATGGTGACCACCAGGAACTTGACCTTCCCGCCGAACTTCTCGGTGTCCTTGTCGTAGTTGTTCAGGTTGAAGGTCACCTGGGAGTTGTCGTTGATCTGCTTCGAGACGGCGGCCTTCTGGGCATCGCTCAGGCTACCGCCGGTCACGAAGCTGCCGAGTGCGTCGCTGAGCGCAGCCGCCTGAGCCGCGTCGTAGGACCCGTCCGGCTTCGTGAACTCGGTGTCGAAGGCCAGCTTGCCCGAGACGCCCTTGTCCAGGTGCGGGATCTGCGGAAGCTCCAGCTTCTTGAGGTCGAACTTCGACGGCGCACGGTGCTGCCCCTGGTAGCCCTTGCTGGCGTCGTAGGTCCGGAAGTCCACGCCCCCCTCGGCCTCCGCGGTGAAGGCGACGTTGCCGCCGATCTTCGTGACGTTGCCGTCCTTGTCGAAGGTCACGTCGGCCTGCACGGTGGCCGACACGTCCCCCTTCGCGCTCGCCTCCAGGATGCTCGCGGGGATCGGGATGCCCATGTCAGCGGCCCCGGCCACGGTGAGGGCGAGCTTGAACTTCTTGTCGCCGTTCTTGAACGTCTCCATCCCGAGCACGGCCTTGCCGCTGCCCTTGAGGGACGCGAGCGGCCCGGCGTCGCCGGAGACCTCGGCCTTGCCGCCCAGGTCGTAGTACGTCGAGTCGGCTGCCGGTGCGCCGTCGACGTCGCCGCCGAGTGCGCCCCACTGGTCCTTGTACTTGCCGATGAAGTCCTTGGCGCCCTGCTCGGTGTCGAAGCTGAAGTTGCTCCCGGTGGCGAAGCTGCCCTCCAGGGTCACGCTCGCGCCGCCCTTGGCGTTGGACTCGCCGCCGCCGGTGTCCACCTCGGCACCCGCCTTGGGCCCGAACTCGTAGCTGCCCTTGAGCTCACCGGCCGTCTTCACGACGTAGGTGTCCTTGTAGGAGCCGTCGTCCTGGCGCTTGCGGATCTTGAACAGCGTGTAGCCGGTGTCCCCGCCGACGGTGGCGACGATCGAGATGCTGCCGCCGTACTGCTTGCCGGTCGAGGTGAGCTGGCAGCTGGTGGCCACGTAGTGCGGCAGGTCCGCGTTGCTGCACCCGGCGAAGCCGAGGGATGCGGCGATCTTGCAGTAGGCCGTGTCGATGATGGCCTTCGCGTCCTGGCTGACCGGGGTGTTCAGCACGAACAGCCCGGAGACGAGGACCGCCACGAACGCCACCACGCCGACGTACTCGACCGTCGTGCTCCCGGACTGGCTGCGACGCCTGGCGGTGCGCATCATGGCGGGCTCCGGTTCCGGTTCGGCGCGCTCGGCGCGGGTGACTAGCTGACGAGGTGGGTCTTCCAGTGCAGGTGCTGCACCAGCCCGGGACCGCAGTAGGACTGCGGCTGGAACGGTGCGGGCGGGTCGCTGGGTGCCGGCGGATCGGCCGGCTTCCCCGGCTTCCCTGGCTTGGGTGGAGGCGGCGGAGGCGGTGGTGGTGGCGGGGGCGGGGCGACGCAGTCCTCCGCGTACTTCTGGGCGTCGACGCAGGTGCTGCCCACCTCGATGCCGCGGAAGTCCGGGCACAGCCCGCCGGTGATGGCGACGGCGACCCGTGAGGTGCTCTCGGACCGGGCAGAGCTGGTGCCGGACGTGATCGTGTCGCGCTGCTGGGTCGCGACCTCGTAGACCCACTCGCGCCGGCCCGCGTCGAAGCCGTCGTAGCGCACCTGGCCCTCGACGCCTGCGCCGTTGGCGATGGCGTACTCCTCGGCCACCTGGTCCGCTGCCGGAGCAGGTCCCACGCTCTCCAGGAACGCGAGGAGCTGGCCCAGGTGTGCGGCGGGGTCGCCGGACAGGGCCTCGACCACGTTGACGCGGTGCGCCTCGCCCACCGCTAGTGCTGCCGCGTCGGAGGCGGAGGCCGCCCGGCCGGTCTGGTCCACGAGCCTCTGCAGGCCGATGAACGCCAGCGCGATGGCGAAGCCTCCGATGACGGCGAGGAGGAGGGCCGGGTAGACCTGGCCCTCCTCCGACCGGCGCAGGCGCCGAAGCATCATCCGAGCGCGGTGGCGATCTTGTCGAAGGCCGCGTTGATGATGGTCTGGATCTTGGTGGCGAACCCCGGGGCCAGCGCGATCAGCGCGACGACGAGGAGGGCGACGAAGGCGACGATGCCGACGTACTCAGCCGTGGTCTGCCCGCGCTCGCTGCGCTGCAGGCGCTGGCCGAACACGTAGAGGGTGGTCTCGATCTGGGCGGCGAGCTTGGTCATGATGTTTCTCCTTGAGAAGTTCGGGACTGTCTTGGATGGGACTGTTGCGACAAACAGGACACTAGGAGCGCAGTCCCGGGCGCCCCAGGGTCCGTGGGCCCAAGTGCGGGCCCAACCAGGGCCCAGACCCAGGACCGGAGGGGCCGGGCGGACGGCCCTCACCGGTCCCGGATCCCGAGGAGCGCGGCGATAGCGGCCGGCCGGCTGGGGACCGCGAGCTTGGCGAACAGCCGGTTGATGTGGTTCTTGACCGTCTTCTCCTCGATGAAGAGGGTGCCCGCGACCTCGCTGTTGCTCAGCCCCTTGACCAGGAGGCGGGCGATCTCCACCTCGCGGCGGGACAGCCCGCTGCGGCGCAGCACGCCGGTGTCCAGCGCGGGCTCCCCGGGCCGCCCGTCCTGGGGCCGCCCGTCCTGGGGTCGCCCGTCCCCGGCCCGGGGGTCCGGAGGCCGCTCGGGCTCGGACCGGCCGAGCAGCACGGACGCCGCAGCAGGTGAGAGCCGGGCGTTGCCGACCGCGGTGTCCTTGACGGCGACCGCGAGCTCGGAGCTCTGGAACGAGCCGTGCACGAGGTAGCCGGTGGCACCGGTGCGCAGGGCGTGGGAGACCACGGCGGGCTCGTCGGAGTAGGTGAGCATCAGCACCTTCGCGAGGTCCTTGATCTCCGCGAGCACCTCCAGCCCGCCGCCGTTCGGCATCCGGACGTCGAGCAGCACCACGTCCGGCCGCTCCGAGCGCACCAGAGCGAGGGCGTCGGGACCGGACTCCGCCTCGCCGCACACCTCGATCGTCGGGTCCAGCTCGAGCAGGCTGCGCAGGCCCGCCCGCACCACGGGGTTGTCGTCGGCCACCACCACGCGCACGTTCATGCGGGCTCCTCCTCGCGTCGGGCCGTCTCGACCTCGTCCAGGGCTGCGGGCAGCCGGGCGGTCACCGTGACGCCGCTGCCGGGCACGGACGTGAGCCGTACGGCGCCGCCGACCCGCGCGGCGCGCTCCCGCATGCCCAGCACCCCGAAGTGCCCGGGACGGGACAGGTCGGCGACCCCAGCGGGAGCGCCGGTCCCGTCGTCGTCCACGCGCAGCGTCACCCACGAGTCCTGCTCCTCGAGCGCCACCCGCACCCGGGTGCCGGCCGGCGTGTGGCGGTCCACGTTCTCGAGGGCCTCGCCGAGGATCGCGGCGAGCTCGTAGGCCGACTCGGTCGGCAGCGTCGGCTCACCCTCGACGACCAGGTCGGCCTCCCGCCCGGTGGCGAGGCGCCAGCGGTCCAACGTCCCCCGCACCAGCTCAGCAGGCTCGGCTGTCGCATCGGCCCTGCGCATCGCCAGGATCAGCTCGCGCGACTCCTTGCTCGCCCTGGTGATCAGGTCGGCGATCAGGTGCGCCTGCACCCGCGCCTTCTCCGGCGACGCCTCGACCCAGCCCGGCAGAGCATCGGCCAGCATCGCCACCCCGTGCAGGGACTTCACCAGCGAGTCGTGCATCTCGCGAGCCAGGCGGGCGCGCTCCTCGGCCACCCCTGCCGCTCGGACCTGTCGGCGCAGCCGACGCTCACCGGCCTCCGCGTCCAGCGTGGCGCCCCTGATCCCGACGCCCGCGACCATCGCCCCGACGAGCAGGGCGGGCACCAGCACGAGACCGACGAACACGTCGGCCGAGGTGAGTCGCTGCGGGGCCTCACCGGAGTAGACCAGCAGCCAGCCCGCGACGAACAGCGGCGCGAAGTACGCCGTACCCCGTCGGTCCAGGCACAGCCCGGTCAGGATCGAGCCGGTGCCGACCATCAGCAGTGCCGGGCTGAGCGCGGTGGTGTCGGCCAGCACCCAGAACCCCAGCAGGGCGTCGATCGCGAGCACCGCCGGGTGGGTGCACAGGATCAGGCCGAACGTCGACCACCGGGTGATCAGGAGCAGCAGCCAGGCCGCTCCGGCACAGAGTCCCAGGAGCACCCCTGGCCGGCCGTGCTGCAGGGACAGCCACGTGGTGACCAGCAGCAGGCAGGTGATCCTGGTGGCCAGCATCGTCCGGGCGATGCGTCCCAGCGCGTCGACGCGGTCGAACGCGTCGTCGTTGGGAGCGAGCTGGAGCACGGCCATCTCGTGTCACAATCCGACGAAGGCCATCAGGATCAGCGAGCCGATCATGAAGATGGAGATCGCCGGCATGATGACGAGGGTCAGGATCAGGCTGATCTTGGGGTTGGCACGCGCAGCGGCGGTGCGGGCCCGCTGGCCGGCGGTGCGGCGCAGCTCGGTCGAGTAGACCTCGAGGAAGCCACTGAGCGGGGTGCCGAGCTCCTCGGCCTGAAGGAACGCGGTGATGAAGTTGTTCAGCGACGGGGACATCGTCCGCTCGCGCATGTCCTCGAACGCGGTGCGCCGGCTGGCTCCGACGTCGATCTGGCGGAGCGCGACCAGCATCTCCTCCGACACCACGCCGTCCACCAGGGTCGCGACGCGGCGCAGGGCGGAGCGGAAGCCGAGCCCCGCGCTGATCGTCACCGCGAGGACGTCGAGGAAGTCGGGCAGGCTGCGCTCGATGGCCGCCGTACGACGGCGACTGGTGCTCCACAGGGCGTAGCGCGGCAGGAACCAGCCGGCCACCGGGATCAGCAGGCCCAGGTAGCTCCCCCGGAACAGCAGCAGGCCGCCCGCCACCAGGCCGAGCAGCGCCCAGGTGGCCTGGCGCTGGACCAGCGACTCCACCGTCACCCCGTCGGGCGAGCCGGCTCGCACGATGCTGTCGCGCACCTTGGTCCGCGAGTCGCTGCTGAGCTGACCCAGCACGCGGCCGCCGATGACCCGGTCCAGGAAGCCGAGCAGGCGCCCCAACAGGCTGCGCCGGGCAGGGCCGATCGAGGAGCTCTCGACCAGCTCGAGGTAGCCCAGGCTGTGCAGACGTGGCGACCGGGCCATCCGGTAGCCCTGGAGCGCGACCATCGTGCACGCCAGCGTCGCGAGGCCGACGAGGAGACCCATCAGACCTCCACCGCCGTCGCCCGGCGGATCAGCAGCATGCCGACGAGGAACATGGTCAGGCTGACCACGAAGATGGCCAGTCCGATCGGGTTGGCCAGCAGGGCGCGCAGGCCCCCGTCCACGCTGTTGTGGACCAGCAGGACCATGCCGGCACCCAGGAACGAGACGGCGTAGACCGTGGCCTTGGAGCCCGCGATCAGCGTCGCGACCTCTCGCCGCACGTCGCGCCGGGTCTCCAGCGCCTCGGTGATCCCGCGGAGGGCCGTGACGATCCGGCCGCCGGCCCGGGCCTGGATGATCAGCACGTTGACGAGCACGGCCAGCTCGCGCGAGGGCAGCCGCCTGCCCATCCGGTCCATGGCGTCCTCGAGGCTGGACCCGAGCGCCAGCTCCTCGGTCACCCGCGCGAGCTCCCCCCGGGTGGGCTCGACGCTCTCCTGCGCGGCGATCGAGAGGGCGGCGCGCAGCGACAGGCCGGCGTCGGCCGCGTTGGCCAGCAGCCGGGCCAGGTCCGGGAGCTGGTCGATGAACTTCGCGAACCGCTTCTCCTCGCGTCGGCGGAACCACGCCCGGGCTCCGGCGAGCAGCAGTCCCAGCATGATGACGGCGAAGACCGGACCACCGACCTGGAAGGTGACCCAGCCGGTCACCAGCAGCACCAGCGTGCTGATCACGACGGTGTCGGCCAGCAGCCAGCCGAGGTCGGCCTTGTCCAGGGTGTGGCGCAGCCAGCGGCCCCGTCGGGTGCGCTGCAGGCCTCGTTCGAGGCGGGCGCGCAGCCGCCGGATCCGGGACGTGCGGCCCTGGGAGACCGAGAAGGCCAGCGTGGCCCGCCGGCCGCGCTCGGCGACCAGGACCCCGATGCCGACCACCACGAAGGTGAGCGTCGCCAGCAGCAGGGCGACGATGACGAAGATGCCCATGTGATGCTCCCGGCCCGCTCAGCCGACGAACTCGTCGGGCACGGGCTGCCCGCTGGTCCGGATGCGGTCGGCGTAGACGTCGGGGAGCGGGTGGTACTCCGTGCGGCCGGTGACCTCACCGGAGCCCCGCCACGGGTCCGTCACGAACCGGTAGACGGGGTGCATCTGGTACTGCTCGCGGTGCCGGGAGACCAGCAGCGCGATCTCGGTGAGTCGGCGGGACCCGTCAGGCAGCCGGCTCAGCTGGACGACCACATCGATGGCGCTGTTGATCTGGTCGCGCAGCGTGGTCTCGGGCAGCTGCACCTCGGCCATCGTGGCGAGCGTCTCGAAGCGCAGCAGGGCGTCCTCGGTGGAGTTCGCGTGGATGGTCGCCAGCGAGCCCTCGTGGCCGGTGTTCATCGCCTGCAGCATGTCCAGCGCCTCGCCACCGCGGGTCTCCCCCACGATGATCCGGTCCGGACGCATCCGCAACGAGTTGCGCACCAGGTCCCGGATGGTGACCTCGCCCTTCTCCTCCACGTTGGCCGGCCGGGTCTCCAGCCGCACCACGTGGCTCTGCTGGAGCGCGAGCTCGGCGGCGTCCTCGATCGTGACGATGCGCTCGTGGGCGGGGATGAACGAGGAGAGCGCGTTGAGCATCGTGGTCTTCCCCGAGCCGGTGCCTCCGGACACGACGATGTTGAGCTCCGCCTTCACCATCGCGGAGAGCAGCTTCGCGGTCACCGCGTCCAGGGCGCCCAGCTCGATCAGCCGGGAGACGGAGTACGGCCGGGGGAAGCGGCGGATGGTGATCGTCGGTCCGTCGACGGCCAGCGGCGGGACGATCACGTTCACGCGCTCGCCGCCGGGCAGCCGGGCGTCCACCATCGGGCTGGACTCGTCGACCCGGCGGTTCACCCCGGCGACGATGCGGTCGATCGCCTGGTAGACCTGCTCGTCGGAGGAGAACCGGATCGGCAGCTCGTGGATGCGGCCGGCGCGCTCGACGTACACGTGCTGGGAGCCGTTGACCATGATCTCGGTGACGGTCTCGTCGCGCAGGAGCGGCTCGAGGATGCCCAGCCCGAGCGCCTCGTCCACGACCCGCCGGACGAGCAGCGTGCGCTCCCGGTTGGTCAGGAGCGGGCCCTCACGGGTCAGCAGGTGCCCGACCACCCGCTCGAGACGAGCCCGGCGTTGGTCGTCGGTCAGCGACGACAGCTCCCGGAGGTCGACCTCCTCGAGCAGCAGCGCCTTGAGGTAGGCGACGCCGTTGTCGTCGACGACCGAGTCGATCGTCGCCTCGTTCTTCCGCTCGCGCAGAGACATCTGGTGCTCCTTCTCGCTCTGCTGGGAGGTGCTAGGAAGTACGGGGGAAGACGGCGTAGCGGGTGACGTGCATGTCCAGCCCCCGCACCCCGATGCCCAAGAAGGGCACCGTCAAGGTGGCGCTCGCCGAGACCGACCCGGCCTCGGCTCCTGCGCCGACGGCCGGCTCCTGCCCGGCGCGCGAGAGGTTGCCGCCGCTGGGGACCACCCGGGCCTCGAAGACCCCGGGAGCGTCCTGCTCGCCCAGCTGGGTCGCTGTCGAGGCGCTGGAGCCCTTGCTCATCTCGCGGGCGGCCACCCGGGCGGACGCCTCGGCGGACACCGCCGCGTAGCCGATCATGAACAGCTGGATGACGGCTCCCAGGATGATCACGAACAACGGCAGGATGCCGATCATCTCCAGGCTCGCCTGGCCGCGCTGGCTGCGGCGGCTGCGGTGGCTGTGGTGGCTGTGGTGGCTGTGGTGACTGGTGCGCATCTCAGTCCTCTCCGGCGGCGGTGCCGGTCGCGGTGGTCGGCCGGTTGATCCACGGGACGATCGAGGGTGCGTAGACGGTCGCCTTGAAGCGGTTCTGGGACAGCCGCCGGGTGTCCACCCGGTAGATGTCCGGGCTGCGGTGTCGGGCGGCGGCCTGCGCGGCGGCGTCGCTGCCTCCCCGGCTCCCGACCAGGGCGGCCTGGTCGGCTGCCCGTCGGCCGACCACCGTGCCGAGCGCCATCATGGCGGTCTGGACGAGCACCAGCAGGATGATCACCGCCACGGTCAGTCCGATCACGGCCTCAAGGGTCACCTGCCCGCGGCTGGCGCGGCGGTCCCGGCGCTTCCTGCCGAGCCGGGAGGATCGTCCGTCCTCGCCGTCGGCGCCTAGCCCGGATGAAGTGCCGGACGGGTTGCCGGATGAACTGCCGGACGAGGCGCCGGACGACGTACCGGAGGAGGACCCGGCGGGGGCTGCGAGCCGGAGCTCGCGCCCCAGCCCGATGATCGCGCGGCGGAACGGGCCGTCCTCCACCTCCATGGGGCTCATCGCGTTGGCGGCCACCTCGAGGCGGCGCCAGTCCTCGGGGATGCTCGCCTTGAGGCTGTCGCCGGTCGCCATCCGGGCCCCGAACTCGGGCTGCACCTCGTTGCGGGGACTGACCTTGTTGAACAGCAGCCGGCCGTCGCCGTCCTTGGCGATCTGGAGGCGGGCGAGCAGGTCGATCTTGTCCTGGGCCGACCGCAGCGAGGGGACGTCCGGGGTGGTCACCACGATCAGCTCGTCGGCGAACTCCATGCCCACGGCGCTCGCCTCGGACAGGACCGAGCCGGCGTCGACGATCACCAGGTCGTAGTGGCCCTTGGCGGCCGCCAGGATCTGCCGGGCCACCTGACCGTCGACGTCCTCGGCGTGCTCGCCCTGGTGCGGGGCCATCAGGATCCGCAGGCCGCTGCGGTGCACGATCGTGGCCTCGTCGAGGTTCCGCCCGGTGAGGTTGTCCGCGATCGTCACCAGGTCCGAGATCGTGCGACGAGCCGGCAGCTCGATCAGCTGCCGGAGACCTCGCTGCTGCAGGTCCAGGTCGATGAGGCAGACGCGACGCTCGGGGCCGCTCGCCGCGGCGAGCAGGGCGATGTGCAGGGCGATGGTGCTGGTGCCCGCGCCGCCTCGCGCGCCCGTGAAGGCGATCAGGCGACCGGCGTCACCGGCCGTGGCCACTCCGAGGTTGGCGGCCAGGCTGCGCACCTGACGCTGCCACTCGAAGATCATCGGCAGCCGAGCCGACAGCTCGTCGAGCGAGGGCGGGGAGTCCACCACTGCCCGCGCTCCGGAGTCCATCGCCGCCTGGAGCGTGGTGACGCTCGGCTCCGCGACCAGCAGCACGACGCCGACATCGGGGACCCGCGTCAGCACCTCCCGGGTCAGCGCGAGGTAGGGCAGGCTGCCGATGCTCTCCTCGATGAACACCAGGTCCACGTCGGGGGTCGCGTCGACGGCGAGCAGCAGGTCGCCGGAGCTCTCGGCGACGCCCAGCAGCTCGATGTCCTCGCCCAGCTCGGCGAGGGCGGCCATCACCTGACCGCGCAGGTCCTCCCGGCCGGTGGCCAGCAGTGCTCGTGCCCTCATTTGACCGCCACTCCCTTGCCGAAGGTCTCCTCATAGGTCCGCGAGCTGCCCGGCAGCTGCGTGGTGTCCCCGGGAGGACGCAGGGCGAGCCGGGTCTCCGCCGCGAAGCTCTCGGCGAAGGACAGCGCCTTGATCTGGGACTGGGCCGTCGCGAAGGTGACCGGCACCGACTGGGCCGAGGTCACGCCGCCGCCGTCGTTCTCCCGCTGCCGGCTGACCTTGAGGCCGACGTTGATGACCAGCAGGTCCTGGGCGATCAGCTTGGTCCGCGGACCGCTTCCTGTGACGTCATCGCCGAAGGTCGCCCAGACGTCGACGCGGTCACCGGACTGGACCTTGCCCGCCACGCCGGTCTCGGCGTCGACCAGGATCGCGATCTCGCGCTCACCCGCCCGCAGGCTGGGCTGGGCCACCAGGTTGCTGTCCTGCAGCAGGGTGCCCTTCTTGAGGTTCGCCGACGTCACGCGTCCGGAGAGCACGCTGAGGTCCCCGATGGACCCGTCGGGGAGCCACCGCGAGGGGACCTCCACCTTCTCCAGCTGGTCGGCGGCCAACGGCTGGTAGGCGCGTACGTCGCCGCGCAGCACGTAGCCCTGGACGCGGTTGCCGACCTGGCTCTCCACGTCGTTGACGTAGCCGACGACCGCGAAGAAGATCGCGACCGCTCCGACGATGGCGACCGCCAGGAACAGGACTCCTCGGCGCTGGCGCGGGTTCATACGTAGATTCCTTCACGTGAGGCGCAGAACGCGCAGGCTGGGGCGAGCGACCGCTCACCGCACTGGGCGCACCGGGCGGCTCCCCGGGCGTCGATGTCGCGGACGGTCGGCTCGACGGTGCGAGGCAGCAGGGTCTGCTCGAAGAAGCGGGCCCGTCCCCAGGCGATGGTGTCGGCCGCCGGGGCCAGTGCCTCGAACCTCTCCACCACGTGGGCGGGAGTGACGCCCGCCAGTCGCTCGGCGAGACGCGCGGAGCCCGCCACGACGAGGTCCGTGCCCTCGGCCTGCGGGAACGAGACGGTCAGCCGGCCAGTGGTGATGCGCGGGTGCTCGTCGAGCCCGAGGGTGAACATCGTGCCCGGCAGCCAGGACAGCACGTGGTGGTTGAGCCGGACGAGCGGCAGGTCGACCCCTGCCACCGACGAGGTGACGACGTAGGTGGGCAGCAGCGCAGCATGGTGCTCCACGGTGTGGCTGACGGCGACCCCGACCGGCACCCCGTGGTCGGCGAGCGAGGCGAGCCAGGTCGCCACCGCCGCCAGCCCGGTGAGCGGGCGGCCGAACCCGACGGCCAGGGTCGGTGTCCGGACCGTCGCGCGCAGGGTCGCCACCCGGCGACGCGCGGCCGGCGAGGCGGCGTGCACGAAGAGCACCGGGCGCGCGGGCCCGTCGGCACCGTCCGCCCCGTCAGCACCGACCGGCGCGTCGGCTCCGACCGGCCGGTCGGCGACGACCGAGCCCTCGGCACGGTCCGGCCAGCCCGCCGTGAGCAGGTCGTGGCCCTGCTCGAGGAAGTCCGCGGCGGTGGGCGCGGGCAGCTCACGCACCCGCGCATGCGCCGGGTGTGCGGCGACCCGGGCGGGCGCAAAACCGCACGTCACGACATCGAACATCCTGGGCCCCCCGGCACGAGTCCGACTCTGCCCGAGCCGATTGCGTGCACAGTACCAGCAAGTTCACTTATCGGACAATCAGCCTGAATAGGCTATATCAGTCACCTTGGCACCTTCAGCACCACCTTGAGCAGCGCCCACAGCAGCACCACGAAGGCCCCGACGCCGCCGAGGGCCACGGCCAGCGCGGTGGCGAAGCACCCGGCGACCCTCGGCGTCGCCATCCCGTGGGCCAGCACCACCCGGCGCGGATCAGCCGGGTCGTAGCGGACCTCGACCGTCGCCCCGATCCGCGCGGGCGCGGGCCGGGCGCCGACCATCACCTCGCTCTCCACCGGTCGCCCGTCCGGCAGCGCGAAGGCGACGACCGGGAAGTACGACGGCATCTGCTGGGAGTCGCCGCCGCGCGGCCGGTACCTCTCGTGGAGGTCCACGACCTGTGCCTGGGTGGCCACGGCCGAGCGCAGGAAGGCCTCGCCGGCACGCTGGTCACGCCGGGCGTTGCGGAGCACGAGCCAGCTGAGCACGAACAGGACGAGGGCGGCCCCGAGCAGGGCCCCGGTCACCATCGGCGAGCGCTCATCGCAGCACGAGTGCTGCGACGATCAGCGCGACCCCGGTCGCGGCGAGCACCCAGGCCAGGGCCGGGACGGACCTCCACAGCGGCAGACGCGCCGCACTCGGCTCTCGGGGGACCGCCACGGTGGGCGGGGCGGCCTGCGGCGTGACCGACGGCTCGCTGGTGGAGGCGGCCAGCGGCTCGCCGTACGCCTGGGGTCCGTGCTCGCCCCAGCCGGGCGGCAGCTCCGGGACGTGGTCGAAGACCTCGATCGGGTCACCCGGGTCCGACCCGAGCAGCAGGTCGTGTGCCCCCGGCACGGCGTCGAGCACCGACAGGGCCTCGAGCGTGGTCTGCGTCCGGGAGTCCGGGTCCGCCACGGTCATCGCGTCGACCAGCTCGGCCAGCGCGGAGCAGGTGGCGCCCTCGCGGGACAGAGCGGGGAGGTCGCCGGTGCGGGACGGGGCGACCCCGGTGAGCATCTGCGTCATCACGACGGCGACCGCGTAGACGTCCTGCACCGGCGAGGGGTCAGCACCCGCCAGCTGCTCCGGCGCGAAGTAGCCCGGGGTGCCGATGACCGTGTCGGTGCTGGTCAGCCGGGGAGCGCCCAGCTGGGCCGCGGCGCCGAAGTCGGAGAGCAGCAGGTGCGGCGCGGCGCTGCCGGTCGCCTCGAGAAGGAGGTTGGCCGGCTTGACGTCGCGGTGCACCAGGCCGACCCGGTGCACCTCGGTGAGCGCGGTCAGCGCCTGGCGGAACAGCTCGATCGCCCAGCCGACCGGGATGACGCCGAAGTCGCCGAGCAGGGTGGCCACCGACCCACCGCGCACCAGCGGCATGGTGAACAGGACGCGGTCGTCCTCGCCGGACCAGCCGGTGGGCGCGATGACGTGCGCGTGTTGCACGTGCCGCGAGGTCTCCCTGACGAACCGCAGCAGCGAGTCCCCGTCGGACTGGCGGAGCACCTTGGCCGCCCGGTAGGTGGAGTCGCGCCGGTCCCAGGCCCGCCAGACCGTCCCGACGCCGCCGGAGGCGAGCACGTCGACGAGCTCGTAGCGTCCGGCGAACACCTCACCCACCGCACGGCCTCCCCATCACGTCAGGATGACACAGGGCCGACGTCCGGGAGCCGACGTCGGACGTCCCGCGCGCCGGGACGGTCAGGGGGCGACGACCCGCTCGAAGTGCGTGAGCGCCTGCTCGTTCCGGCCGGTGCCGTAGACACGAAGGATCTCGGCGAGCTCGGGGAACCGGTCGTCGAGCAGGGCCGCGGCCTCGGTCAGCTCCTCGGCCGAGGCGGCCGAGCGGAGCACCTGCTGCACGTCCGCCGCGCCTCGTCGCCGGACCAGCTGGGAGGTGCGGGTCAGCACCTGTCCCGGGTCCTCGGCCTCGACGGACCGCAGGGCCTCGGCCGCGTCGAGGTGGCCGGCGCGGATCTCCGGCAGCATCCCGACCAGCCGCTGCAGCCGGTGCACCGCGGAGGGGTTGCCGATCTTGACCCGGTGGCCGGACGCGAGCTGGGACAGCATCGGGGCGGACAGTCCGAGTGCCTTCGCGAGGGCCCCCCGCGACAGCCCGAAGGCGGCGGTGAGCTCGTCGACCACGTCGCCGAGCGCGGCGCCGTACAGCTCGGACTGCACGGCCCGGTTGCGGACCTGCCGTTCACCGAGCGGGCGGGACATCGGCGCCTCCTGAGGTGGTCAGCGTCGGGATTCGCGCTTGCAAACATCATAGGGAGGTCTCGTCCTTGCAGTGTCCGAGGCGAAGTGACTTGAGTGACTCACTCGACAAGATCTCGAGGTGGGTGTCCGCACGACCTGGGGGGCGACCGGCCGTTCGGACCGCTGGGCTAGCGTCGAGTCCGTGGACACCTACACATTCGGCCCTCTCACCGTGCGCCGGGTCGGCTTCGGCGCCATGCAGCTTCCCGGACCCGGCGTCTTCGGCCCGCCCCGCGACCGCGACCAGGCCCTGGCCGTGCTGCGGCGGGCCGTCGAGCTCGGCGTCAACCACATCGACACGGCGCAGTACTACGGACCCGACGTCTCCAACGACCTGATCCGTGAGGCGCTGCACCCCTACCCCGAGGACCTGGTGCTGGTCTCCAAGGTCGGCGGCAAGCGCGACGACTCCGGCAACTGGCTGCCCGCCTCGACGCCCAAGGAGCTGCGCTCCGGAGTCGAGGACAACCTCCGCTCGCTCAAGGTCGACCAGCTCGGCGCCGTGAACCTGCGGCTGATGGACGAGCACGAGCTCGGGCCCGGCGAGCAGGCACCCGCACTCGAGGACCAGCTCGCCGAGATGGTGGCGCTGCGCGAGGAGGGCAAGATCGCCGGCATCGGCATCTCCACCGCCTCGCTCGACCAGGTCAACCAGGCGATCGACACCGCGGGCGTCATCTGCGTGCAGAACCCCTTCAGCCTCGTCGACCAGCACGACACCGCGGTGCTGGACCGCTGCCACGAGGCGGGCCTCGCCTACGTGCCCTACTTCCCGCTCGGCTCGGCCTTCCCGGGGATGCCCAAGGTCACCGACAACGGCGCGGTGCAGCGGGTCGCCGAGCGGCTGGGGGCCACCCCGGCCCAGGTCGGGCTGGCCTGGCTGCTGGCGCACCGGGAGAACATCCTGCTGATCCCCGGCACGTCGAGCCTCGCGCACCTCGAGCAGAACCTCGCGGTCGCCGACGTGGTCCTGTCCGAGGACGACGTCGCCGAGCTCGAGGCCGGGGTCGCCTGAACCCCAGCCGCTCGCCGCCGGTGGGTCGAGTCGCCACAACCGGTCGTGGTGATCGATCTGGGCGACTTCCGTGCCCGCTGAGGGGCCACAACAGGTCAGGGCGACCGGTTGTGGCGGTGCGCTCGCCGGCTCGCCATGCTTCCCCTGGGAAACAAGCACGTCCCATGGGCCGTGACCCATAGGAAGCGCAAAACTTCCTGCATCCCCTGGTAATCAGCAGGCGGGGGTGGGGTCAGCTCATCGCCGACAGCACGGCGTACGCCGGCTTGATCTGCTCGTCGATGATCCGCAGCCGCTCGTCGAAGGGGATGAAGGCGGACTTCATCGCGTTGATGGTGAACCAGCGCAGGTCGTCCATGCCGTAGCCGAACGCGTCGGCGAGCAGGCTCATCTCGCGGGTCATCGACGTGCCGCTCATCAGCCGGTTGTCGGTGTTCACCGTCACCCGGAACCGCAGCCGGGTGAGCGTGCCGATCGGGTGCTCGGCGATCGAGGCCGCGGCGCCGGTCTGGATGTTCGAGGACGGGCACATCTCCAGCGGGATCCGCTTGTCGCGCACGTAGGACGCCAGCAGGCCGAGCTCCGGCTTCCCGTCGCCGGAGACCTTGACGTCGTCGATGATCCGCACGCCGTGACCGAGCCGGTCTGCGCCGCACCACTGGATCGCCTGCCAGATCGACGGCAGCCCGAACGCCTCGCCGGCGTGGATGGTGAAGTGG
>CAXSHL010000062.1:0-15584 GCA_964237315.1 uncultured Nocardioidaceae bacterium
CCAGGTCCTCGGCCCGGTCCAGGAGGGCATGGCCGGGATGGGGGAACGTCGCGCTAGCCTCGTCGCCGTGCTGCCCGAGGGATACCGGATCGACGACCTGGCGACGTCGTACGCCACCGCGCTCGCCCATGCCTACGACCGCAACCGCGAGCACCTGGCTCCCTTCGAGCCCGTCCGGACTGCGGCCTACTACACACCTGAGGGTCAGACCGCTGCGCTGAGCGACCAGCTGCTGCAGGCGCAGCAGGGTCTCACCGCGGGCTGGGTGCTCACCCATGGGGACCAGGTGGTCGGCCGGGTCACCTTGAACAACGTCGTGATGGGGGTGCTCAGGAGCGCGAGCGTCGGCTACTGGGTCGACGCCGCTCACGTGCGCAGGGGACTGGCCAGCGGCGCCGTCGAGTTCGTGTGCGCCGAGGCGCTGCGCCGGGGTCTGCACCGGCTCTCGGCCGGGACCATGCTGCACAACACGGCCTCGCAGCGGGTGCTGGAGCGGTCCGGCTTCGAGCTCTACGGGATCGCCCCGAAGTACCTCTTCATCGCCGGGGCATGGCAGGACCACCGGCTCTACCAGCGGATCCTGCACGACGACCCGCTCTGAGCGCGTACGACGGGTGCTGCGTTGCCTGCTCCGGCATACTTCGGTGGAAGCCTGTCCACGCAGCACCCCAGGAGACCGCACCGTGCCACGCCTCACGACGTACCTCAAGACCAAGGTCCGACGTCAGGTCCTGGCGCGCGTCGCCGGCAACGGCATCGACCTCTCGCAGCTGGACAAGGTCCCGGAGACGCTGTCCTGGCCGCTGCAGCGCAACGGCGTGGACCCCGTCGAGCGGCTCGGTGAGCTCCGCGCACGCGAGCCGGTCAGCAAGCTGACCTCCTTCCTCGGCATGAACATCTGGATCGTCACCGGGGACGCCGAGGCCCGCGAGGTGCTCGCCGACAGCACCAGCTACAGCAACGACATCCGGCCGCTGATGGGCAGGCGCGGGTCGGCCACCGACGGCGACATCGGCGGACTGGGATTCACCGACCCTCCCGACCACACCCGGCTGCGCCGGCTCCTCACCCCGGAGTTCACGATGCGCCGGCTGGACCGGCTCCGGCCCCGGGTGGCGGAGATCGTCGAGCGCCAGCTGGACGAGGTCGAGCGGCTGGCCGCCGACCAGGACAACGTCGGGGGCACGGTCGACCTGGTGCCGTCCTTCGCGTTCCCGGTGCCGTTCCTGGTCATCTGCGAGCTGCTCGGGCTGCCGGACGAGGACCGGGACACCTTCCGGGAGCTGGGGTCCGCGCGGTTCGACGTGTCGTACGGCGGGCAGGGGGCCTTCGGCGCGGTGTCCGGGTCGCGCACGTTCCTGATGGAGGCGACCGCTCGGCAGCGCAGCGACCCGGGTGACGGCCTGATCGGGCAGATCATCCGCGAGCACGGGGACGGCATCAACGACTTCGACCTCGCCGGGCTCGCCGACGGGGTGTTCACGGGCGGCCTCGAGACGAGCGCGAGCATGCTGGCCCTCGGCACCGCGGTGCTGCTCGACCACCCCGAGGACTACCACCGGCTCGCCTCCGACGCCGCCGCGGCCGACCGGACGGTCGAGGAGCTGCTGCGCTACCTGTCCGTGGTGCAGGTCGCGTTCGGCCGGTTCCCCAAGCAGGACGTCGAGCTCGGCGGACAGCGGATCGCCGCGGGTGACGTGGTCCTCATCCACCTGCCCGGCGCCAACCGGGACGCCCGGACCGGCGCCGGCCTGGACGCCTTCGACGCCAGCCGGCCGCCCACCTCGCACCTCGCGTTCGGGCACGGCTTCCACCGGTGCGTCGGTGCCGAGCTGGCCCGCATGGAGCTGCGTACGGCGTTCCCGGCCCTCGCCCGACGGTTCCCCGACCTCGCCGTGGCCACCGACCAGCTGACCTTCCGGGAGAACTCCCTGGTCTACGGCGTCGAGTCCCTGCCGGTCCACCTGCGAGCCGGCGTCACCACGCCCTGAGCACGCCCGGCCGGTCGGGTCATCGGCGTCGTCATCGGCATGCCAGAGCGCTGACGCGGGAGAGACGCCTTCGGCCGGGGGACGACCTCGAGCTGCCACGGGTCGAGCCGGCCGGTCGCGCCGGCGAGCTCGACCAGGTTCGGGTGCCGGTAGCCGGTGTCCTGCTGGAACCTCTGCACCGCGGTGGAGGCGACCTTGACCCCGACGGCCCGCTGGGGGACCGGCTGAGCGACCGGGCGTCCCGGTGGCGGGTCGAGCCGGCGCCAGCCGCGGACGAAGCTCCGGTGCCCGCCGGTGAACCGCATCCGCATCTCCGAGGCCGCGTTGAGCACCCGGTACATCATCGTGAGCGAGTCGTTGGGGTCGGCCGGCTTGCCGCAGTCGACGTACACGTCGAGCAGGCGCTCGTCGAAGACGAGTCCGCACTCGCGCGCCTGGGACGCCATCCACAGCAGCGTGGTGTCGGACAGGCCGCACACGGGGTAGCCGCCGCCCACGTCGGAGTGCACGCCGGGGAACCACACCTGCTGGACCCGACCGCTGGACTCGTCGGCGACCCGCTGCTCCTCGGGCGCCTCCCACAGGCACGGCTCGAACTTGATCCGCCGCTCGTCCATCGCGAGGGCCTGACGGGCGCTGGTCACGACCGGACCCAGGTTCACGTCGTGGAACTGGTGCTTCTTGCGGATCGCCCCCGGCACCCCGAGCGCGCCGACCGTGTCGAAGACCCCGAGCAGCCGCACCGAGACGTCGCGATGGCAGTACGTCGCCTGGAAATTCTGCGGGGTCCTGGCGAACGCGGACGCGCCGTCGGCTCCAGCACGGTAGCGGGCGACAGCGTCGGGAAGCTGGTCGGCCACCAGGGCCTCCCTGGTCAGCAGCCCGACGCGCCCGACCATGCCCACCAGGCTCCGGGCGGTGTAGGCGCCGCGGCTGAACCCGAACACGAAGATCTCGTCGCCCGGGTCGTAGTTGAGGGCTAGGAACCGATATCCGGCGCGGATGTTGTTGAACAGGCCGAAGCCGAAGGCGCCGCCGAGCATCCGGTCGACGAAGTAGCCACTGGACCCGACGCCGCTGAGGTAGAGCACGAGCTGCTGGACGCCGCCGGTCCGGGTCAGATCGGTCTCGATGGTGCGGGCGATCTTCTCGACGTTGGTGACGTTCGCGGTGTCCGGGCGGTTCCAGGTGCCGTCACAGCAGATGACCAGTCGCTTGTTCATAACCTTTCATGCAAGCACCGGCGGGTCGCCGTGTCACTGGCCCGTTCGAGTGGACGTGCTGGCCCTTCTGTGCCGGGTGTGCCCCGCGGTCAGAGCCCGAGTGCGCGGCCGATGATCTCCTTCTGGATCTCGGTCGTGCCGCCGTAGATCGTCTGCACCCGGCTGTCCAGGAACGCCTTCGCGATGGGGTACTCCCGCATGTAGCCGTAGCCGCCGAACAGCTGAACCCCCTGGTCCACTGTGCGCTTCTGCAGCTCGGTGGTCCACCACTTCGCCATCGAGGCGCCCTTGGCGTCCAGCTCGCCGGCGTTGTGCAGCCGGACGCAGTCGTCGACGAAGACCCTGGCGACGCGCGCCTCGGTGGCCATCTCCGCGATCGCGAAGCGGGTGTTCTGGAAGGTGCCGATCGGGCGGCCGAACGCCTCGCGCTCCTTGACGTAGGCCAGGCACATCTCCAGCACCGCCTCGCACGCCGCGGCTGCGGTCACGGCGATCGAGAGCCGCTCCTGGGGGAGGTTCCGCATCAGCGAGACGAACCCGCTGCCCTCGGGTCCCAGCACGTTGGCCTTCGGGACCTCGACGGCGTCGAAGAACAGCTCCGAGGTGTCCTGTGCCGCCATCCCCACCTTGGCCAGGTTGCGTCCGCGCTCGAAGCCGGGCATGCCCCGCTCGACGACCAGCAGGCTGATGCCTCGGTGCCCTGCGTCGGCGGAGGGGTCCGTGCGGGCCACCACGACGACCAGGTCGGCCATCGCGCCGTTGCTGATGAACGTCTTGCTGCCGGACAGCACGTAGTGGTCGCCCTTGTCGACCGCCGACGTCCGGATGCCCTGCAGGTCGCTGCCCGCCCCTGGCTCGGTCATGGCGATGGCGGTGATCGTCTCGCCACTCACGCACCCGGGCAGCCAGCGCTGCTTCTGCTCGTCGGTCCCCAACCCGCTCAGGTAGGGCACGATGATGTCGGTGTGCACGCCGAACCCCGGTCCGTGGGCGCCCGCGCGGGTCATCTCCTCGGCGAGCACCGTGTTGTAGCGGAAGTCGGCGACACCGGGTCCGCCGTACGCCTCCTCGACGTCGAAGCACAGCAGCCCCTGCTCGCCGGCGGCGGTCCACACCTCGCGGCTGACCTGCCCCTCGGCCTCCCACTGCTCGTGGTGCGGGGTCACCTCGCGCTCGACGAACTCCCGGACGGTACGGCGGAACGCCTCGTGCTCCGCCTCGAGCAGGGGGCGGTGCACATCCGGCGCATCGCTCATCAGCTCACCCACTCCTTGACCTGGGACACCAGTGCGGCCGGGTCGCCTCCGTCGGCGGGGACCGGCGTGATCTGCAGGTTCGTCACGCCCGCCTCCGCGAACGCGGCGATCCGCTCCTTCACGTAGGACTCCGGTCCGACGAGGTTGCACATCTCGAGCATCTCGAGGGGGACGACCGCCTCGGCGTCCCGCTTGTTGCCACCGAGGTACAGCTCCTGGATCTCGGCAGCCTCCTTCTCGAAGCCGTACTCGCACGCGAGGGTGTTGTAGAAGTTCCGGCCCTTGGCGCCCATGCCGCCGATGTAGAGCGCGAAGGTCGGGCGCGCGAGGTCGAGCATCGACTTGACGTCCTCGCCCACCGAGACCAGCCCTCCGGCGGCTACCTCCAGCGTGCCGAGACCCTCCTGCCGCTTGGCGGTGCCGCGGTCCAGTGCCTCGCCCCACACGTCGCGCGCCCGCTCGGGTGCGAACAGGAACGGCAGCCAGCCGTCGGCGTACTCCGCCGTGCCCTCGACGTTCTTCTGACCGAGCGCCGCCACGTAGATGGGCACGGCGGGGCGCTCCGGCCTGGTGAGCATCTTCAGCGGCTTCCCGAGGCCGGTGCCCTGGCCCTCGGGCAGCGGCAGGTGGAAGATCTTGCCGTCGTACTCCAGGCGCTCCCTGCGCAGCGCGGCTCGGACGATGTCGACGACCTCCCGGGTCCGTCCCAGGGGCTTGTCGTAGGGCACCCCGTGCCAGCCCTCGATGACCTGCGGCCCCGAAGCGCCCAGGCCCAGTATCGCCCGGCCGCCGCTGACGTTGTCCAGGCCGGCCGCCGTCTGGGCGATGGCCCCGGGTGTGCGTGAGTAGACGTTCAGGATGGCGGCGCCGATCTCCACCGTCTCGGTCCGCGCGGCGAGGTAGCCCATCAGCGTGGGCGAGTCGAAGCCGTAGGCCTCGGCGACCCACACGGTGTCGAGCCCCGCCTTCTCCAGCGCCGCCACCTGGTCGGCCGCCTCGCGTGGGTTGCCTGCGTACATCAGCTGGGTGGAGAGCTTCATGGGGTCCTTCCGACGCGTTCGGGGCCTCGACTGCTGGGCTGCGAGCCTACCGTGACAGTGTCGCTGTCAGCATCGGTGCGGCGCGCAGGATAGTGCACATAAGCCTACGAATGACTGAAACCGCCAGAACGGGGTAGGTTTCCTCTCGGCTCCCTGACGGGGGCCGGGGGAACCATCGGCAGTCATCAACGGGGTCACCCGGGCTCACCGGGGGCACGTGCAGGTAGGGGGACATCATGTCAGCAGGAGCAGCACGTCGTTGCGCCATCGTCGGCGCCGCAGTCTCGGCACTGGTTCTCGTCGGGCCCGTGCCGGCCGGCCAGGCCGTGCAGACGAAGGCGGCCCCAGGAGCGGTGCAGATCATCCAGGCCGTTCCGAACGCCTCCGTGCGGGTGGCGATCGACGGCAAGCAGGTCAAGGACGGTGTCGGGGAGGGCTCGATCCTCGGGCCCTACTCGCTCTCCGCCGGGAAGCACGCGGTGAAGTTCGTGGACTCCTCGGGAGACGTGGCCATGAGCGCGTCGGTGATGGTGCGGCCCGGCTCCAACAACGACGTCGTGCTGCACAGCCCGGCGGCGGTGTCCGGCAAGCCGGTCGTCAACGTCTACAGCACCCCGCGCAAGCCCATCGGCCCCGGCAAGGCGCGGGTGCTCGTCGCGCACACCGCGACCGTGGCCCCGGCTGACGTCAGCGTGGACGGCAAGGTCGTGTTCACCAACATCGCGAACGGCGAGTTCGCGGAGGCCGACGTGCCCGCGGGCAGCCACAAGGTCGAACTCCTGCCGACCGGCCAGAAGACCGACCCGATCCTCGGCCCGCTCGACGTCAAGCTGGCGGCGCAGACAGTGACCATGGTGTACGCCGTGGGCCGGCCCTCGAACGGGTCGATGAAGGTGATCGCCCACGCTGCTCCGATCGCCTCGGACGGCACGGTGCGACCGGCCGCGATCAAGACCGGTTCCGCGGGCCTTGCCGCGAACCTGCCGGTGAGCACCTTCACGACGACCGGCGACGGTGACCGTAGCGGCGGCTCGCCGCTGCCGGGCTGGCTGTTGCTGTCCGCCGCAGGAGCGCTGGTGGTCCTCGGTGGTCGCTCGCTGGTGGGCCGCCTCGGCCATCGGAGCCTCGGCTGAGGTCGCGCACCGGTCCTGGGGGGCGGCCCCGCCCGAGTCCGCGAGCACTGCTCGCGGCGGGGGTGGTCGCAGGGCTGGTCGCAGGAGTGGTCGCAGTGGTGGCGGTGCTGGAGCTGAGGTCGGGGTCCCAGGGCGCCGTCGCGGCGCCGGTCGCGGCGACCCCGACCACGCCGCTCGACCCGCCGGTCCGCACCGCCGCCGCCACCCCGGCGCGACGACTCTCGACCCTGGTGACACCGGAGGCCCCGCTGGCCACCCGGTTGCCGAACGGCCGCGTGGTCCGCGTCGAGCCGGTGTCCACGGGGGCCGACGGCACCCTGGCCGTGCCGGAGGACATCACCACCTCGGGCTGGTGGCGCGGCGGCTCGCGCGTCGGAGACCCGTTCGGCTCCATGCTGGTCGCTGCGCACATCGACTCGACGACCCAGGGGCTCGGGCCCTTCGCGGCGCTGCTCAGCGTCCGGAGGGACCAGCGCGTCCAGGTCACCACCCGCCACCTGCGCCAGGACTTCACGATCAGGTCCCTGCGGCTCGTGCCGCAGGGCTCACTGACCCACGAGCGGTGGCTGTTCTCGCCGAGCGGCCAGCCGCGGCTGACGCTGGTCACCTGTGCCCCGCCGTATGACAAGAGTCGTGGCGGCTACCAGAACCTCGCGGTGGTCACCGCCGTACCCGTATCCGACCCGGTCCGGAGGGCACGCTGATGCGGAAGAGGCTGAAGCGGACGCCCCCTCCGACGGCGGAGTATGTCGAGGACTCGGTCCACGACGACGTCGACGACAGCGGTGTGCCGCCGCAGGTGCAGGCCGACGACTCGTGGGTGGACGACCTCGGTCCGGGAGCTGACGAGCAGGTGCGGAGACCGGGGTTCCTGGCGCGCCTGATCGGTGACCGCGGCCACGAGACGGCTGCGTCCGATGACGTGGTGGACGGGTATGAGCCCTACGAGATCGACGAGTGGGAGGCGGCGGACGATCGGTACGACGTCGCCCCGGGCGACGGCTACGACCGCGGCGACGGCATTTACGCCGACGAGACCGGCGAGTACGACGACAGCGACGACTTCGACGACTTCGACGACAGCGACGACGAGGCATCCGCCGGTGACGGTGCGCGGGATCGTGAAGGACCTGACGACGAGTGGGACGGTGTTCACGAAGAGGACGATGCCGACCACCCTCGCGAGTCGGGGTTCCTGACCTGGTTGTTCGGTCCACGCGAGGACGACATGGAGGAGTGGGACGACCCCCGCGAGGATCGCGAGAGCGAGAGCTCCTACGGACCCGACGCGGAGGACGACCGCGTCGACGCCGCGGGCTCGTGGAGCGCCTCCGACGAGGTCGCCTATGAGAACGCCTACCAGCAGCGCGACAGCGACGAGGACCTCGGAAGGTCTGATGACTCCCCGGAGCCCCGCTTGGACGAGGAGCCCGAGAGCCGCAGGCTGTCCGGACCATCATCATGGCGGCCCGCCTGGTTGTTCGGTTCGCGCGAGCACATCACGGAGCCGACGGAGGACCAGCTCGCCGACGGCCCCGACGACCACCTGTCTGGTGCTGTTGACAGCGATGAAGCCGAAGAGGCCGATGTAGCCGACGGCGCTGACGTCGCCGCAGCCGAAGCGGCCGGCCCGGTCCACGCAGGCACGGACCCTGCCGACAGGTCTGCCACCGCGGCCGAGCACCATGCCGACGACCATGCCGACGACCTTCCCGACGACCTTCCCGACGACCAGCCCGACGACCAGCCCGACGACGCGCTCGCAGGGACGTCAGGGGGCGCTGCCGAGGGCGACGAACGCTTCGAGCACGCCGCCAGCAGCCATGATGCTGGTCCGGGCAGCTCCAGGTTCGTGCCTCTCCCGACCGAGGACGTCGGCGACCGTGAGCGAGACGACCGGTCGCGACGCCCCATCTCTGCGCGGGACCTGGTGCTGGTGGCGAGCCTCCTGGTCGTCCTGGTGCTGACCGCCGTGCTCGTCCGGTCGGCGCTCAAGGACCAACCGGCCGGGACGGAGGCGTCGGGCGGGTCCTCCGGCAGGATCCCCACCCCACCGGCCGCGGCACCCGAGGTGGGGTCCTACGTCGAGAGCCGGGTGGCCGCGAACGGCGACGTGCGGGTCAGGCAGTGGGTCCGCAGCCGTTCACCCCTGCTGGCAGTCCGGCTGCAGATGGACGCGCTGCCTGCTGCCGACCGGTCACCGAAGGCGACCGACGTGGTGGTGGACAGCGACCAGACGCTGCTCAACCGGCCGACGAGCATCACCTCGACGGGGCAGCGCCTGTTCTTCAGCTCACCACCACGGGTCGTCTACCTCAGCTACACGCTCAAGGGCGCGGTGGACATCAGTCCGTCCGTGCCCGGACGCGCCCTCGCGCGGGCCACGGCGATCCGCCTCGACGTCAGCCCGATGACCGGGCCGTCCCGGGTGACGCTGGTGAGCAACGAGGTGCTCAGCATGGCCTGCTCGCAGTCACCCGTCGGCGCACCGGCACCGTGCGGGAAGCCGGGCAAGCATCGGTGGAGCGTCCTGCTCACGGGAGACAAGCGAGACGACACGGTGATGGCCCAGGTGAACCTCAAGAGCTGATCCACCCGGACCTTCGCCGTGCCGTCGTCGAGGGCTCGTCCTCGATTCGTCGATGCGCCGTGGCAGGCGCCCGGCTCAGCCCAGCCCGGTGGTCGAGGAGGTCGGGTAGGGAGCGGTCCCCTGCACCTCACCGCCGAGGTCGCCGACCTCGCCGACGCCGCCGACCCGGTGCTCAGCAGCCGAGGTGCTGCTGGTCGGTGCGGTGTTGCTCGACGAGGTGTTGGTGGACACCTTGTCCTTGATGATCGGTGCCTTCTCCTTGGCGAGGTCCTGCGCCTGGGACGCCTTCTCCTGCACCGTGGGGTTGTTCCAGAGGCTCTGGGCCTGGGCCACGATCTGCTCGTAGCGCTCCCGGCCTGCGCGCGTGCCGAGTACGTAGCCGATGGCGCCGCCGGCCAACAGTGAGATCTTGCCTCGCATGGTGAGCTCCTCATGGTGTGTCGAGAGTGTGCGCTCGAGACGGTTCCCCGAGTCGTGGGGAACGGTGCCCGGTGCCGGCTCCACTCAAACGGGGGTCCCCCGTCCGGCCCGACGGCCAGCCTTCACACGCAGTTCATCGTCACGGGGCCGCTGGGACACCTCCGGCGGTCACCGTGGCAGGCATGTTGGGTCTCGCACCTGTCGTCATCGGCCACCGTGGAGCGGCCGGCTACCGGCCCGAGCACACGCTGGCCTCCTACCGCCTGGCGATCGAGCTGGGTGCCGACTACATCGAGCCGGATCTCGTCTCCACTCGCGACGGGGTCCTGGTGGCTCGCCACGAGAACGAGCTCGGCGGCAGCACCGACGTCGCGACGCACCCGCAGTTCGCTGACCGCTGGACCACCAAGGTCGTCGACGGTCGGTCGGTCAGCGGCTGGTTCGTCGAGGACTTCTCGCTGGCCGAGCTGAAGACCCTGCGCGCCGTGGAGCCGATGCCCGAGGTGCGCCCCGGGAACACCTGGTACGACGGGCACTTCGAGGTCCCGACGCTGGAGGAGATCCTGCTCCTGGTGTCGCGGTGCAGCCGTCGCCGCGGCGTGACCGTCGGGGTGGCAGCCGAGCTGAAGCACGCCACCTACTTCGCCTCGATCGGCCTCGCGCTGGAGGAGCCCCTGGTCGCGACGCTGCGGCGTCACCACCTGGACCGGCCCAACGCCCCGCTGTTCGCCGAGTCGTTCGAGACCGGGGTGCTGCGCACGATCGCCTCCATGTCGACAGTCCCACTCGTGCAGCTCGTCGACGCGGAGGGGGCGCCGTACGACCGGGTGGCTGCGGGGGACCCCTGCACCTACGCGACGCTCGTCTCGCCGGCCGGGCTCCGCGAGGTGGCCGGGTATGCGATGGGCATCGGCGTGCACAAGCGGCTGGTGTCCCCGCACACGGCCCCCGGGAGTGAGCTCGTGCGGTCCGCCCACGAGGAGGGACTGGTCGTGCACGCGTGGACCGTGCGGGACGAGAACCGCTTCCTCGACCCGCCCTACCGCGTGGGGGACGACCCGCACGCCCTCGGGGACGCGGTCGCGCAGACGCAGGCGCTGCTCGACGCGGGCGTCGACGGCATCATCACCGACCAGGCGGACACCGCGCTGGAGGCCCGCCGGCAGTGGCTGGTCCGCCGCGAGGCCGGCGTTCAGCCACCCGTTGCGGTCCTCTGAGCAACCCGTTACCCCGCGGCAACCTGCCGGACGACTCGGCGCCCTACCATCTAGGTATGGAGCACCCACACGTCGTCGTGCTGTTCGGAGCCACCGGTGACCTCGCCCGGCGCAAGTTGATCCCCGGGCTCGTCCACCTGCTCGAGGCCGGGCTCCTCCGGGACTGCCGCATCGTCGGCACGTCGCTGGACGACCTGGACACCGAGCAGTTCGTCAAGCTGTCCCGCGAGGCGGTCGACGAGTTCAGCAGACCCTTCGAGGAGGCCTGCTGGGACGACTTCGCCAGCCGGCTGACGTTCGTGCGCCAGAGCGACGGTCCTCTGGCGCTCGCCGACGCGGTGGCGGAGGCCGAGCACACACTGTCCCAGGAGTGCGAAGGAGACATCTACCGCCTGCACTACCTGAGCGTTCCTCCGAAGGCCGCGCTGCCCGTCGTCCGCCAGCTGGCCGAGGCCAACCTGGTCGCGCGGTCCCGGATCATCATGGAGAAGCCCTTCGGCACCGACCTCGCCTCCGCCGAGAGCCTCAACGCACGGCTGCACGAGGTGTTCGCCGAGGACCAGATCTTCCGCATCGACCACTTCCTGGGCAAGGAGGCGGCGCAGAACATCCTGGCCTTCCGGTTCGCCAACGGTCTGTTCGAGCCGATCTGGAACCGCAACTTCATCGACCACGTGCAGATCGACGTGCCTGAGACGCTGGGCCTGGAGATGCGTACGGCGTTCTACGAGTCGACCGGTGCGTTCCGGGACATGGTCGTCACCCACCTGATGCAGGTGCTGGCGTTCATGGCCATGGAGCCGCCCACCTCCCTGGCGCCCGGGCCGATCAGCGACGAGAAGCTCAAGGTCTTCCGGTCGATGCGTCCGCTCGACCCCCAGAACGTCGTACGAGGCCAGTACATTGGCTACCGCGAGCACCCGGACGTGGCCGACGACTCCGACACCGAGACGTTCGTGGCCCTCAAGGTGGAGATCGACAACTGGAGGTGGGCCGGGGTGCCGTTCTTCCTGCGCACCGGCAAGAAGATGGCCGAGGGGGCCCGGATCATCTCGATCGCCTTCAAGGAGCCGCCTCGGACGATGTTCCCGAGCGGGTCCGGGGTGGGCACCGCCGGTCCCGACCACCTGACCTTCGACCTCGCGGACCAGTCCCGCATGTCGCTGTCGTTCTACGGCAAGCGACCCGGCCCGGGGATGAAGCTGGAGAAGCTCTCCATGCAGTTCGCCACCCACGAGACGGGGAGCGCCAAGGGGGTGCTGGAGGCCTACGAGCGACTGATCCACGACGCGATGCGCGGCGACCACACGCTGTTCACCACGGCAGCCGGCATCGAGGAGCTGTGGGCCAAGTCGAGCGCCCTCGTCGAGGAGCCGACCCAGGTGCGCAGCTACCCGCCGGGCAGCTGGGGCCCGAACGCCATCCACCAGCTGGTCGCGCCGCACGCCTGGCGGCTCCCGTTCGAGCGCTCGTGGCGCCGCCCGAACGCCTCCGCCGAGTAGTCACTCCCGGGGCTGCTGGTCTCCCGGTCGCTGGTCGGGCTGGCCGGGCTGGTCCGTCAGGGTCGTGCTGGTGGTGCTGCCGCTGCGAGCCGCCTGCTCCAGCTTCTCCTCGAGAGCGTCGATCCCGAAGCTGTACGTCGGGATGGGGTCCGCGACCTCCGGGCTGTCGGTGTCGTGGACCTCGTCGGTCTCGACGGGGTCCCGGCGCCGGATGCCTCTGGCAGTCGAGGCGACGAGCCACACAGCGCCGATGGCGACGAGCATCAGCGGGACGACCCAGCCGAACTGTCGGGTGTCGACCACACCGGCCGTTCGAAGGGCCCAGCTGCCCGAGATCGCGAGGAAGACCAGGCCGATCACCAGGTAGGTGACGTTGACCGGGTGGGTGGCCTGCTTGCGTCTCATCACGATGTCCTCACGTCGATGTGGCCGGCGAACAGGTGGGCGCGGATCGAGAAGGTGCCCGGGCCGGAGCCGAGCGTCTCGGTGATGTTGTTGTCGAACCCGCCCGACGAGTGCTCGGGCAGGTCGATCTGGCCGGGTCCGCTGACCTGGGCGTCGAGGTGCGTGACCACGCCGTCGGGCAGGATGACCACGACCTCACCGGCCCGGGCCCCGACCTCGATGCTGCGCCCGGCCAGCTCTGCGGGCCGGCGCACCTCGCTGAGGTCCAGGACGACCCTGCCGTTGGGCACGTAGTAGGTGTTCTTCACCGCGCTCGCCGTCAGCGGGGTGGCGTTCAGCCGCTCGCCGTTGCCGTCACCGATGCCGCCCAGGGTGCCGACCAGCGAGGTGACCGCGAGCGCCATCGCCGCCAGGATCCCCAGCAGCACCAGTCCGCCACCTCGGCCCAGGAACGCTCCGACGACGAGCATCAGCCCGACGACCGCCAGCGCGAGAGCCGGGTAGGCGGCGTCCAGGACGTGGCCACCGGTGGCGTCGTAGAGGCCGAGCGAGCCGAGCGCGACCGCGATCAGGGCGAGCGTGGGAGCGAACAGCCGGGGCCCGCGCTTGACCCGCCGCGGAGCGGGGACCGGTGGGACGGGGGTCGGCGCCAGCCACGGCGGAGGTGCCGCCTGGCCGTACGTCGCCGCAGTCGGGTCGTACGCCGGGCTCCACTGCTGGCCCACCGGCTGTCCGCCCGCCTGACCCGGCGTCTGACCCGGCGCCTGACCAGGCGTCTGACCGGGCGCACCCACCGGCTGGCCGGGGTACTGACCGGGCGCCTCACCGGGGTACTGACCGGGGTACTGGCGGGGGTACTGGCGGGGCGGTCGGTCCGTCGTACCGCGGTCCCGGGCGGCGAGGAAGACCAGTGCGCCCACGCCCACGAGGAACAGCGGCCAGGGGACCTGGAAGCCGCCCCAGCTGTCGCCGAGCAGCAGCAGGGCGGCGAGGACCCCCGAGATGATCAGCAGCGTGCTGCGGGTGCTGGGACGCACGGCGATGTTGCCGTCGCGCTGGCCGTCCTCCGGCACCAGGGCCCAGGCGGCGCCGTAGAGCAGGAAGCCCGACCCGCCGAAGAAGCAGAGCACGACGAGGACCACGCGCACGATGGTCGGGTCGATGTCGAGGTGTCGCCCGAGGCCGCCGGCGACGCCGGCGATCTTGCGGTCGCTGGTGCTGCGCCGCAGCTCCTCGATGCTGCGGACGTGCTTCCGGTCGGTGCGGGGCGAGGGCCCCGCACCCGTCGGTGTGCCCGGCGGCGTGCCCGGGGGGCCGTGCTGCTCGTCCGTCGTCGACGGTCCTGGTGTCTGGCTCATGTCATCGATCCTGCGGCCACGGACGCGCGTGCGCCATCAGGGACTGCCCTGATTCCCACCGGGGGTCCCCTGGAGGGGGCGAGCCTGGGACAGGGGGATCTCAGGGTTCTCACTCATGGTCCGCGCGTGGGCACTGTGTGACGATGAAGTCACGATGAGCACCCACCCGCCCTCCGCGGCCGCCCCCTCGCTGGCCGGGCCCTCTCTCTCGGCGCCGCCCACGGCGGGGCCCCGCAGGGCCTACCGCAACGGCGACGAGCGCCTGGTGGGCGGCGTGGCGGCCGGGCTGGCCCAGCACCTCGGCGTGGAGACGGTCTACGTCCGGGTGGCGTTCGTGGTGATGGCCGCGCTGGGTGGGTTCGGGATCGCGACGTACGCCGGGCTGTGGCTGGTCCTGCCCATCGACAACCGGCTCGAGCAGGCCAGCCCGGGTCTCGAGGCAGCCACCCGGCAGGGCAAGCGTCCGCGTCGTTCGAGGCGCCTGCACGACGTCGGGCCGCTCGTCGCGCTGTGCGTCCTGGCGCTCGGGGTCGCCGTCCTCGTGCACCACCTGCTCGGCGGGTCGATGCTGTTCTGGCCGGTCCTGCTCGGGGTGGTGGGCCTGGCCATGCTGTGGCGGCAGGCGGACGAGGCCCAGCGCGAGCGGTGGGTGGACAGCACCGGTCGCGTCGACTTCTTCCGTGCCGTCGTGGGCAACGGCGGCATCGGGTCCTACAGCCGGCTGGCGGCGGGGGTCGGGCTGCTGGTGCTGGCGCTGGTCCTGTTCGCCGTGCAGACCAGCCAGAGCGGCCAGTTCGGGCTCGCCCGTGACGTCGTGCTGGCCGGTGTGCTGGGCGTGGCCGGTCTGGCGCTGACGATCGGCCCCTGGCTGTTCCGGCTCACCGGGGACCTGTCGGAGGAGCGGGCCGCCCGGGTCCGCTCCCAGGAGCGGGCCGACATGGCCGCGCACCTGCACGACTCGGTCCTGCAGACCCTGGCGCTGATCCAGAAGCACGCGGGGGACGGCCGGACGGTGGCCACGCTGGCCCGGGCGCAGGAGCGAGACCTCCGCGCCTGGCTGTACGGCGACCAGGCCCCTGCAGACACCTCGGTGGTCAGTGCCCTCAAGGCGGCCGCCGCCGAGGTGGAGGACGCACACGGCGTGCCCGTCGAGGTCGTCGTGGTCGGGGACACGCCCGCCTCGGACAGCACCCGGGCGCTGGTGCTGGCCGCGCGCGAGGCGATGGTCAACGCGGCCCGGCACTCCGGTGCCGACCAGGTGGACGTCTACGCGGAGTGCAGCGAGCGGTCCACGGAGGTCTTCGTGCGCGACCGCGGCCGCGGCTTCGACGAGCAGGCCGTGCCCGAGGACCGGCTGGGCGTCCGCAACAGCATCCTGGACCGGATGCGCCGGCACGGCGGGACGGCGACCATCACCCTGACCACCAACGAAGGTGTGGCCGTGTCGGG
>CAXSHL010000062.1:15594-25826 GCA_964237315.1 uncultured Nocardioidaceae bacterium
CGCCAGCATCCGCAGCAGCCCGGGAGAGGGCACCGAGGTGCGGCTGGTGATGACCGGACCGGCCGCCGGACCCAGCACGGCACAGGGCGACGAGAGGCAGGAGAGCCGATGAGCACCAGGCGCACAGTGGTGGTCGTCGACGACCACGCGATGTTCCGCACCGGGGTCAAGGCCGAGCTGGCCGCCCACCCCGATCGCGTCCAGGTCCTGGGCGAGGCCGAGGACGTGGACCGGGCCGTGGCGGCGGTGACCTCGCTCCGTCCCGAGGTGGTGCTGCTCGACGTACACCTCCCCGGTGGTGGAGGCGCAGAGGTGATGCGCCGGGTCGGTGCGCGCCAGCCGGAGACCCGGTTCCTGGCGCTGTCGGTCTCGGACGCGGCCGAGGACGTGATCGGCACCATCCGCGCGGGCGCCCGTGGCTACGTCACCAAGACGATCACCGGGCCGGAGCTGGTCAGCGCCATCGACCGGGTGGCCGGCGGGGACGCGGTGTTCTCGCCCCGGCTGGCGGGGTTCGTGCTGGACGCCTTCGCCGGCTCGATCCAGGTCGCCCAGGTCGACGAGGACCTGGACCGGCTCACCGAGCGGGAGCGGGAGGTGATGCGGCTGATCGCCCGCGGCTACGCCTACAAGGAGGTCGCGTCCGCCTTGTTCATCTCCATCAAGACCGTGGAGACCCACGTGTCCAGCGTGCTGCGCAAGCTGCAGCTCTCCTCGCGCCACGAGCTGACCCGCTGGGCGACGGACCGGCGGCTGCTCTGAGGCGCCTGGCCCTGGTCGGCGTGCTGGCTCTGGCTGTCTGCGCCTCCTGTACGTCGACCGACAGGACCTCGTCCGCCGCCCCTCCGTCTCCCTCCGTCTCGACGACCGCCTCGTCAACTGCCCCGACACGTCCCACCAAGAGTGCCTCGGCAACGCCCACGACAACCGTGACTTCGACCGCGGGCCCGAGCTCGCCGGTGACCCGGAGCCCGGGCCAGTCGCCCACCTGGCAGCTCGGAGCGTCTCCCCTGCCGCTGCGACCGGACGGGTTCGGCGAGGTGCGCCGGACCCCGGCCGCGCTCCGCGACCGGAGGCTCCCGACGCGCGACCTGCTGCCTCCGCCCCGGGACGGCCGGTTCCACGCGACCATCACCGCCGTGACGCCACAGGTGCGGCGACGGATGGGGGAGACCTGGTCGCCGCGGTGTCCGGTGCCTCTGGACGGGCTGCGCTACCTCCGGCTCGGCTTCCGGGGCTTCGACGGCCGCGCCCACACCGGTGAGCTGGTCGTGAACGCGGCGGTGGCGCAGGGCCTCGTCGGGGTGTTCCGCCGGCTGTTCGCGGCGGCGTACCCGATCGAGGAGATGCGGCTGCCCACCACCGCCGATCTCGACGCCCCGCCGACGGGGGACGGCAACGACACAGCCGCCTACGTGTGCCGCACCGTGCGCGGCTCCACCGCGCTGTCCGCGCACGCCTACGGGCTGGCCATCGACGTGAACCCGTTCCAGAACCCCTACAGCAAGGGGGACCTGGTGCTGCCGGAGCTGGCCGGTGCCTACCTCGACCGGTCCTGGCGCCGACCGGGGATGATCCTGCCCGGCGGGGTCGTCACCCGGGCCTTCGCGCGGATCGGCTGGGCCTGGGGCGGCGACTTCCGCTCCGTCTCGGACCTCATGCACTTCTCGGCGAACGGCCGCTGAGCCGGCTGCGCCGTCGCGGACCTGTCGGTCGCGGGACGTAGGCTGAGCGGGACATGAGCGCGTCGTTCCCCATCCCGCACGTTCCAGGGGCGAGCTCTGCGACGACCCTGCTTCCCAGAGGAACCGACGACTCCGGCACCGGCGATGACACAGGGCGGCGGAGCGGCCCGGAGGGGGAGCCGGACCCGGGCGTCCCGAGCCCGCCCGGGCGTCGAGGCCCGTCCCCCGACGAGCTGCTCGACGGGCTCAACGAGCCCCAGCGGGCGGCTGTCATGCATGCCGGCGCCCCGCTGCTCGTGGTCGCGGGTGCCGGCTCGGGCAAGACCCGCGTGCTGACCCGGCGGATCGCCTGGCTGATCGCCGAGCGCAACGCGCATCCCGGCTCGATCCTCGCCATCACGTTCACCAACAAGGCCGCCAAGGAGATGCGCGACCGGGTGGAGGAGCTGGTCGGCCGCCGGGCCCGGATCATGTGGGTCTCGACCTTCCACTCCGCCTGCGTGCGCATCCTGCGCAAGGAGATCGGCCGCTTCGGCTACAAGTCGTCGTTCTCGATCTACGACGCCGCGGACTCCCGGCGGCTGATGACGATGGTGTGCAAGGACCTGGACCTCGACGTCAAGCGCTACCCGCCGCGGGCCGTGCTCAACTGGGTCTCCAACCAGAAGAACGAGCTGGTCGACCACGAGGACGCGGCGAAGAACGCCTCGAACAACCTCGAGGAGACCTACGCCTCCGCCTATGCGCTCTACCAGCAGCGGCTGCGGGCGGCCAACGCGCTCGACTTCGACGACCTGATCATGACGACGGTCCATCTCCTGCAGGCGTTCCCCGAGGTGCGCGAGACCTACCGCCGGCGGTTCCGACACGTGCTGGTCGACGAGTACCAGGACACCAACCACGCGCAGTACGCCTTCGTCCGGGAGCTCTGCGGCCACGACGTCGGCCGACCCGCCGGGGCCGGTGGCGCGGACCCGGACGCGCCGGACGGTGACGGCATCGAGCCGTCGGAGCTGATGGTGGTCGGCGACGCGGACCAGTCGATCTACGCGTTCCGAGGCGCGAGCATCCGCAACATCATGGCCTTCGAGGCCGACTACCCGAACGCCCGGACCATCCTGCTGGAGCAGAACTACCGGTCCACGCAGACCATCCTGACGGCCGCCAACGCCGTGATCAGCCGCAACCGCGGCCGCACGGTGAAGAACCTGTGGTCCGACGCCGGTGACGGGGAGCGGATCGTCGGCTACGTCGCCGACGACGAGCACGACGAGGCGCGGTTCGTCTCCGAGGAGATCGACCGGCTCACCGACGCCAAGGACGCGCGCCCCGGCGACGTCGCGGTCTTCTACCGCACCAACGCCCAGTCCCGGGTGTTCGAGGAGGTGTTCATCCGGGTCGGGATGCCCTACAAGGTGGTCGGCGGCGTGCGGTTCTACGAGCGTCGCGAGGTCAAGGACGCGCTCGCCTACCTGCGGGTGCTGGTCAACCCCGCCGACGAGCTGTCCCTGCGGCGGATCCTCAACGTCCCCAAGCGGGGGATCGGCGACCGCGCGGAGGCGTGCGTGCAGGCACTGGCCCAGCGGGAGCGGATCACGTTCTTCGAGGCGTTGCGCCGGGCCGTCGAGGCGCCGGGGATCGCCACCCGGTCGCTGACCAACATCCGCGGTTTCGTGGGGATGGTCGAGGAGCTCCAGTCGATGGTGGACGCAGGCGAGCGGGCCGACGTCGTGCTCGAGCGGGTGCTGGCAGCCAGCGGCTACCTCAAGGAGCTCGAGGACAGCGAGGACCCGCAGGACGAGACCCGCGTGGAGAACCTCGCCGAGCTGGTGGCGGTCGCCCGCGAGTTCGCCGACGAGCCGCCGGCGACGCCCGGCGATGCGGACGCCGACGCGGATGCTGACCCGGGCGGGGATGCAGACGGTGATGCGGGCGGTGACCCGGACGGGGATGCGGTCGGGGGTGCGGGTCCCGGCCTGCCGGAGTTCCTGGAGCGGGTGGCGCTGGTCGCCGACACCGATCAGATCCCGGACCAGGACGACGAGAGCACCGGCGTCGTCACGCTGATGACCCTGCACACCGCCAAGGGCCTGGAGTTCCCCGTGGTCTTCCTCACCGGCCTCGAGGACGGCGTCTTCCCGCACATGCGGTCCCTCGGGGACCAGCCGGAGCTGGAGGAGGAGCGGCGGCTCGCCTACGTCGGACTCACCCGGGCCCAGCAGCGGCTCTACGTGACCCGGGCCGTGGTGCGGTCCGCGTGGGGTGCTCCCTCGCACAACCCGGCGTCGCGGTTCCTCGACGAGCTGCCGGGCGATCTGGTGGACTGGCGCCGCACGGCGCAGGAGCAGACGTCGTGGAGCCGTCCGGTGCTGCCCAGCCTGCCGCAGCGCAACGCGGGTCCGCCCAGCCGCCGGTTCGGCACGGCTGCTGCCCGAGCGGACGCGGACGCGAAGGCCCAGAGGCGCGACGTACCCTCGCTCACCCCCGGTGACCGCGTCCTGCACGACTCGTTCGGGATGGGCAGCGTGGTGGCGATGGACGGGGTCGGCGACAAGGCGGTCGCCTCCATCGACTTCGGCTCCCAGGGCGTCAAGCGACTGCTGCTGCGCTACGCACCCGTCGAGAAGCTCTGAGTCGAGGCCCGGGCGTCAGGCGTCCGGGTCAGGGGTGCACAGCTCAGGGGTGTACTCCGTGGGCGACGAGGGCGGCGAACGGGTCGATCGGGTCGTCGGGTCGCGGACGGACCTCGAGGTGCACGTGCGGACCGGTCGTGTTCCCGGTCGAGCCGACGGCGCCGATCACCTGGCCGGCCACCACGTGGTCACCGGGCTGGACAGCGATGGACGACTGGTGGCAGTACCACAGGTCCACGCCGTCCTTGGTGGTCATGACGGTGCGGTTGCCGTAGGCGCCCTCGTAGCCGACCTCCTTGATCGTGCCGGCGGCGACGGCGTGGATGGGGGTGCCGTCCGGAGCCGCGAAGTCGAGGCCGGTGTGGCAGCGCGACCAGAGCGCGGAGCAGTCGCCGAAGCGGGACGTGAGGTGGTAGGCGCCTGCGGTGACCGGAAGCTGCCAGGTGGTGGCCTCGATGACCGCCGCCTGGTGTCGTGCGCTGGCGGCCAGCCCGGCGAGCGCCGCCGTGCGCCTCTTGGCGGCCTTCTCCGTCGCGGCCTGCAGGCGCCGGGAGGAGGCGCTGACCTGCGCCTCCCGGTGCGCGTCACGGCTGACCGCCCGCTCACGACGGTCGCTGGTGCCGGCGCCCGCGCCGGCGCTGTCTGCGTCGCCGAGGTCCGGGGCGGTCCTCGCCGCGGTGGTGACCCGCGGCAGGCCTCCGGCGAGGCTGCTCCCGGCCGCCGCGGTGCGGGTCGGGTGATCGCCTGCCGAGGACGCGGCCGGCACCACGGCACCCGTCACACCGGCCGTCGCCAGCACCAGCACGCCGGCACCCACCAGGGTCGGAGCCGAGACGAGCCGAGGCCGCCAGGCCCACCGCGCCCGAGGCGGGGAGGCCTCGCTGCTGGAGGACCGCGCGTGCCCGACCTGGGACCTGGCCGCAGGCCCGCGGGACGGTCCGGGCTGGGCCCGGTGCTGGCCACCCGCCGTCGGCCGGTCGTGCTGCGGCCTCCCCTGGGCGTCCAGAGACCGGCCCTGCCGGGTGACGGCGGACCTCGATGCGCGATGCTGGGGCACGAAAGGCATCTCCTGCGGACGTGGGCGGGCGACGCGTTACCATAACGGAGGCTTCCTGTCCGGCCTATTCGAGAAGTGGCGACAGGTGTGACACGGATCACTCCCGGCCACGCGGTTCCGCTCAGCGGCCGGCCGGGTCGGCTTCTGTCGAGTGACCGAGATCACGTCCCGCCTCGGCTGGCCCTCCTGCAGGACCAGGGCACGACGTGGGCAGCCGGGGACGACGCCCGGCAGCCCGGTCGGCTAAGGTGCCCAGCATCAGGCCGGGACCGTCCGGCTCACCCCCGCGCCGCGTGACGGCGGCCTCGACGAAGGTGATTGACATGGTGGCTCCGATCCGGATCGTGGTGGCCAAGCCGGGACTCGACGGGCACGACCGAGGTGCCAAGGTGATCGCCCGGGCGCTACGGGACGCCGGTCATGAGGTGATCTACACCGGCCTGCACCAGACACCCGAGCAGATCGTGGAGACCGCGATCCAGGAGGACGCCGACGTCATCGGCCTCTCGGTCCTGTCCGGGGCGCACATGACGCTGTTCAAGAAGCTCCTCGGGCTTCTCGAGGAGCGGGACGCCTCCGACATCGTCGTGATCGGCGGCGGCATCATCCCCCAGGCGGACATCCCGCTGCTCAAGGAGATGGGCGTCGCCGAGGTGTTCACCCCCGGAGCCCCGACGACCAAGATCGTCGAGTGGGTCCAGGCCAACGTGGTGGACGACACCACGGCCAACGCCTGACCGACAGGCCTCAGCTCCTCGCGGTCAGTGCGGGGACGCCTCCGCCGCGCGCGTGAACAGTGCGCCCACGGCCGCCGTACGCTCCACCAGCTCGAGGGGTGCCTCGATCTCGAAGGCGGCGCCCAGGCCGGCCATGGCGAGCATCGGCCACGCCAGGTCGTCGGCCTCCATCCGCAGCCGGCACTCATGCTCGCCGAGCTCCTCGACGGTGCCCCACCGCCCTACCTGACGACGTACGACGTCCGCATCCTCGTGCACGCGCACCGAGACGTGATGGCGCTGCGGCACCGTGCGCAGCCCGCCCTTGACGAACTCCGCGGCGTCCCCACCGGGGAGCTCGCGCTGTCGGAACCGGACCCCCGTCAGCGACGCGCCCCCCATCCGGTCCAGCCGGAAGCTGCGCCAGTCGTGGCGGGTCAGGTCCCAGCCGACGAGATACCAGCGCCGCCCGACGGTGACCAGCCGATGCGGCTCGACCGAGCGCTCCATGGCCTCACCGTCGCGCGTGCGGTAGCCGAAGCGCACCCGCTCGTCGTCGCGGCACGCCCGCGCCAGGGTGGCCAGCACCTCGGCGTCGATGGTCGGTCCTGATGGCGCCGAGAACACGGCCGGCACGGAGTACGACGCGAGCGCGTCCACCCGGCGACGCAGGCGCGGGGGCATCACCTGCACGACCTTGCTCAGCGCACGGACCGAGGTCTCCTCGATGCCGGCGACCATCCCGCCGGCCGCCGCCTGGAGACCGACGACGATCGCCACCGCCTCCTCGTCGTCGAGGAGCAGGGGCGGCATCGCGGCGCCGGCCTCGAGCTGGTAGCCGCCGGCCGCTCCGCGCGCCGCGTGCACCGGGTAGCCGAGCCCACGGAGCCGGTCGACGTCGCGTCGCAGGGTGCGGTCGCTGACCTCGAGGCGCCCGGCCAGCTCGGCTCCCGGCCAGTAGCGGTGGGTCTGCAGCAGGGACAGCAGCTGGAGCATGCGCGCGGCGCTGGACATGACCGCAGCCTAGCCAGCCTTCCGGACAGAAGCTGACCGGTTGACCCGTGCGAACAGTTGAAGATCACAGCGAACCTTCAGGTGGTCGACGTACCGTGGCGCCATGACCGCCGGACGCCGCTGGTTCCTGGTCGGGCTGGGCGTCCTGCTCCTGGTGGCCTCTCCCGTGCTGGTGCGCGCCCTGCCCGCGGACGACGCGGCCCTCTCGAGCCGCACCCTGCTGCAGCGGATCCAGGCCTCACGCGACGTGTCGTTCTCCGGCTACGTCGAGTCCGCCGGCAACGTCGCGCTCCCGGTCAACGACGCGCTCTCCGGGGTCAGCAGCCTGCTCAGCGACACGCACCGGGTGCGGGTGTGGTGGCAGGACCCGAGGACGTGGCGGACCGCGACGATGCGGCCCACCGGCGAGACCGACCTGGTGCACACGCGCGACCGGACGGTCCGCTGGGTCTACGAGTCGAAGCGGGCCACGACCTATCCTGACGTCCCGGTCCGGCTTCCCACCGCGGCCGACCTGCTGCCGAACCAGCTGGCCCGCCGGATCCTCGCGGGGGCCCGACCTGCGGAGCTGAGCCGCATCCCGGCGCGCCGGGTCGCCGGCCGCGACACCCTGGGCCTGCGGCTGACCCCCGCGGGACAGCAGGCAGCGATCGGCCGGGTCGACGTCTACGCCGACCGCTCGACGGGCCTGCCGCTGCAGGTCGAGGTGTTCGCCTCCGGGCGGCGCCCGCCCGTGCTCACCTCCCGCTTCCTGGACCTCACCGTCGGGCGACCCTCGGCGAAGGCCCTGCGGTTCAGCGCACCCGACGATGCCCGGGTCAGCTACGACAGCGTGGTCGACCTCGCCTCGGCCGCGGACCGGTTCGCCGCCCGGATACCGCCGAAGACCCTGGCCGGCCTGCCGGCCCGTGGGGCGAATGCCTCCGCCGCGTTCGGAGCCGAGGGATCGGTCGGCGTCTACGGCCGCGGTCCCACGGTCCTGTTCGCGATCCCCCTGTGGCGGCGTACGGCGGACCGGGTGCGGGTCGACCTCGACAAGCAGCCCGGCGTGCGCACGCTCGACCAGGGGCTGCTGCTCGGCGCCGCCCCGCTGCACCTGCTGCTCGCCGTTCCCGAGCGCAACGACAACAGCTGGCTGCTCGCCGGCACGGTCACCGAGCAGACGCTGCTGGACGCGGCCGACGAGCTGACGGCGCACCGTCCCGCGCTGAGGATGCGCTAGTGGTCCTCGAGGCGCTCCCGACGCCCGCCCGGGCGCCGGCGCGTGAGGCGGTGGTGGCGACCAGGGGGCTGACCAAGCGCTACGGGCCGGTGCTCGCCGTCGACCACATCGACCTCGAGGTGTGCCAGGGCGACGTCTACGGCTTCCTCGGCGCCAACGGCTCGGGCAAGACCACCACGGTCCGGATGCTGCTCGGCCTGGTGCTGGCCACCTCGGGAGAGGCCGAGGTGCTCGGTGAGCAGATCCCCCGAGCGGCTGCGTCGGTGCTGCCCCAGGTGGGCACGCTCGTCGAGGGACCGGCGTCCTACGGGCACCTGACCGGGCGGGCGAACCTCGAGCTGTTCGACGCCATGGGTCCGCGTCGCGGGGTCGGCGGTCGCCGGTCCCGCCGGACCCGGGTCGGCGACGTCCTGGAACGAGTCGGGCTCGGGGTCGCCGGGGACCGCAAGGTGGGCGGCTACTCGCTCGGCATGCGACAGCGGCTCGGCCTCGCGGCCGCCCTGCTCGGCTCACCGCGCCTGCTGGTGCTGGACGAGCCGACCAACGGCCTGGACCCGCAGGGGATCCGCGAGATGCGCAACCTGCTGCTGGAGCTCAACGCCCAGGGCGTCACCATCTTCTTGTCCAGCCACCTGCTCGCCGAGGTGGAGCAGATGTGCACCCGGGTGGGCGTCCTGGACCGGGGCCGGCTCGTGGTGCAGGACGAGCTCCGGGTGCTGCAGGCCCCCACCGGCCGGACGTTCGTGGTGACACCGGACGTCGACCGGGTGGTGGGGCTGCTCGACGGCCGGGTGGAGGCGCGCGACGGTCAGCGGCTCGTCGTACGCGCCCCGGATGCCGCGGCCCTCAACCGGACCCTGGTCGACGCCGGCGTGCGGGTCGAGGAGCTCGGGCCGGAGCGCCGAGGGCTGGAGCAGGTGGTGCTCGAGGCGACCACCGACCCGGGCCAGGTCGGGCTGTCCCGGTGAGCCGGCCGGTGAGGCACCCATGATCCGCGTCGAGCTCGTGAAGATGCTGCGGCGCCCGCGCACCTGGATCACGATCGGGATGCTCAACACGCTGCCGACCCTGGTGGCGGTGCTGCTGGCGGTCACCGACATCGGCCCGCAGCCCGGTGAGGGACCGGCGTTCCTGTCCGCGGTGCTGACCGACGGGACACTGTTTCCCCTTGCTGCGCTGGCGATCGTGCTGCCGCTGTTCATGCCCGTCGCCGTGGCGGTGGTCGCCGGGGACTCGATCGCGGGGGAGGCGCAGGGCGGCACGCTGCGCTACGTGCTGACCCGACCGGTGGGCCGCACGCACCTGCTGGTGGCCAAGCTGGTCAGCGTCCTCGCGTTCGTGCTGCTCGCGGTTGTGGTGGTGGCCGTGGTCGGGTACGTCGTCGGCCGCCTGCTCCTCGGCGGCGGCGACGTCAGCGGCGTGGTCACCGGCATCTCCGGCAGCAGCCTGACCTCGACCCAGCTCGTCGAGCGGACCCTGATGTCGGTGGTCTACGTGTCCCTGTCGATGATGAGCGTCGCGGCCATCGCACTGCTGCTCTCGACGCTCACCGACTCCCCGATCGGAGCGGCGCTGGGCGCCCTCGCCTTCCTGATCGCCTCGACGCTGCTCCTCAGCCTGGACGCTGCCGCCGTCCTGCAGCCCTACCTGCCGACCCGCTACTGGCTGTCGTTCGTCGACCTGTTCCGGGACCCGATCCTGTGGCGCGACATCCTGCGCGGGGTGCTGCTGCAGGGCGTGTACGTCGCGGTGTTCCTGGGCGCCGCCTGGGCCAACTTCACCACCAAGGACATCACCTCCTGAAACCCCTCACCCCGGATAATCCGTGACGGAATGCATGGTTTTCAGGGGGCGATGTCAAGGGGTCTTAGCAACGGGGGTTCACGCTGCTGTGCTCAGCAGCGC
>CAXSHL010000063.1:0-25727 GCA_964237315.1 uncultured Nocardioidaceae bacterium
GCAGTCCGACCAGGTGCTGCGCGCCTACGACGAGATCGGCATGCGCGTCAGCTACTGCTTCGGCGTCCGCGATCAGAACCGGCTGGTGTACGGCGACGACGCGGCGTTCGTCGCCAGCCTGCCGCCGGCGCTGCGTGGCCCGACGCAGCGCTGGTTCGACCGCATGCAGCTCACGCTCGAGGACAGCATGGCGCTGTTCGAGAGCCTGCACGCGCGGATGGCCGGGCGGCGGCGCACCCGCGGTCAGGACGACGGCTCCGGCAGATCTCGCGACGGAGGCCGTCGCGTCCTGGGAGTCGTCGTCGACCACGACGATGTCGCAGACGTCGACCGAGAGCCGCTGCAGGGACCTCAGCAGCGTCGGGAGGGTGTGCTCCTCGTCCCGCGCCGGGATGACGACCGACACGGAGGCCGCCTCGACGCGCGGGTGCCCTCCGGTGGGGACCGTGCGGAGGTCTCCGAGGAGCCAGCGCTCACTGCCCGCCGCGCCCAGCAGCACGGCCTCGAGCACCCGGTCCCTCATGAGGAACCCCGCTCGAGCTCGGTGACGACGAGCGGCATGCCGCCTCTCGGGTGCACCGCGACCTGCGCCTGGGCCTGGGGACGGGACCAGTCCTGCGGAAGACCGATCCGGTGCGCCGCCAGGAGCCGGCTGAGCACGACGACCATCTCGCCCAGGGCGAACTCTCGACCGATGCACAGGCGGGGCCCGAGCCCGAACGGCAGGTAGCCCGACCGGCCAGCCCCCGGATCGAGGAAGCGCTCGGGACGAAAGGCCAGCGGGTCCGGCCACGAGTCGCTGCGGCGGTGCAGCAGCCAGGGGCTGATGATGACCATCGTGCCGGCCGGGACCGCTCGGCCGCCGATGACGTCCGGCTGGTGCGAGCGGCGCGAGAGCGCCCACGCCGGCGGGAACAAGCGCAGCGCCTCGTCGATGACGGCGCGCGTCCAGGGCAGTCGGTCACGGTGACCGAGCATGGGGACCGGTCCCTGGTGGCCGGCCAGCTCGCTGCGCACCCGGTCCTGGGCCGGCTGGTTTTCGGCCAGCAGCATCAGGGTCCAGGCCAGCGCCGCGGCCACCGTCTCGTGGCCGGCGATGACCATGGTCACCAGCTCGTCGCTGATCTCACCGTCGGTCAGGCCGCTGTCCAGGAGGAGGCCGAGGAGGTCCTCCCCATGGGCTCCGTCCGCCGCCAACCGGCCACGCGCCCGTCGCTGCGCGATGAGCTCGACCGAGATCGCGTCCAGACGCCTGCGGGTCGAGCGCAGCCTGAGGTTCAGCGGGGTCGGTGCCCACGCCGCCGTCGGCAGGATCGAGCGGCCCAACCGGACCACGAGCTTCGCCGCGTCGCTCGTGGCGTCCAACAGCCGCTGGGCCTGCCCGGAGAGGTCCGCGGAGAAGAGTGCTCGTCCGACGGCGTCCAGCCCGATGCGGTGCGTCAGCGCGGCGACGTCCACCACGGCGCCGCCGGCCAGGAGCTCGCCTCCGAGCCCGGCGGTGATGGCGGCGTCGGCTGCTGCGCGGACCTGGTCGCCCACCGCCTCGAGCCGCTGGTGGTGGAAGGCCGGGGCGGCCAGCCGTCGGTGCTCGATCCAGCTCGGCTCCGACGACGCAAGCAGCCCCGGTCCGGTCACCCGGGCCAGCGCGGCGTACTGCACCGTCTGCTTGCCCCAGTGCCGCGCCCCGGTCTGCAGGACGTGTCGGGCATCGGCCGGGTCGTTGACCAGCAGTGCCGGCGCCCCCGGCACCGGGAACGCGACCAGGTCGCCGTAGCGCTCGGCGACCTCGACCAGGAACGAGAGCGGGTCGGCGCGGACCGACCGGAAGGCCCGCGCCATGTCGCGGGGGGTCGGGCCAGGCACGCCGATGTCGGTGGGCCGCATCGCCTGCATCCTGGTCCTCGCCGACATCGGGGAGGCGTTCACGAGCTCTCCTCGCCGCGCCGGCGGCCGAGCCACACCCAGACCACGCAGGTCGTCAGCACGAGGGCGAATCCGAACCCCAGGTCCTCCACCGGCGCGAAGACGAGCCGGCCGTCCCCGACGAAAGTCACATGGCCGCCGCCGATGATCGAGTCCGCGTCGTAGCGGACGATGCCGCGGCCGGTGAGCCAGCCGTTGGTGAGGAGCTGGAAGACGACGATGATGCCGTAGGCCGCCCAGAAGGTCGTCGAGGCGGTGAGTCGGGTGTGGGCCCCCCAGCGGTCCAGCGCGACCGCCGCCAGCATCGCCACGACAGCGATCGCCGTGTAGGTCATCGGACCTCCGTGCGCTGACGGGGTCGTCCGCCTCGGTCCTGGCGGCGGGTCATCCGCACCGCCTCGTAGGTCAGCACCGTCGCCAGCGGGATGACCGCGAAGAAGGCGATCTCCTCGAGGGGAAGCCCCGCCACGCGCCAGGGCAGCGTCTGCGCGGCGTCGAACCGCCAGTGCCCGGCGTGGGTGGCGTACAGGTCCCAGACCAGGAACGGGGACCCGGCCGCGAGGATGGTGAGCAGCAGTCGTCTCGGCTGGCGCCAGACCCGGAGGTGGAAGGCGGGCACGAGCGGCAGGGTCCCGGCCAGGCAGAACGCCAGCATGGCGACGTACGACCAGTGCTGCAGGCTCATCGGCAGATGCACTCCGAGCACGGTACCTGTTCCGGCGGACACCAAACGGTCCACTCTGACCCGCCCGTGCTGCCGCCGGAGAGATCACTCCAGGCCGTGCTTGGGGCCACCGATCCTCCAGGTTCGTGACGGGCCCCCAGAATAACCTGTGCAAACCGCTGAGAAAAATCTCGGCAAGGTGAAGAGGTCTGCTGGCCCCGCAGCTTCGCCCCTGCGCACGCCGCGCGGCGGGCCGCGCATGGTGGGCTAGGCGGCGTGCCGGGCGGCGAGCTCCGCGCCGGCCTTCGCTGCTGCCTCCTCGGCGGTCTTGTGCATGAGCGCCGCGATCTCGGTGAACTCGTCGAGGGCCGGGTTGACGCCGACGAGCGTGAACTCGCGCTCGATGACGGTCAGGTCCGCTCCCCAGATGTCGACGAGGATCCGGCGCAGGTAGTCGGTGTTGTGGTCCCATCCCGCACGCGGGGTGCCGGGGCCGTAGGCGCCGCCGCGGGTGGTCACCAGGACGGTGGGCGTGCCCTCGAGCAGCCTGGTGCCGAGCGGCGCACCGGCGAGCGCCAGGTCGATCCAGGTCTTCACGTGCTGGGAGACGCCGAAGTTGTAGAGCGGGAGCGCGAGCACGGCACTGCCGGCGTGCTGCAGCTCGGCGGCGAGCTCCTGGGCGGTGGCCAGCGCCTCGCGCTGGGTGGGCGTGCGATCCGCCTCGGGAAGGAAGCTGCCGGAGATCGCCGCCTCCCACGCGTGCGCGGGCAGCGGGTTCTGGCCGAGGTGACGCCGGACGACCGGCACCCCCGGATGGGCGGCGGCGAACTCGTCGAGGACGAGGTCGGCGAGCGCGCCGCTGCTGGAGCGGTCGCCCTGGATGGTGGCATCGACGCGGAGCAGGGTCATGGCGTTCTCCTCTAAGACTGGGGGTGGACTTGAATGTTCAACTCCAACGGTACGACGGAGAGCTTGAATGTTCAAGTCGCGGGTAGGATGTCGACGTGAGCGCCGACAGGACCAGCGAGGTCACCCGCGACGCGGGCTCCGTGGAGGACGTCCCCTGGCTGTCGCCCGAGCAGCAGCGTGACTGGAGGGCGCTGGTCGCCCTGTTCATGACGCTGCCGCCGGCGATGGACGCGCAGCTCAAACGCGACGCCGGCCTCAACGCGTTCGAGTACCACGTGCTCGCAGCGCTCTCCGACGCGCCCGACCGGACGCTGGTGCTCACGGACCTGGCCCTGCTGGCACAGGGCTCGCTGTCGCGGCTCTCCCACGCCATCACCCGGCTCGAGCGGTCCGGCTGGGTCGCGCGGCGCAGCTGCGCCGACCGTGGCGGCCGGCGCACGGAGGCACGGCTCACCGACGCCGGCCTGGCCAGGCTCGAGGAGATCGCGCCCGGTCACGTGCGCGAGGCACGCCGTCTCGTCGTCGACGTGCTGACGTCCGAGCAGCTCGCCGCACTCGGCGACGCGGCCCGGGTGATCACCGCTGCCACCATGGCCGCGGCGCCCGAGATGTGCCAGGGGATCGGCGAGTAGCGGTGGACGGCAGTGGAGCTCCGGTCACCTACGAACGCTGGCAGCACGCCGAGGGGCCCTTCTACCACGGGACGAAGGCAGCACTGGCGGTCGGCGACGAGCTGGTGCCAGGCCACGGCTCGAACTTCCAGGAGGGTCGGGTGTCGAACAACATCTACTTCACGTCCCGTCTCGAGACAGCCGTCTGGGGGGCCGAGCTCGCGACGGCGCTGGCCGGGAGCCACGAGCGGGGACGCATCTACCTCGTTGCGCCGCTGGGCCCCTTCGAGGACGACCCCAACGTGACCGACAAGAAGTTCCCCGGCAACCCCACGCGCTCCTACCGCACTCCTCATCCGCTGCGCGTCGTCGGCGAGGTCGAGAGCTGGGAGGGTCACTCCCCGGACGTGCTCCAGGCGATGCTGGACGGCCTCGCGGCGCTGCGGGCACAGGGCCTGGACGTCATCGAGGACTGATCGCCCGAGAAGGGTCTTTACTTCGCCGGCGCCGGTGGCTGGAATGGGGGCATGTCAGACAACCACGAGACGTCAGGCGCCTCCCGGCGGGTCTTCCTGGCCGGATCGGCCGCCGCCCTCGGTGCCGGCATTGTCCCGGGTGGGGTCGGCGCCGCCTCCGCGGACGACGGGGGGAACCTCCCGGCACGGCCCGCGAGCACGGAGTGGCCGAGCGGTCCGGGGCGGCGGAACCGACCGCAGGCACCGGACGCCGAGCTGCGCTCGATCCTCGGCGAGATCGACCCCCGACGGATCGAGGCGACCGTGCGCAAGCTCGTGTCGTTCGGCACCCGGCACACCCTGTCCGTCCAGGACGACCCCGAGCACGGGATCGGCGCCGCGCGCGACTGGATCTACCGCACGATGCAGTCCTACGCCGCGCGCTCCGGCGGGCGGATGACGGTCGAGAGGCAGTCGTTCGTGCAGCCGCCGGCCGACCGCGTCCCCACCGCGACCACGATCACCAACGTGGTGGCGACGTTGCGCGGCACGACGTACCCCGACCGGGTCTACCTGATCTCCGGCCACTACGACTCGCGGGTCACCGACGTGATGAACTCGACCGCCTTCGCACCGGGCGCCGACGACGACGCGTCCGGGGTGGCGGTCTCGATGGAGGTGGCCCGGGTGCTGGCCACCCGTCGGCCCGAGGCGACGATCATCCTGGCGGCGGTGGCGGCGGAGGAGCAGGGGCTCTACGGATCGACCCACCTCGCCCAGCAGCTGAAGGACTCCGGCGCGGACGTGCAGGCGATGTTCACCAACGACATCGTCGGCAGCTCCACCGCCGACGACGGGACGCGTGACCCGCACAGCATCCGGCTGTTCGCCGAGGGGGTGCCCACCGACGAGTCGGCGGAGGAGGCGGACATCCGCCGGTCCGTCGGCGGCGAGAACGACTCGCCGGCGCGTCAGCTGGCCCGCTTCGTCACCGAGGTCGCGGACAACCGCGTCACCGGGATGCGGGTCCGGGTGATCTACCGGCGCGACCGGTACCTCCGCGGCGGTGACCACATCCCGTTCCTGGAGCGCGGGTTCCCGGCCGCCCGGTTCACCGAGCCGAACGAGGACTTCGCCCACCAGCACCAGGACGTCCGTGTGCAGGACGGGAAGCAGTACGGCGACCTGCCCCGATTCTGCGACTTCGACTTCATCGCCCGGACCGCGAGGGTGAACGCCGCGACCCTGTGGTCGCTGGCGACCGCACCCGGCACGCCCACGAACGTCCACGTGCTCACCGCCGAGCTCACCAACGACACCGAGCTCGTGTGGGACGCGACCCCTGGGGCCGCCGGCTACGAAGTGGTGTGGCGCCCCACGACCGAGGCCCACTGGACGCACGTGATCGACGTCGGCAGCGCGACACACGCCCGGATCAACCTGTCCAAGGACAACGTCTTCTTCGGCGTGCGGTCCGTCGACCGCCGAGGACACCGCAGCCCGGCTGCCTTCCCGACGCCGCAGAGCTGATCGTCGCAGCGGTTCGCAGGCCGTGCGGGGTCCCCTGAGCTCCCCTCAGGAGGTCGTCGCACCACCGAAGACCTCGGCGGCGCGCCGGTTGACCTCGTCCGCCGACACGTCGCGGACATGCTGGTCCAGCGCCCAGCGATGACCCGACGGGTCGAGGAACTGGCCGGTGCGGTCCCCCCAGAACGCGTCCTGCACCGGCGCGAACACGGTCCCGCCAGCCTCCATCGCTCGCTGCCAGGCGGCGTCCACGTCTGGCACTGACAGGTGGAAGGCCGTCGGCGTGCCACCGAGGCTGGCCGGCGTCCGCATCGGGGTTCCGGGCATCTCGCCGGCGACCGCCACGGTCGTGTCGCCGATCTGCAGCTCCACCGTGAGCGGCCTGCCGCTCGGCAGGACGACGCGGTTGGTCTCGTGGGCACCGAGCGCTGAGGCATACCAGGCGGCTGCGAGCTCGGGATCATCAACGATCAGGTGGATCGAACAAGTCGTCATGGAGGCAACCATACAACGTGTCTGAACAGACTGTCCATACATGACGTCCATTGCTGCAGTAGCCTTCGTCGCATGCCCGCTCCACAGGACCGCCGCTCGCGCCGTGCGACCCCCGCCGTCCTCCAGGACCGCGTCCTGGACGCGACCCGGCGGTTGCTGGACGAGCAGCGGTTCGACGCGATCAGCGTGGCTGACATCCTCGCCGCAGCAGGCGTGTCACGCGCCAGCTTCTACTTCTACTTCTCCAACAAGCAGGCCGTCCTCGCCGAGCTCGTCCGCCGAGCCGTCGACCGCGGGCAGCAGGCCGCCGAGCCGTGGACCGGCCGAGCGCAGGATCCGATCGAGGCCCTGCGATCAGGCATCGAGGCAGGTGCCACGCTGTGGCGTGAGAACGCAGGCGTCCTCACGGCGATCGTCGACAGCTGCGGCGCCGACGACGAGCTGCGCCGGCTGTGGCTCGAGCAGATGCAGACCTTCACCGACGCGACGATCGCCCGGATCCACGCGGACCCCGATCTGGTCAGCCGTCTCGAGGGCCTGGACGTCCACGCGGTCGCCGCCTCACTGACGTGGCTGGGCGAGCGGCTCTACTACCTGGCCGCGGCCGAGGTCCCACCCTTCGACGACCACCGCACCCTCGTCGACACACTCGTCCACGCGTGGACAGCGACCCTGTACGGCGCCTAGCGACGGTGCCGCTGGGGGTGCCACAATCTGGCACTCGATGTGGGCGGTGATGTCCCGAGGAGACGAGATGACCGGCGACGTGAGGCTCCAGGTCCAGCAGTTCTTCGCGGACTTCGAGGAGGCCTCGCGCGTCATGGACTGGTCGCGCTACGGCGACATGTTCCTCCCCCAGTTCATGAACCTGGATCCGGACTCCTCCGGGAGCGTCGCACGGGACGACCTGATCGCGTTCTTGCCCCATCGCAAGGCGATCTTCGACGGGGCCGGCGCCACCGGGACCACCTTGGCCAGCCTGGAGACCGAGCCACTCGACTCACGGCACGTGGTGGCGCGCACGACCTGGGACGTGGCCTTCGACCATGAACACGAGCCGGTCGTGCTGCGATCGACGTTCCTCCTCAGGCACGAGGACCGCTGGCGGATCGCGGTCTACCTCAACCACGGATCTCTCAGCGAGCTCCTCGGCTCGCGCCCTCATGAGGAGACACCCTGATGACCCACCTGACCGACGAGCAGCTGCACCAGGCGCTCGCCGGGACGCGCGAGTACACCGTCGTACTCCTGATGGCCGGGCCGGCGTGTTCACCTACGAGCTGCACCCGGCACGCAGCTTCCCCGGAGACTCGCTCCCGCGCTGAACGAACCCGGCCTCGCAGTCCCAGACTGCCGGGGGGCCCGGTGCTCAGCGGTCAGCTCGGCGGCCCGAGTCAGGCTGGACGGCCAGCGACTTCAGCCGGTCCAGCTGTTCCCAGTGCTCCTTGATCCTTCGTCGGCCCAACGAGGTGAGCGAGATGCTTGTGTTGGGCTTCTTCCTCACGAAGGACTTGTCGAGGGTGACCAGCTGCGCATCCTCGAGCTTGCTCAGGTGGCTGGACAGGTTGCCGTTGGTCAGCTTCAGCGTCCGTTGCAGGAAGACGAAGTTGGCCTCCTCGACCGAGGACAGCACGGTGAGGATCGCCAGCCGGTGGGGCTCGTGGATCAGACGGTCCAGGCCGGTCGCGTCATCAGCTGCGGGCACGGAGCTCCGCCGCCGGACCAAAGGTGCGGGCGAGTGCGCGATGGTCGAGGATGCCCGCGACGACCGTCGCCACGCCGACGGGCAGCCAGCCGGCGGAGGCCCGGTCGTGGAGATTCCCCCACAGTGGCAGCAGCCCGACGATGATGAGGGCGCCCCACACCAGCAGATGCTCACGGCGCAGGCCGACACAGGTCGCGGACCACAGCAGCATGGCGGCTCCGAAGGTGACCGCGAACAGGCTGATCGGAACGTCGAGACGGAAGTCGAGCGTCGAGCCCCCGACCAGCCCGATGCCGAAGCACGCGAAGCTCACCACGGTGAACCTCACCTCGGAGCGCTTGGTGAGCCGCACGCGGCCGTAGCGCTCGTTGTAGTAGCGCACGATGCCGGCATAGGCGAGCGCCAGGACGACGAGGCTCGCCCCGAACGCGAACGGGTTGCCGAGCGGTCGCCAGCCGAGGTTGCCCACGCCGGTCAGCACGAAGAGCAGCCCCAGCGGGAGGGCGGTGAGGCCCCGAAGGTAGGTCGAGCGTGCGGCGGCCGTCTCCAGCTCTCTGCGATCCATAGCGACTCCAAAGTTGTTTGTGTCGCAAACCTAGCACGGGTGCTGCACAGTTGGCCACACCAGTGCCGGCACGAGGAGACCCGCGATGAGCGTCGAGGCAGCACCACCCGGCCGCAAGGGCGGCCTGGAAGTCCGCTCCATCGACTACGTCCCACTGACCGAGCGCCACGGCAAGCTGTGGCACCTCGGTCCGCTGTGGTTCATGAGCAATGCGCAGATCGCCACCCTGGCGGTCGGTGTCACCAGCGTCGTCAGCGGCGGCAACCTGGTCTGGAGCCTGATCGCCATCCTGCTGGGCGTGGTGCTCGGCACGTTCTTCATGGCCGCGCACTCCGCCCAGGGTCCTCAGCTGGGCCTGCCGCAGATGATCCAGTCACGGCCCCAGTTCGGCTACGTCGGCGCCATCCTCGTGTGGGCGTTCGCCTACCTGCAGTACGCCGGCTTCAACGTCTTCAACACCCTGCTCGCCTCGGACGCGCTGGACGACACGGTGCACGGCGGCACGAAGCTCTGGATCGTCGTGGTGACCGTGCTGTCGGTGGTCGCGGCGGTGGTCGGCTACGACTTCATCCACCGGATGGAGCAGGGGCTGACCTACGGCTTCCTGGTGCTGTTCGGGATCCTCACCGTCGTGCTGTTCACGCTCCCCTACCCCGCGGGCTCCTTCGACCTCGGCGGCTACAAGACGGTGCCGTTCCTCCTGCAGTTCTCGGTGGTCGCGGGCTACCAGATCAGCTGGGCGATCTACGTCTCGGACTACTCCCGCTACCTGCCGCCGGACGTCACCGTGCGCAAGACCTTCTACTGGACGTATGGCGGCTCGGGGCTCGGCGCCGCCTGGATCATGTGCATCGGCGCGGCCCTCGCCGCCTGGGCAGGCACCTCCTTCGACACGATCCCGTCGCTGCAGGCCTCGGGCGACAAGGTCTTCGACGGCTTCGGCGCCATCATCCTGATCTTCTCCGCACTGGGTCTCATCTCGGTCTGCGCGCTCAACCTGTACGGCGGGTCGCTGACCCTGCTCAGTGCCGCGGACTCCTTCAAGCGCATCCAGCCGACTCTTCGGGTGCGGGTCATCACGATCGGCTTCACGGGGTTGCTGTCACTGGTCGGTGCCCTGGCCAGCACCGAGAAGTTCCAGGAGAACTTCGAGAACTTCCTGCTCCTGGTGCTCTACCTGTTCATCCCCTGGACCGCGGTGAACCTCGTGGACTACTTCATCGTGCGGCACGGGCACTACGCGATCGCGGAGATCTTCAACCCCGACGGGATATACGGCCGCTGGGGCTGGCGCGGCATCGTCTCCTACCTGGTCGGCTTCGTGGCGATGATCCCGTTCTTCAGCACCGGGCTGTTCAGCGGCTGGGTGGCGAACGCAGCCAAGGGCGCGGACTTCTCGCTGTTCGTGGGGCTCCCGGTGTCCGGCATCCTCTACTACGTGCTGTGCCGCAACATCGACGTGGACGCCGAGGCGGCACTCGCGCGGCAGGAGGCCGACGAGCTCGAGCAGGAGGCCACCAGCACCTGCGCCCGGCGCCCGGCGAGACGAAGCCATGACCGGACACCCGACCGGACACATGACCGGGCAGCCGTGACCGAGCGACACCTGGACGCGTGGGCGATGGCGGCCGCCGTCCGGTCGGGTGACACGTCGTCGGTCGAGCTGGTCGAGGAGTCGCTGCGCAGCATCGAGGCCAACCAGCAGACCAACGCGTTCACGGTCGTGCTCGCGGAGCAGGCCCTGGCCACCGCTCGCGAGGCCGACCGCCACCGGGACGACCGGCCGCTGCTCGGCGTGCCGATCTCGGTGAAGGACCACATCTGGCTCGCCGGCGCACCCGCCACCAACGGGTCGGTCGCGCTGGCCGACTTCGTGCCCGACGTGGACGCGGTGCCGGTGCAGCGTCTGAAGGCAGCCGGGGCGGTGGTGGTCGGCAAGACCAACAACCCCGAGTTCTGCTACCGCGGCTACACCGACAACGACCTCTTCGGGCCGACCCGCAACCCTTGGTCCTCGGACCGCACCTCCGGTGGGTCCTCCGGGGGCGCGGGCGCCTCGGTCGCCTACGGGGCCGCGCCCATCGCACTGGGCACCGACGGCGGCGGGTCCATCCGGATCCCGGCCGCGTTCTGCGGGGTCGTGGGGCACAAGCCGACCTTCGGCCTGGTCCCCAAGATGCCCGGCTTCCGCGGCTGGCCGACGCTGTCGGTGGACGGGCCGCTGACCCGGACGGTCCGCGACGCCGCGCTCGCGCTGTCGGTGATGGCGGGGCCCTCTCCGCACGACGAGACGTCCGCACCCGTCGACGTGGGTGACTTGCTGGGCGCCGTGCGCACGCCGGTCGACTGGGCGACGCTGCGGGTCGCTGTCTCCGAGGACCTCGGCTGGGCGCCGGTGGACCGGTCGGTGCGGGCGGCGTTCCGGACAGCGGTCGACGCCCTCGCCCAGGACGGTGCGCAGATCACCGAGGCGGCGCCGGGGGCGCCGTACCCGACCGAGCTGTGGAACGACATCGCACTGCCCGAGGGGTTCGCCTCCGAGGGTCCGCTGCTCGAGAGGTGGGGCGACCGCCTGACGACGGGGATCCGCGAGATCGTGGAGGCGGGGCGGGCCGTCACTGTCGCGGACTACCTCGATGCCCTGGCACGCAAGCAGGACTACGGTCTGGCGTGGGCGAGGTTCTTCGAGGACTTCGACGTCCTGCTGACGCCGTCGATGCCACTCGCGGCGTTCGGCACCGACGTGCAGTCGCCGGCCAGCATCGACGGCATCCCGGTCGACCCGTTCTTCGACGACTGGTGCGCCCTCGCACTGCCGGCCAACCTCACCGGCTGCCCGGCCTGTGCGGTGCCGACCGGGCTCGACGCGGACGGTCTGCCGCTGGGCATGCAGGTGATGGGCCCGCGCTTCTCCGACGCCCGAGTGCTGGCGGTCGCGGCGGCCTACGAGCGGGTGGCGCCATGGGCCCTGCTCTGAGGGGTCAGTGCAGCCACCGGGTCGCGGCGGCCACCTCGTCGCCCGTCGCGTCCGCGAACAGCTCCAGCTCCGACTCGCGGACTGCCACGATCGCGTCCACCAGCGGCCGGCCGAAGGCCGCGCCGATTGCGTCGTCCGCAGCGAACAGGTCCACCGCATCCCGCAGGGTCGTCGGCAGCCGGGTGATCCCCCGCTGCTCGAGCACGTCGGTGGACAGCGCTGCGGGGTCCACGTCGACCGGGTCCGGCAGCGGCGTGCGCTCGGCGACCCCCGCCGCACCGGTGGCGAGCAGGCCGGCCAGCACGAGGTAGGGGTTCGCCAGCAGGTCGAAGCACTTGACCTCCATGTTGGCCGCCCAGCTGCTGCTGCCGGTCGACCCGGTCACCATCCGCATCGCAGCCTCCCGGTTCTCCAGACCCCAGCATGCGAAGGCGCCCGCCCAGTGCTGAGGCACCAGCCGGAGGTACGACGCGACGCCCGGCGCGCCGACGGCCAGCAGAGCCGGGAGGTGCGCCAGGACGCCGGCGCTGAACGCCGCACCGGCGTCGGTGAGCTCGAAGGGCCCGTCACCGCCGGCCATCAGGTTCTGGCCGTCCCGCCACAGGCTCAGGTGCACGTGCCCGCCGTTGCCGACGCCGGCGAGGTCCACCTTCGGCGAGAACGACGTCCGCAGGCCGTGCGCCAGGCCGACCGCCCGGACCGTCGTACGCACGAGCAGGGAGGTGTCCGCGGCCGCGAGCGGCGACTCCGGGGATACGGACACCTCGAACTGCCCGGCGGCGTACTCGGGGTGGAACTGCTCCACGACCACACCCTGCTCGGTGAGCGCAGTGACCACGTCGCGGCTGTAGTCCGAGAGCTCCACCAGCCTGGACATGCCGTAGCCCGAACCGCCGGTGGCGGCGCTGAACTCGTCACCGTCGCCCCGCGAGAGGGCCCACTCGATCTCGAACGCCGCCTGCACCTCGATGCCCTGCTGGGCGAGGCTCTCGACCTGTCGGCGCAGCAGCAGCCGGCTGCACTTGTCGTGGGCCTCGCCGGTCTGGGACCACCGTTCGCCGGGTGCCCAGGCCCACCCGGGCTGTGCGGACAGGGCGACCACCCGGCTGAGGTCGGGGATGATCCGCTGGTCGCCGACCGGGCCCTCGCCGGTGGCCGGCGCAGCGACCCAGTCGTCGAAGCGGAAGTAGTCGAACGCCGTGGAGAAGCCGACGCCCCAGCCGGCCAGCTGGGGCAGCCTGCTCAACGGCACTGCCTTCGCCCGGGCGATCCCGGAGTTGTCCACGAACGTGGTGGCCACGGCCACCACGCCCTGGCCGGCCAGCGGGGCCAGCAGGCTCTCGGCCTGCTTCATGCGTGCGTTCCGCTCCGCAGCGTCCACCGCGACTCCTCCGTCGTCTCGGGCCCAGCCATCAAGGGGGTGCACCACGCGTTGTCGGTGCTGGGCAGCACACTATGGCCTGTACGCCTCGCAGCACCTCGCAGCGTTGCGGCACCGGTGACCCACCGGTCCGACCGAGACAGGGAGCCCCGCCATGGCCTCATCCGCATCCACCCGCGACGGTAGGCTCCGACCCAGTCTGTCGGTGTGGCAGGCCGTCGGCATCTCCGTGGCCCTGATGGCGCCGAGCATGGCAGCGAACATCAACCCCCAGGGCACGGCCGGGCTGGTCGGCCGGGCCACGCCGCTGGCGTTCCTCCTGGCGGCCGTCGCCGTGCTGCTGATCGCCTACGTGTTCGTCCGGCTCTGCCAGTACTACCGGCACGCCGGTTCGGTCTACGTCTTCGCCGGCGCCACCCTGGGGCCTCGCGCCGGTGCGGTCGCCGGCCTCGGCCTGATGGGCACCTACGTGTTCTACGGTCTGGTCACCGCGTCGGCGGCAGGCATCTTCGGTGCGTCGTTCCTCGACTCGGTCGGCCTGTGGAACGGCCAGCCGTGGTGGGCCGGGTTCGTGGTCGGGGCCGTCGCCCTGGTGCTGGCGCTCGCGCTCACCGTGCTGCCCGCCCGGCGCGCCACGTCGATCCTGCTCACCGTGGAGGGCGTCACGGTGCTGCTGATCCTGGCGATCGCGGCCGTGGTGCTGGTCCGGATGCTCTCCGGCAGCGCCCCCGGCGACGCGACGTTCACCCTCGACGTCTTCAAGGTCGCACCGGGCACCGACTCCTCGACGCTCTTCTTGGGCATCGTCTTCGGGCTGCTGTCCTTCGCCGGCTTCGAGGCGGCCGCCACCCTGGGCGAGGAGGCGCACAACCCGCGCCGCGCCATCCCGCGCGCGATCCTCGGCACGGCGATCTTCGGCGGCGTCTACTTCACCGTCGTGACGGCCATCGAGATGATGGCCTTCGGCACCGACAAGTCCGGCATCGCGAAGTTCATCGCGTCCCCGGCGCTGATGGGCGACCTCGGCACCTCCTACATCGGAGCCTGGGTCGGTGACCTGATCACCCTGGGGGCCAGCGTCAGCGCCTTCGCGTGCTGCCTGGCCTGCGTGGTCGGCGCCTCACGTCTGCTGTTCGCACTGGTGCGCGACCTGGCACCGGACAACGCCCTCGCCGGCACCGGCCACAACGGCACCCCTGCCGCGGCGGCGGTCCTCATCACCGCCCTGATCGCCGTGATCGCGCTGGTGTGCGCGGTCGCCTTCCACGCGAAGCCGTTCGACACGTTCTTGTGGAGCGGCACGATCGGCACCCTGATCCTGCTGGTGGCCTACGTGCTGGCGACCGTCGGCTGCATCAAGCTGATCTTCGTCGACCGCAAGATGGACGTCCCGGCCTGGGAGGTCGTCATCCCGGTGCTGGCCCTGCTGATGCTCGGCTACACGATCTACCGCAACGTGCTGCCCTACCCGACCGAGGGGCCCGCCCGGTGGTTCCCGGTCGTGGCGTTCGGGTGGCTGGCGCTGGTCACGGTGGTGATGCTCGTGATGCCGGGTGTCGCGCGCAAGCTCGCCCTGAGCCTGGACAACCTCGACGACTCCCACGAGGAGCTCGTGTAGTGGCCCGTCCCGAGGAGTCCAGACGGTTCAACCCGCGCACCCGTCCGGTGGTGCCGCCGATCCACCAGTCGGTGACCTACTTCCTCGACGACGAGTCCTACAAGGACGTCCAGGCAGGCGGGCTCGACGAGGTCTGGTACGGCCGGTTCCGCAACCCCACCGTCGATGTCGCCGCCGAGGCCGTGGCCCGCCTCGAGGGGGCCGAGTCGGCGTTCATGACCTCCTCCGGCATGGGCGCGATCGCGACGACCCTGCTCACCCTGCTGAGCGTCGGCGACCGGGTGGTCGCGGCCCGTCAGGTGTACGGCGACACCCGCGACCTGCTGGTGCGCGACCTGCCGGACTGGGGCTTCGACGTGGCACAGGTGGACGCTGCCGACCTGGACGCCTGGCGGGCCGCCGTCGCCGCCGGTCCCACGCGGGTGCTCTACGTCGAGACGCTCGCCAACCCGCAGCTCGAGCTCGCCGACCTGCCGGCGCTGGCGACGATCGCCCACGACGCCGGTGCGGTGCTGGTCGTGGACAACACCTTCGCCACCCCCTACAACGTGCAGCCGCTGTCGCTGGGCGCCGACGTGGTGGTGCACTCGGCGACGAAGTTCCTCAACGGGCACTCCGACGCGATCGCCGGGGTCGTGGCCGGCGCCTACGACCTGGTCCGCGACGTGCAACGGCGGGTGGTCACGCTCGGCACCTGCCTCGACCCGCACGCCGCCTACCTCGTGTGGCGAGGCATGCAGACCTTCGACCTGCGGCTGCGGCAGTCCAACGCGACCGCGCGGACCCTCGCGGCCGCCCTGGCCGGGCACGCCGACGTGGTCGACGTACGCCATCCGTCGCTGCCCGGCTATGCCCGGGCCGAGGTCGCGACCAGGGTGCTGCGCCGCGACGACGACGTGCGGCGCACCGGCGCGATGGTGGCCTTCACCGTCGAGGGTGGGGACGAGCGGGCCCTGCGGGTGATGCGGCGGCTCGAGGTGGCCTGCGAGGCCACCAGCCTGGGTGGCGTCGAGACGTTGGTCAGCACGCCGTTCAACTCCTCGCACTTCTCGTTGACCCCCGAGGAGCGCCGGGCGGCGCGCATCGACGACGGGATGATCCGGGTGTCCTGCGGCGTGGAGCCCGCCCAGGAGCTGGTCGCGGACTTCGTCACCGCACTGGAGGCGACCCGGTGAGTCTCGACCTCAGCCTGGGCCCGGGACCGGCGATCGGCCCGCTCGTCGACCACCACTGCCACGGCCTGGTCACCGAGGACCTGGACCGGACCGGCTTCGAGGCGATGATGAACGAGGCCGACGGGCCGTCCCCGCTCGGCACCACGCTGTTCGACTCGATGCTGGGTCTGGCCGTCCGGCGCTGGTGCGCACCGCTGCTGGACCTCGAGCCGCACGTGCCCGCCGAGGACTACCTCCGCCGGCGCCGTGAGCTGGGTGCCGCCGAGGTGAACCGTCGGTTCCTCGCCCAGGCAGGGATCTCGACGTTCCTGGTGGACACCGGCCTGAACGCCGCTGCGCTGACCACGCCGGGCGAGCTGGCCGCTACGTGCGGCGGCACCGGCCACGAGGTGCTGCGCCTCGAGGCGGTCGGCCAGCAGGTGCTCGCGACAGGCACGCCGGCCGCGGGCTTCGCCGACGCGGTGCAGGAGCGGCTGCGGGCGTCCGGGGCCGTCGGCGCCAAGAGCATCGCGGCCTACCGGGTCGGGCTGTCCCTGCCGGCGCGCAAGCCGACAGACGACGAGCTGGTCGCCGCCCTGTCCGACGTGCGCCCCGACGCCACGGGTGCCTACCGGATCGCGCAGCCGGTGGTGAACGCCTGGCTGGCCTGGACGGCGGTCGAGCTGGGGATGCCGCTGCAGTTCCACGTCGGCTACGGCGACAACGACGTGGACCTCGCCGACTGCGACCCGTTGCGGCTGACCGGCTTCCTGCGGGCCACCCGGGAGCGCGGCGTCCCGGTCCTGCTGCTGCACAACTACCCGTTCCACCGCAACGCCGCCTACCTCGCGCAGGTCTTCGATCACGTGTTCATGGACCTCGGGCTGGCCACCCACAACACGGGCGCCCTGTCCGGGACCCTGGTGCGGGAGACGCTGGAGCTGGTGCCGTTCGGCAAGCTGCTGTTCTCCTCCGACGCCTACGGCCTGGCCGAGCTCTACTTCCTCGGCTCGTGGCTGTTCCGTCGCGGGCTGTCCACGGTGCTGGGCGGTCTCGTCGAGGAGGGGGAGATGACGCCCGCCGACGCCGACCACGTGGGGCGGCTGGTGGCACACGAGAACGCCCGGCGCGCCTACCGGCTCGGGAGTGACGATGTCGCTCGCTGAGGACTGGCGCGCGGCCGTCCGTCGTGAGCTCGGCGTCGCGACCGCGCTGCGCCACGAGCTGCACGCGACACCCCAGCTGTCCGGGACCGAGACCGACACCGCCGACCGGCTCGTGGCGGCCATCGGCCTCGGCGCGGGACGGGTGGTGGCCCGCACCGGCCGGCTCGTGGAGGTCGCCGGCGGCTCCGGACCCGGTGCCGTGGCGCTGCGCACGGAGCTGGACGCGCTGCCGGTGCGGGAGCGCACTGAGGCGCCCTGGGCCTCGCGCACCGGGCTGATGCACGCGTGCGGCCACGACGTGCACATGGCCGCGGTCGTCGCGGTGGCCCGGGCCGCTGCCGCCGTACGCCTGCCGGTGCCGCTGGTCGCACTGCTCCAGCCCCGCGAGGAGGGGGTCGACTCGGGCGCGCTCGACGTCGTCGCCGAGGGCGCCCTGGCGGACGTGGACGCGATCGTCGCGGCGCACGTGCAGCCCCGCCTGCCCGCGGGCACGATCGGCGTGACGCCGGGGCCGGTCAACGCCGCGATCGACGAGTTCACCGTCACCGTGCGGGGACAGGGCGGTCACTCCGGATATCCCCACACCGTCACCGACTCCGTGCTGGCGCTCGCGTCGATCGTGGTGTCCCTCCAGCAGCTCGGGGCGCGGCGGGTCGACCCGGTCATCGGCATCGCGTGCATGGTCAACCAGCTGCGCGCGGGCAGCGCCAACAACGTCGTCCCGGAGGTCGCCGTCGGTTCCGGCACGGTGCGGACCATGCGTGAGGAGGACCGCACCCAGGCCCGTGCGGCGCTGCTGGAGATCGCCACCAACGTCGCCGCCGCCCACGGCTGCCGGGCGGACGTCTCGATCGCCGACGGCGGTCCGTCGCTGGTCAACGACGAGCACCTGGCCACCCACGCCTACCTGCTGCTCGAGGAGATGGGACATCCCGTGACCGCGGACTTCCGTTCCTTCGGCTCCGACGACTTCGCGCACTACTGCGCGAGCACCCGGGGCCTGATGATGTTCGTGGGCACCGGTGCGGCGGGCGGAGGTCTGCACGACGCGACGTTCCTGCCGGGTGACGACTACATCGCCACCGTCGCCGACGCGCTGGTGGCCGGCTACTGCGCGGCCGTGACCGGCTGAGGCTGCTGCTGCACCCATGGTCCGGTCGCGACAGTCACGAGCAGCGGACGTCCTCGGGTGGGACGATCCCCGAGACCAGGTAGCGCTCGATCGTGTCGTCGGTGCACCGGCTGCCCTGCCCGTAGCCGGTGTGCCCGTCGCCGTCCCGGGTGACGAGCACGCTGTCCGGCAGCTGTCGAGCCAGGGCCTGCGCCCACACCAGGGGGGTCGCCGGGTCGCGCGTGGTTCCGACCACCATGATCGGCGGGACGCCCACCGCCCGCACCGGCGCCGGCCGGGTGCCGCTGTGCACCGGCCACACGGTGCACACCGAGAGCGAGGCGGCGAAGATCGCGCCGAAGGTCGGTGAGGCCTTCTCGAACCGCGGCAGGTAGCGCGGGATCCGGGAGCTGGGGAGGCCGTCGTCGTGGTCGAGGCAGTTGACCGCGTTGAACACCTCGAAGGTGTTGCTCGTGAACCTCCCCTTGTCGGTGCGGTCCAGGTAGTAGTCGGCCAGCGCCATCAGCACGGTGCCGTCGCCCTTGAGCGCGGTCCGCAGCCCACGGTCCAGGGCGGGCCACAGGGCCTTGGAGTAGAGCGGCTGCAGGACGCCGTACACCGCGTCCCCCCCGGTGAGCCGGCGACCGGACGAGGCCGGCAGGGAGGCCCGCTGGGTGCTCTGCAGGAGGGCTCCGATCCGGCGGACCCCCTGGTCCACCGTCGAGCCGAGGAAGCAGTCGCCCTTGGCCACGCACGCGCCGACATAGGCCCGCAGCGCCACCTCGAACCCACGCGCCTGAACCAGGTTGACCTCGAGCGTCGTCGAGGCCGGGTCGAGAGCGCCGTCGAGGACCATCCGGCCGACGCGCTGGGGGAACAGCCGGGCGTACGTCGCACCGATGTAGGTGCCGTAGGACGCCCCGAAGTAGGTCAGCCTCGAGTCCCCCAGCGCTTCCCGGAGGACGTCGAGGTCCTTGGCGACCTCGACGGTGGAGACGTGTCGGACCAGGTCGCCGCTGTCGCGCAGACAACGCTCCCCCAGGGCTCGCGTCAGCCGGTCGGTCCGGCCGCGAGCCGCGGCGGTGTCCGACTCGGGGTCGTTCTCCACGACGGTGTTGAGCTGCGCATCGCTGCCGCAGCTGAGCGGCGTGCTCCGACCCACCCCGCGCGGGTCGAACCCCACGACGTCGTAGGCCTTGCGCAGCGCCTGACCGAAGACGGTCGTGGCCGCGGCGGCGTAGTCCAGGCCGCTGGCTCCGGGACCACCGGGGTTGATGACCATCGAGCCGAGTCGGCCGGCCTTGTCGGTGGAGGGGACCTTGAGCACCGAGACCGTGATCGCGCGTCCCGTGGGCCTGGCGTAGTCCAGCGGCACGCGCAGGTCCGCGCACTGGTCCTGCCCCCGGCACTTCTGCCAGGCCAGCTGCTGCCCGTAGTACCTCGCCAGGTCGGCCGCCGGTGAGGGAGCCGCGCTCGAGGGAACCGGCTTGGGCGTCAGGCTCGGAGTCGAAGGCTGGTCGTCATCTGTCGAGGAGGACCCGAACACGCCGCACCCGCTCAGCAGCAGGGCCAGCACCACGAGGAGCGCGGCGGCCGGCGCGGCGCCACGGGAGCGGGCACCGGCAGGGGGAAGGGTCACTCGCCCCATCGTAGGCGGCGGGCCGTCACGGGATGCGCAGAGCCACCATCATCGACTCGAGCGCCAGCAGCGGCGTGGTGTTGAACTCCATCATCTGCTCGCGAGCGGCGAACACCGCGTCGATGCGGCGGATGTTCTCCTCCGGCGTCGAGCGCCGGGCGAGGTCGGAGACCGTTGGGCGGACCTCCTCGTTGACCAGGGCCCCGGTCCCACCGGTCTGGAGCAGGATCGCGTCGCGGTAGACCGACATGATGTCCATGAGGCTGCGGTCGATGACGTCCATCACCCGGCGCTTCTCGCGCTGTCGCTGGCTGTGCTGGAGCTCGCGCAGGCTGGCGCGGTAGGCCCGCGACGCCTTGGACTTGCGGTCGTCGCCGTACAGCGCCTCGAGGTCCCGCAGGTCGCGTCCGTTGCTCTGCTCGGTGAGGGCCGCGGTCTCGTCCTTGGCGATGTCCACGAGGTTCGCGGCGGCGTTCAGACAGGCCGACAGCGACGTCAGGCCGGTCGGCAGGGCGACCACCTCACGGCGACGGTTGCGGCTCTTCTCGTCGGAGGCAAGTGCCTTCGCCCGCCCGATGTGGCCCTGGCTGGCGCGGGCGGCGAACGCGGCCACCGACTCCGAGACGCCGTGCCGCTCCACCAGGAAGCGGGTCACCTGGGCCGAGGACGGGGTCGCCAGGGAGACGTTGCGGCACCGGGACCTGATCGTGGGCAGCACGTCCTCGGTGGTCGGGGCGCACAGCACCCACACCGTCTTGGGGGTGGGCTCCTCGATCGCCTTCAGCAGCGTGTTGCCGGTGCGGCCGACCGCGTCTCCGAGCCGGTCGGCGTCCTCGATGATCATCACCTGGTGGCGCCTCTCGACGGGCGCGAGCGCCGACCGGTGCACCAGGTCGCGCATGTCCTTGATGTAGAGCATCGAGGTCTCCGACCGGGTGACGCTCACGTCCGGGTGCGTGCCGGCGAGCGCCGTGCGGCAGGCATGGCAGTCACCGCAGCCGGTGCCGTGCTCGCACTGCAGGGCCGCCGCGAACGCGATGGCGGCGTTGGACCGGCCCGACCCGGGCGGCCCGGTGAACAGCCAGGCATGGGTCATGCCGTGGCCGGCGACGGCTCGCTGCAGGGTGGTGATGGCCTCGTCCTGGCCGACCAGCGTCGACCACACGCCGGTGTGCAGGTCCTCGGTGGTGCTCACGAGTCGGCTCCGGAGGTGCGCGCTCCCGTGGTGCCGGCTCCGGAGGTGCCGGCTCCGGAGGTGCCGGCTGCGGGGGTGCTCGCGAGGCTCGGCCGGGTGCGGGTCGCCTGGCCGAGGAGTGGCCGGAGCCGCGCCAGGATCTCCTCGGCGAGCTCGGGCACCGGCCGGCGGGCGTCCAGAACCAGGTAGTGCTCGGGTGACTCCCCGGCCAGCTGCAGGAACATCTCCTGCACCCGCTCGTGGAACTCGACCGACTCGCCCTCAATGCGGTCCCGCTCGGTGAAGCGGGTGAGACCCTGCTGCGGCGGCAGGTCCAGCAGCACCGTCAGGTGCGGCCGGAGGTCGCCGGTGGCCCAGCGCGCCACCCGCTCGACCTCGCGACCCACCAGGTCCCGACCGGCTCCCTGGTAAGCCAATGTCGAGTCGACGTAGCGGTCGGTGACCACCACGGCGCCCCGTGACAGTGCCGGCGCGATCACCCGGTCGACGTGCTCGGCCTTGTCAGCGGCGTAGAGCAGGGCCTCGGTGCGGTGGGAGATGTCCCCGGTGGCCGGGTCCAGGACGATCCGCCTCAGCTGCCGGCCGACCGCGGTGTCCCCCGGCTCGTGGGTCGCCACGACGTCGTACCCGTCGGCGAGGAGGTGGTCACGCAGCAGCCGGGCCTGGGTGGACTTGCCCGCGCCCTCCCCGCCCTCGAGCGCGACGAAGCACCCGGTCGCGGCATAGACGCCCGCGGAGTCGGTGAAGGCGTGGCGGAGGTCGTTCAGGAGGGAGGTTCCTTTCCGGTCGTCCATCTGACGATAGGACGTGACGCCGACAACGGTCATCAGCACCGCGGCCAGCAGGAAGGTGAACGCGGCGCCGTTGTAGACCACGAACGGCTCGCCGTCGGCCCGGACCGGGCCGAAGTCGTGCGTGCCGATGATGCCCGCGAGCAGCGGCGCGACCGCGAGGACCAGGGCGAGCGCGAGCCGGATCATCGACCCGACGAAGGCGAACGTGCGCCCGCGCATGTCGTCGGGCACCTCGAGGCCCAGCATGGTGTTGCCGGTGATCCAGCCGACGCCGGCGAAGAAGCCGAGCAGCGCGGTGAGCCCGACCACCACGGGCAGCTGCTGGACCAGCGCCAGCGGGAACAGCAGCAGACCGGTCAGCGTGAGGGCGACGCCGAACAGCCGTCGTCGCGACAGGCCGGGGACCAGACGCGGGCCTCGCCACATGCCGAGTCCGAGCCCGGCGAAGACCGTCCCGAACAGCAGGCCGTAGCCAGAGTCACCGCCCCCGAGGTCGGACACGAACGTCCGGGCCAGGCCGATGACCACACCGCCGGCGGCGAAGGCCCCGATGATGCCGATCACCAGGCCGCGTACGACGGGCGTGGTGCCGACGTACCGCCAGCCGTCGAGGACCACCGCCCAGACGCTCGCCTCGCCGCCGGTGTCCGCGGGGCCGCGGGGGATGGTCCTCAGCCGGGCGATGACGATCCCCGACACCACGAACGACAGGGCGTTGAAGTACAGCGCCAGGTCGACCGGTCCACCCGGGATCCCGTCGAAGACCTGCCGGTAGAGCTTGTCGACGAGTGTCAGCCCGGCGAAGATCGCGGCCGCGGGGAGCGCAGAGCCGTACGTCGTCGCCAGGCTCACCTGGTTGGCGGCCTCGAGCCGGTGCGGGGGCACCAGGTTGGGCACGGTCGCGTCCTTGGCCGGACCCCACACCAGGCTCACCGCCTCGACGAGGACCGTCACGACGAAGATCCACCACAGCGTGCCGACGATCGGGATGGTCAGGAACAGGGCGCCTCGGACGACGTCGCCCCAGATCAGCACGGCCCGGCGATCCAGCCGGTCGGCGACGTACCCCGCGAGCGGGCTCAGCAGCAGTGCCGGGAGCACGCGCAGGAACAGCACCGTGGCGATCGCGTAGTTCTTGCCGGCGTAGGTGTCGGCGTTGGCGTTGGCCATCGCGGTCAGGGCCAGCAGGCCCATCCAGTCCCCGAGGCTGGACAGCCCGAGGCCGATCCACAGGTTGCGGAAGTCCCGGATCCGGAGCACGGCCCCGATCGAGTGCACCGGCGCGTGCTGCAGCTCGTCCACGGCCGACACCGCGGACGCGATGGTCTCACCGGGGGGCTGCTTGACTGGGCGATCACGCACCCGGTCAGCCTACGGTCCACCCGTCCTGCCGGTCCCGTCCCTGCCGACCCGGCCCGTCAGCACGCCTGGACCCTGTCGACCCGGCGCCTTTGGCGAGGGGTATGTGGTCACCGCCGCCGGCCCGGAGCAGAGTGTGGTCACTCCGGGCGGCGCCCGACCGACTTGTGGTGGCTCGAGTGCCAACCAGCCGCCGCCAACACGCCCGAAGTGACCACAATCCGGGCGTCGTCGTCAGCATCTCCCACCACTCGGACGTCTTTCCGCCCGACCTCGGACCGAGGGTGCTTCGGCCGGCGCCTTCGTGGCCTAGGACTTCTTGGCGGACGACTTCTTGACCGAGGTCTTCTTGACCGTGGACTTCTTGGCCGTGGCTCGCTTCGCGGGGGCCTTCTTGGTCGCCTTGGCCGTGGTCTTCTTCGCGCCCTTCTTGGCCGCCTTCTTGGCGGGGCCCTTGGCGCGACGCTCCTCGAGCAGCTCCGCTGCGCGCTCGATGCTGAGGGCCGCCGGGTCGTCGCCGTCGCGCAGCGTCGCGTTGTACTCACCGTCGGTGACATAGGTCCCGAACCGGCCGCTCTTCATCGTGACCGGGTTGCCGCTGACCGGGTCCGTGCCGATCTCCTTGCCAGGGTCGGCCGCGGCCCGTCCACGCTGCTTGGGCTGGGCGTAGACCGCCAGCGCCTCCTCGAGCGTGATCGTGAGCAGCTTCTCCTCCGAGTCGATCGACCGCGAGTCCGTGCCCTTCTTGAGGTACGGCCCGTAGCGGCCGTTCTGCGCGGTGATCTCGTCCCCGCCCTCCGGGTCGACGCCCACGACCCGGGGCAGGGTGAGCAGCGTCAAGGCGTCCTGGAGGCTGATCGTGTCCAGGCTCATCGACTTGAACAGCGAGCCCGTGCGCGGCCGGCGGGTCTTCGGTGCGTCGTCCGGCAGCAGCTCGGTGACGTAGGGCCCGTAGCGGCCGTTCTTCGCCACGATGGTCAGCCCGGACTCGGGGTCCGTGCCGAGCACCGTCTCCTCGCCGGCCGGGGTGGCCAGCAGCTCCTTCGCCTTCTCGGCGGTGAGCTCGTCGGGCGGCAGGTCGTCCGGCACGTTGGCCCGCGTCCCGTCCTCGGTCTCGACGTAGGGCCCGTAGCGCCCCACACGCAGGTCGATCCCCTCGGTGACCGGGAACGTCGCCAGCTCCCGGGCGTCGATGTCGCCCAGCTCGCTGACCAGCTCCTTGAGCCCCTCCACGTTGCCGCTGCCGAAGTAGAACTCCGCGAGCTCGGTGTTGCGGTCCCGCCGGCCACCCGCGATCTCGTCGAGCACCTCCTCCATGCTGGCCGTGAACTCATAGCTCACCAGTCGTGAGAAGTGCTCCTCGAGCAGGCGTACGACGGAGAACGCCAGCCAGGCCGGCACCAGGGCCGTGCCCTTCTTGTAGACATAGCCGCGGTTGAGAATGGTGCCGATGATCGCGGCGTACGTCGACGGGCGACCGATGTCGCGCGCCTCGAGCTCACTGATCAACGAGGCCTCGGTGTAGCGCGAGGGCGGCTTGGTCTGGTGACCGGAGGCGTTGATGCTCGCCGCGCTGACGGAGTCGCCCTCGGCGACGTTGGGCAGACGGGTCTCGCGGTCGTCGGGGCCACCCCCCTCGGAGTCGCCCTCGTCGTCGCGGCCCTCGACGTACGCCTTGAGGAAGCCGTAGAAGGTGATCACCCGGCCGGAGGCGGAGAACACCACGTCCTCCCCGGACGCGGCCGCACCGCCGAGGCGCACGGTGACGCTGCGCCCCTCGGCGTCCTTCATCTGGGAGGCCACCGTGCGCATCCAGATCAGCTCGTAGAGCCGGAACTCGTCGCCGCGGAGCCCGGTCTGGGCGGGCGTCCGGAAGTACTCACCCGCCGGGCGGATCGCCTCGTGCGCCTCCTGGGCGTTCTTCACCTTCGAGGCGTAGGCGCGCGGCTGGTCGGGGAGGTACTCCGCGCCGTACAGCTCGCGTGCCTGGTCTCGCGCCGCGGTGACCGCGGTGCCGGACAGCGTCACCGAGTCGGTGCGCATGTAGGTGATGAAGCCGTTCTCGTAGAGCCGCTGGGCGATCGACATGGTCCGCGAGGCGCCCCAGCCGATCTTGCGAGAGGCCTCCTGCTGGAGCGTCGTGGTCCGGAACGGCGCGTAGGGCTGGCGACGGTAGGGCTTCGCCTCGACCGACCGGATCTCGAACTCGGTGTCGGACAGCCCGGATGCCAGCGCCTCGGCACGGGCCCGGTCCAGGTGCACGACCCCCTGCGCGCCGCCGGCGCCGGGCTTGAGCTCGCCGACGGACGTGAAGTCGCTGCCCCGGGCGACCCGCCGCGCGTCGACGGAGTACAGCTTGGCGGGGAACATCCGGCCATCCGGGGGGGAACCCCCCGGAGACCCCCCGGGCACTTCGAACTTGGCGCCGGCGTCGAAGGTGCCCTCGAGGTCCCAGTACGACGCGGTGCGGAACGCCATC
>CAXSHL010000064.1:0-2009 GCA_964237315.1 uncultured Nocardioidaceae bacterium
CCGCGTGGTGCACGGCGGTCCAGGCCCCGCTCCCCACCGTGACGTCTCCCGCCGCCGTCGCGTCGTCAGCAGGCTCGAACAGAGGGGCGTCGACCACCCACAGGAACCGCCACGCCGACTCCTCGACGAGTCCGCAGCGCCGGCCGATCTCGAGCCGGGCGGCGCCCAGCAGGGCGCGCGCCGACTTGGGCGGGCCGGCGGCGAAGAAGATGCAGTCCCCCGGCTGGGCTCCGGTGTGGGCGGCAATCCCGGCGCGCTCCTGCTCGGTCAGGTTCTTGGCCGTGGGTCCGCCGAGCTCGCCGTCCTCGCGGACGAGCACGTAGGCGAGCCCCTTCGCGCCGCGCTGCTTGGCCCAGTCCTGCCAGGCGTCGAGCTGCTTGCGGGGCTGGCTCGCGCCGCCGGGCATCACCACGGCTCCGACGTACGGCGCCTGGAAGACCCGGAACGTGGTGTCGGAGAAGAACTCGGTGCACTCGGTCAGCTCGAGGCTCACGCGGAGGTCGGGCTTGTCGCTGCCGTAGCGGGCCATCGCCTCGGCGTAGGTCATCCGCTGGAAGGGCGTGCTGACCTGGTGGCCGATGAGCCGCCACAGCGCCGCGAGCACCTCCTCGGCGAGCGCGATGACATCGTCCTCCTCGACGAAGCTCATCTCGATGTCCAGCTGGGTGAACTCGGGCTGGCGGTCGGCGCGGAAGTCCTCGTCGCGGTAGCAGCGGGCGATCTGGTAGTAGCGCTCCATCCCGGCGACCATCAGCAGCTGCTTGAACAGCTGTGGGCTCTGCGGGAGCGCGTACCAGCTGCCCGGCTTCAGACGAGCCGGCACCAGGAAGTCGCGGGCGCCCTCCGGGGTGGACCGGGTCAGGGTCGGGGTCTCGATCTCCACGAACGCGTGCTCGGCCAGCACCTCGCGCGCGGCGCGGTTGACGTCGCTGCGCAGCCGCAGCGCCGCGGCCGGTCCTGCACGGCGCAGGTCGAGGTAGCGGTGCGCGAGCCGCACCTCCTCCCCCACCTCGCCCGTCCCGTGGCCGGTGTCGTCGACGGGGAACGGCAGAGGCGCCGCAGCGCTCAGCACGGTGACCCCGTCGGGAGCGGCGATCACCTCGACCTCACCGGTGGGCAGGTTCGGGTTCTGGTTGCCCGCAGGGCGGGCGGACACCTCACCGGTGATCTTCAGGCAGTACTCCGCGCGCAGCTGGTGGGCGACGGCCTCGTCCCTGATCACCACCTGTACGACGCCGGACGCCTCCCGCAGGTCGATGAACGCGACGCCGCCGTGGTCGCGACGCCGGGCGACCCAGCCGGCGAGGGTGACGGTCTGGCCGACGTGCTCGGCGCGCAGGCTGCCGGCGTCGTGGGTGCGGATCACTGGTGGTGCTCCTGAGTCGTCGATGGGGTGGTCGCTGAGGGGGTGAGGACCCGCGGCCGCAGGTCTTCCGGCGGAGGCTCCCAGGCATCGGCGTCGGCGTCCACCTGGTTTCCGCTCCGGATGTCCCGCACCCGGCCGGTCGCGTCCGCAGGGTCACCCGCCGGGAACCACACGAAGGGGATGCCACGGCGCTCGGCGTAGCGGATCTGCTTGCCGAACTTCTGGGCGCTCGCGGCCACCTCGGTCGGGATGCCGCGGGCGCGCAGCCGCTGCGCGACCGCGTTGCTGGCCTCCCGGGCGTCCTCGTCGACCAGCGCCACGAGCACTGCCGACGGCACCTGCCGGTCCCCCGCGAGCAGCCCGCGGCTCAGCAGCGGGACGAGGGTCCGGGAGATGCCGAACGAGATGCCGACGCCGGGGTACGTCGTACGCCCGTCCGAGGCGAGCGCGTCGTAACGCCCGCCGCCACCCACCGACTTGAGGTTCTCGAACCCGTCCATGTAGATCTCGAACACGGTGCCCGTGTAGTAGTCCAGGCCGCGCGCGAGGCTGAGGCTGGCGACCACGCGGAACCGGTCGCTGGCCGCCGAGGCGCAGCCCTCCACGACCGCCAGCAGCTCGGCGATGCCGACATCGAGCAGCC
>CAXSHL010000064.1:2019-25598 GCA_964237315.1 uncultured Nocardioidaceae bacterium
CGAGATCGGTGTCGTCGGGGCCCACGACGCTGGCGAGCAGCTCGTGGGAGACCCCGAGCTCACGCACCCGGTCCGCGAACGAGGTGTCGGCCGACTCGATCTCTGCCAGCCGGAGGCACTGCTGGGCCTGGGCCTCAGACAGGCCGGCGTCCGCCACCAGTGAGGCCGCGACCGCGTCGGGCGACATCTTGTCCAGCTTGTCGATGATGGTGATCACCGCGGCCGGGTCGGGGGCCCCGATGCCGCGGTAGAAGCCCTCGATCAGCTTGCGGTTGTTGACCCGCAGCCGCATCGGCGGCAGCGGCAGGGAGGAAAGCGCCTCGGCCATCACCCGGGCCACCTCCACGTCGAAGTGGAACGGCAGCTCGTCGCGCATCACCACGTCGATGTCGGCCTGGGTGAACTCGCGGAAACGCCCCTCCTGCGGCCGCTCGCCGCGCCACGCCTTCTGGATCTGGTAGCGACGGAAGGGGAACTCCAGCTTTCCGGCGTTCTCCAGCACGTAGCGGGCGAACGGCACGGTCAGGTCGAAGTGCAGGCCCATGCCGGAGTCCGCCGACTCGTCGCCCTCCTGCAGCCGGCGCAGGACGTAGACCTCCTTGGAGGTCTCCCCTTTGCGCAGCAGCTGGTCCATCGGCTCGACCGCGCGCGTCTCCAGGCTCGCGAAGCCGTGCAGCTCGAACGTGCGTCGAAGGCTGTCGGTGACGTGCTGCTCGACGGCCCGCTGGGCGGGCAGCAGCTCGGGGAACCCGCTCAGCGGGGTCGGTTTCGCCATGGTCCTAGAGGCCTCGGTTCGGGGCCGGCTGTGGTTCGTCGGACTCGACGAGGTCGAGCAGGTAGGGGTTGGTCGCCCGCTCCCGGCCGATGCTGGTCTGCTCGCCGTGGCCGGGCAGCACGACGATGTCGTCGGCGAGTGGCAGCACCTTCTCGCGCAGGCTGCGCAGCATGCTGGCGTGGTCGCCGCCGGGCAGGTCGGTGCGCCCGATCGAGCCGGCGAAGAGCAGGTCGCCGGAGAACATCAGCGCCGAGACGTCCGGGTTCCCCGGGTCGTCGTACGGCGTGCGGAACGTGACCGAGCCCTCGGTGTGACCGGGCGTGTGGTCCACGACGAACTCCAGGCCGGCCAGCTCCAGGCTCTGCAGGTCACCGAGCTCGGCGACCCGGTCGGGCTCGGCGAACCGGTAGTCGCCACCGAGCAGCATGCCTGCGGTGTCCGCGGACATGGCCGCCATCGGGTCCGAGAGCAGGTGCCGGTCACGCGGGTGGATGTAGGCGGTCGCGTCGTACGTTCCGGCGACCGGGGCGACGCTCCACATGTGGTCGATGTGACCGTGGGAGACCAGGACCGACACCGGCTTGAGCCGGTGCTCCCGCACCACGTCGGCGATCCCAGGAGCAGCGTCCTTGCCCGGGTCGACCACCACGCACTCGGCACCCGCTCCGGTGGCGACGACGTAGCAGTTGGTGCCCCAGGGGCCGGCGGGGAAGCCTGCGACCAGCACGGGGCAACGCTCCTGTCTTGAGTGGTGGGGGACCAGGGCAGCCTACCGAGGCCGGCGATGCGCTCGCGCAAGCGGACCTCGCGCGGAGCCCGTTCGTCCTAGACTCCCCAGCGTGGCCACCAAGAAGCGGCGACGGGCCCAGCTGGCCCGCGCCACGGCGCAGCGGCAGCAGTCGCGTCGCGCGCAGCGGCTGGCGGGGCGACGGCGACGACGTATCGTCGCGACGACGCTCGGCGTCGTGGTGGTTCTGCTGGCCTTGGCCGCCTGGATCCTGACGCACCAGGAGGACAGCGCTTCGGCGCGAGGTAAAGCCGTTGACTACGCTTTCGCCATCACACCGTCACAGCGCCAGGCATCGAGCACAGGGGGAGTCCGGTGAACAGCCCGGAGAGTTCGGCTGAGAGCCCGACCGAGGAGTCGGCGGACAGCGTGTCGCCGAGCCCGTCGGCCCCTGCCCCGACCACCGCGGAGTCCACCCCCGAGCCGACACCGGAGCCGACACCGGAGCCGACACCGGAGCCGACACCCGAGCCGAGCCCGGAGCCCGTGGCGAGCCCGGAGCCCGTGGCGAGGCCCGTGCCGGGGCCGCCGGGACCTGTGCCAGGACCGCCGAGGCGCCCGCATCCTGTCCCCCGACCGGTGGCCGCTGCGGCGCCCGCGCCGACGTCCACTGCGGAGCCGTCCGCCGAGCCCTCCCCGGCGGAGCTTGCGGCACGAGAGTGGGGTCGCGTCGACGACCAGGGCACGGTGTTCGTCCGCACGGCGGAGGGCGAGCGATCCGTCGGCCAGATGCCGGACGCGGCTCCGGCGGAGGCGCTGACGTTCTTCGTCCGGCGGTACGCCGACCTGGTCTTCGAGGTCGAGCTGCTCGAGCAGCGCGTCCGCAAGAGGGCGCTGACCCCGGACGAGGCCTCGGCCTCGGTCAAGCAGGTGCAGGCCTCGGTGCACGAGGCCCAGGCGGTCGGGGACCTCGACGGTCTCGAGCGACGCCTGACGGCGCTCACCACGCTGATCGTCAAGCAGCGCGAGCAGCGCCGCGCAGACCGGGCCCGCAAGCAGGAGCAGTCGCGGGTGGCCAAGGAGCGCATCGCGGAGGAGGCCGAGCGGCTCGCGCAGGGCAGCGACTGGCGCAACGGCGCCAACCGGCTGCGACAGCTCCTGGACGAGTGGAAGCTCCTCCCCCGCTTGGAGAAGGGCGCCGATGACGCCCTCTGGCGCAGGTTCTCGACGGCCCGTACGACGTACACCAGGCGACGCAAGTCCCACTTCTCCGAGGTCAACGAGCAGCGCGACTCGGCGCGGGTGGTGAAGGAGAGGCTCGTCACCGAGGCCGAGGCGCTCGCGGGGTCGACGGATTGGGGTCCGGCGTCGGGGCGCTACCGCGACCTGATGCGCCAGTGGAAGGCGGCGGGCCCGGCACCCAAGGACGTCGACGACCAGCTGTGGAAGCGGTTCCGGTCCGCGCAGGACGCCTTCTTCGGCGCCCGGGACGCCACGAACGCCGAGCTGGACCGCGAGTTCGTGGCCAACGCCGAGAAGAAGGAGGCTCTCCTCACCGAGGCGGAGAGGCTGGTGCCGGTCACCGACCTGCGATCGGCCAAGGAGGCGTTCCGCGGCATCGCCGACCGGTGGGACGCCGTCGGCAAGGTGCCCCGCGACCGGATGAAGGACCTGGAGGGCCGGATGCGCCGGATCGAGCAGGCGATTCGTGGGACCGAGGACGACCAGTGGCGGCGTTCGAACCCCGAGGCGCGCGCCCGAGCAGCCGACACCGTCGACCAACTGGAGTCGCTGCTCGCCGACCTGGAGCGCAAGCGGAGCTCGGCGGTCGCTGCGGGCAACACCAGGAAGGCCGACGAGCACGCCGCGGCGATCGACGCCCGGCAGTCGTGGCTCACCGAGGCGCGAAAGGCCCTGGAGGAGTTCTCCGGCTGAAGCAGCACACGCCGGGTCGGCTACTGGGTCATCCGGTAGACGTCGAAGACGCCGTCCACCGAACGGACCGCCTTCAGCACGTGCCCGAGGTGCTTGGGGTCCGCCATCTCGAAGGTGAACCGGCTCTTGGCCACCCGGTCCCGGGTTGTCTGCAGCGACGCGGCGAGGATGTTGACGTGTACGTCGGACAGCACCTTGGTGATGTCCGAGAGCAGCCGGTTGCGGTCCAGGGCCTCGACCTGGATGTTGACCAGGAACATCGACTTCGCCGTGGGCGCCCACTCGACGTCGACGAGACGCTCGGGCTGCGACTTCAGGCTCTCGGCGTTGGTGCAGTCCGCGCGGTGCACCGAGACCCCGGCGCCCCGGGTCACGAAGCCGATGATCGGGTCACCCGGCACCGGCGTGCAGCACTTCGCGAGCTTGACCCACACGTCGGACAGGTCCTTCACGATCACGCCGGCGTCCCCGGCGCTCGGCCGCTTGGACCGGTCCGTGGTGATGTTGATGCCCTCGGCGAGGTCCTCAGCCGCCCCGTCGTCGCCGCCGAACAGGTCGATCACCCGGCGTACGACGGCCTGGGCACCGAGGTTGCCCTCGCCGACCGCGGCGTAGAGCGCGGACACGTCGGGGAGCCGGAGCTCGGTGGCCACGGTGCTGAGCGTCTCGTGCGACAGCACCCGCTTGAGGGGCTGGCCCTCCTTGCGCATCAGCCGGGCGATCTGCTCCTTGCCGTGGTCGATGGCCTCCTCGCGGCGCTCCTTGGTGAACCACTGACGGATCTTGTTGCGCGCCCGCGGCGAGGCGACGAACGTGAGCCAGTCCCGGCTGGGCGCGGCCGTCGGAGCCTTGGACGTGAACACCTCGACGACGTCGCCGTTGTCCAAGGTCGACTCCAGGGGCACCAGCCGGCCGTTGACCCGCGCCCCGATCGTGTGGTGTCCGACCTCGGTGTGGATCGCGTAGGCGAAGTCGACCGGCGAGGAGCCGCTCGGCAGCGCGATGACGTCGCCGCGGGGGGTGAAGACGTAGACCTCGTTGGACTTGATCTCGAAGCGCAGGGACTCGAGGAACTCGCCGGGGTCCTCGGTCTCGTGCTGCCAGTCGAGCAGCTGGCGGACCCATGCCATGTCGTTGCTGCCACCGTCGAAGAAGCGCGAGTCGGTGTCCGCGCCCAGCCCGACGTCCTCCTTGTACTTCCAGTGAGCAGCGACGCCGTACTCGGCCCGCCGGTGCATCGAGAAGGTGCGGATCTGCAGCTCCACGGGCTTGCCGGCCAAGCCGATGACGGTGGTGTGGAGGGACTGGTACATGTTGAACTTCGGCATCGCGATGAAGTCCTTGAACCGCCCCGGCACCGGGTTCCAGCGGTTGTGCAGCACGCCGAGCACTGCGTAGCAGTCCCGGTCGTCGTCGACCAGGATGCGGATCCCCACCAGGTCGTAGATGTCGGAGAACTCGCGTCCCCGCACGATCATCTTCTGGTAGATCGAGTAGTAGTGCTTGGGCCGCCCGGTGACCCGCGCCTTGATCTTGGCCTCCCGCAGGTCGGTCTCCACCTGGTCGATCACCTTGGCCAGGAACTGGTCGCGGGACGGCGCGCGGTCGGCGACGAGGCGGACGATCTCGTCGTACATCTTGGGATGCAAGGTGGCGAACGCGAGGTCCTCCAGCTCCCACTTCAAGGTGTTCATGCCGAGCCGGTGGGCCAGCGGGGCGTAGATGTCGAGGGTCTCGCGGGCCTTGCGCTCCTGGGTCTCCTGGCGCAGGTAGCGCAGGGTGCGCATGTTGTGCAACCGGTCGGCCAGCTTGATGACGAGCACCCGGATGTCGCGGCTCATCGCGACGATCATCTTGCGGATCGTCTCGGCCTGCGCGGTGTCGCCGTACTTCACCTTGTCGAGCTTGGTGACCCCGTCGACGAGGACCGCGACCTCGTCGCCGAAGTCCTTGCGCAGCGCGTCCAGGGTGTACGACGTGTCCTCGACCGTGTCGTGCAGGAGGGCCGCGACGAGTGTCGGCTCGGTCATCCCGATGTCCGCGAGGATCGTGGTGACGGCCAGCGGATGGGTGATGTAGGGGTCGCCGCTCTTGCGCATCTGCGTGCCGTGCAGCCGCTCCGCGGTCAGGTAGGCGCGCTCGAGAAGCTCGAGGTCGGCCTTGGGGTGATTGACCTTGACCGCGCGGAACAGTGGCTCGAGGACCGGGTTCTCGGACTGGCTCTTGGTCGCCATCCGCGCCAGCCGAGCGCGCATCCGGCGCCCCGCGGGACCGGCGCTGGACGGGCTGCGTGCCGGTGTGGCTGCCGCCGGTGCCGTGCGGCTCACCGGGGCGACCGGCAGCACCTCCGCGCCGGTCGGGTCGTCGTGGGGCGCGCTCGTCGTCGGGACCCGCTCATTGGCCACCGCAGCTCCTCCCCTTCGACTCCGCTGCCAGTCTACGGGGAGGTCCGGCGCGTCAGACCGTGCGAAGCGCCGTCAGCGGCAGGTCTCCGATGGCGCCGCGGCCGGGCAGGAACGACAGCTCGATCAGCACCGCGAGGGCGTGCGGCACGCCGCCGCTGCGCTCCACGAGCTGGCGGGCGGCGTCAGCGGTGCCGCCGGTGGCCAGCACGTCGTCGACGAGCAGCACCCGCTCGCCCGAGGCGATGCCGTCCTGGTGGACCTCGAGGGTCGCCTCGCCGTACTCCAGCGCGTAGGAGACCCCGTAGGTCTCGCCGGGGAGCTTGCCGGCCTTGCGGATCGGGACGAAGCCGACTCCCAGCGCCAGGGCGACCGGTGCGGCCAGGATGAAGCCGCGCGCCTCCATGCCCGCCACCTTGTCCACGACGACAGCCCCGTCCGCGTCCCGCCCCGCCGCCGCCAGTGCCGTGACGACGGCCGCGAAGCCCTCGGGATCGGCGAGCAACGGCGTGATGTCCTTGAACAGGACGCCCGGGGAGGGGTAGTCCTCGACGTCACGGATGAGCGCGTCGAGCAGCTTCTCCAGCGCTGCGTCGGTCACCGTCCGGTCACCCCGCACCTACGTTCCGGGGTCACCTCTTGCCGCGCTGCGACCGTGGCTTGCGTGAGGGCTGCGCCCGCTTCGCGGCCGCCGACGGGGACACCGCCCGCGATGCCGGTCGCTCCCCCGCCGTGGAGCGAGGGGTGCGGACCGGCGCCACCGTCACCGGCTCGCCATCGTCGGGGTCGACGGCGGTGCTTCCCGTGCGCGGACCGCCTGCCTCCGGCTCGTCCAGCAGCGGCATGTCCTCGCTGAACGTCGGCACCGAGGCGTAGCGGTCCACGTCCTTGCGGTCCCGGTGCCGCATCGCCCGCGCGTCGCCCGCCTTGATCCCCGGCTCGAGCTCCTTGAGCTGTACGACGAGAGGGGTGGCGATGAAGATCGAGGAGTAGGCACCGGCCGCCATGCCCACGAAGAGCGCGAGCGCGAGGTCCTTCAGGGCCCCCGATCCGAGGGACACCACACCGACGTACAGCAGCGCACCGACAGGCAGCAGCGCGACGACGGAGGTGTTGATCGACCGGACCAGGGTCTGGTTGACGGCCAGGTTGGCTGCCTCGGCGTAGGTTTTGCGGGTGCGCGCGAGGTTCTTCGTGTTCTCGCGGACCTTGTCGAACACCACGACGGTGTCGTAGAGCGAGAACCCGAGGATGGTCAGGATGCCGGTCACGGTCGCCGGGGTCACCTCGAACCCCGAGAGGGCGTAGATGCCGATGGTGATCACCAGGTCGTGCGCCAGTGCGACGAGGGCGGCGACCGACATCTTCCACTCACGGAAGTAGGCCCAGATGAACAGGGTCACGAGCATCAGGAAGACGACCAGACCGAGGAGGGCGCGCTCCGCGACCTGCTTGCCCCAGGTGGCCCCGATCGCGTCCGAGCTGATCGCGTTGCTGCTCACCCCGACGGACTTCTGGATGGCCTGGGAGATCTTGGTGGAGTCGTCGTTGTTCAGCGGCTCGGTCTGCACCCGGATGCTGTTGCCCGAGGTGTTCACGATCGGCGCCTCGGCGGCCGCGATGCTCTCGTCCGCGGCTGCCTTCGCGACCGCGCCGCGGATCTTCACGACGTTGGCCTCGGTGTTCTGGCCGGCCGGCATCGAGACCTGGTACTCGACGCCACCTTGGAACTCGATCCCGAGGTTGACTCCTCGCACCAGCAGTCCGCTGACCGCGGCGATCAGGATGACCCCGGACAGGGCGTACCAGAGGAACTTGCGGCCGACGAAGTCGATCGAGACCTGGCCCTCGTAGAGGGCGTGGCCCATGTTTCCCAGTCTGCTCATCGGGCACTCCCTCCGGCCGGCGTGGGGCGGGCACCGGGAGGCCGGGTCCCACCGGAACGGCCACCCCCCGAGCGGGCGTCGGGCCGGACCGAGCCCACCTGGTCGGGCGAGAGTCCGGAGAGCCTGTGACCGGAGTAGTAGAACTTGAAGGTGGCCAGCCACGACACCATCGGCTTGGTGAACAAGAAGAACACCACGATGTCGATCACGGTGCTGATGCCGAGGGTGAACGCGAAGCCCTTCACCACCCCGATGGAGAAGATGTAGAGCACCACGGCCGCCAGCAGGGACACGGCGTCCGCGGCCAGGCAGGTCGCCCGGGCCCGGACCCAGCCGGCCTCCACCGCGACGCGCATCGACTTGCCACTGCGCATCTCGTCACGAATGCGCTCGAAGTAGACGATGAACGAGTCCGCGGTGATACCCACCGCCACGATGAGACCCGCGATCCCCGGCAGCGTGAGCGTGAAGTTGACGGCCTGGCTCATCGCCAGCACCACCGCGTAGGTGATGATGCCGGCTACCAGCAGCGAGAACAGCACGACGATGCCCAGGCCCCGGTAGTAGAGCAGGCAGTAGATCAGCACCAGTCCCAGGCCGATCCCGCCGGCGATCAGGCCTGCGGACAGCTGGTCCGAGGCGAGCGTCGGGCCCTGCTCGCTGACCACCGGGACCTCGAACTTGAGCGGCAGGGCGCCGTACTTGAGGCTGTTGGCCAGCGACTGGGCGGTGGTCTGGGTGAAGCTGCCGGTGATCTCGGCCTTGCCGTTGTTGATGATGCCGTTGACGGTGGGTGCCGAGATCACCTGACCGTCCAGGACGATCGCGAACTGCTTCTGCTGACCGCTGAGCGGGCTGGTCTGGTTCGCGATGCGCTGGGTGACGCGCGAGAAGATCTTCCGGGCGGCGCTGTCGAACGTCAGATTGACGGTCCACTGCACGTTCTGCTGGTTGGGCGGAGCGGCCTGGGCGCCTGTCAGCTGGGTGCCCTCGATCAGGGCCGAGGACAGGAGCAGCTTGTTCCCGTCCTCGTCGCAGGTGATCAGGGGCTTGCTCGGGATGTCCGCGACGGGCGGTGGCGTCTTCCCGGCCGCGGGGCACCTGAACGTGCTGAACCGCTGCAGCCACGAGGTGCCGGGATTGTCCTGCCACGCGAGCTGGTCGGTGACCGGCGCGCCCTTCGCCGTCACCGGGGACTGGCTGGGCGACGGCTGGGCGCCGGGCAGTGCGCTGGCCGCTGCTGAGGGGCTGGGCGACGCGCCAGGCTTGGCGGACGCGGTTGCAGTGGGTCGGGCGCCGGTCTTCGCACCGGTCTTGGCGGTCGCCTTCGCCGAGGGGGACGGCGTCGGGCTGTCGGCGGCCAGCAGCCCGGACGACAGCGCCCGACCCTTCGGGCTCGCGCTGGCCTTCGCGCTCGGCTTGGCGCTCGCCTTCGCGCTGGGCTTGGCGCTGGCCTTCGCGCTGGGCTTGGCGCTGGCCTTCGCGCTCGGGGACGCGGTGCCGCCGGGTGAGGCGGTCCCACTCGGTGAGGGGGAGCCGCTGGGGCTCGGCGTCGGCGTCGGCTGACCGGGCTGCGTGACGGCGACCAGCCGGAACCTCAGCTGCGCGGTCTGCTTGACGCTGTCGACCAGGTCACCACGGGTGGGTCCGGGGATCTCCACGACGATGTTGTCGCTGCCCTGGGTGGCCACCGAGCCCTCGGTCACTCCGTTGCCGTTGACGCGCTGGTCGATGATCCCGCGCGCCTCCTCGAGGTTGGCCGGAGTGACCTTCTGGCCGGTGGTCGTGCTCGCCTGGAGGGTGATCCTCGTGCCGCCCTGCAGGTCGAGCCCGAGCTTGGGCTGCCACTGGCCGGCGAGCGCCACACCGCCGTACAGGACGGCGATGGCCAACGCGAAGATGATCAGCCGACGCCCGGGACGGGCCGCATGTCTTGCCACTGCTTATCGCTCCTCAACGCCCCGGAGTGCGCCGGGACGTAGTCGCTCACTGGTGCTGGTCGGTGGGTCCAGGCTCGTCCTCCGGGCCGATCATGTCGTCCGCGGGCTGCTGCTCGTCGACCACGCGTACGACGGCCTGGCGGGCGACCTTGATCTGGGTCCCGGGGGACAGCTCGAGCTGGATCGTCTCGTCGTTCAACGAAGCAACCCGGCCATAGATCCCGGATGTCAGCATCACCTCTGCTCCTGGCACCAACGCGGACTGGGTGGACACCAGCGCCTGCTGGCGGCGGCGCTGCGGCCGCAGGATCAGGAAGTAGAAGACGAGCGCGATCAGGACGAACGGCAGAACACCTGCCAAGTCTTTCACGAAAGAAGCACCTCAGGACGGTTTACGGGCATGACACACAGGCCGACACTTCTCGACCGGCGCCGAGTCTAACGGGGGCGTCGGCCTGCACCGGACGTCCGCGCCGAGACGCTGGCCACAGGCAGGAAGGGCGCCGTCCGGAGCGCCGGTGGCTCACCCCTCGACTTCGAACAGCGTTGGCCCGGCGTCCGCGCCCGCCACCCCACCGCCGGCCACCCCACCGCCGGCCTGCCCACCGCCGGCGGCCAGGGGGGCTCCCGCCGGGACGGCGAGCCCCAGGTGCTGCCACGCCGCTGCCGTGGCGATCCGGCCTCGAGGAGTGCGGGCCAGCAGGCCGGAGCGCACCAGGAACGGCTCGGCGACCTCCTCGACCGTCTCCCGCTCCTCCCCCACGGCGACCGCCAGGGTGGAGACGCCGACCGGGCCGCCCCCGAACCGGCGGCACAGCACGTCGAGCACCGCCCGGTCGAGCCGGTCCAGCCCCGAGGCGTCCACCTCGTAGAGGTCCAGGCCGCGGTGCGCGATGTCGAGCGTGACCACTCCGTCGGAGCGGACCTGCGCGTAGTCGCGCACTCGGCGCAGCAGCCGGTTGGCGATCCGGGGGGTGCCCCGGGAGCGGGAGGCGATCTCCGCCGCTCCCTCGTCGGTGAGCTGGACACCGAGCAGGCCGGAGGATCGCCGGACGATGAGCTCGAGCTCGGCCGGCTCGTAGAACTCCAGGTGCCCGGTGAACCCGAACCGGTCGCGCAGCGGCCCGGGCAGCAGGCCGGCCCGGGTGGTGGCACCGACCAGGGTGAAGGACGGGATCTCCAGCGGGATGGCGGTCGCACCGGGCCCCTTGCCGATCACCACGTCGACACGGAAGTCCTCCATGGCGATGTAGAGCATCTCCTCCGCCGGACGGGACATCCGGTGGATCTCGTCGACGAAGAGCACGTCGCCCTCGTTGAGGCCGGACAGGATGGCGGCGAGGTCGCCCGCATGGGTGATCGCCGGACCGGAGGTGAGCCGCAGCGGGCTGGCCATCTCGGCCGCGATGATCATCGCCAGCGTGGTCTTGCCCAGGCCGGGTGGACCGGAGAGCAGCACGTGGTCGGGTGCCCGCTCCCGGGCGCGCGCCGCCTGCAGGACCAGGGAGAGCTGCTCACGAACGCGCTCCTGCCCGATCACCTCCTCCAGGGTGCGGGGACGCAGCGCGGCCTCGACGGCGTGCTCGTCTGCCTGCGCCTCGGCCGCCACGACGGCGCGGCCCGGTGGACCGCCCTCGTCGTTCGAGGTCATGCGCTGCTCAGCGATCGCAGCGCGGCCCGCAGCAGGGCGGCGACGTCCGGCTCGGCACCGGCGGCCCCCTCGGCGCCGGGGGCGACCGCCTCCACGGCGCGGTCGGCCTCCTTCGCGGACCAGCCCAGGCCGACCAGTCCCGTGTGCACCTGGCTGCGCCACGCCTCCTGAGCGGGCCGCGCGGCGGCGGCTCGACCGGTCACCGGCGTGCTCACCGCGCCGATGCGGTCCTTGAGCTCGAGGATGATCCGCTGGGCGCCCTTCTGGCCGATGCCGGACACCGAGGTCAGCGCCCGGACGTCCTCCCCGACGACCGCGCGACGCAGCTCCTCGGGCGTGAGGGCCGCCAGCATCGCCTGGGCGAGCTTGGGGCCGACGCCGCTGGAGGTCTGCAGCAGCTCGAACATCTGCTTCTCGTCGTCGTCGAGGAAGCCGAAAAGCGTCAGAGACTCCTCGCGGACCACCATGCTCGTCGGCAGGGTGGCACGGGAGCCGACGTGCAGCGTGGCGAGGGTGGGCGGCGTGCAGTGCAGCTCCAGACCCACGCCGCCGACCTCGAGCACGGCACTGTCGAGCGTCACGTCCGCGACCGTGCCGGTGACGAAGGCGATCACCGGACCACCCCTGCTCCCGAGACCGCGGCCGAAGCGGCGGCGTCGAGCCGGGCCTGGGCACCGCCCCGCCAGATGTGGCAGATGGCGAGCGCGAGGGCGTCCGCCGCATCAGCCGGCCTGGGAGTCGCCTCGAGCCTCAGCAGCCGGGTCACCATCACCGCCACCTGCGCCTTGTCGGCCCGGCCGCTGCCGGTGACCGACGCCTTGACCTCGCTCGGGGTGTGCAGGGCGACCGGGATGCCGCGCCGGGCGGCCACGACCATCGCCACGCCGCTGGCCTGGGCCGTGCCCATCACGGTGCGCACGTTGTGCTGGCTGAACACCCGCTCCACGGCCACGGCGTCCGGCGTGTGCTCGTCGATCCAGGCGCCCACCACCCGCTCGATCTCGCAGAGCCGGAGGGCGGTCGGCAGGTCGGCGGGTGTCACCACCGCACCGAAGGCGAGCATGTCCAGCGGTCGGCCCACGGACCCCTCCACGACACCGAGGCCGCAGCGGGTCAGTCCCGGGTCGATGCCGAGCACCCGCATCCTGCCGCCTCTCGTCCGAACACCTGTTCTAAGGAGTAGACGCTAACCGAGTCGACCCCCCACCGCGCCGTACGACACGGGTCAGGCGTCGAGCGACTCCAAGATGTCGTCGCTGACCTCGAAGTTGCCGTAGACGTTCTGCACGTCGTCGAGGTCCTCGAGCGCCTCAGCGAGGCGGAGGACGGCGGCCGCCGTCTTGTCGTCGTCGAGCTCGACGCTCATGGACGGCACGAAGGCAGCCTCCGCGGAGTCGTAGTCGACTCCGGCGGCCTGCAGCGCGGTGCGTACGGCGACCAGGTCGGTCGGCTCGGCGATCACCTCGAACGAGTCGCCGAGGTCGTTGACCTCCTCGGCACCCGCGTCCAGCGTGGCCTCGAGCACGTCGTCCTCGGAGACCTCCCGGCCGTCCTGGGCCCGGGGCACCAGGACCAGGCCCCTGCGGTTGAACAGGTAGGACACCGATCCGGGGTCCGCGAGCGAGCCGCCGTTGCGGTTCATCGCCGTGCGCACCTCCATGGCGGCCCGGTTCTTGTTGTCGGTGAGGCACTCGATCAAGAAGGCGACCCCGTGCGGGCCGTAGCCTTCGTACATGATCGTCTGGTAGTCCGCGCCTCCCGACTCGGCGCCGGACCCCCGCTTGAGGGCGCGGTCGATGTTGTCGTTGGGGACCGAGGTCTTCTTGGCCTTCTGGATGGCGTCGTAGAGCGTCGGGTTGCCCGCCACGTCACCGCCGCCGGCGCGTGCCGCGACCTCGATGTTCTTGACCAGCTTGGCGAACAGCTTGCCGCGGCGAGCGTCGACGACCGCCTTCTTGTGCTTGGTGGTCGCCCATTTGGAGTGGCCAGACATGAGGGGTCCTCAACCTTTCAGCGCTCGTGCGACGTGCCCGCCCGCGAGACCAGCTCGACGAAGAGGGAGTGGAACCGGTGGTCGCCGGTGATCTCCGGATGGAACGACGTGGCCAGCAGGGTCCCCTGCCGGACGGCGACGATCCTACCCATCGCGCTGCCGGTGGCCACCGTGGCGACCACGCTGACGTCGGCACCCACCTTCTCCACCCACGGCGCCCGGATGAACATCGCGTGGAACGGCCGCCGCCGGTCGTCCGCGGCGTCGCGGAGGTCCACAGCCAGGTCGGCCTCGAAGGAGTCCACCTGCCGACCGAAGGCGTTGCGCCGCACCACCACGTCGAGGCCGCCGAACGTCTCCTGGCCGGCGACCCCGTCCTCGATGCGGTCGGCCAGCATGATCATGCCGGCGCACGTGCCGAAGGCGGGCAGCCCGTCGCGCAGACGTGCCGAGAGCGGGTCGAAGAGGTCGAACGCTCGCGCCAGCTTCGAGATCGTGGTGGACTCCCCGCCCGGCATCACGATCCCGTCGAGCGAGTCCAGCTCCTCGGGGCGGCGTACGGCGACCGTGCGCGCGCCCGCACGCTCGAGCATCGCCCGGTGCTCGCGGACGTCCCCCTGCAGCGCCAGCACGCCGACCAGCGGACCGGCCGGACTACTCATGGGCGATGCGCTTGTACCAGTGCGCGTCGACCTCGATGCGGCCCTCGTCGAAGCGGGCGGAGAGGCCGTGCTTCTCCAGGATGCCGAGCACGTCGTCGAGCAGCTCGTCACCGGGGGCGGCGTTCGCGGTCGTGCCGTGCCAGAGGTTGACCTCCAGCATCCCCTCGTCGACCGCGTGCCAGACGTCGGAGGGGGTGAACCACGCGACGCCGCGCAGACCGGCGCCGGCCGCCATGCTCTCCTCGATCAGCCGCTTGGCCGCCCAGTGGTCCTCACAGCCCTGCAGCACCGAGACGTCGATCAGCTCCATCTCGCCGAACGCCGACTGCAGCCGCTCGTAGTCGGTCGACTCCGGCCACTCCTGCTGGTCCGCGCGGAGCTCGTCGTGCGCCTCCTCGAGCCAGACCGACGCGAGGTCCTCGGACTCGCCGGCGCGCTCGGGCAGGTCCTTGGTGATCGCCTCGACCACCTCGGCGTGCATCTGCTCCGAGGACAGCAGCCCCGCTCGGACGCAGGACCGCGCGAAGGCGCGCACCTGCTCCTCGGCCGTCGGGTCGGTCCGCATCGGCTACCAGCCCCGCTCGGCCAGCCGGTGCGGCTGCGGGATCTCCTCGACGTTGATCCCGACCATCGCCTCGCCCAGCCCCCGCGACACCTTGGCGACGACGTCGGGGTCGTCGAAGAACGTGGTGGCCTTCACGATCGCCTCGGCCCGCTGGGAGGGGTTGCCGGACTTGAAGATGCCGGACCCGACGAAGACCCCCTCGGCGCCGAGCTGCATCATCATCGCCGCGTCCGCCGGGGTGGCGATGCCGCCCGCTGTGAACAGGACGACCGGCAGCTTGCCGGCCTCGGCCACCTCTCGGACCAGCTGGTACGGCGCCTGCAGATCCCTCGCTGCGACATACAGCTCGTCGCTCGAGAGGCCGTGCAGCCGGCGGATCTCGGCGCGGATGGTGCGCATGTGAGTGACCGCGTTGGAGACGTCACCGGTGCCCGCCTCACCCTTGGAGCGGATCATCGCCGCTCCCTCGGTGATCCGCCGCAGCGCTTCCCCCAAGTTGGTCGCGCCGCACACGAACGGGACGGTGAAGGCGTGCTTGTCGATGTGGTTCGCGTAGTCGGCAGGGGTCAGCACCTCGGACTCGTCGACGTAGTCCACGCCGAGGCTCTGCAGCACCTGCGCCTCGGCGAAGTGCCCGATCCGGGCCTTGGCCATCACCGGGATCGAGACCGTATCGATGATCGACTCGATCATGTCCGGGTCGCTCATCCTCGAGACGCCGCCCTGGGCGCGGATGTCGGCGGGGACCCGCTCCAGCGCCATCACCGCCACCGCACCGGCGTCCTCGGCGATCTTCGCCTGCTCCGCGGTGACCACGTCCATGATCACGCCGCCCTTGAGCATCTCGGCCATCCCGCGCTTGACTCCCCCAGTGCCGGTGACAGTGCCGGTGACCGTGCCGGTGGCGGTCCCCGTGACGGAGGTCGTCGAGTCCGGGTCGGGCCTGGTGGACGCCGGGTTGCTGGCGGAGATGTCAGTGTTCGTCACGGTGGGACCTTCTGCGTCGGCTGCTGGTGTCGGGGGCCGGGCACGTTCGAGCGACCCGGTGCGTGGATGCTCCCAGCCTACGTCCCGGCGGCGGCTCAGGCGCCCTGCAGGCGGCCTCAGGCCGCCTGCAGGGCGGGAGGCGGCACGTCGTCGAGGTCCACGGTGCGCAGCGGCCCTGCTCGGCCCGCCAGGTGCAGCCAGCGGACCCGACGCCGGGAGCGGAGGGCTCGAGCGGACACCACGACGTCGTTGTGGAACCGCCGGGCCAGTTCCACCTTCGTGCACGCCTGCGCCAGCTCCGCCACCAGGGGGGCCAGCGCGGGGTCGTGCACCGGCCGACCGGCCCGGTCCGGGAGCACCCGCATCTCGCGGGCGTCGGCGAGGACCGCGCGCAGTGCCTCGGACAGTGCCGACTCGGCCGCCTCGAAGTCGTCGGGACCGGCGTTGCGGGCCCGGTGAGCGGCGTCGAGCAGCACCAGCCGGCTCGCCGGGTCGAGGGCGTCGGTGAGGGCGAGCTCCAAGGCGACCCCGGAGCGCCGCAGCAGCTGGACCCGCAGCGTCTCTCGGGCGACGTCGATGCGGTGGTGCATCCGGTCCAGGCGGTTCGCGGTCCAGGACAGCCAGGCGCCGAGGGCGGCCAGCAGGACCAGGATGAGGACGAGCAGGACCCACAGCGTCATCGGGCACCTCCGTCCGTGACCGTCTCGTAGACCTGCACGATCCGCGCGGCGACCACCGACCAGTCGTAGCGTCGGACGGCGACCCGGGCGGAGTCGGCCAGCGCCGCTCGTCGGTCCGGGTCGCCGAGCAGGGCGGCCAGCTTCGAGGACAGGTCGTCGGGGTCGCCGTTGCGGAACAGCATCCCGTGCTCCCCCTCGCCGAGCAGCCGTCGGAACGCCGGGATGTCGCTGGCCAGCACCGGCGCACAGGCCGCCATCGCCTCGGCCACCACCACGCCGAAGCTCTCCGCACCGGTGTTCGGCGCGACGCAGAGGTCGGCGCTTCGCAGGACGGCGGCCTTGTCGGGGTCCGACAGTGGACCCAGGAACAGCACCTGGTCCCCGACGGACTCAGGCAGCAGCTCCCGGGCCTGCTCCACGTCGCCGCCGCCGACCACGAGCAGCCGCAGGCCGGGGCGGGCCGCAGCCACCCTGCCGAAGGCCTGCGCCAGGAGTGGGAACCCCTTGCGCGGCTCGTCGAAGCGGCCGACGAACGCGAGGGTCCCCTCGGCGCCTCGCCAGTCCTCCCGCGGTGGGGTCGCTGCGATGCGGTCGACGTACAGGCCGTTGGGGATGATGACCGGCTCGCCGCCGAGGTGGGCGACCTGCGTGCCGCGGGCAGACTCCGAGACCGCGATCCGCGCGGTGATCTTCTCCAGCGACGGACGGAGGATCGCGGCGGAGGCCGAGAGGGCGCGGGACCGCTCGTGCAGCGAGTGGTAGGTGGCCACGATCGGGCAGTCGGCGGCCCACAGGGCCAGCAGTGACAGGCTCGGGGTGGCCGGCTCGTGCAGGTGCAGGACGTCGAAGTCGCCCTCCCGCAGCCATCGCCGGGTCCGGGCAGCCACCACCGGACCGAACGACATCCGTGCCACCGCGCCGTTATAGTGCACGGCGACGGTCCGCCCCGTGGTCACGACGTACGGCGGAAGGTCGGTGCGCTCGCCCGGAGCCAGCACGGACACGTCGTGGCCGGTCGCGAGGAGTGCCTCGGCGAGCTGCCGCACGTGGCTCTGCACTCCCCCGGGGGTGTCGAGGGAGTAGGGGCAGACGAGCCCGACCTTCACACCCACCCCTCACCGCGACGCGTGCAGGTCCTCGACGAAGACCTTCTGCATCATGTGCCACTCCTGGGGATGCTCGCGCAGCGCGACCGTGAACGCGTCAGCGACCCCCTGCGTCATGCGCACCAGGCCTGCTGCGCCTTCGTGGTGCGGGACCGGCGGGTGGAAGGTCAGGGTCAGGTCCGCGCCGGAGTAGTGCAGGGTGACCGGCACCAGGGGTGCGCCCGTCCGCCTGGCCAGCAGTGCCGGCCCGCGCGGCAGGCGGGCCGGAGCACCGCAGAGCTGCACCTCGACACCGGTCCGGGACAGGTCACGGTCCGCGAGCAGGCAGACCAGACCGCCGCCCCGGACCCAGTGCTCGAGCCGCGGCAGCGCCGCGTCACCCCCGGTCAGGGGCAGGATCTGCATGCCGAGCGTCGTGCGGTAGGCGACGAACTCGTCGTAGAGGCGCTCGGGTCGCAGCCGCTCCGCGACCGTGGCCAGCGGCATCCCGGTGGCGCACGCCCACGCACCGGCCCAGTCCCAGTTGGCCATGTGCGGCAGGGGTACGACGGCCCCGCGACCGAGGGCGTAGGCGTCGCGGAGGTGGTGCTCGCCCACGGTCCGGGTCCTGGCCACCATGTCGTGCACCGGCCACCCGGGCAGCCGGAACGTCTCGCACCAGTAGCGCAGGTAGGACCGCACCGCCGCGTGCGTCAGCTCCTCGAGGTCGCGGGCCTCCAGGTCGGGCCGGACGCGGTGCAGGTTGGCCCGCAGCCGCAGGACGCTGGGCCCACGCCGCCGGTAGACCTCGTCGGCGATCCGGCGGAACACGGCGTGCGCTCGCCGCTCGGGCAGCAGACGGACCACCCGCCAGCCGGACAGGTAGGCGAGCGTCGTGGCCCGGGCCGCCACCGCCCGGGCTGTCCGGCCCGACATCACACCGTCGCTCGGGCCTGGCTCCGCACCAGCAGGATGCGCTGCAGGACCGTGATGGTGCTGGCCACCGCGAGCGCCACGAGCACGACGGGGATGAGGACCGGCACGTCGATCAGGTCCGAGAGCCCCACCATGAACAGCACCGCGACGAGGCGGTCCGCGCGCTCCGCGATGCCCACCTTCGCCTGCATCCCGAGCGACTCCGCCTTGGCTCGCGCGTAGGACGTGACCGACCCCATCACCAGGCAGTAAAGGGCCAGCGCCGTGAACGGCTGCGAGTCGCCGCGCCCGGCGTAGTACATCGCGATGCCGGCGAAGATCGCCGCGTCACCGAACCGGTCGAGGGTCGAGTCGAGGAAGGACCCCCAGCTCGAGGACTGACCGCTCAGCCGCGCCATCAGCCCGTCCACGAGGTCGGAGAAGACGAACACCACGATCACCAGGACCCCGACGAGGAAGTCGCCCCGCGGGAAGAAGAACAGGGCCGCCGCGCAGACCCCGACCGTGCCGACGACGGTGACGACGTCGGGACTCACGCCGAGTCGCAGCAGCAGCCGGGCGACGGGCGTGAAGACGTGGCCCCAGAAGGCGCGGAAGCGTTCCATCATGTCCAGAGCAGGCTAACGGCTCGGCCGCCGCCGACAGGCGCCCGCCCGGGTCGCCCCCTACTTCCAGGCGTCGGCGAGCAGGGTCCTGGTGTCGGTGAGCAGCTGGGCGAGGGTCCGCGTGCGCCCGATGATCGGCATGAAGTTCTGGTCCCCACCCCACCGCGGTACGACGTGCTGGTGCAGGTGCGCAGCGATCCCGGCACCCGCCACCGCTCCCTGGTTCATGCCGACGTTGAACCCGTGGGCGCCGCTCACCTCGCGGACGGTGCGCATCGCGGTCTTGGTGAAGGCCGCGATCTCGACGGTCTCGGCGTCGTCGAGCTCGGTGTAGTCCGCGACGTGCCGGTAGGGGCAGACCATCAGGTGGCCGGGGCTGTAGGGGTAGAGGTTGAGCACCGCATAGGCGGCATCGCCCCGGTGCACGACGAGCCCGTCCTCGTCCGGGAGCCCGGGGACCCGGCAGAAGGGGCACTCGTCCGCGGACGCGTCCGACGGCTTGTTCTCGCCGGTGAGGTAGGCCAGCCGGTGCGGGGTCCAGAGCCGTTCGAGCTCGTCGGGCACGCCCGCCCCGTCCTGGGTGAACGGCTCCGTCATACCTGCACTCGGCGCTGCACGGCGTCGACGACGCGCTCGATGGCGTCCTCGACGGCCACCCCGTTGTCCTGCTCGCCGCTGCGGTAGCGGAACGACACCGCACCCTCCTCGAGGTCACGGTCCCCGGCGATGATCATGAACGGCACCTTCTGCAGCTGGGCGTTGCGGATCTTCTTCTGCATCCGCTCGTCGGACTCGTCGACCTCGACCCGGATGCCGCGGGCCCGCAGCCGGCCGGCGACCTCGTAGAGGTAGTCGACGTGGCGCTCGGCGATCGGGATGGCCTGCACCTGGACGGGAGCCAGCCAGGGCGGGAAGGCGCCGGCGTAGTGCTCGACGAGCACGCCGATGAACCGCTCGATGGAGCCGAACTTCGCGGAGTGGATCATCACCGGCTGCTGGCGTGAGCCGTCGGCCGCTTGGTACTGCAGGTCGAAGCCGGCAGGCTGGACGAAGTCGTACTGGATGGTCGACATCTGCCAGGTCCGGCCGATCGCGTCGCGGGCCTGCACCGAGATCTTCGGGCCGTAGTACGCCGCGCCACCGGGGTCGGGCACGAGCTCGAGACCGGACTCGCGCGCGACCTTCTCCAGCACCGCCGTCGCCTCGGACCACTGCTCGTCGGTGCCGACGAACTTGTCCGGCTTCGAGTCGTCGCGGGTGGACAGCTCGAGGTAGTAGTCGTCGAGTCCGAAGTCGCGGAACAGGCTCAGGCAGAAGTCGAGCAGGTGCTTGACCTCGGCGGGCGCCTGCTCCTTGGTGACGTAGGAGTGCGAGTCGTCCTGGGTCATCCCCCGCACCCGGGTCAGCCCGTGCACCACACCGGACTTCTCGTTGCGGTAGACGCCACCGAACTCGAAGAGCCGCAGCGGAAGCTCACGGTAGGACCGCCCACGGGAGGCGAAGATGAGGTTGTGCATCGGGCAGTTCATCGCCTTGAGCCGATAGCTCGCGCCGTCCAGCTCCATCGGCGGGAACATGCCGTCCGCGTAGTACGGCAGGTGCCCCGAGCTGTGGAACAGCCCCTCCTTGGAGATGTGCGGGGTCCCGACGTAGGAGAAGCCCTCCTCGATGTGCCGGCGCCGGACGTAGTCCTCCATCTCCCTCTTGATCACGCCGCCCTTGGGGTGGAAGACCGCGAGACCGGACCCGAGCTCGTCGGGGAAGCTGAACAGGTCGAGGTCCCGGCCGATCTTGCGGTGGTCGCGTCGCTCGGCCTCCTCGATCCGGTGCAGGTGCTCCTCGAGCGCCTCCTTGGACTCCCAGGCGGTGCCGTAGATCCGCTGCAGCTGCTTGTTCTTCTCGTTGCCGCGCCAGTACGCCGCAGCGCTCCGCATCAGCTTGAAGGCCGGGATGCGCTTGGTGGTCGGCAGGTGCGGACCGCGGCAGAGGTCCTTCCAGGCCAGCGAGCCGTCCCGCCGCAGGTTGTCGTAGATGGTCAGCTCACCCGCGCCGACCTCGACGCCGGCACCCTCGGCCGCGTCCCGGGGGTCGGCAGTGCCGCCCTTGAGGCCGATCAGCTCGACCTTGTAGGGCTCGTCGGCCAGCTCGGTGAGCGCCTCGCCGTCGGTGACCGCGCGGCGGGAGAACCGCTGGCCCTCCTTGACGATCTTGCGCATCCGGCTCTCGATCTTCTCGAGGTCGGCGGGGACGAACGGCTCGGGCACGTCGAAGTCGTAGTAGAAGCCGTCGGTGATCGGCGGGCCGATGCCGAGCTTCGCCTCCGGGTAGAGGTCCTGCACCGCCTGAGCCAGGACGTGAGCGGTGGAGTGCCGCAGGATGTCGCGGCCGTCGGCGCTGTCGATCTCCACGCCCTCGACGACGTCGCCGTCCTCGAGCTCGCGGGCCAGGTCGACGAGGTCGTCGCCGATCCGAGCGGCGATGACCGACGGGGTGTCGGTGAACAGCTCCCACGCCTTCGTGCCGGTCGCCACCGTGCGCTCGCCTCCGGCAGCCGCGCTCCTGCTGACGACGGTGACCACGATGTCGGACACGACGGATCCACTCCCTTGCGACGCTTGTTGAAGGCCTGATGCTATCGGGCAGTGCGCTCACCGCTGGCCCGACAGCCACCCACCGGCCCAGCGGGGTACGGCGGTGCAAACCCTAGCCGCCCGGGCCTACCCAAATGCCGCCAGATGTGCTGACATGGGGGTGACACCGGGACCCCGTGTCGTGAGATGCGCGTGGAGTCCTGGGGGCCTCTCGCGCTTCAACGCACATCAGGCGTTCGCGACGGACCCCCGACGCGTCCCTGGAGCAGCCCTGCTCCTCGCCCTGCCCACGACCGGTGGGCGGGGCGGGGGTCCTGCGGTGGGCGATACTGGGCTCGAACCAGTGACCTCTTCGGTGTGAACGAAGCGCGCTACCACTGCGCCAATCGCCCCGGACGGGCTCAGCTGCGGCCCGTGCGCCCGAAACATTAGCGCATGCGGACGTCGCACTCACAGCCGCCTTCGCCCCGCCCCTGACCCTCGCCCCGCCCCTGACCCACAGGCTCGAGGCGTGCCGAACTACAAGACCGGCCGAACGGTCACATCTTGGTAGTCAAAGGGCGCCATACCGGGACACAAGCGCTCTGACCTGCACGCACGCCGGAAAAAAACTTGTAGTTGACTGTTTGTTTTCCCGTCATGGGGCCACCACATATCCGTCTCCTTGTCACGTCCGAAGGGGACGCCTGGGAGGAAAGGCACGACATGAGGGAGTTCTCTATGAACACGGCGGCGCTCACGCTGACGCAGCCCGTGACACTGGAGCTGATCGACCCGACCGGAGCTGTGACTCCGATCAACGCCGAGCTGCACTACGACCCGCGAGACCCCTATGCCGTGACCGCCGTCTTCCTCACCGGGTCCACCCCGGTGCGCTGGACGTTCGGCCGGGACCTGCTCAGCGCAGGTCTCTTCGAGCCGACCGGCGACGGAGACGTGCACGTGTGGCCGTGCCTGGACTCGGAGGGTCACGCGGTGGTCATCATCGAGCTGTGCTCCCCCGACGGCGAGGCGCTGGTGCAGGCCCGCACCGGCGACCTCAGCTCGTTCGTGGAGCGGATGAACAAGGCGGTGACGCCCGGCAGCGAGGCCGCACTGATGGACATCGACGCGGTCGTGGCGGCCATCTTCACCGCCGAGGCCGCCTGAGGGGCGTCGGCTTCGCATCCGCTCAGGGGTCGACGTCCTCGGCCTCTCGCTCCCGCCACACCCTGCGGCAGTCCTCGGTCACCGGGCCGGGCGCTGTCAGCTCCCGGTCGTCCCACCGCTCGACGCCCTGCACGTCCCTCGTCGTCGAGACGAGGAACACCTCGGCAGCCTCGGCGAGCACCGAGACCGGCTCGTCCACCTCCCGGCCGCCGTACCACTCCAGGAGCAGCGCCCGGCTGATGCCCGCCAGGCAGCCCGACGCCAGCGACGGCGTCCGCAGCTCGCCGTCCACGACGTAGAAGATGTTCGAGCCGGTCCCCTCGCATACATGACCGGCGAGGTTCGTGAACAGCGCCTCGGTGGCACCTCGCTCGTGCGCGTAGGCGAGCGCGACGACGTTCTCGGCGTACGACGTGGTCTTCAGCCCCGCGAGCGCTCCGCGTTCGTTGCGCGGCCACGGGACCGTGACGAGCGACGTGGTGGCCGCTGTCGGCTTCAGGGTGTCGAGGACCACCACCAAGGTCGGCGGGCTGTCCCCGCGTCCGGACCCGAGCGGCGCCACCCCGCCGGTGTAGGTGACCCGCAGCCGCCCCAGGGGCAGATCCGCGCCCTCGAGCACCTCGACCACCCCACGCCGTACGACGTCCGCATCGACCGCCGGCAGCCCCAGCCCGGCCGCCGACCGCGCCAGCCGCTCGAGGTGGCGGGTCAGCGCGAAGGGTCGCCCGTCGACGACCTTCATCGCCTCGAACACCCCGTCCCCCACGGTGAACCCGTGGTCGCTCACCGCGACGGCCGGTGCCAAGGGATCATCGAGGAGCTTGCCTTCCACCCACGCGCGCATGTGCCCGACCCTAGTGCCACTCGAACACGCGCCATATGGGCCGAATTTGTCATCGGGGCGTTGTCCGATAAAGTTCACGTCGCACGCCGGGCGGGGGTTCTTCGTCAGGCTGACAAGCGGACGTAGCTCAGTTGGTAGAGCGCAACCTTGCCAAGGTTGAGGTCGC
>CAXSHL010000065.1:0-24767 GCA_964237315.1 uncultured Nocardioidaceae bacterium
CGACCATGAAGAGCTCGTAGATCTCCTTCTCGTCGGCGAGGAACTCCAGCAGCTTCTCCTTGCGCTGCACGGGATCGGTCATGCCCTTGAGCCGGAACGTGCCACTGATCGGGTTCATCCGGACGTCACCGCCGTGCACGGAGACGTGCCGCTCGGGGCTGGCGCCGACCAAGTAGCGGTCGCCGGTGAAGAAGCAGTAGGTCCAGTAGGCCCCGCGCTCGCGCTCCAGCAGCCGTCGGAGCACCGTCAGCGCCTTGGCCGCGTCCCAGTCCTCGACCTGCGCCCGGTAGTGCCGGCCGATCACCAGGTTCGCGCCCTCGCCGTTGCCGATCTCCTCGTCGATGATGGCCTCCACCACGACGCCGTACTGCTCGTCGGTGGTGTCGAAGCCGCCGCGGTCCGCGAACTCGATCACCTCGTCCGGCAGCGCCGCGAGCAGCTCGGCCAGCGGGACCTCGGCCTCGGTCTCGATCTCCACGACGGTGAGCGGGGTGCCGTCGTCGTGCGCCTCGAACCCCCGCTCGGCGACCTGCCGGAACGGGATGGCGACCAGCCGGTCGAACCGCCGGCCCTGCTCGGGCGCCCCGTCCTCCAGGGGTACGTCGAGCAGCCGCTCGACCTCGCTCCGCGCGCCGCCCACCAGGGTGACCGTCGCCGCGTCCCGCAGCCGGATCGCCGCCCAGGCCTCGTGCCCCAGCATCGTCTCGAGCGCGGCCCGGGCACCGGCCGGGTCGCGGGTCGTCGAGCCGGTGGGGTCGGGGGCGTCCATGGGGTGCGACTCTACCCACCGCCGAGGCGTCCCGTTCTGCGGTTATCCACCCACCGAGGCGTCCCGTTCTGCGATCCGCCGCCCGCCGAGGCGTCCCGTTCTGCGATTGTCCGAACGGCCGAGGCGTCCCGTTCTGCGAATCCCAACCTCCTGAGGCGTTCCCGGAATCGCACGACGGGACGCCTCGGCATGGTTCGCGTCGCAGAACGGGACGCCTCGGCATGGTTCGCGTCGCACAACGGGACGCCTCGGCATGGTTCGCGGCGCAGAACGGGACGCCTCGGCGGGGTGGGGGTCAGGTGGTGACGGTGACCATCCGCTGGGTGGCGCGGGTCAGGACGACGTACAGCGTGCTGCGGCCGGTCATCGACTCGGACTCGATCTCGTCGGGCGCGACGACCACGATCCCGTCGAACTCGAGGCCCTTGGTCGACAGGCCGGTGAGGACGGCGAGCCGGGCCAGGCTCCCGCCGGCGGCGTCCTGGGCGAGGTCGGTCCAGCCGTCGACCCAGCCCTGCACCTGGCCCTGGCGGGCGGCGGGGACGACGATCCCGACCGTCCCCTCGACCACCGCCAGCATGGACGTCACGGCGTCACGCACCCCGGCCCGGAGATCCACGACGGTGAGCTCCTCGGGCGGCACACCGGTCGCGCGCACGGCGTTCGGCAGGTCCGCGTCGAGCCCGACCCGCTGGGCGTAGGCGGCCGCGAAGTCGTAGATCTCCTTGCTGTTGCGGTAGTTGGTGGACAGGTGGAACTCGTGACGGGGCTTGTCGCCCAGCGCCTGGTCGCGAGCCCGGGCCGCATCCGCGGTGACCGGCCAGGACGACTGCGCGGGGTCGCCCACGACGGTCCAGGTCGCCGAGCGGCCGCGGCGCCCGACCATCCGCCACTGCATCGGGGTGAGGTCCTGCGCCTCGTCCACCAGCACGTGCGCGTAGAAGTCGTCCTCGGTCCGCGACGACGGGCGCGGCCCGGTCGGCGCCGACCGCTCGACGAAGGTGGTCAGCTCCGGGACGTTCTCGTCGAACAGATGCGCCAGGGGGTCGAGGTCGTCGTCCCGGTCACCGCGCTGCGGCTTCTCGGGTACGTCGCCCAGCACGAACCGCAGCTCGTCGAGAAGCGGCACGTCCTGCACCGACCAGTCGTCGGGCGCGACGCGGTAGGCCGCCGGCTCCCGCACCGGCCCCCAGGACTTCGAGAGCAGCGCCTGCTCGTCGGTGCTCAGCAGGCCCTGGGCCGCGCGGGCCAGCAGGTCGGGGTCGCGAAGCCAGGCGAGCACCTCGGTGGCGTCCAGCGGCGGCCACCAGGCCAGCACGAAGTCCACGAACGCGGCGGTCCCGAGCATCTCGTCGTTGAACTCGTCACGACCGCGCTCCCGGCCGCGCTCGCCCCGGACCTGCCGCCACATCGCGTCCAGCAGCGCCGACGCCACCCGCGGCACCTGGCGGTTGCGGGAGCCCTGGGACAGCAGCTGGCGCCGGATCCGGCCGAGCTCGTGCGAGGACAGCACGACGTTGTCGTCGCGGTAGAACACGCGCAGCTCGCGAGGTGCGTCCGGAACCGCCTGGCGCGCCGTACGGCGCATCAGCTCGGCCATCCGAGTCGCGCCCTTCACGTCGGACACGGCCGGCTCGTCGTGGCGGAACGCCCGGATGCCGTCGACGACCTCACCGAGCGAGCGCAGCGCGACCGCGGTCTCGCCGAGGGACGGCAGCACCCGCTCGATGTAGCGCATGAAGACCCCGGACGGCCCGATGATCAGCACGCCGCCGTTCTCGTAGCGCCGGCGGTCGGAGTAGAGCAAGAAGGCGGCACGGTGCAGGGCGACGACGGTCTTCCCGGTGCCGGGGCCGCCGGAGATGAGCACGACGCCCTTGCTGGGCGCACGGATCGCCTTGTCCTGCTCGGCCTGGATGGTCGCCACGATCGAGTGCATGGTGCGGTCGCGGGCTCGGGACAGCTGCGCCATCAGCGCACCCTCGCCCACGACGGGCAGTCCCTCGGCCGCCGGGCTCTCGGGGTCGAGCAGGTCGTCCTCGACGGCCACCACCTTCGCGCCCGCGCACCGCAGCACCCGACGGCGTACGACGCCCTGCGGATCGGCCGCCGTCGCCTGGTAGAACACCGCGGCCGCCGGAGCGCGCCAGTCGATCAGCAGCGAGTCCCGGTGCTCGTCGCGCAGCCCGATCCGGCCGATGTAGCGGGCCCCTCCGGCGATCCGCTCCGGGTCGAGGTCGAGCCGTCCGAACACCAGCCCCTCGTGCGCGGCGTTCAGCGTGGCGATCCGCTTCGCCGCCTGGAAGACCATGGCGTCGCGCTCGACGAGGCCGCCCTCGTGCCCGAGGTGGGCACGCCCGTGGCCTTCGCGCGCCAGTGCCTCCGCGTTCCGCGTGGACTGGTCGAGCTGCCGGTAGACCCGGTCGACGAACTGCTGCTCGAGGGCGGTCTCCCGCTCGGCCAGGGCCGCGTGCGCCGGTGGCTCGGGAGACGTCGATTCAGACGGGATCGAGTCGACTGACAAGCTTCGGCTCCTGGTGCGATCTCATGACCATCAAACGGGCAAGGGACCCACTTTACCCCGCCCTCTCGACCGACTGTCTCCGGCCGTCCCCGGTCCTCTCCGGCCGGCGACCACGGGTCAGACGTGCGCACAGCAGCTCCGCAGCCGCGGCCGGCCCGCAGCCGATCTCGAGGACCCGGGCGTCCAACGCCGGGTCGAGGTGCTCCACGGCCCGGCGCACCCGCTCCCGCACCGTCCTGCCTGGCACGGCTACTTCCGACGGCTCAGGAACGCCTTCATCGCCGTCTGCGCCTCCTCGGAGGCGAACAGCCGGGCCGACAGGGCGGCCAGGTCCGCGCCGTGGGCGTCGATGCGCTCGACGAGCTGCTGCCCGAGGAGCAGCTTGGTCTCCCGGAGCCCCTGCAGGTTGCCCTTGGCCAGCTGGGCGCAGATCTCGTCGACCTCGAGGTTGAGCTCGATCTCCTCGGCCGTGCGGGTCACCAGGCCCATCCGCTCGGCGTCGCGGCCGGTGAAGACCTCGCCGGTCAGGAAGGTCAGCGCCGCCGAGCGGTCGGTCATCCGGGGGAGCACGCTCAGCGAGATCGCGGCCGGCGTGAGCCCCAGCCGGACCTCGGAGAACGCGAAGGTCGCGTCATGGGCGGCCACCGCGATGTCGGCGGACGCGACGATGCCGATGCCGCCGGCGCGCACGCTGCCGTGCACGCGGGCGACGACCGGCTTGGGCAGCGTGGCGATCCGGCGCTGCAGGTCCACCAGCACCCGGGCGCCTCGCTCCATCCCTCCGCCGCCGGGGCTGCTGGCCTCGGACATGTCCGCGCCGCTGCAGAAGGTGCGGCCCTCCGCCCGGATCAGCACGACCTTCACGTCGTCGTCGGCCTCGGCCCGCTCCAGCCCGTCGTACAGCTCCTGGACGAGCTGGCGCGAGAGGGCGTTGCGGTTGTGCTGGCTGTCCAGGACCAGCGCGGCGACGTGGTCGTCGACGCGGTAGTGGACGAGCTCGGCCGGCTCGTCGCCGGTCTGCTGGCTCTGCTGGGTCATGGGAGGTCCCGTCGGTGGCGAGCGGTCAGTAGGACTTGGGCAGACCGAGAGTGTAGGAGCCGACGAAGTTGAGGATCATCTCGCGGCTGACCGGCGCGATCCGGGTGGCGCGGGCGGCGACGAGGAGGCCGGCCATGCCGTACTCCGTGGTGATGCCGTTGCCACCGTGCACCTGTACGGCGCGGTCGGCGGCGTTGCAGGCGGCCTCCGCGGAGGCGTACTTCGCCATGTTCGCTGCCTCACCGGCGGCCATGTCGTCGCCCGCGTCGTAGAGCGCCGCGGCCTTCTGGGTCATCAGCCGGGCCAGCTCGATCTCGATCTTCGACTGCGCGAGCGGGTGTGCGACCGCCTGGTGCGAACCGATCGGCACCTCGAACACCTCACGCGTCTTGGCGTAGTCGGTCGCCTTCCCCAGGGCGAAGCGGGCCAGCCCGGTGGCGAAGGAGGCCGCCATGATCCGCTCGGGGTTCAGGCCGGCGAACAGCTGCGCGATGCCGGCGTCCTCCTGTCCCACCAGCGCGTCGGCGGGCAGCGAGACGTCGTCGACGAACACGGTGAACTGCTTCTCGGGGCTGACGATCTCCATGTCGATCGGGTGGTACTCCAGTCCCGGGGCGTCCGTCGGCACCACGAACAGGCAGGGCTTGAGCTTCCCGGTCCGGCTGTCCTCCGCGCGGGCGACGACCAGCACCGCACCGGCCTCGTCGACGCCGGAGATGTAGGTCTTGCGGCCGTTCAGCACCCAGCCGTCCTCGGTGCGCCGGGCGGTGGTGGTGATCTTGTGCGAGTTGGAGCCGGCGTCCGGCTCGGTGATCGCGAACGCCATGGTCAGGGTGCCGTCGGCGATGTCGGGCAGCCAGCGCTGCTTCTGCTCCTCGGTGCCGAACCGGTTGATCACCGTGCCGCAGATGGCCGGTGACACGATCATCATCAGCAGCGGGCAGCCCTGTGCGGCCAGCTCCTCGCAGACGGCCGCCAGGTCGCCGATGCCGCCACCACCTCCGCCGTGCTCCTCGGGGATCGCCACGCCGAGGTAGCCGTGCCGGCCCATGTCCAACCACAGGTCCGTCGTCTTGCCGCCGCTGCGGGCCTGCCGGACGAAGAACTCGCGTCCGTAGCCCCCTGCGAGCTTGGCCACCTCCCGCCGCAGGCTGCGTCGCTCCTCTGTCTCGGTGAACGCGGCGTCCATCAGGTTTCTCCTTCGTGGGTGGGGATGCGTACGACGGCGAGGACCGCTCCGGCAGGGACGTGGGATCCCACGCCGACCGCCAGCTCGTCCACCTCGCCGTCGTGGGGCGCGGTGATGGTGTGCTGCATCTTCATGGCCTCGAGCACCAGGACCGGCTGATCGGCGGTGACCCGCGCGCCCGGCTCGACGTCGATGCGGACCACGGTGCCGGGCATCGGGGCGAGCAGGGACCCGCTGGCCACCCGGTCGGCCGGCTCGACGAGGCGGGGCCGCCGGCTCAGGGAGACGTGGCCGAACGAGGACTCCACGTCCACGCGGTCGGCCTCGACGTAGACGTCGAAGGTGTGCGTCAGACCCCGGTGGCGGACGGGCACCCGGAGCAGTCCGGCACCCCACTCGACGCCGGTCACCTCGGCCCCGCGTACGTCGGCCCCAGGCACCTCGGACCCGTGCACCTCGGCCCCGTGCACCTCGTCGTGGAGGTCGACGAGCCGGTAGCCGCCGCGGCCGCCGAGCCACCCCACCGACACCTCGGTGCCCTCGTGCTCGAAGGTCGTCACCTGCGGCGCCGAGACGACGTTGCGCCATCCGGTCGGCACCCGGCGCTGCACCGGGCGACGGGGGGCGGCCACCTCGGCGGTGGCCACGGCCGCGGCGAAGAACATCAGCGCCTGCTGCACTGGCGTCCCGCCCAGGGGGTGGCCCTCCAGCTCCTGCAGCGAGGCCCGGGCGAGGAAGTCGGTGCCGACGCCGCCGGCCACGAGCTCGTCGTTGCTGAGCACCTCTACGAGCAGCTCGCGGTTGGTCCGCAGGCCGTGGATCCGGGCTCGAGCCAGGGCGGCGGCGAGGCGCCGTACAGCGGAGTCCCGGGTGGGCGCCCAGGCGACGACCTTGGCGAGCATCGCGTCGTAGTGCGTGCCGACCTCGTCGCCGGAGCCGAACCCGGTGTCCAGCCGGACGCCTGGGCCGGCGAGCGGACCGAAGGCGGCGTCGTGGTCGACCTCGAAGCGCGTCAGCCGGCCGCTCTGCGGCTGCCAGTCGTGGGCCGGGTCCTCCGCGTAGAGCCGGGCCTCGACGGCGTGCCCGGTGCCGACCGGCGGCTGTGGGACACGCCCGCCCTCGGCCACCAGCAGCTGCAGCTCGACGAGGTCCAGCCCGGTCACCAGCTCGGTCACCGGGTGCTCCACCTGCAGGCGGGTGTTCATCTCCAGGAAGAACACACCCCGGGGGTTCCCAGAGGCCAGGACCGTGGCGCTCTCGACGAGGAACTCCACGGTGCCGGCTCCGACGTACCCGACGGCCTCGCCCGCTGCCCGGGCCGCCCGGTGCAGCTCGGCGCGCACGGCGTCGGGCAGGTGCGGCGCGGGGGCCTCCTCGATCACCTTCTGGTGCCGACGCTGCACCGAGCAGTCCCGGTCACCGAGCACCACCACGGAGCCGTGGGTGTCGCCGAGCAGCTGGACCTCGACGTGCCGGCCGCGCTCGAGGTACGGCTCGCAGAAGACCGCTTCGTCCCCGAACGACGACCGGGCCTCGGCGGAGGCCTGCTGCACTGCCGCCTCGAGCGCGCCGAGGGTGCGCACCACTCGCATGCCCCGGCCGCCGCCGCCCGCGGACGCCTTGACGATCACCGGCAGGTCCGCCTCGGTGACCTCTGCAGGCGACAGCCCGGGGAGCACGGGGACGCCCGCCGCCGACATCAGCTGCTTGGCCTGCACCTTCGACGCCATCAGCTCCATCGACTCCGGTGTGGGACCGACCCAGACCAGACCCGCCGCTGCCACCTGCCGGGCGAAGCCGGCGCTCTCGGACAGGAACCCGTAGCCGGGGTGCACGGCGTCCGCGCCGGCGTCCAGCGCGGCCCGCACCAGGAGGTCTCCGCGCAGGTAGGTCTCCGCCGGCGCACACCCCGGCAGCCGCACCGCCACGTCGGCCTCGCGGACGAACGCCAGCCCCGCATCGGGATCCGAGTGCACGGCGACGGTCCCGATGCCGAGGTCGCGGCAGGTCCGGAACACCCGGCGGGCGATCTCGCCGCGGTTGGCGACCAGCAGTCTCGCGATGGTCATCGCTCTCACATCCGGAACACGCCGAAGCGGTCCGTGCCCCGGATCGGGGCGTTCTCGACCACGGACAGGCAGATGGCCAGCACGGTCCGGGTGTCGCGCGGGTCGATCACCCCGTCGTCGTACAGCATCCCGGACAGCGCGAACGGCAGGCTCTGCTCCTCCACGGACTGCTCGACGGCGGCGCGCATGGCGGCGTCGGCCTCCTCGTCGTACGCCGTGCCGCGGGCCTCCGACGCCGCCCGCGCGACGATGGACAGGACACCGGCGAGCTGGGCCGGCCCCATCACCGCGGACTTCGCCGAGGGCCAGGTGAACAGGAACCGCGGGTCGAACGCCCGCCCGCACATGCCGTAGTTGCCGGCGCCGTAGGACGCGCCCATCATGATCGAGAGGTGCGGCACCGTCGAGTTGCTCACCGCGTTGATCATCATCGCGCCGTGCTTGATGATGCCGCCCTGCTCGTAGGCCGTGCCGACCATGTAGCCGGTGGTGTTGTGCAGGAACAGCAGGGGTACGTCGACCTGGTTGGCGAGCTGGATGAGCTGCGCCGCCTTCTGCGCCTCCTCGGAGAACAGCACGCCCTGGGCGTTGGCCAGGATGCCGATCTGCCGGCCGTGCAGGCGCGCCCACCCGGTGACCAGGCTGGCGCCGTAGAGCGGCTTGAACTCGTCGAAGGCGACCTCGTTCCCCGGACCCACGCCGTCGACCACCCGGGCGATCACCTCGCGCGGGTCGAACGGCTCCCAAAGGTCGACCGGGACCAGGTCGAGGAGCTCCTCGGGGTCGGCGTCCGGCTCGGCGACCTGCTCCTCGTGCAGGGAGTGGATGGGTCGTGGGTCCGAGCGGGCGCCGGGGCGCCCGCTGGACCCCACGACCGGGGACCGGTTCAGCCGGGCGACGATCCGGCGGCCGATCCGGATCGCGTCGTGCTCGTCCTCCGCCAGGTAGTCGGCCAGCCCCGAGGTGCGGGCGTGCATCTCCGCGCCCCCGAGCGACTCGTCGTCGGCGTCCTCGCCGGTGGCCATCTTGACCAGGGGCGGGCCGCCGAGGAACACCTTCGCCCGGTCCCGGACCATCACCACGTAGTCGCTCATCCCCGGGACGTAGGCACCCCCGGCCGTGCTGGTGCCGAACACGAGCGCCACCGTCGGGGTCCGGGCCGCGCTGGCGCGCGTGAGCCCGCGGAACAGCTCGCCGCCCGGGATGAAGATCTCCTTCTGCGTGGGCAGGTCGGCGCCGCCGGACTCGACGAGGTTGACGGTCGGCAACTGGTTCTCCCGGGCGATCTGCGCCGCGCGGAAGAGCTTGCGCACCGTCCACGGGTTGCTGGCGCCGCCGCGGACCGTGGGGTCGTTCGCGATCAGCAGGCACTCGACTCCCGAGACGACACCGATGCCGGTGACCACCGAGGCGCCGACCGCGAAGTCGCTGCCCCAGCCGGCCAGCGTGGACAGCTCGAGGAACGCGGACCCCTCGTCGATGAGCAGCTCGATCCGCTCGCGGGCCAGCAGCTTGCCGCGGGCGTGGTGCCGGTCGACGTACTTCTGCCCGCCGCCCGCGACCGCCTTGGCGTGCTCGGCGTCGAGCGCGGCGATCTTGTCCAGCATCGCGGTGCGTCGGTCGCCGGTGTCGGTCACAGCAGGGACTCCGGTACGTCGACGTGCCGCGACCGCAGCCACTCGCCCAGCGCCTTGGCCTGCGGGTCGAACCGGCTCGACGCGGCGACGCCCTCGCCGAGCAGGCCGTGGACGACGACGTTGACCGCCCCGAGGTTCGGCAGGTGGTGCACCTCGACCTCCAGGGGAGCGGTCTCGGGCAGCAGCTGCTTGACCCGCTCGGCCGTGAGGTACTCGAGCAGCCAGGCGACCCGGTCGGGTCGGGTCGCCGCCTGCATGGCCCAGACGCCGATGTTCGCGTCGCCACCCTTGTCGCCACTCCTCCCATGCAGGATCCGTCCTAGCGGCACTCGGCGGCGGGGACCGCCAGGGGTCGGGCTGCGCCCACCGAAGGGGGCGGGGACACCCGCTCGCTCGTTCCTCGCTCGCCCGCCATGCCCGGGCCACAGCCCCGCCGCCTTCCCGGGGCTCCGCCCGGCCTCCGTCGTGCGGTCGGCGGCCCGCTCGGACTCCTGGGGGGCCACTTCCGTGCCGTCGATGACCACCCTCTCGGTCACGTCGGTGCGGTTGATGTAGGCGGGGCGGTAGACGCCGTACGGCGTGGGCTTCGCGGGGGGGCCGGTGAGGGTGAAGCCGGGATAGGAGGCCAAGGCCAGCTCGACGAGGGGGGCGGTGAAGGCCTTGCCGACGCGGTCGGGGGACGGGTCCCGGACGGTGACCCGGAGGCGGCAGGAGGCGGCCTCCTCGGTGTCGGCGTCCTCGTGGTCAGTGCGGGCCAGCGACCACTCGACGGATGCCGGCGGGGAGGACTCCAGGGCGGCCGTCAGCTGGGCGCGGACCCAGGCGGCCTTGGCCTCGATGTCCAGGCCGACGAGGACCAGCTCGGCGGAGTTGCGCCAGCCGCCGAGCTCGTTGACGCAGACCTTCAGCATCGGTGGCGGCGGTGAGCCGCGGACGCCGGAGATCCGCACCCGGTCGGAACCGTCGGTGGTCAGCGAGAGGGTGTCCAGATGAGCCGACACATCGGGGCCGAGGTAGGTCGGGGAGCCGATCTCGTAGACGAGCTGCGCCGTCACCGTGTCGAGGGTGACCCGGCCCCCGGTGCCCGCATGCTTGGTGATCACGCAGGACCCGTCGGCGTGCACCTCGGCCACCGGGAACCCCAGCGGTCGGGACTCCGGGACGAAGCCGCTGACGTTGCCGCCCGTCGCCTGGGTCCCGCACTCGAGGACGTGTCCGGCGACCACGGCGCCGGCCAGCTCGTCGTACGCCGTAGGGCTCCAGCCGAACCGCGCGATGGCCGGGCCCACGACGAGGGAGGCGTCGGTGACCCGACCGGTGACCACGACGTCGGCGCCGTGGGCCAGGGCGGTGGCGATGCCGAAGGCCCCCAGGTAGGCGTTGGCGGTGAGCGGCCTCCTGCCCGCCTCCGGCCCGGCGACGTCCGGCCGGGCGACGTCCGGCCCGGCGACGTCCGGCCCGGTGATGCCCAGCTCGTCGGCCCGGGCGAGGACGTCGTCGCCGTCGACGAAGGCGATGCGCGGGTGCAGGCCGAGCGCGTCGGCGACCTCGCGCAGCCGGTCGGCCAGGCCCGCGGGGTTCAGGCCACCCGCGTTGGCGACCAGCCGCACACCGCGCTCCAGGGCCAGCCCGAGGCAGTCCTCGGCCTGGATGAGGAAGGTCCGGGCGTAGCCCGCCAAGGGGTCCTTGGCGCGGTCCCGGCCCAGGATCAGCAGGGTGAGCTCCGCGAGGTAGTCCCCGGTGAGCACGTCGAGCTCGCCTTCGGTGAGCATCTCGCGCATCGCCGAGAGCCGGTCGCCGTAGAACCCGCTGCAGTTGCCGACCCGCAGCACCTCCGGGCTCCCGGGGCTCCCGGTCACCGGGGTCGCCGTCCGGGTCCCGGTGGACCGGCGAACGCCTGGGCCAGGTCGAGCCAGGCGTCGGCGTCGGCTCCCTCGGCCACCAGGTCGGTGTCCGCACGGTGCACCCGCTGGGTGACGAGCAGCGCGAAGTCGTGCGCCGACCCCGTGACCGACTGGCCGACCGACTGGCCGGCCGACTGGCTGTCCGGCTGGCCGGGCGCAGGCGGCCCGAACACGATCAGGTCCCCGCCGGGCAGGGACAGCTGGACCCGGAACTCCTCGGCGGGCGGCGCCAGGCCTCGGTTGAGGAAGGAGAAGTCGCGGGTGCGCACGCCGAGGTGTGCGACGTGGCGCACCCCGTCGTCGGCGGGCAGCTCGACGCCCAGGGCGGCGGCGATGTCTCGGCCGTGGGCCCAGGTCTCCATGAACCGTGCGGTGGCCATCGAGGTGCTGCTCATCGGCGGGCCGTACCACGGGATCCGGGCCGTTGCGGGAAGCGCCTGGAGGGCACCGGCGAGCGCAGTGCGCGACCGGCGCCAGCGGTCCAGCAGCTCGGCGGCGGACGCCTGCGCGCCCCGGCTCGCCTCGGCGTCCACGAAGCCGGAGGGGTCGGCGGCCGCCGCCAGCACGGCCGCCTCCCACGCGGCTGGGTCCCCCGGACCACCCGGACCACCCGGACCACCCGGACCACCCGGACCACCGGGACCACCCGGACCGCCCGGACCACCGGGACCACCGGGGACCGAGGTGGCGGCCAGGACCGCGGTCTCGTCGGTCCAGGCCAGGTGCGCCACCTGGTGCGCGACGTCCCAGCCGGCGGCAGGCGTCGGCGCCCGCCACCCGTGCTGGTCGTCGGGCAGACCGGTGAGCAGCGCCTCGAGCCGGTCACCTTCGGCCCGGAGGTCCTCCAGCACCTCGTCGACCCGGCTCATCTGCACGCCCCCGGCTCGTCGACCCGGCTCATCTGCACGTCCCCGACCCGTCGAGCCGGCTCGTCTGCACGTCCAGGACGTCGGCCCAGCGGTCCAGGATCCCGCTGCGACGGGCGGCGTCGTCGGTGATCGTGGCGGCCAGGCCCAGGCCCCGGACCAGGTCCAGGGTGGCCTGGACCAGCTCCCGACCACTGGCCCGCGACTCGTCGATGCCGAGCAGCTCGACGGTGCTGCGATGGGTCTCCCTGCCGATCCGCTGCTCGAACGCGGCCACCGCCGGATGCAGCGCCGGGTCGGTCCGCGCGGCGACCCACAGCTCGAGCGCCGCGGCGAAGACGGGTCCGGTGTAGTGGACCGCCAGCATCTCCAGCACCGCGCGGGTCCGCCGGGGACCCCGGGGCAGCGCGGCCGCGGCCCGCCGGAGGTCCCGCCCCCGGGCCTCGGTGAGGTGCTCCACAGCCGCCAGGACGAGGTCGTTCTTGGTCGGGAAGTGGTGCAGCTGCGCGCCCCGGCTGACGCCGGCCCGCTGCGAGACGAGGGTGGTCGACGTGCCGCTCCAGCCCAGCTCGACCAGGCACTCCACGGTCGCGTCCATCAGCCGCTGACGCATCGCGCGGCTGCGCTCCTCCTGGGTCACCCGGGCGGGGACGCGGGTGGCTGTCGGCACCCGCTCATCCTGCTCTCCGCGCCAACAAACAGTCAAGCCTGCCTGTTAGTTGCCTGCTACGTGCGGCTGGACATGGCAGCGGCCCCGTGTCCGAGGACAGGGGCCGCCAGGTGCCGGTCATCTGGGGGGGTGATGAGCCGGGCTCCGCGGCGAATGGGGGGCAGTCGTCCGCGGGTGGTTACACAGCGATCATCGGCGCACCACGGGCCCGACTTGAGGGCTGGAGCAAACTTTCTCAAATCTTTTTTTCCGCACCGGCGGTCGCGCCCTGAAACGGGGTCGTCTGCCAGCATGAGCGCATGTTCCGCGAAGCGACGCCCGCCGACGCCCCGGCACTGCGGCAGCTCGAGCGTGAGGCCAACCTGGCCGGCCTCGGACACGTGTTCCCGCCGGAGAGGTACCCCTTCCCCGACGACGACGTGCTGGCCCGCTGGGCGCTGGTCCTCGACGAGCCGGGGGTCGATGTACTCGTCCGGGACAGCGCTCCCGGGCAGGTCGACGTCCTCGCGGCGTACGACGACCGCAGCCTGCGACACCTCGCCGTGCATCCCGACCTCTGGGGGACCGGCCTGGCCTCGACCGCCGTCGACACGGTGCTGCGCGCCATGGCCCGCCGGGGTACGACGGTCGCGGAGCTGTGGTGCCTGGAGGAGAACCGTCGCGCCCGCCGGCTCTACGAGCACCTCGGCTGGCGTCCCGCGGAGGACCGACGGCCGGCGCCGTGGCCGCCGCACCCCACGGAGATGCGCTACACCCGACACCTCGAGCCGGTCGGGTAGTCGTGGCCGAGGGACTGCTCAGCCGGAAGTCGCCGCAGGGCCGCTGGGTCCTCGCGGCGGCGGTGCTCGGCTCCGGGATGGCGATGCTCGACGGCACGGTCGTGAACATCGCCCTGCGCGACATCGGCCAGGACCTGAACGCCTCGATCGCACAGCTGCAGTGGGTGGCGAACGCCTACCTGCTGTCCCTGGCCAGCCTCATCCTGGTGGGCGGCTCGCTGGGTGACCACTTCGGCCGACGTCGGGTGTTCATGCTGGGCGTCGCCTGGTTCGCGCTCGCCAGCATCGTGTGCGGGCTCGCACAGAGCCCGGGCCAGCTGATCGCGGCCCGGCTCGTGCAGGGGGTGGGTGCCGCGCTGCTGACGCCCGGCAGCCTGGCGATGATCCAGGGGTCGTTCCGCCCGTCCGACCGCGGGCACGTCATCGGCCAGTGGGCCGGGCTCGGCGGCATCGCGGCCGCGATCGGTCCGCTGCTCGGCGGCTGGATCATCGACAACGCCAGCTGGCGCTGGATCTTCCTGATCAACGCGCCGATCGCCGTGGCTGTGCTGCTCGTCTCCGCCCGACACGTGCCCGAGTCGCGGGACCCCGACGCCGCCCGCAGCTTCGACCTGCTCGGCGCCACGCTGGGTGCGCTCGGGCTGGGCGGTGCGACGTACGCACTGATCGAGTCGGGGACGGCCGCTCCGGCCACCGTGGTGACGGCCGCCGTGGTGGGGGGCGCCTCGCTCGTGCTGTTCGTGTTCTTCGAGCGCCGCCACCACGACGCGCTGGTGCCGATGCACCTGTTCGCCTCGCGGACGTTCTCGGTGGCGAACCTCCTGACCCTGCTGGTGTACGGCGCGCTCGGGGCGATGCTGTTCTTCCTGGTCCTCCAGCTGCAGGTGGTCACGGGCTGGTCACCGCTCGAGGCGGGCCTGGCCACCGTGCCGCTGACCCTGGTGATGCTGGTGTTCTCCTCGCGCGCCGGCGCCCTGGCCGCCCGGATCGGCCCGCGCATCCCCCTCTCCCTCGGGCCGGTCCTCTGCGGGGTCGGCGCGTTCCTGCTGCGGCAGGTGGGCGCGGGCACCGGATACCTCACCGGCGTGCTGCCGGGCATGCTGGTCTTCTCCTCCGGACTGGTGCTGCTGGTGGCGCCGCTGACCTCGAGCGTGCTGGCCGCCGCACCGGACCGGTTCGCCGGCATCGCCAGCGGCATCAACAACGCCGTGGCCCGCACCGGCTCCCTGCTCGCGGTCTCCGCGCTGCCGGCTCTGGTCGGCGTCTCCGGCGCGGACTACCAGCAGCCGGCCGTCTTCGGTCCCGGCTTCGAGCGGGCCCTCCTGGTGTGCGGGGTGCTGCTCGTCGCCGGCGGGCTGGTCGGCTTCCTGGGTCTGCGCTCCCCCGCTGCGTCGTCCCCGGCCACCACACCGGTGGCGAGCGGCTAGGCGAGGGGGAACGGCACGTCAGCTGCTCTGCCACAACCCCAGCAGGTTGCCCTCGGTGTCCTTGAAGTAGGCCGAGAAGCCCATGTCCCCGACCGGCTGCTTGTCCGAGACCGTCGTGCCGCCGAGCCTCCTGATCTCCTTGAGCGAGGCGTCGATGTCGGCCACGTCCATCACGATCACGGGTCCGCCGACCGGCAGCCCCCGCTCGAGCATCCCGCCGTTGATGAACCCCGGCTCGCTCGGCGGTCCCTGCTCGCTGGGCCCGGTGGTCGTGAGCACGTAGCGCATGTCGGGCAGCCGCCTCATCGTCCAGCCGAACGCCCCGGTGTAGAACGCGTGGGCCCGCGCTTCGTCGTCGTAGGGGATCTCGAAATGCACCACGCGCCCGCTCATCGTGTGTCCTCCGTCTCGGGTGGGATGGAGCCTCCGGGACCGGGAGAGGCTGGTCCGGGTGCACAGGCTTACGCTGTCCTGGTGGACGGGTCAAGCATCGACGAGGTCCTGGCGCAGTCCCGTCGCCACCTCGAGCGCGTCGAGCCGGAGCAGCTCGGCGAGGAGCTGGCGTCCGGTGCGCTGGTGGTCGACATCAGGCCGGTGGAGAACCGGGACGCGGAGGGGCCGTTGCCGGGAGCGGTCGTCGTGGACCGCAACGTGCTCGAGTGGCGGCTCGATCCCACGTCCCCGGACCGGATCGCCGAGGCCGACGACCCCGGACGCCGGGTCATCCTGGTCTGCAACGAGGGATACGCCTCCAGCCTGGCCGCCGAGACGCTGCAGCGGGTCGGCCTGCCCCGGGCGACGGACCTGGTGGGCGGCTTCCGGGCCTGGCACGCCCAGCAGGACGAGCAGCAGGAAGAGCAGCCGGAAGAGCAGGACGAGCACCAGGACGAGCACCAGAACGGGCAACAGGACGGGGCCTCCGGGCCTCGCTAGGGTGGACGTCCCCGACCCGGCCGCATTTCCTCGGACCGACCTGGAGCTGGAGCTGGACGACGACTTCACCGGCCCGGTGCTCGACCGGCAGCTGTGGGTGGACCACTACCTGCCCCAGTGGACGACACCCGAGCGATCGGCCGGCCGCTACCGGCTCGGGGAGGACGGCCTCCGGCTGCTGGTCGAGGCCGATCAGCCGGCCTGGCTTCCCGAGGAGGACCTGTTCCGGGTCTCCCACATCCAGACCGGCTCCTTCTCCGGCCCGCTGGGGTCCGGCATCGGGCAGCACCGGCACCGCGACGGCCTGACCGTCCGGACCCCGCAGCCCACGCGACGGCTGTGGACGCCGTCGTCGGGGGCGGTCGAGGTGACCGTCCGCGCCAGCCCGGACCCGACCTGCATGCTGGGGATCTGGCTGGTCGGCTTCGAGGAGTCACCCCAGGAGTCCGGGGAGATCTGTGTGGCCGAGCTGTTCGGCAGCGCGAGGCGCCCGCACGCCTCCGAGGTGCGGCTCGGGATCAAGGCCCACCACGACCCCCGGCTGCACACCGACGTCGTCGACCTGACGCTCGACCTGGACACGGCCGAGGAGCACACCTACGCGGCCCGGTGGGACGCGCATCGCATGCTGTTCTACGTCGACGACCGGCTGGTGCGCACCATCGAGCAGGGCACGGACTACCCGCTGCAGCTGATGGTCGACCTCTTCGAGTTCCCGACCGATCACCACACGGACGCGCGGGACCCCGGGGCGTATCCCAAGTCGGCCCTGGTCCGGTCGGTGCGTGGCTACCGTCCGGCCTCCGGGCGCGTGCCCCGGTAGGCCCGACGGCGGCTCAGCGGTAGGACAGCAGCTCGGGTCCCGCCGCCTCCAGGTGGCTGTGGTCGTTGAACGAGATCAGCGACGTCCCGCGCCGGCCGACGAGGATCTTGGTGACCGAGGCGTTGACGACCACCTTGGAGAGCCGACTCCAGACGGGCACCCCGCCGTCGGCGAGCGTCGCGGCCACCCACGCCACCGGGCCACCCGAGGTGAACACCACGGCCGTCTGCTTCGGCTCCAGGCGCGCGAGCGTACGACGGAACGCCTGGTCGACCCGGTCCTGGAACACCGGGAAGCTCTCGTGGTAGTCCTCGTCGTGCCGGCCCGAGGCCCAGCGGTCGATCGTCGCCTCGAACCGGCGCACCTGCTCGTCGTACGGCTCGTCGGAGGGCTCGGGCAGGTCCCCGGCCCCGGTGAGGGTGGGGACGTGGTCGAACTCGTCCCAGCCCGCGTCCTCGACCAGCTCGCCGTCCCACCCGGCACCCTCGACCGCCGCGGCGGCCGTCTGCCGGTGCCGCAGCATCCCGCCCCGCACCAGCAGGTCCGGGCGCAGGCCACGCGCGGAGAGCGCCGCGCCGAGCACCCGCGACTGCTGCTCGCCGAGCGGGGACAGGCGGTCGTAGTCCTCGGTGCCCCAGGAGGCCTGGCCGTGCCGGACCAGCAGCAGGATGCTCATCGGGTGCGGCTCGTCAGGCCTGGTCGATGAGGCGGTGGCAGCGCTCGTCGAGGTACTCCACGACCGGCAGGAAGCGGGCGGACTCCTCGTTGGTGGTCTGGCCGTGGTGGTAGCGGTAGTAGATCTGCTGGGCGATCACCGCCAGCCGGAACAGGCCGAACACCTCGTAGAACCGCCACTGCCCGGGGGTCACCGAGAGGCCCATCCGCGAGGTGTAGTAGTCCACCACCTCCGCGCGGGTCAGCATCCCGGGGGCGTGGGAGGGCTGTCGCCGCAGGGCGACGAAGGCATCGTCGTCGTCGGCCTGGATCCAGTAGGCCAGCGCTCCCCCGAGGTCCATCAGCGGGTCGCCGAGGGTCGCCATCTCCCAGTCCAGCACCCCGACCACCTGCAGGTCCTCGTCGAGCACCACGTTGTCGAGCCGGTAGTCGTTGTGGATGACGCAGGTCGCGACGTCCTCTGGCTGGTGCTCGTCGAGCCAGGCCATCACCCGCTCGAAGTCGCCGACGTTGTCGGTGCGGGCTGCGCGGAACCGCTTCGACCAGCCGCCGACCTGCCGGGCGACGTAGCCCCGTCCCTTGCCGAGGTCGTCCAGGCCGGCCTGGGACGGGTCCACCGAGTGCAGCTCGACCAGCACGTCGAGGAAGTCGGTGCACAGCCTGCGGATGTCGTCGGTGGACGCGCCCAGACCGTCCGGGAGCTCGCGCCGCAAGATGGTGCCCTCGAGCCGCTGCATGACGTAGAAGTCCGAGCCGATCACGTCCGGGTCCTCGCAGAACGCGAGCATCGCAGGCACCCGGGAGAACACCGGGGCCAGCCTGGACTGGATCGTGAACTCGCGCCCCATGTCGTGCGCGCTCTTGGCCTTCACCCCGCTCGGCGGCCGGCGCAGGATCAGGTCGCGCTCCGGGTAGCTCAGCAGGTAGGTCAGGTTCGACGCGCCACCGGGGAACTGCCGCACGTCGGGGACGCCGTCGGGCACGTCGGCGTGCGCCTGCAGCCAGGTCGCCATCGCCGACACGTCGAACGCGTCCTCCTCGCGGACGTCCACCGAGGGGTCGCTCATCACGCACGCTCCTTCATCCTGGTGGCGGTGCCGCGCATCTGCTCGTCGTAGGCGGCGCGGTCCGACAGCTTGAGGGCGTACGCCGCCCGCGCCGGCTCGTCAGGGAGCACCAGCGAGTCGCCCCGGTCGATCCCCTCGATCGCCGCGGCCGCGATGTCGTCGGCGGTGATCGGGGAGCGCTCGACCAGCCGGGACATGCTCGACGCGAGCTCGGCGTCCCCACCGCGCATCGAGTCCATCAGCCTGGTCCGGAAGAACGACGGGCAGACCGCCGTGCACCCCACGCCGTACGGCGCCAGCTCGTGCGACGCCGTCTCGCTGAACGCCACCACGGCAGCCTTGACGGCGTTGTAGGAGCCCATCGCCGGTGGGTGCACCAGACCGGCGAGCGAGGCGATGTTGACGATCCGGCCGGACCCCTGGGCCTTGAGCATCGGCGTGAACGCACGAGTCCCGCGGACCACGCCGAACAGGTTGATGTCGAAGATCCACTGCCACTCCTCGAGGGAGCACAGCTCGATACGGCCACCTCCGGCCACGCCCGCGTTGTTGACCAGCAGGTCCAGCCCGCCCCACTGGTCCGCCACCCAGGCGCGCGCCGCCTCCCAGTCCTCCTCCGAGCGGACGTCCAGCCGCCGCGTCGTCACCGGCCCCGGTCGCTCGACACCGGCGGGCTCGGCGGACTCGGCGGGCTCGGCCAGGTCGCAGGACAGCACCTGGTCACCGCGGGCGGCGAACCGCTGCACCAGGGCGAGCCCCAGGCCGGAGGCGCCACCGGTGACCAGGACCCGGCTCATGCGTACTTCTTCTGCTCGAGCCTGGCGATCACGCCACGGTGCACCTCGTCAGGGCCGTCGGCCATCCGCAGGGAGCGCGCGCTGACCCAGGCCGCGGCCAGCGGAAGAGCCTCGTCGAACCCCGCTGCGCCGTGCACCTGCATCGCCATGTCGATGACCTGCTGGGCCATGTTCGGCACCGCCACCTTGATCTGGCTGACCGCCGCGAGCGCCCCCTTCGAGCCCTCGGTGTCCAGCTTCCAGGCGGCGTGGAGCACCAGCAGCCGGGCCTGGTCGATCGCGATCCGGGCGTCGGCGATCCGCTCGGCGTTGCCCCCGAGCTTGGCGAGCGGCCGTCCGAAGGCGGTGCGCTCCGTCGCCCGTCGTACGGCGAGCTCGAGGGCCATCTCGGCCAGCCCGACCAGCCGCATGCAGTGGTGCACCCGGCCGGGACCGAGCCGACCCTGGGCGATCTCGAACGCGCGGCCCGGCCCGAGCAGGACGTTGGACAGCGGCACCCGGACGTCGGTGAACGAGACCAGCCCGTGGCCGTGCGGCTCGTCGTGCATGCCCATCACCGAGAGCATCCGCTCGATCCGCACGCCCTCGGTGTCGCGGGGGACGAGCACCATCGTGTGCCGGGAGTGCCGGTCGGCGTCGGGGTCGGAGAGGCCCATGAAGACGAAGATCGTGCAGTCCGGGTGCCCGACACCGGTCGACCACCACTTGCGGCCGTTGATGACCACCTCGTCGCCCTCGACGACGGCGGTCGCGGCCATGTTCGTGGCGTCGGAGGAGGCGACGTCCGGCTCGGTCATCGTGAACGCGCTGCGGATCCGGGCCTCGAGCAGCGGCTCCAGCCACTGGGCGCGCTGCTCCTCGGTGCCGTACTTCAGCAGCACCTCCATGTTGCCGGTGTCCGGGGCGTTGCAGTTGAAGACGTGCGGGCCCAGCGCGGACCGTCCGGTGAGCTCCGCGATCGGGGCGTAGTCGAGGTTGGTCAGCCCCTCGCCGCCGTCGGTGCCGAAGCGCGCGGCATAGTCCCCGGCATGCGCGACTCTGGTCGACGGAGGCAGGAACAGGTTCCACAGACCCTCCGCGCGAGCCTTCTCCTGCAGCTCGGCGATCAGGGGCAGGGGCTTCCACGGGTCGCCTCCGCCGTTGCGCAGAGCGGCGAGCTCCCGGTGGTAGTCCGGCTCGACCGGGTCGACCTCGCGGGCCATGAAGGCGCTGACCCGCGCGGTCAGGTCGGCCGCCCGGGGAGAGGGGGAGAAGTCCATGCGCTGACCCTAAACGCCCTGACCGACACGGGCGCTCCCGGTAGGCTCGCGGAACGCACCGCACCGATGACGAACGGGAAACCCCATGCACAGAGCCCTGCCCGCTGCTGTCCTGACCGCTCTGGTCCTCGCGCTCAGCGGCTGTGGTGGTGGGGACGACGCGAAGGCGTCGAAGGCGATCTCGGACTCCCTGATGAAGAACAGCAGCTCGAGCAAGCTGCTGACCATGAAGCGCAAGGACGCCGACTGCATCGGCAAGGGCCTGGTGGACAAGGTCGGCACCGACAAGCTCCAGAAGTACGGTCTGCTGACCAAGGACAACACGGCCAAGTCCGGGATCAACGACGTCAAGATGTCCGCGACCGACGCCAAGGCGACCACCAAGGTGCTCTTCGACTGCACCGACGTCGAGGCGATGATGGAGTCGGCGATCACCAAGAGCGGCAGCATCAACGCCAAGGTGAATGCGTGCGTGACCAAGGCGCTGACCGAGGACAACCTGCGCCCGATGTTCGACGAGATCTTCCAGGGCAAGCAGGACGAGGCCACCAAGGCGCTGACCGGGCCGATCACCAAGTGCGCGGCGGCCGGCATCGGCTGAGCCGGCTCCGGGAGCGTCAGCTGGCCGCTCAGGCGGCCACGGTGGCGATCACCGCGGAACGCTGCTCGGGCACCCTCCAGGCGTCGGCGGAGCGGCGCAGCCGGAGCGCCGACCACGTCAGCAGCGGCACGAGCAGCAGCAGCGACCACGCCCAGGGCAGGTGTGCGGACGCGTTGAACACCAGCCCGGTGAGCGTCGTGCCGAACGCCAGCCGCGCGGCGTAGCCCACCATCGCCAGCGGTGGCGCCGGCGCGTCCCGGGCGGTGCGCAGGTCCGCGGCGTAGGGGTGTCCCACCGACCAGCGCAGCGAGGACGCCACCACCTGGGCGACGACGGCGGCGGTGACGCACAGCAGGGAGACCAGCTGGGACGTCGTCGGCGAGCCGGCGCGCAGCGAGGCCAGCAGGACGGTCGCGGCGATGGCGGAGGTCAGCACCTCGCCCAGCACGAGCGCCCGGGCGAAGAAGGCCAGCCCCGGGGTGACCGGGAGGCTCTCCCGCCACAGCGCTCCGCGAGCATCCAGGCACCAGGAGTTCACCCCGAACAGCAGGGCGCCGCCGGTGGCCACCAGACCGGGAAGCATGCCCAGCCGGTCCCAGCCGAACGCCCCGCCCAGCGCGATCAGCCCGGGCAGGACGGTCAGCACGACCATCCCGCGCCGCATCGGCACCGAGCGCCAGATGCTCGCCCGGTCGGTGTGCACGAGGGCGGCCAGGTCCGACGTCGGATCAGCCCGGGGGCGTCGTGGCGAGGTCTCGGCCCGCACCTGGTCACGAGCCGGTCGCCGCGCCGTACGCCCGGCGGCCCAGGCCCCCAGCACCGTCGCGGCCACCGCGAGCACCACCAGGACGCACACGAGCGACAGCCAGGGCAGCCACTCACCCGCCGCGCCGTCGCTCACGCCCGTGGCGATCGGCACGGTGGGGCTGTGGTCGAGGATCGCGGTGAGGTGTCCGGCGTCCAGCGACCAGGCAGCGGCGGCGGCGAGCAGGACCGCGGCGGAGCGTACGACGAGGGAGCCGTGCGGGCCTCGACGCACCCACTCCACCCCCCAGGCGAAGACCTGTCCCAGTGCCGTGGCAGCGGCCATCCAGACGACGACGGGCAGCATCGCGGGCACCAGGGTGGGCCGGTTGCCGACGGCGTACGACGTGGCAGCCAGGACCGCCCAGCACTGCACGAGCCAGGCGAGGTTGAACGGCGCCATCAGCAGCGCGCCGAGGTGGTCGGTGGTCGGGCTGACGGCGAAGGCGACCGCCTGGTCGCGGGGCAGGAGCTCGCGGCCGCCGGCGGACATGGTCGCCGAGACCACGGTCACGACCAGCACGCTCAGGTAGGCCGAGGGCAGCAGGATCTGCGTGTCGAGCCGGCTCCCGTCGAGGTCCGGGAGGTACGCCGGGGCGACGGCGGCCACCACCGTGACGAGCGCCAGGAAGGCCAGCGCCACGGGAGCGGCGACTCGGGCCCGACCGCGGAGCCCCGCGACGCCGAACCGCACCAGCGCAGCCACGTCCGCCGTGGCCCGGCGCGCCTCGATCGCCATCCGGCGGGCGGCGCCGGACTCAGCCGAGGAGCGAGCGGTAGACACGGGCGCCGGCCTCCCCGGCCATCTCGGCGGCACCGAGCTCGGCGACCACGGAGCCGTCGCTGAGCACCATGGCGGTCTGGCAGGCCTCGACGGCGAGCTCGCGCAGGTGGGTGGAGACCAGCACGGCGGCACCCCGGGTGCGCGCGTCGGCGACCACCTCCAACGTGGCCTCCACACCGAGCGGGTCCACCCCGTCGAACGGCTCGTCGAGCAGCAGCACGTCGGGCTCGTGGAACGCGGCGAGCACCACCGACATCCGGCGGCCCATCCGTGGCTGAAGCCGGCGGTGACCCGGTGCTCGGCTCCGGTGAGGTCGAAGCTCCTCAGCAGGCCCGTCGCCCGGACCTGCCACCCGTCGGGCAGCCGTCGCAGGCGCGCTGCGAGCTGCAGGTGCTCCCACGGGGTGGCACGAGGGACCAGGCCGCCGACGTCGGGGCAGTAGCCGGTCAGCCGCTTCACGGCCAGCGTCTCGGTGCGGATGTCGAGCCCCGCGACGAGCACCCGGCCCGCCGTCGGCGGCACGACTCCGGCCAGCACCCGCATCGTCGTGGACTTCCCGGCGCCGTTGCGGCCCAGCAGGGCGGTGGCGCCGCCGGGTGCGAGCCTCAGGCTGATGCCACGGACGGCCTCCACCGACCCGAACCTCACCCACAGGTCGGACACGTCCACGGCCGGCACGCAGGGTGCGGCCGGGTCCGCCCGCTCGCTCGGGTCGTGCGTGGGCAGGCTCACCGGTCCATGGTGACCGCAATCGGTCGCCGGCGGAGCAGACGGCGCAGATGGGGTCGAACGTGCTCGCCGGCGACGTACCGGGGTCAGCCGGGGTCAGGCGGGGTCAGGCGGGGTCAGGCCGGGAAGCGACCGCCCTGCTCGGCCAGGTCCACGACGTACGACGGGGGGTCGAACCGCTCCCCGTAGGCAGCCGCGAGCTCCCGGGCCCGGGCGACGAACCCGGTCAGGCCGCGGCCGGCCGCGCCCTCGTAGCCCTGCATGTACTGCACGGCGCCGCCGTACAGCGGGGGGAACCCGATGCCCATGATGGAGCCGATGTTGGCCGCGGCCGCCGAGTCGAGGACGCCCTCGTCGAAGCAGCGGACCGTCTCCAGGGCCATCCGGAACAGGTAGCGCTCCTCGATGTCGAGCAGTGGCACGTCGACGCCGGTCCGGGTGAAGTGCTCGCGCAGGCCGGGCCACAGCCTCTTGCGGGCGTCGGCCGGGTAGTCGTAGAACCCGGCCCCGGCAGCCTTCCCGCGACGGTCGAACTCGTCGACCATCCGGTTCACGACGGCGAGCCCGGGCATGTCGGGGAGCTCCACCCCGTCGCGCTCGGCGGCCTCCTCGGCGGCGCGCCGGATCTTCTGGCTCAGGCTCAGCGAGACCTCGTCGTGCATCGCGAGCGGCGGTGCGGGGAAGCCGGCCATCGTCGCGGCGCGCTCGATGGTCTGCGGGTCGACGCCCTCCTCGAGCAGCGCAGCGGCCTCCATCAGCAGCGTGCCGTAGACCCGCGAGGTGAAGAAGCCGCGGCTGTCGTTGACCACGATCGGGGTCTTGCGGATCTGCTGGACGACATCGATGGCGCGGGCGATCGTCTCCGGCGAGGTCTTCTCGCCCTTGATGATCTCCACGAGCGGCATCTTGTCGACGGGAGAGAAGAAGTGCATGCCGATGAAGTCCTCGGGGCGGTTCACGCCGCCGGCGAGCTCGGTGATCGGCAGCGTCGAGGTGTTCGAGGCGAGCAGCGCGTCGGGATTCACGACGTCCTGCACCTCGCCGAACACCGAGGCCTTGAGCGCCGGGTCCTCGAAGACGGCCTCGATGACCGAGTCGCAGCCGGCGAGGTCGCCGGGGTCGCCAGTCGGGTGGATCCGGGCGAGCACCTCGTCCTTCTGCTCCTCCGTCAGCTTGCCGCGCGAGACCTGCTTGTCCAGCACGGAGGCGCAGTGCGCCTTGCCCTTCTCGGCGGCCTCGACGCTGACGTCCTTGAGCACCACCTCGATGCCGGAGCGGGCCGCGGCGTAGGTGATGCCGGCGCCCATCATCCCGGCGCCGAGCACGCCGAGCTTGGTGGCGCGGAACGTCTCGAAGCCCTCGGGGCGCAGCTTGCCCGAGTTGATCGCCTGCAGGTCGAAGAAGAACGCCTGGATCATGTTCT
>CAXSHL010000066.1:0-24248 GCA_964237315.1 uncultured Nocardioidaceae bacterium
TGATGAAGAAGTAGATGACGAAGTTCAGGCAGAAGAAGCCGAGCATCATCCCCCACACCGTCCGGTAGGCGAACAGCTCCCGCCAGCGGATCTCACGCGCAGCGGCGGCGTCGGCCACTCCCTCGGCAGCGGGGTCGCCGCCACGCGCACCCCCCTGCTCGATGTAGTCGAGCTCCTCGGCGCTGAGCCCGCTCTTCTCGCGGGGCTCGCGGTACCACAGCAACCACGCGACCGCCCAGATCACGCCGAGCGCACCGGTGACGACGAACGAGGCGCGCCACCCGAGCCAGGCCACCAGCGCGGCGACCACAGGCAGCGCCACCGCGCTGCCGAACCGCGCACCGCTGTCGTAGATGCTGGTCGCCAGGGCCCGCTCCCGGGCCGGGAACCACCTGCTCACCACCTTGGCGCTCGCCGGGTACGACGCGCTCTCGCCGATCCCGAGCCCGAGCCGGAAGCCGAACAGCGAGGTGGCCCCCGTCGCGACCGCGGAGAGCGCCGTGAAGACCGACCACCACACGACTGCGAACGCATAGGTGACCCGTGCGCCGAGCTTGTCGATGAAGTGGCCCGCCGGCAGCTGGAAGAGTGCGTAGGTCCAGAAGAACGCCCCGAGGATCAGCCCCTCGAGGGTGTGCGAGATGTTGAACTCGTCGACGATGGTGGGCATCGCGATGGACAGGTTCGCCCGGTCGAGGTAGTTGATCGAGACCCCGAGGAAGCACATCCCCACCACGGCCCACCGCAGCTTCCCGCGGGGCGTCCGGCTCCCCTGACCGGTCGCCTGACTGGTCGCCTGACCGCTCCCCTGGCCGGTCGCCGTGCTTGCGCCGGGCGCCGCGGTCGAGGTGCGCTGCTCTCGCGTGCTCATGGTGGCATCCCTTCGAGAAAGGCCGCTGCTTCGCCCCAGGGTGTTCACATGCTTGAACGACGTTCGATATCCTGACGGTACTCCGCCTGCCGAGTGACGGTCAACACACTCCGTTACCCGTTTCCGTGCCGGGATGCGGGCCGGACCTGGGGGACGATGGCGGAGGCGCCACAGCGGTGGGAGGAGTCGGCGGTGGACCAGGACGCGGCGTTCCGACCGATCAAGTCGGCCGAGCGGACCCTCGACGTGCTCGAGGCGGTCGCGGCCGGCCCCGCCTCGTTCCCCGAGCTGTCGCGCCGTCTCGGCATCCCGCGCAGCAGCCTGCACGGCCTGGTGCGGACGCTGGCCGACCGCGGCTGGGTGGAGGCCGTCGACGACGGCGCCCGGGTGCGACTCGGCCTGCGGGCACTGCAGGTCGGCACCCGGTTCGTGGCCGAGGACGAGCTGGTCGCCCGGGTGGCCCCGAGTCTCGACCGGCTGGCCGCCGCCACCGGGGAGACGGTCCAGCAGGCCCGCATCGACGGCGACCAGGTCGTCTACCTCGCCAAGCGGGACACCGCTCACCAGGTGCGGATCATCTCCTCGATCGGGACCCGGTTGCCTGCCTACGCGACAGCCCTCGGCAAGGCGCTGCTGGCGGCGCGCGAGGACCAGGAGGTGCTCGTCCTGCTCGGGTCCTCGCTGACCGCGATGACACCGCAGACGCTGGTGGACCAGGCCGCGCTGCTGGCGGACCTGACGACGGTGCGGGAGCGCGGCTACGCCGTCGACGACGGCGAGGCGGCCGAGGGCCTGCGCTGCTTCGCGGTGGTGGTCCCCGACGGCAGGGAAGGCTCCGCGGCGACCGACGCGATCAGCGTCTCGGTGCCGGCGTTCCGGCTCGACAGGGCGGGCGAGGACCGGCTGGTCGCCGCTCTCCTGGAGGAGCAGCGTCGCCTCCGGGACGCGATGTCACCGCGCTGAGGGCAGGGCAGGCTCGCCGGCCAGGACCTTGCCGGGGTTCAGGATCCCGTCCGGGTCGAGCACCGCCCGGATCTCCCGGTGCAGCCGCGCGCCCACGGGCCCCAGCTCGCGCTCGAGCCAGTGCCGCTTGAGCGAGCCGATCCCGTGCTCACCGGTCGTGGTGCCGCCCAGCCGCAGACCGAGCTCCGTCGAACGCCTCCTCCGCCCGTCGTACGGCGTCCGGGTCGTCGCGCTCCACGATCACGGTCGGGTGCATGTTGCCGTCACCGACATGACCCGGGCACGCGATCACGACCTTCTTCTCGCGGGCGATGTCCTCGATCCCCGCCAGCAGGTCGGGCAGCCGGGTCCGCGGCACCGCGACGTCGTCGACGAGCGTCGAGCCCAGCGTCTCCAGCCCCGCGTTCACCAGGCGGCGGGCCGCGAGGAGCAGTGCGGACTCCTCGGCGTCGGCGGCCACGGCCACCTCGACCGCGCCGTGCTCCGTGCACAGCCGGGCGATGCGGGCCACGTCCTCGGCCGCGCGGGGTCCGCGGTCGGACTGCGCCAGCAGCAGGCCGCCGACGTCCTGCGGCAGTCCCATGTCGCGGTAGGACTGGATGGCCCGCGCCGTGGTGCCGTCGAGGAACTCCAGGAGTGAGGGACGCAGCCCGGATGCCATCACCGCAGCGGCGGCGCGCAGCGCGTCTCCGGCGTCGAGGAAGGTGGCGGCCGCGGTCAGCGCCGGCTCGGGTGCCGGTCGCAGCCCCAGCGTCACCTCGGTGACCACACCCAGGGTGCCCTCGGAGCCGACGAGCAGCCGCGTCAGGTCGTAGCCCGCCACCCCCTTGACGGTGCGGCGACCGGTGCGGAGCACCTCACCCGTGCCGAGCACCACCTCCAGGCCGCGCACGAAGTCGGCGGTCACGCCGTACTTCACGCAGCACAGCCCGCCCGCGTTGGTGGCGACGTTGCCGCCGATCGTCGACTCCTCCCACGACGACGGGTCCGGTGGGTAGAACAGGCCCTCCGCCGCCACGGCGCGTGACAGCTCGGCGTTCACCACGCCGGGCTCCACGACCGCCACCTGGTCGGCGACGTCGAGCTCGAGGATCCGGTTCATCCGCTCGGTGGACAGCAGCACGCAGCCGTCCACCGCGTTGGCGCCGCCGGACAGGCCGGTGCGCGCTCCCTGGGTGACCACCGGGACCCGGTGCTCCCGCGCCAGCAGCACCACCTCCCGGACCTCCTCGGTGGACGCCGGTCGGACCAGCGCCAGCGCGGAGCCCGCCTCGCAGAAGCTGGCCGAGTCGTGGGCCCTCGTGGCGAGCACGTCGGGGTCGGTGACGACCCATCGGTCCCCCAGCCGGCTGCGCAGGTCCTCGACGAGGCTCGTTCGGGTCACGGTCATGGTGTTCTCCTCACCAGGTCCAGGCCGACCAGTCGGAGATCGTCCCGTGGTCGTCGTCGAAGGCCAGTGGCTGCGGCTCACCGGTGACCGAGAGCCGGTCGTCGGCCTCGACCTCGTCGCGCATCGACTCCGAGACGAGCAGCTGCTCGAGGTCCAGGGTGCTGTGCACGCGGATCACCCTTGCGTTCTCGAGGTCGGCCCGGCCGCAGGTGAGCAGCGCGGCGGCGACCGCGTCCCGGTCCGTGGGGAGCGCCATCGGGATCTGGCCGCGCTGCGGACCACCGAGGCCGGACGTCATCGCGTTGACGTAGGCGGCGCGCAGGTCGATCTTCTCCAGGATCCGGAACGGGATGAAGTCGGCCAGCCCGACCCCGATCGCGTTGCCGTGCGAGGCATCCGTGACGTCGAGCACGGCGATGTTGGCGATGCTCGGGCGCTCGAACTCCTCCGACCCGCGGATCATCATGCGGCCGATGACGTTCGTGTCCAGGCCGGAGCCGGAGATGTTCTTGCCCATCTGGTCGATCACCGCGACGTCGACCGTGTCGAAGGGGATGCCCGCCATCAGGCCCTTCGCCCTCTCGAGCAGCGCGGCCTCGCCCGCAGCGCCGATGTCGTCCGGCCCGAGCAGCACGATGTCGGCCCCGCGGTCGTAGGCGTTCTCCACGATCGCGAGCCCGCCGAGGACCTTGCCGGTGTCGATGATGCGCCGGGCCGCCCGGGGCACCCACACCGCCAGGTTCCGAGGACCGTAGCGGTGGATGCCCTCCGCGCCCCGCTGCTTGCCGAGACCGATCGCCACGATCTTGCCCAGGCCGCTCTCGACCTCACCGTGGAAGTCGGTGTGCGCCTTCACCCGGTTGATCGCGATGATGCCGTCGGCGCGAGCCGCGTTGGCGTCGAGATGGACCATCGGGCCGTCCGGGACCCGGCCCAGCTCGACGGTGTCCATGGTGGCCTCGATGGGCAGGCCCACGGACTCCTCGGTGATCCCGAGGCCGGCCAGCAGCCCGACCTGCCCCTGCGCGGTGGCGCCGCCGTGCGAGCCCATGGCGGGCACGACGAACGGCTCGGCGCCGACCTCACGCAGCCACGCGCCGGTCTCCCGGAGCACCGCGGGCGCGTCGCGGATCCCGCGGCTGCCGGCGGTGAGCGCCACGCGCATGCCGGGCGTGATCCGGTCGCGCAACGGCTCGAGCGCCTCGCGGGTCGCCGCCGCCACGTCGCTGACGACGGGGGCGTCGAACTTCTGTCGCACCGGGATGAGCCGCGGGAAGGGAGCGTCGTAGTGCAGGTCGCGGACCGCCTCGAAGGGCCCGAGAGAGGTGCCATCCGTCATACGTGTGCACTCTACCGAGCCTCGGGCCGGGCTTATACGCTGGAGCCTGGATCGTCTGACCATCCACGGAGAAGTCGGGAGCCAGCATGCGCAACGGCGTCTACGCCGCGAACGTCACCCCCTTCCGCGCCGACCGGGACTACGCCCTCGATGTCGAGGCCTACCGCCGCCACGTCGCCTGGCTGGCCGAGCACGGCGTGGCGGGCGTCGCGGCCTTCGGGACCAACGGGGAGGGCCCGTCGGTCACGGTGGAGGAGAAGACGACCGTCCTCGAGGCGCTGGTCGCCGACGACCTCGGCATCGACATCGTGCCGGTGCTCACCGAGGGCAACCTGCCCGACACGCTGCGGCTGCTGGAGCGCGTGAACGACCTCCCCGTCGGCGGCGTCCTGGTGCTGCCACCGCACTACTTCAGGCCGGTTGCGGAAGCCGGGCTGCGCGTGTTCTACGAGCGGGTGCTGGAGGCCACCTCGCACCCGGTCCTCGTCTACCACATCCCGACCTACTCGGTGCCCGTCCCCGCCGACCTCGTCGCGTCGCTGCCGGTGTGGGGCGCCAAGAACTCCGCCGGGGACCCCGAGTGGTCGGCCACGCTGCGCGCCTCCGGCAAGGAGGTCATGGTGGGCACGGAGGACGACCTGGCGCGCGACCTCCCGGACGGCCACGGCACCATCTCGGCGCTGGCCAACATAGTGCCCGGGCAGATGGTCGAGATGCACCGCCTGGCGCTCGAGGGCGACACCGAGAAGGCCGCCGCGCTCTCGGACCACCTCCGCTCGGTGTCGGCGCTGAGCAAGGAGCACGACTCCCCCGGGGTGCTCAAGGTGCTGGCGCAGGCCCAGAGCGGCATCCCGATGGGCACGGTGCGCCCGCCCCTCCTGCCGCCGCCCCCGTCATACGACGTGCATGACGCCCTGGCCCGCCTGGAGGTCACCGTCCCGGCCCGCTGAGACGGCCGTCAGCCGCGGCTCAGTGGCTGTGGCGAGGCAGGCCCCGTCGCTCGGCGATCCGCTGGTAGGCGACGGCCGGCTCGAGGACCATCCCCTCGGAGAGCTGGCCGACCATGGAGCGCTGGATCTCCTGCCACGGGGTCTGCGACGGTGGGTACGGGTGCGGCGTCTCCTCGAGGGCTCGCCGCCGCTCCGCGAGCTCCTCGTCGGTCAGCAGGACGTCCGCCGTGCCGGCCCGGAGGTCGAAGCGCACCCGGTCGCCGGTGCGCAGGAGCGCGAGACCGCCCCCGGCGGCGGCCTCGGGGGAGGCGTTCAGGATCGAGGGTGACCCCGACGTGCCCGACTGCCGGCCGTCACCGATGCAGGGCAGCTCGCGGACCCCCTGCCGGATCAGCGCTGCGGGCGGCTGCATGTTGACCACCTCCGCCGAGCCGGGATAGCCGATCGGTCCGGTGCCGCGGATGAACAGGGCGCACTCGTCGTCGATCTTCAGCGCCGGGTCGTCGATCCGCTGGTGGTAGTCCTCCGGACCCTCGAAGACCACGGCTCGGCACTCGAAGACGTCGGGCTGGTCCGGGTCGGACAGGTAGCGCTTGCGGAAGTCCTCCGAGATGACGCTGGTCTTCATGACCGCGCTGTCGAAGAGGTTGCCGTGCAGCACGAGGAAGCCGGCCTGTTCCATGAGCGGCCGGCTGAAGTCGCGGATCACCTCCCGGTCCTGGCTGAGGGCGTCGCGGCAGTTCTCCCCCAGGGTGCGGCCGTTGACGGTCAGGGCGTCGGTGTGGATGAGCCCCTGACCGATCAGCTCGGCCACCACGGCCGGCACCCCGCCCGCGCGGTGGTACTCCTCACCGAGGAACCGGCCGGCCGGCTGCAGGTCCACGATCAGGGGTACGTCGCGTCCGACCCGCTCCCAGTCCGAGATGGTGAGGTCGACGCCGATGTGGCGCGCGATCGCGTTCAGGTGGATCGGCGCGTTGGTGGACCCCCCGATGGCGGAGTTGACGACGATCGCGTTCTCGAACGCCTCCCGCGTCAGCACCGCGGACGGCCTGAGGTCCTCGTGCACCATCTCCACGATGCGGCGACCCGTGAGGTAGGCCATCCGGCCGCGGTCCCGGTGCGGCGCCGGGATCGCGGCACAGCCTGGCAGGCTCATCCCCAGCGCCTCAGCGAGGCTGTTCATGGTGCTCGCGGTGCCCATCGTGTTGCAGTGACCCGGCGACGGGGCGGACGAGGCCACCATCTCGACGAACTCCGCCTCGTCGATCTCCCCGGCCGCCAGCATCTCCCGCGCCTTCCACACGATGGTCCCCGAGCCCGTGCGGTGCCCGTCGAACCACCCGTTGAGCATCGGCCCTCCGGACAGCACGATCGCCGGCAGGTCGACCGTCGCGGCCGCCATCAGGCACGCCGGCGTCGTCTTGTCGCAGCCGGTGGTGAGCACCACGCCGTCGAGCGGGTAGCCGTGGAGCACCTCGACCAGCCCGAGGTAGGCGAGGTTGCGGTCCAGCGCCGCGGTCGGCCGCTTGCCGGTCTCCTGGATCGGGTGCACCGGGAACTCGAACGCCAGGCCACCGGCCTCCCGGATGCCCTCGCGGGTCCGGGCAGCGAGCTCGAGGTGGTGCCGGTTGCAGGGCGACAGGTCGGAGCCGGTCTGGGCGATGCCGATCATGGGGCGCCCGGACTGCAGCTCCTCACGGGTCAGGCCCCAGTTCATGTAGCGCTCTATGTAGAGCGCGGTCATGGCGACGTCGTCGGGGTTCGAGAACCACTCCTGGCTGCGCAGCCGGCGCTCGGCACCCGCCGGTCGGTCGTCCATGCCGTGAACGTATGTCGGGGGTGGGGACGCGTCAAGCACACCGACCCGCTTCAATGGCAGGGTGCTGGTCGAGCGCGACGACGCCCTCGCTTCGCTGACTGCCCTCCTCGAGGAGACCGCGGCCGGACAGGGTCGCCTGGTCTTCCTGGGCGGCGAGGCGGGTGTCGGCAAGACCGCCCTCACCACAGCGTTCGCAGCCGCGGCCGCCGGCCACCGGGTCCGGCGGGGCGCCTGCGACAACGTCACCACGGCTGCCGCGCTCGGACCCCTCGCCGATGCGGTCCCCGAGCTCACCGAGCTGATGCAGGACGAAGCCGGCGTCAACCGCCTGCAGCTGTTCCGGCGGCTCCGCTCCGTGCTGAGCGCCGGGCCCACGCTGCTCCTTCTCGAGGACACGCACTGGGCGGACGAGGCGACGCTGGAGCTGGTCCGCTTCCTGGGGCGACGGCTGGAGGGCGTGCCGCTGCTGGTCGTCGCGACGTTCCGCGAGGACGAGGTGGACCGCGACCATCCCCTCACGGTGGTCCTCGGTGACCTGGCGACGTCGTACGGCGTCCGGCGGATGCACCTGGCACCCCTGACGCCCGCGGGTGTCCAGCGGCTGGTGGCCGAGGCCGGCTCCATGCTCGACGCCGCGGAGCTGCACGTCCGATCTGGCGGCAACGCGTTCTGCGTCACCGAGGTGCTGGCGGCCGGCACGCTGGAGGTGCCGCCGACCGTCCGGGACGCCGTGCTGGCGCGCGCGTCGCGGCTCTCCGCGGACGGACGGGAGGTGCTGGCCGCCGCCGCGGTGCTCGGGCGCGCGGACCTGCGGCTGCTGGTGGCGGTGTCCGGCCGGCCGGCCGAGGCGGTCGACGAGTGCGTACGGCGTGGCGTGCTGGTCCCGGCCGAGGACGGGGTCGGGGATGCGGACCGCGAGGGCCTGATGTTCCGGCACGAGCTGGCCCGGGTCGCCGTCGAGTCGTCGCTGACGCCCGGACGCCGAACGGCCCTCCACCAGACGGCGCTGCGGGCCCTGGGTGCGGCCGGGGTGCCCGACCACCGACGGCTGGCCCACCACGCCGCCGGCGCCGGAGAAGGGGCACAGGTGCTCGAGCACGCACCGCGGGCGGCGGCGAGCGCTGCGCGGCTGGGTGCCCACCGGCAGGCGGCCGACCAGTACCGGCTCGCGCTCCGGTTCCACGACCGGCCCGACGTCGGCCGCGCGGAGCTCCTGGCGGCTCTGTCCTACGAGTGCTACCTGACCGACCAGCTCGCCGACGCCCGCGACGCCCGGCTCGAGGAGATGCACCTGGCCGAGCGGTCCGGCGCGACGGTCGCCCTCGGCACGGCGCAGCGCTGGCTGTCCCGCCTGAGCTGGTTCCTCGGCCTCAACGAGGACAGCGAGCGGTACGCCGCGGCCGCGGTCGCCACCCTGGAGCCGCTCGGGGACGGGCCCGAGCTGGCGATGGCCTACAGCAACCTCGCCCAGCTGCGGATGCTGTCCTGGAACGTGCCGGAGGCCGTCACCTGGGGCGAGCGTGCCATCGCCCTGGCGCGCAGGATCGGGGACCACGAGGCGGAGATCCACGCCCTGAACAACGTCGGGACCGCGATGGCGACCGGGGACTCGCTGCTGGAGGGCCTGCAGCGGCTGACCCGCAGCCTCGACCTCGCGCTGGTCGCCGACGCGCACGAGCACGCGGCCCGCGCCTACACCAACCTGGGCAGTGCCTGCCTGACCCAGCGGCGGCTCACCGACTCCGAGCGGCACCTGCGTGCGGGCATCGCCTACTGCACCGAGCGGGACCTGGACTCGTGGTCGCTCTACATGAGCGCCGAGCTGTCGCGGTGCCTGTGCGAGCAGGGGCGCCTCGAGGAGGCTCTCGCGTGCGCGACGAAGGTCCTCGAGCACCCGCACCTCTCGGCCGTCTCCCAGATCCCGGCGGCTGTGGTCGTCGGCCAGGTCGCCGTACGACGGGGCGCGGAACCGGGAGCCTGGCTGGACGACGCCCTGGAGCTGGCGACCGGGACCGGTGAGTCCCAGCGGCTGGTTCCCGTGGCGGTGGCCCGGGCGGAGGCGGCCTGGGTCGCCGGGTCGACCGACCAGGTGGTGGCCGAGGTGGACCACGCCTGGGACATCGCACTCGCCCACCCGCAGTCCTGGGACCTCGGCGAGCTGAGCTGGTGGCTGTCGGTGGCCGGCGTGCGGAGGGAGACCCCGGTGCCCGTCGCCGTGCCGTTCGCCCTGATGCTCGACGGCGCCTTTCGGGAGGCGGCCCAGGTCTGGCGGTCGACCGGCTGTCCGCTGTGGTCCGCCTACGCGTTGGCCGCCTCACCCGACCTGGCCGACGCCCGCCTGGCGTTCGAGACCGTCGACGACCTAGGGCTGCCGCAGGTGCGCGCAGCGCTGGCCCGCGACCGGCGCCTGCGCGGTCTCGCCGTGCCGCGCGGACCGCGGGTGCCACAGGAGCCGAACGCCTTCGGGCTCACCGCGCGGGAGGCCGAGGTGCTCGCGCTCCTCGTCGACGGCCTGTCGAACGCCGACATGGCGCACCGGCTGTTCCTGTCGGAGAAGACGGTGGGCCACCACGTCTCCGCCGTGCTGCGCAAGCTCGGCCAGCCCAGCCGCTCCCGGGCCGTCGCGGCCGCCCTGCGGCACCGCGCCGGCACGCCAACATAGGGAAGGCTCCCGATGCGGCGCCCGCCTGCTTCGCGGTGTGCTGGGCAGGTGGGCGACGGTGCCCACCCGACCCGGAGGAGACACCCGACATGACGCTGTTCATGGACATGCACCAGCTGGACGGCCCGGTGAGCATGGAGGACGTGGCCAAGGCCCACGCGGCGGACCTCGCGACCCAGGACGAGCACGGCGTGCACTACCTGCGCTACTGGGTCGACGAGGGCCAGGGGAAGATCTTCTGCCTCGTCGACGCGCCCGACGCCGACGCCGCGAACCTGGTGCACAAGCAGGCGCACGGCCTGGTCGCCGACGAGATCCATCCAGTCCTCGAGGGTGAGTGAGCGCCTAACACGATGCCTGACACGATGAGGGGGTGACCAGCCGGCGCCCGACGTCCCAGGCCGTCGCGATCGTCGTCCTGGTCCTCGCCTGGGGGTCGACGTTCGCAGCGGTCAAGGTGGGACTGGACAGTGCCCCACCCGTCCTGTTCGGCGGCATCCGCTCCATCCTGGGCGGTGCGGTGATGGTCGCCCTCGCGCTCGCGCGCTCGGGACGCCCGGCACTGCGCGCCACCTGGCGGGCGTACGCCCTCCTCACCCTGCTCAACGTGGTGCTGTTCTTCAGCCTGCAGACGCTGGCCATCCTCGAGCTGCCCTCGGGGCTCGCGGCGGTGCTGATCTACCTGCAGCCGGTGCTCGTCGGCGTGCTCGCCGCTCCGCTGCTCGGTGAGGCGCTGACCGCGTGGAAGATCACCGGTCTGCTGCTCGGCTTCGCCGGCATCCTGGTGATCAGCATCGGGGCGTTCAGCGGGCACGCGTCACTGCTCGGGGTCGGGTACGCCGTCGTGGGCGCGCTGGTCTGGGCCCTGGGCACGATCGCCTTCAAGCGGTACGCCGAGGTGGTGGACGCCTGGTGGGCGGTGGCAATCCCGTTCCTGGTCGGCGGGATCGTGATGAGCGCCGGCGGCGCCGTGTTCGAGGGCACGTCGATCGCCTGGTCCGGGGAGTTCGTGGTCGCCCTGGCCTACGCCTCGGTGGTCGGCACGGCACTGTCCTGGGCGCTGTGGTTCGGGCTGGTGTCCTCGGGTGAGGCCGGCCGCGCGGCGGCGTACATCTTCTTCGTCCCGCTGATCTCCCTGGTCATCGGCGCGGTGTTCCTGCACGAGACCCTCGGCCCGTCGCTGCTCGTCGGGGCGGCCCTCGTGATCGTCGGGGTGTATCTGGTCAACCGACGGCCGTGGGTGCCCTCGGGCTAGGCTCGGGTCCTCTCGCGGTGCAGGTCAGGGGGCAGGTCGTCTGGTGAAGCGAGGTCGTGGGGTGTTCCGCACCGCAGTCCCCCCTGTGGTCGGTGCTGTCGTCGCGGCCGTGCTGGTGGCCGGCTGCAGCGGTGGGACGCCCGCCTCGGCGCCGGCGGCCAGCAGCTCGAGCTCCTCGACGGGGAGCCCGTCCGGCGTCTCCTCGGCCAGCCCGTCTCCGCGCCCGCGCGTCGTGCCTCCGGCGCCGAAGAAGGCCGCGTGCTACCGCCTGAGCAGCGCCCAGCTGACCCGGCCCACGAACGACTCGCGACCGGTCCCGTGCTCCCGGCCCTACACCGCCCGCACCGTGCACGTCGGCCGCCTGGACACGGTCGTGGCCGGGCACTCGGTCGCCGTCGACTCCGACGTCGTGCAGAGGCAGCTGGCCGACACGTGCCGCCGGGAGCTCGCCTCCTACGTCGGGGGGTCGGAGACCACCCGCAGGCTCTCCCGGCTGAACGTCGCGTGGTTCAGCCCGACCCTCGCCCAGTCCGAGCGGGGGGCGGACTGGTTCCGCTGCGACGTGGTGGCGTTCTCGAAGGGCGACGGCCTGCTCGACCTGCCCCGACCGGACCGGCTGAAGGGCCTGCTCTCGCGTGCCGGGGCGCTGGACACCTACGGGCTCTGCGGCACCAGCGCCCCGGCGACGCGCGGCTTCGAGCGCGTGGTCTGCGGTCGACGCCACGCCTGGCGCGCGATCAGCACCATCGACCTCGCAGGTGGGTCGAGGTATCCGGGCGCCGCTCGCGTGCGCAGCGCCGGTGACACGGGCTGCAAGGACGCCGCCCGCTCCCGCGCGGAGGACACCCTGAAGTTCTCCTACGGGTGGGAGTGGCCGACCGCCGCCCAGTGGGCCGCGGGCCAGCACTTCGGCTACTGCTGGGCGCCCGGCTGAGCTCTCGGCGGCAACGTCAGCTGCGCCCGGTCTCCAGGTCCTCGGTCTCCAGGTCCTCGGCGAGGACCTCGAGGGTGGCGGCCAGCTGGGCCAGCTGGTCAGGGGTGAGGCCGGCGAGCAGCTGCCGCTCACGCGCGAGGTGCGCCTCGATGAGCTCGTCGACCAGGGCGACGCCGGCAGCGGTCAGCGTGATGCGCCGCACCCGAGCGTCCGCACCTCCCACCTCGCGGCCCACCAGTCCCCGACCAGCCAGCCGGTCCACCTGCTTGGTGATCGCCCCACTGGTCACCATCAGCGCGGTCCGCAGCTCACCGGCGGTCCGGGAGTACGGCGGCCCCGCTCGGCGCAGCGCCGCCAGCACGTCGAAGTCTCCCTGCCCAAGGCCCGCCCCGGCGAAGGTCGGCCTCAACGCCGTGTCCATCAGGTGCCACAGACGCTGGAGGCGCCCGACCACGAGCATCGGGCCGGCGTCGAGGTCCGGACGTTGCTCCTGCCACTGCTCGACGATCCGGCTCACTGCGTCACCCATGCCCTTGACGATATCTTCCTCGAAAGACATAATCATCTTCCATGGAAGGTACTCTGGAGGGCACCGGGGTCGACCGGGTGGTCGGGACGCTCCTGCGGGCCCAGTTCGCCAACTCTCTCGGGGACGGCGCCTTCTACGTCACCTCGGCGCTGTACTTCACCACCGTCGCCGGGCTCGAGCCGGTCGCGGTCGGAGCCGGTCTCAGCTGCGCGTGGGCGGTCGGCTTCCTGAGCGCGGCCCCCCTCGGCGGAGCAGCGGACCGGGTCGGGCTGCGCGGCAGTGCCGTCGGGCTGGCCCTCGCCACGGCGGTCGCCCTGTGCGCCCTGGCCGGGGTGCGCTCCTTCCCGGGGTTCCTGGTCAGCGCCGGCTGCTACGCCGTGGCGCAGAGCGGTCTGACCGCCGTACGCCAAGCGCTGCTCGTGCAGGAGGTGCCCGCCGGCCTGCTGGTCGAGACCCGGGCCCGGCTGCAGGTGACGACCAACGCAGCAGTGGGCCTGGGAGCGGCCGTCGGCGGCCTGGCGCTGCTGGCCGGCACGCCCGCGGCGTTCGTCGTGGTGCTCCTCGGCGACGCGGTCGCCTTCCTCGTCGCCGGCCTCCTCCTGACCCGGCTGCCGCGACCCGCGGCACCTGCCCGGGCCCGGCCCCTTCCGACGCGGACGCGGGTGCCCCTGGCGGTGCTGCGTGACCGCCCGTTCGTGCTGGCGACCGCTCTCACCGCGGTGCTGTACCTCTACATGCCCGTGCTGAGCGTGCTCGCCCCGCTCTGGGTCGTCGAGCACAGCGCCGCTCCGGCCTGGAGCGTCGCCGCGCTCTTCGTGCTGAACACCGCGGGCGTGATGGCGGTCCAGCGGGCGGCAGCCAGAGGGGTCACCGACCTGGCCTCGGCCGCCCGCTCCGTGCGGCGGGGCGGCCTCCTCCTGGGAGCCGGCTGTCTCGCCCTGTGGGCCGCGAGCTCCCCGGCCCGACCTGCGGCCGCCGTGCTGGTGCTGCTGGTGGCCGGCGCCGTCCTGACGGCCGGCGAGGTGCAGCTCGCCGCCGGGTCCTGGCAGATCGGCTATGCCCTCGCAGACCCGGACCGACCGGGGCAGTGGCAGGGCTTCTACAGCAGCAGCGTGCCGGCAGCGCGCGCCCTCGGCCCCACCGTGCTGGTCGGGCTCGTGCTGACCTGGACCGGGCCCGGCTGGCTGGCGCTCGGCGCCCTCCAGTCCCTGGCCGGACTGGCACTCGCAGCAACCGCGACCTCACGCCGCGCGACGTCCTCACGTCCCCGTTCCTGATCAGCAGAACACCACCACTACCGAAGGACAATCATGAGCACCGCATCGGACATCACCCCCCGCAGCGGGGACCCTGCGACGCTGGCCGCGACCTACGTGACGGCCTGGCAGGCGCACGACTGGGACACCCTGCGCTCCATCCTCGCCGACGACGTGACCTTCCGGGGTCCGCTCGGCGCCGCGGACAACGCCGAGGAGTGCCTGGCCGGCCTGCAGGGCATGGCGCGGACGCTGGACCACATCGATGTGCACGCCAGGCTGAGCGACGACACGGACGTCATCACCTGGTTCGACCTGCACTCCACGATCGCCCCGCCGGCGCCCACCGCCAACTGGACGCGGGTCCGCGACGGGAGGATCGCGGCGATCCGGGTCACCTTCGACCCGCGGGCGACGCTGGAGGGGCTGGCGGACCGCAGCGGGGACTGAGCGTCCCGGGTCGGCCGGTCAGAAGCCCCGTTGCTCAGCAGCCCGTTGCTCAGAAGCCCCTTGCTCAGACGCCCTTGCTCAGAAGCCCAGGCGGCGCAGCTGCTTGGGGTCGCGCTGCCAGTCCTTGGCGATCTTGACGTGCAGGTCGAGGTAGACCGGCGTCCCGAGCAGTGCCTCGATCTGCTTGCGGGCGGCGCTGCCCACGTCGCGCAGGCGGCTGCCCTGGTGGCCGATGACGATGCCCTTCTGCGAGGAGCGCTCGACGAAGAGGTTGGCGTGGATGTCGAGCAGCGGCCGGTCCGCCGGCCGGCCCTCGCGCAGGCCCATCTCCTCGACCAGCACCGCGATGGAGTGCGGCAGCTCGTCGCGGACCCCCTCCAGCGCGGCCTCGCGGATCAGCTCGGCGACCAGCGTCTCCTCGGGAGCGTCCGTCAGGTCGCCCTCGGGGTAGAGCGGCGGGCCCTCGGGCAGCTGGGCCACCAGCAGGTCGGCGAGCAGGGCGACCTGGTCGCCGGACCGGGCCGAGACCGGCACGATCTCCTGCCACTCCGTCGAGGTCTCCTCACCCAGCCGGGCGATGGACAGCAAGTGCTCCCCCATCCGATCGGGGCCCGCGAGGTCGGACTTGGTGGCGACCGCGAACTTGATCGTCTTGCGCACCTTGCCCAGCTCCTTGACCAGGAACCGGTCCCCGGGGCCGACCTTCTCGTCCGCCGGGAAGCACACCGCCACCACGTCCACCTCGGCCCAGGTGGAGGTGACCAGGTCGTTGAGCCGCTCCCCAAGCAGCGTCCGCGGCCGGTGCAGCCCCGGGGTGTCCATGAGCACCAGCTGGGCGTCCGGCCGGTGCACGATCCCGCGGACCACCGTGCGGGTGGTCTGCGGCTTGGAGGACGTGATCGCGACCTTGGTGCCCACCAGGGCATTGGTCAGCGTCGACTTGCCGGCGTTGGGCCGACCGACGAAGGACGCGAAACCGCTGCGGAACTCAGGCACCCGGCGATTGTGTCACTGCACGCGACCGAGGGCCGCCGGTTCGCCGCCGCCCGGATCGCAGAACGGGACGCCTCGGCAGCTGGGGGATCGCAGAACGGGACGCCTCGGCAGCATCGTCGATCGCCGAGGCGTCCCGTTCTGTGATCCTGAAGGTCAGCCCAGCCAGTCCGGCCGGAGCGGGAAGCTCGCGGCGCCGTCGGCGTCCGGCTTGACCGCGAGCACCTGGTGCAGCTGGATCTCGTTGCGCTCGAAGGAGCGGCGCGAGCCGGCCATGTAGATGCCCCACACCTTCGCCGTGCCGATGCCGACCTCGCTCACGCACTCGTCCCAGTTGTCGACGAGGTTCTGCGACCAGTCCCGCAGCGTCATCGCGTAGTGCTCGCGGAGGTTCTCCGCGTGCCGCACCTCGAGCCCGAGGTTCTGCATCTCGGTGATGATCTTGCCCGAGCCGGTGAGCTCCCCGTCGGGGAACACGTAGCGGTCGATGAAGTAGCCGGTGTCCTTGGTGACGTTGAACGGCCGGGTGATGCAGTGGTTGAGCAGCCGGCCGCCCGGAACGAGCTTGTCGCGCAGGAACCTGAAGTACGACGGGTAGTTCTTGACCCCGATGTGCTCGGTCAGGCCGATCGAGCTGACCGCGTCGAAGCCGGTGTCCACCACGTCGCGGTAGTCCCCGAAGCGCACCTCGGCGACGTGGTCGATGCCGTCGCGCTTGATGGCGTCCTGCGCCCAGGCCGCCTGCTCACGCGAGAGCGTCACGCCGACGACCTCGACGCCGTAGTGAGTGGCGGCGTGCCGCACCATCCCGCCCCAGCCGCTGCCGACGTCGAGGAGCCGCATCCCCGGCTTGAGGCCGAGCTTGCGGCAGACCAGGTCGTACTTCGCGTACTGCGCCTCCTCGAGGCTGGCCTCCTGGGTGGGGAACACCGCGCACGTGTAGGTCATCGACGGGCCGAGCACCAGTTCGTAGAACCGGTTCGACACGTCGTAGTGGTGGTGGATCGCCTCGGCGTCGCGACCCTTGGAGTGCCGCAGCCCCTCGAGCATCCGGCGCCAGCGCGGCAGCGCCTCCTCGGGCGGCGGGGGCGGCGGCTTCAGGTAGCTCCAGCCCAGCCCACGCACCAGCTTCAGCGCCTCGGCCGGGGGCGGGATCCGGATGCCCGCCTCGTGCTGCATCTGCATCAGGATGGGGTACGGGTCGCCGGGGTGGATGCCGGTGATGGTGATGTCGCCGGACACGACCGCCCGGGCGACACCGAGGTCGCCGGGCGCCGTGAGCAGGTAGGACAGCCCGCGCTTGTTCTCCAGGTGCACGTGGATGGGCGAGTCCTCGGGACCCGCGCTGCTCCCGTCGTACGCCGTGAAGCGGAAGGGCACGCCGTCGGGCATGAGCGTGGTGATGGCCTCACCGATCGTCACGTGCGGAACGGCGCGGTCAGGACGGTTCAAGGTGCTCGTCATCGACGATTCACCGCCTTCTCATAGAGGCCCGTGAGCCGGTTGTCGGGGTCAGTCTGCTGCTTGACGCGCGTCAGGTTGGTGACGCCGTACAGCTGGGAGAACGTGTCGCGGTCGTAGTAGGCGTCGGAGTACAGCGACTTGTGGCCGCCGAGCTCGGTCACCTTCGCCTCGATCGCGCGGCTCTTGTCGCCGTCGCGGGCCCCGGGGTCGATGGGCATGGTGCCCCAGAAGCCGACGTTGACGTAGGTCTCGTGCTGCTCGAGCGGGTACGACGGCCAGGCGCGCGTGGCACGCAGCGGACACAGCCACACCGGCCGCATGCCGATCGCCTCGTCGAACCAGCGCAGGAACGGCACGACCCGGTCGACGGGCACCTCGATGTCCTGGATGACGCGCTCGCGGTCCGGCTTCCCGCGCAGCCGGTCGATGCGTGCCATCACGCCGTAGCGGCCCTCGAGGTTCACGATCCGGCTGTAGACGTCGCTGCGCCGCCAGCGCCGTGGCCACAGCCTCCTGATCCGCGGGTTCTTCAGGCCGAACGCTCCCGAGCACCAGAACCAGTCGGTGTCCCAGCGCCAGAGGTAGTCATACATCGTCAGGGTGTCGGTCTCGCGCTGCTGCAGCGAGCGGTAGTAGATGTCCATGCCGGTGTAGTCGCTGGTCGGCTCGGGGGCGTCGTCGCGCCAGGTGGCCAGCGTGAGGTAGGCCTCGCCCGGCTCGAAGACGACCCCGTCCAGGCCGTCGACCCGGACGCCGTCGTGCTCGCCCTGCTCGACGATGACGTCCAGGGTCTTGGCCAGGTCGTCGAGGTCACCGAAGCGCAGGTGGCGAAGGCCGACGTAGCCGGGGACCTTCTCGAGCAGGATCCGGATCCGCGTCGCGTATCCCAGCGAGCCGTAGGAGTTCGGGAAGGCGTCGAACAGGTCGTCGCCGGGCCGGGTGGTGACCAGCTCTCCCGCACCGGTCAGCACGTCCATCTCGAGCACCGAGTCGTGCGGGAGGCCGTTGCGGAAGGACGTCGACTCGATCCCGAGCCCGGTGACCGCGCCGCCCAGGGTGATGCTGCGCAGCTGCGGGACGACGTACGGGATGTAGCCGTGCGGGAGTGTGACGTCCACGAGGTCCTCGTAGGTGCACATGCCCTGCACGTCCGCGGTCGGGCCCTCGGTCGCGTCCAGGTCGAGCGCGACCACGCCACGCAGTCCGGAGACGTCGAGCCCGGGCGCGGACGTGTCGGAGCGGACCCGGAACAGGTTCGAGGTGCGCTTGGCGAGCCGGACCGGCGAGCCGGCCGGGATCGCCTCGTAGGACCCACGCAGCCGGGTCACGGCCTCGCTGTGGGCTGCCCATCCCACCACCTCGTTCACAGCCAGCCACCCTATCGAGACATTGTTCCGGCTCGGTGCGGGGGTTTGCTTGGTGAGACCACGCACTCCCCACCCCCGGATGATCCGTGACGGAACGCAGGAGTTCCGGCCGATATTCCGGCACGCCGTCACGGATTATCGGGGGCGCGGCGCGCCCGGCGAGGCCTGGCCCCGGGTGCGGGTCAGGAGTGGAAGGTGCCGACCAGGGTGCCGTCGGGGGCGGTGAGGTGCACGGGGACCCCCGCCCCGGCGAGGTCGCGTACGACGGACAGGTCGGCCTCGACCGGCGCCGTGGCCTCACCGAGGACCAGCACCGCCTCGAGCCCTCGGGCGCCGCTGGTGACCGCCATCGCCACCGCCACCTGCACCGCGCTCAGCCGCAGGCTGCCCAGCGCGACCGTGGCGCCGGCGTAGGTGCGGCCGTCCAGGTCACGCACGCACGCCCCCTCGGCAGCGCGGGTGCGAGCCCGGGTGGAACGGGCCAGGGTGAGCAGCTTGGCGTCCTCCGGGTCGGACAAGGCGGCCTCAGCCACCATGGTGCTCACGGGTGGGCTCCGCGTCCCGGCCGGCCCTGGCGTCCCGGTCCGCGCCCACCTCGACCGGTGGGTCGAGCCGGCTGACCAGCACGGTGCTGATCCGGTTGCGGCGGCCGGCGGTCCCCTCCGCCTCGAAGCGCAGGCCCTCGACCTCGACGACGGACCCGGCGATCGGCACACGCCCCAGGTGCTTGGCCATCAGCCCGCCGACGCTGTCCACGTCGTCGTCCTCGACGTCCACGCCGCTGACCTCCTCCAGGTCGTCGACCGGGTAGCGCGAGCTGACCCGCACCGTGCCGCCCTCGAGGCGCTCGACGTCGATCCTGGCGACGTCGTACTCGTCGGTGATCTCCCCGACGATCTCCTCGACCAGGTCCTCGATGGTGACCAGGCCGGCCGTGCCGCCGTACTCGTCGACGACCACGCCGACGTGCTTGCGCTCGGCCTGCATCTCGCGCAGCAGCGCGTCGATCGGCTTGGAGTCGGGGACGTAGAGCACCGAGCGCATCACCGAGTCGACGCGCTCGGTCGTCTCGGCCTCGTGTCGGTCGAAGACGCGCTTGGTCAGGTCCTTGAGGTAGGCGAACCCGACGATGTCGTCGAGGTTCTCCCCGATCACCGGGATCCGCGAGTAGCCGCTGCGCAGCGCCAGCGACATCGCCTGCCGGATCGTCTTGGTGCGCTCGATGAACACCACGTCGGTGCGCGGCACCATCACCTCGCGGACCAGCGTGTCGCCGAGCTCGAAGACCGAGTGGATCATCTGCCGCTCGCCGGACTCGATGACGCTGCTCGCCTCGGCGAGGTCGACGAGCTCGCGCAGCTCGGCCTCGGAGGCGAACGGGCCTTCGCTGAACCCGCGGCCGGGCGTGATCGCGTTGCCGATCAGGATGAGCAGCCGGGGCAGGGGGCCGAGCACCTTGGTGAAGGCGATGAGCGGACCGGCCGAGAGCAGCGCGATCCGCTCGGAGTGCTGGCGCCCGAGGGTGCGGGGGGCCACGCCGATGACGACGAACGAGACCACCAGCATGATCGCCAGCGAGGCCAGGATGGCCAGCCACCGGTCCCCGTTGCTCTCCGGACCGGACTCCGCGCCGCCCCCGGTCACGAACAGGTCCAGCATGGCGACCGTGACCAGGACGACCGCGGCCGTCTCGGTCAGCATCCGCAGGAACAGCGCGGTGTTCAGGTAGCGCGGCGGGTCCCCGACGATCACCAGCAGCCGCGACGACCCGGAGCCGCTGCCGATCTCCTCGGCGCGGGCCTTGGAGAACGACGACAGCGCGGCGTCGGCGCTGCTGAACAGGCCGGCGACCAGCACCAGCACGACCGCCGCCAGCAGCAGCCAGATGTCGACGAGGCTCATCGGCCGCTCATGCGGTGTGCGCGCCCTGCCACTGCTGGAGGAGCTCGGCCTGGAGGTCGAACATCTCCTTGTGCTCCTCGGGCTCGGCATGGTCATAGCCCAGCAGGTGGAGTATGCCGTGCACGGTCAGCAGGTGCACCTCGTCCTGGGTCGAGTGACCGGCCTCCTGGGCCTGCCGCTCCGCGACCCGCACGCACAGCACGATGTCACCGAGCACCCCCTCCTCGGGCTCCTCGTTGACCAGCCCGGGTCGCAGCTCGTCCATCGGGAAGGCGAGCACGTCGGTCGGCCCGGTCTTCTCCATCCACCGCTCGTTGAGCTCGGCGATGGTCGCCTCATCGACGAGCTTGACGCACAGCTCGGCCAGCGGGTGCACGCGCATCTGGTCCATCACGAACCGCGCCAGTCGCGACAGGCCGGCCACGTCGAGGGTCTCGCCCGACTCGTTGAGCACCTCGATGCTCACCTGCGGCTCGCCTGCTCGATCCCGCTCACGCGCGGGTGCTCCGCGGCCCGCGACGATGCGCGTCCGGTCCGGGGTCGGTCGTCTCGGTGCGGGCGTCGTACTCGTCGTAGGCGGCCACGATGTGCCCGACCAGCCGGTGGCGTACGACGTCCTGCGCGGTGAGCCGGTTGAACGACACGTCCTCGATGCCGACCAGGATGTCCTCGACGATCCGCAGGCCACTCCTCGTCCCCGAAGGCAGGTCGACCTGCGTGACGTCGCCGGTGACGACCATCTTCGACCCGAACCCCAGCCTGGTCAGGAACATCTTCATCTGCTCGGGCGAGGTGTTCTGGGCCTCGTCGAGGACGATGAACGCATCATTCAACGTTCGGCCACGCATGTAGGCCAGGGGCGCGACCTCGATGGTGTTGGCCGCGAGGAGCTTCGGGATGGACTCCGGGTCGAGCATGTCGTGCAGGGCGTCGTACAGCGGGCGCAGGTAGGGGTCGATCTTCTCGCTCAGGGTGCCGGGCAGGAAGCCGAGCCGCTCGCCGGCCTCGACCGCGGGCCGGGTGAGGATGATGCGGTTGACGTTCTTGGACTGCAGCGCCTGCACGGCCTTGGCCATCGCGAGGTAGGTCTTGCCGGTGCCGGCGGGGCCGATCCCGAAGGTGATCGTGTGCCTGTCGATCGACTCGACGTAGCGCTTCTGGTTCAGCGTCTTCGGCCGGATCGTGCGGCCGCGGTTGGACAGGATGTTCAGCGAGAGCACGTCGGCGGGGCGCTCGTTGGTCTCGGTGCGCAGGATGCCGATGGCGCGCTCGACCGTCTCCGGTGTCACGCCCTGGCCGGTCCGGATGATCGTCACCAGCTCGTCGAGCAGCCGCTCGACGAGGGCCACCTCGGCCGGCTCGCCGCGCAGGGTGACCTGGTTGCCCCGCACGTGGATGTCGGCCTTGAAGGCCTTCTCGATCAGGTTCAGGTGCTCGTCTCCGGGGCCGAGGAGGGCCACCATGTTGATGCTGTGCGGCACGACGACCGAGTGAGCGGGGATGTCGGTGCGGTTCCCGGACCCGTCGGGGCCGGCTGCGGGGTCTGCCGCGGGGTCGACTGCTGGGTCGGTGGTGGGTTCTGTCATGGGCGGCGTAGGTGCCGACCTCCCGGTCTGGTGGGCGCTGCTGGCACCACCCAGTTTACGGGAGCGGCGGACGGGGTGCGGCATCGGTTTCCACAGCCGGTCCCTGGGCCGGTTACAGTGTGCGGATGCTGGACCAGGACGACCCGGATGGCGACGACTTCGAGCTCATCAGGCCCGAGGACTTCCTGGCGCGCAACCCCTTCCCGCTCGACGCCCAGCGGATGGGGATCGACCGGTGGAGCGACGACGCCGGGATGATCGCCATCGCGTCCTCACTGGACTCCCGCAAGCTCTCCCACAAGATCATCGCCTGGGTGATGCTGCTGGCGCTGACCTCCTGGCTGGTGCTGACCCTGTGGTTCGAGATCACCTGAGGCTCACCTGGGGCTCATGTCGCGCGCACCGGCGCTCAGCCGGGTGGCCAGCCCATCGACCGGCCACCGAGCACGTGCAGGTGGACGTGGAACACCGTCTGGTGGGCGGCGGGCCCGGTGTTGAGGACCAGTCGGTAGCCGTCCGCGAGGCCGTCCTGCTCGGCAACCGCGGCGGCAGCCTGCACCAGGTCGTCGAGCAGGCCCGGCTCGGCAGCGGCGAGCGCGGCGGCGTTCGGCTGGTGCGTGCGTGGGACCACCAGCACGTGCGTGGGTGCCTGCGGGTCCAAGTCGCGGAAGGCGACCGTGGTGTCGGTCTCGTGGACGACGTCGGCGGGGATGTCGCCGCCCACGATCTTGCAGAACAGACAGTCAGCGTCGCTCGCCATGACGACACCCTAGATCGTGTCGCGGGCAGGTAAACCGGCCGAGGCGCTCGCGCGTGCAACTAGCGTGAGCATGACGACGTTCTCCCGAGGGGGTGCCATGACGCTGCGCGGGACGCCCGGCACAGCCGGTCCCGGACCTGGCACAGCCGGGCCCTGGGACGCCGACACGGCGGTCGAGGAGCTCTATGCCACCCACTACCGGCGGCTGGTGCGGCTCTCGGTGCTGCTGGTCCGCGACCCGGAGACCGCCGAGGAGGTCGTGCAGGACTCGTTCGTGGCGATGCACGACAGGTGGCGGTCGTTGCGGGACCCGGACCAGGGGCTGGCCTACCTGCGCCAGACGGTCGTGAACCGGTCGCGTTCGGTCCTGAGGCACCGCGGGGTCCAGGCGGCGCACACCCCTGCGGTGGCCCCGGACCGGCCCGGCGCCGACGAGGACGCGCTCGCCGCCGAGCAACGCGCGCGGGTGCTCGACGCGCTGCGGGAGCTGCCGGAGCGGCAGCGCGAGGTGATCGCCCTGCGCTACTACCTCGACCTCTCCGAGGCCGACATCGCCGAGACCCTGGGCATCAGCCGCGGGGCGGTCAAGAGCCATGCCTGGCGCGGCGTACAGGCTCTGCGGACGCTGATGGAGGACGTGAGATGAGCTCCGAGGACCAGCTGCGCGCGCTGCTCGAGGAGACCGTCGCAGGGGTGGAGCCCCGGCAGTCGCTCGAGACGATCCGCTCGCGGACGACCACCCGGCGATCGCGCCGAGGTGCGGTGGGAGTGGTCGGGACGGTGGCGGCCGCTGCGGCGATCATCGTCGCCGTCGCCCTGCTCGGCAGCGGCCTCGGCGGCTCGTCCGGAAGGCAGCCGACCCTCTTCGGGGACCGGTCGCCGACCTCGTCGGGGCCGAGCGAGCTGGTGTACTTCGTCGGCTCGACGCCCTCCGGACCGCGGCTGTTCGCGGAGCACCACGACAGTCCCTCGGCCGAGGGCGCCCTGGACGCAGCGGTGGAGACGGCGGTCACCGGGCGAGCCGCCGACCCGGACTACCACTCAGCGTGGCCGTCGGACACCACCCTGCAGCGCGCGCAGCTCTCGGACGGCGTTCTCTCCGTCGACCTGTCGGGGCCGGTGTCCGAGCGGCCGGCCGGCACGACGCGCGCCGAGGCCGCTCTGGCCCTCCAACAGCTGGTCTTCACGGCCCAGTCGGCTGCCGGCGAGAAGCTGCCGGTGACCTTCCTGCTGGACGGGCGACCCACCCCGACCCTGCTCGGCGAGCCCACCAGCCGGCCGGTGCCGGCCGCGTCGGCCGACGACACCCTCGCCTCGGTGAGCGTGACTTCGCTGCAGGACGGCGCGACGGTCACCAGCCCGTTCACCGTGCGGGGCCGCGCCTCGGCGTTCGAGGCCAACGTGCGGTGGGAGCTCGTGCAGGGCGAGAAGCAGGTGCGGACCGGCTACGCCACCGCGGCCGAGTGCTGCACGATGTCGCCGTACTCCTTCACGGTGCAGGCGCCACCGGGTGACTACACGCTCCGGGTGCACGACGAGGACCCGTCCGACGGTGAGGGCAGTGCACCGACCCAGGACACCAAGGACATCACCGTCCGCTGATCCGGAACAACGGGCGGCCGCACCGGGTTGGGCTGCTCATGACGACGATCGGGTTCATCGGTGCAGGAAACATCGGGCAGGCCGTGGCGCGGCTGGCGCTCGACCACGGGTACGACGTGGTGCTCAGCAACTCACGCGGGCCGGAGACGCTCG
>CAXSHL010000067.1:0-23868 GCA_964237315.1 uncultured Nocardioidaceae bacterium
TCTTCCGCCGCCAGCTGCGGATGAACCTGCGCAACCCGGCCTGGGTGATCATCGGCATGCTGCAGCCGGTGCTCTACCTGCTGCTCTTCGGCCCGCTGCTCAAGCCGCTCATCAAGCAGTTCGGAGCCACCAACGCCTACACGTTCTTCGTCCCCGGCATGCTGGTGCAGCTGGGCATCTTCGGCGCCTTCTTCGCGGGCTTCAGCCTGATCGGCGAGTGGCGCGAGGGCGTCATCGAGGCCGAGCGGGTGACTCCGGCCAGCCGCACGGCCCTGCTGGTCGGACGGCTCTACCGCGACCTGCTCCAGCTGCTGGTCCAGGCGCTGATCCTGATCGGTCTCGGATACGCGCTCGGGATGGATGCGCCCGTCGCGGGCATCGTCGTCGGCACCGCGCTGACCCTGCTGATCGGCGGTGCCTGCGCAGCGGCCTCCAACGCGCTGGCGCTGACCACGAAGTCCGAGGACGTGATGGCACCGGTCATCAACATGGTGATGATGCCCGTCCTGCTGCTCTCAGGGATCCTGCTGCCGATGACCATCGGGCCGTCCTGGCTGGAGAAGGCCAGCGACTTCATGCCGATCAGGCATGTCGTGGACGGCGTCCGCGACGCGTTCGGCGGGGACTACGCCAGCTCCGGCCTGCTGTGGGGCACGGTGTGGGCGCTGGTCCTCTTCGGGCTCGCCATCTGGTGGGGCACCGCGACCTTCCGCAAGGAGAACTCCTGACCCCGACAGCTGGCACGGGGCGGCTGGCTTGGCCGCGCGGCGGCGGGGTACGACGTCACCATGAGTGACTCCACACCCGAGAACGAGTCCGGCACCTCGCAGGACGCCCCCGACCAGGGTCTGATCAGCGACGACCAGCTGCCTGACGACCTGCGACCGGACAAGAACCCGATGGCCGCGCCGTCCGACGACGACTCCGAGGGGGCTGCGGCGCCGGCCGCCCCCGGCGGACCCCAGGACGCCGGCGGCGCCGCGGACGCCGGTCAGCCCGGCTGACCGCAGCTCGGCGGCCACCGAGCCGTCCAGCCACCGAGCGTCCGGGACCGAGCCGTCCGGGTTCGGGCTGTCCGGACGCGAGCAACGGCCCCGACCGGTTGGTCGGGGCCGTTGCAGGCTCTGCTGATGAATCAGGTGGATCAGTGGTGCGGGGTTCAGCTGTGGGTCACTTCTTCATCATGCTCGGGGGCGTCATCACACCGTCGATCAGGTAGACCGTGGCGTTCGCGGTCTTGACGCCGCCACAGATGACGTTGGCCTTCTGCGACTTCAGCTTGTTGGCCGTGCCGGAGATCATGAGCTTCTCGCCCTCGACGGTCTTGAGCGTCTTGCCCGCGATCTGCTTCGGGGTCATCTGGCCGGCCACCACGTGGTAGGTGAGGATCTTGGTCAGCGTCGCCGCGCCAGCGGGGGTGCTCAGCGTCTTCAGGGTCGCCTTCGGGACCTTGGCGAACGCAGAGTCGGTCGGCGCGAAGACGGTGAACTCACTGCCGTTGAGCGTGTCGACCAGGTTGACCTTGGGGTTCACCTTGCCGGAGACCGCAGCGGTGAGGGTCTTCAGCAGCGGGTTGTTGCCGGCGGCCACGGCGACCGGGTCGGCAGCCATGCCGGCGACCGAGCCGGTGCCCTTCGGGACAGCCTTGGCGTAGGCGGCGCAGCCGGGACCGGCCAGGTTGGCGGTCACCGCGTTGCCGGCGGGCGCGCTGCTGCTCGGTGCCTTCGAGGGGCTCTCCGACGGCGCCGCGCTGGAGGCGGTGTCGCTCGAGGAGGAGTCGGCCTTGCTGGAGTCACTGCCGCAGGCAGCGGTCATCGTGAGCGCTGACACGACCGCGGTAGCGGCGGCAATTCTCTTCATGGTGCGCATGTGCTGAACCTTTCGTCGGCTTCGGCGAGGTGCCTTGCTCTGTATGTGGTTCGCCGTGTGGGCGGACCCGGATTGGTGCAGGTGGGACAAAGAAGCTCAGCTGGCGGTGACGTTGACGCTGTGCCAGCCGGTGGAGCCGTTGGGGGCGATGGGGACGCGCTTGTCGGTCTGCGTGTAGCCGGTGTCGTCGGTGGCGCGGACCTCGACGGTGTGGTTGCCGGACTCAGGGGTCCACATCCACACCCACTGGCGCCAGGTGTCGATGTTGTCCTGGGCAGCGAGCTCCGCCTCCTGCCACTTCCCTCCGTCGACGCGCACCTCGACGGCCTTGATGCCGCGGTCCTGGGACCAGGCGACGCCGGCGACCGGGACCTTGGCGCCGGTCTTCACCTGCGCGAAGGAGCGGGGTACGTCGATCCGCGAGGACGTCTTGATCGGCGCCTTGACCGAGTAGCCGCGCGTGGACCAGTAGGCCTTGAAGTCGGCGAAGCGGGTGACCTCGAGGTCCACGAGCCACTTCGTGGCCGAGACGTAGCCGTAGAGACCCGGCACCACCATCCGCACCGGGAACCCGTGCTTGAGGGGGAGCGGCTCGCCGTTCATGCCCACCGCGATCAGCGCGTCGCGCATCGGGTCGTCGAGGGCCTGGAGCGGGGTGCCGATGGTCATGTTGTCCGCGCTGGTGGACTTGACGGCGTCGGCGCCGCTCTTGACGCCGGCCTCCTCGAGCAGGTCCCGGACCGGGACGCCGATCCAGGTGGCGTTGCCGAGGTACTTGCCGCCGACCGGGTTCGACACGCAGGTCAGCGTGATCCGCCGCTCGACCATCCGCCGTTGAAGCAGGTCCTGGTAGCTGAGCTCGATCTCGTGGTCCACCATCCCGTGGATCTTCAGCGTGTAGCCGTCGATCGGGACGTCGGGGACGCTCAGCGCCGTGTCGACCCGGTAGAACTCGCGGTTCGAGGTGATGAACGGGCTGATGCCGGGGACGTCGAGGCGGGCGCCGCGGGCCAGCGCCGGAGACGCGGTCGCGGGCTTGGGCAGCACGATGTCGGAGCGCTGGGAGGCGGCGGCTGAGCCTCCGAAGACCTGGCGGACGCCGCCGCCGACGGCCGCCACTGCGCCCACCGCGGCTGCGGCCTGCAGGAAGGCTCGGCGGTCGAAGCCGCTGGGCAGGTCGTCGCCCTGGACGTGCGGAGGCAGGAGGTCGTGGATCAGCAGCCGTGGCTTGCCGTCCTCGACGCTCTCGGTGTTCGCTGCGGACCCTTCGTGCCCCGTGGGTGCAACACCGGCTTGCACACCCCCGTTGGAGTGCAAGCCGGTGGAGGTACGAAGGGTCCGCAGCAGCATGAGGAGCGCCACCACGCCGACGACCACGAGGGCCAGGGCGGGCAGGAGGCGCAGGAAGGGGCCGGCGGTCGCCGCGCGGTCGGTCACGGCGGCAGCCATCGCCACCAGGCTGAGCACCAGGAAGGCCCCCAGGGCCACCCGGGGACGCCGTACGCCGATCACGCCGGCGACCACCGCCAGCAGCGCCACCGTGGCGATGACGCTGCCGATCAGGACCGGCTTGTCGTACTCGCCGAACCGCTCGATCGCGAACTCCTTGAGGGGTCGCGGCGTCTCGTCGACGGCGCGGTTGCCGACCGCCAGCAGCGGCGAGGTGACACCGGTGAGCAGAGCCGTCAGCGCCTCCGAGACGGCCACTGCGGCAGCGCCGGCCAGCAGCCCGGCGAAGCCGCCCGCCAGCCAGCGACGCGAGCTGCGGGGCGCCGGGGCGTCCGCAGAGGACCGGTCGGGAGCGAGTGTGGTTGCGGGCATGCAGGGGGTTCGCAGCCGCCGGTGGTCCGGATGGGTCGGGACAGATCGGAGACTTTACGACCTTTCGGCGCGCCGCGAGCTCGACCCGTATCGTGGGGTCGGGCAGGGCTGATTGCCCGTCGACGTACCCGGGGGAGGGACGAGTAGTGCGCACAGCGGTGAAGAGCGTGTCGGGCTGCGCCCTGACCGCCCTCCTGGTGCTGACGGTCGCGGGCTGCTCCCCCGGCAGCGAGCGGATCGAGAGGACGTCGGCCACTACGCGGTCCCCGACCCAGGTCGTCCCGGACCCCGGCGCCGCAGGCACCCAGCGCGGGCCGTCGAGCGCCGCGAGCACCTCGGCCGGCACGGCGCGCTACGCCGTGCCGCCTCCCGGGCGGCTCAGGACGCCCCTGCGCACCGCGGACATCCTGGTCACCAGCAGCGGCACGATCCCGGCGTCCGTCCGCCGGAGGGTCGACGCGGTGCCGGGCATCGCCGGGTCGGTCTCCATCTCGCTGGCGTCGCTGTCGGCCAACGGACGCACCCTGAGCGTCGCCGCGGCGGACCCGGGCGCGTTCCGCCGGTTCACGCAGTACGGCTCGGCGGTCTCCAACGCCGTGTGGCGACGGGTCGCCGACGGTGAGGTGGCGGTGGACCCCTCGCTGCCGCCACGGCTGGCGGACCGGCGGGGCTACCTCCGGCTCGGTACGTCGGACCGGGCGCCCGCCGTGCACATCGGCGCCTACGCGCCCCTGGTCAAGCAGATCTCGGCGGTCGTGAACCTCAAGCGGGGCCGGCAGCTGGGCCTGCCAAGGGACAACGCGATGGTCGTGTCCACCGGCGAGTCCACCCCCTCAGCGGTCCGGGCCGCACTCCGACGGGTGCTCGGTCCGACCCCGGCCATCTCGACGCTCGCCCTGGAGTTCGCCCCCGACGCGCTCTCGACCGCCGTGCTCTCCGGCGGCTCGGTGTCCCAGGCGGTCGGCACGTTCAACTACACCTCGCACCCCGACGGCACCATCACCCCCGACCCCCGCTGGGTCCGTGCGTACATCCGGCAGGAGAACATGCCGATCATCGGACCCGTCACCGGCAACAAGGGCATGCTTCCCCAGCTCCGGGCAGCACTGACCGAGGTGGTGCAGCAGGGGCTGTCGTCCTCGATCCACCCGGCCGAGTTCGCCGGCTGCTACGTGCCCCGCTACATCGGGCACGACCCGGCCCAGGGCCTCTCCCTGCACTCGTGGGGGATGGCGTGCGACCTCAACGTGCCCGGCAACCAGCGCGGCACGGTGGGCCAGATGGACCGGCGGGTGGTGGCGATCTTCAAGAAGTGGGGATTCGCCTGGGGCGGGGACTGGAGCTACACCGACCCGATGCACTTCGAGATGAACCGCGTCGTCAAGGTCGGCCTGCCGAGCAGGTAGAGCACCCGTCCAGCCGGGTGGTCAGCGTTGGTTGTGGTGGTCCACGACCTGCCGCGCCACCTCGCCGAGCTTGATGTTCAGGTCCTGGGAGGTGCGTCGCAGCATCGCGAACGCCTCGTCGTCGCTGACCTTGTGGAAGGCCATCAGCAGGCCCATCGCCTTGCCGATCTCGCGGTTGCTCTGCAGACCCTCACGGAGCGTCCGGGCGGACCTGCGCTCGTGCGCCGCCACCAGCGCGACGCTGATGAACGAGGCCAGCACGATGCCCTGGTCGACGGCCCGGTCGGTGAGCCCGCCCGGTCTGTCGGAGAACAGGTTGAGGGCGCCGCTCTTCTCGTCCCCGGTGCGGATCCGGAAGCCCGCCATGCTGCGCACCGGCGTCTCCGAGAGCACCCGCTCGGCCAGCCGAGGCCAGGGCGACCCGTCGGTCAGGTCGGCGTCGTGGAAGACGGACTCGTCCATGATCGCGTCCAGGCACGGACCCTCGCCGACGTCGCGCTCGTGAGCGTCGACGGTCGCGGCGACCTCGTCGCTGGAGGCCACCGTGGAGAACCGTCCGTCGCTGCGCAGCATCAGGCTGGCATGGTCGCAGCCGTCCACCAGGCGCGGGGCGGCACGCACGACGGCCTCGTAGACGCCGGCGTAGTCGTCGCTGACGTAGACGACCTCGGCGAGCTTGCGGAACACCTCGGCGCTCGCCGGCTCGATGCTGTGGGAGGTGAGACCGGACGGCTCGACGGGGACCGGTGGCAGCCGGTCCGTCAGGTCGTCGGTCATCTGCCTGGTCCTCCCCCGGCGCAACAGGCCCTGCCGTTTCAGGACGCCGCGCCATTGTGGCATGCTCCCGCAACAGTCGAGGTCAGGAGCTGTGCATGCGTTCGGTCCAGGTGGTCCGGCTGGAGGGGCCCTCCGGCGTCGAGGTCGTCGAGGCACCCGAGCCCGTCCGTGGGGACGAGGAGGTCCTGGTCGAGGTGCATGCGCTCGGGGTCAGCTGGCCGGACCTCCTGCAGAGCCGCGGGCAGTACCAGATCAGGCCCGACCTCCCCTTCCAGCTCGGCGTGGACTTCGCGGGCGTGGTGCGCGAGGCGCCGCCGGGGTCGGGGTTCGGCGCTGGCGACCGGGTGGCGTGCTGCCTGCCGCACGGCGGTGGGGCGGACCTGGTCGCCGTACACCGCGACAGTGTGTTCCCGCTCCCGGACGGTGTGAGCTTCGCGAAGGCCGCGGCCCTGCCGATGAACTACCTCACCGCGCAGTTCGCGCTGGAGACGCGGGCGCAGCTTCGCGAGGGCGAGACCGTGCTGGTCCACGGAGCCGCCGGCGGTGTCGGGACCGCGTCGCTGCAGGTCGCCCACGGGTGCGGCGCCCGGACGATCGCCGTGGTGTCCACCGAGGAGAAGGCGGAGTTCGTCCGGGAGCTCGGCGCCGATCACGCGGTGCTGGCCGACGGGTTCCTCGCGGCCGTCAAGGGGCTCACCGACGGGGTCGGCGTGGACGTGGTGGTCGACGTCGTCGGGGGCGACCTGTTCACCGACTCGCTGCGGTCGCTGGCCCCGCTGGGCCGGCTGCTCGTCGTCGGGTTCACCGGCGGCCGGATCCCCGAGGTCAAGGTGAACCGGCTGCTGCTGAACAACACCGACGTGCGCGGGGTGGGCTGGGGGGCCTACGCGATGGCGCGGCCCGGGTTCATGCGCGCCCAGTGGGAGTCGCTGCTGCCGATGATCTCCTCGGGCGTGGTGGACCCGCCGGTCGCCACGACGTACCCGGTGGAGGAGGTGGCCGCCGCGCTGACGGACCTGGAGGAGCGCCGGGTGCGCGGCAAGACGGTGCTGACGCTGCGCTGAGCGCGCCGATGGACTGCGTCAGTCGACCCCTTTTCAGTCGACCCCTGTTCAGTCGACCAGGTCGGCGTACTCCGGGTGCTTGTCGATGTAGTCCGCCACGAACGGGCAGCGCGGCACGACCCGCACCCCTTCGTCGCGTACGGCGTCCAGGGCCGCCCGGACCAGCGTCGAGCCGACCCCGTGTCCCTCGAAGGCGTCGTCGACGACGGTGTGGGTGAAGGTGACCAGGCCCTCCTCGCGGCGGTAGGCCGCGAAGCCCGCCACCACGCCGGTCTCGTCGACCGCCTCGAATCGCTGGTCGTCGGTGTTGTCGCGCACGGTCAGCTGGGGCTGCTGGGAGGTCTCGCTCATGCCTGGATCGTGCCACGGCGGCGAAGCCCCGAGCACTGGGGGAGGCCGGTTGTACGCTGGCGCGCGTGACGATCCTCGACGACGCCCGCGCGGGCATGGACCCCGACATCCGCCCTCAGGACGACCTGTTCCGGCACATGAACGGCCGCTGGCTGGAGAGCACCGAGATCCCGGCCGACCGGTCCGCGTGGGGCTCCTTCGTGGAGCTCGCGGAGCAGTCCGAGGCCCGGGTGCGCGCGATCATCGAGGGGCTGGCGGAGGGGACCCATGAGCAGGGCTCCAACGCTCAGAAGGTCGGCGACCTGTTCAGCAGCTTCATGGACGAGGACCGCATCGAGGAGCTCGGCGCCGAGCCGGTGCGCGCTGACCTGGAGGCGGTCTCGGCGCTGCCCGACCTGACCGCCCTGGCGACGTTCGTCGGGGGGCTCGAGCGGCGCGGCGGCGGGGGCTTCTTCGGTGCCTACGTGGACACCGACGACCGCAACTCCGAGCGCTACCTCGTGACCGTGGTCCAGGGCGGGCTCGGCCTGCCGGACGAGTCCTACTACCGCGACGACAAGTTCGCCGACATCCGCACGGCCTACCTGTCCCACGTCGAGAAGATGCTCACCCTCGCCGGCTGGGCCGACCCGGCGGCCTCCGCGCAGCGGGTGGTCGATGTCGAGACCCGCTTGGCGAAGGGCCACTGGGAGCGCGCCGAGACCCGCGACGTGATCAAGGCCTACAACCTGACCACCTGGGAGGGCCTGCACGAGCTGGCCCCGAGCCTGCCCTGGGAGCCGTGGGCGCAGGCGCTGGGTGCGACCGAGCAGACCCTGGCCGAGACGATCGTCGCCCAGCCGTCGTACCTCCAGCACCTCTCGACGGCGCTGGACGAGGTGTCGCTCGAGGACTGGAAGGCCTGGCTCGCCATCCGCGTGGTCCGCGCGGCGTCGCCGTACCTCTCTAGTGCGTTCGTGGCGGAGAACTTCGAGTTCTACGGCCGCACCCTGCAGGGCACGCCCGAGCTGCGGGCCCGGTGGAAGCGTGGCGTCTCCTTCGTGGAGGGGTCGGTCGGTGAGGCGGTCGGCGAGCAGTACGTCGCCGAGCACTTCCCGCCTCGGTCCAAGGAGCTGATGGTCGACCTGGTGGCGAACCTGCTCGAGGCCTACCACCGCAGCATCGAGGCGCTGGACTGGATGACCGAGGAGACCAAGCAGCGCGCTTACCGCAAGCTGGAGACCTTCCGTCCCAAGATCGGCTACCCCGACACGTTCCGCGACTACTCGGCCCTCGAGGTCTCCTCCGACGACCTGCTCGGCAACGTGCGCGCGGTGGCCGCGTTCGACACCGACCGCGAGCTGCGCAAGATCGGTTCGCCGGTGGACCGCGACGAGTGGTTCATGCTGCCCCAGCATGTCAACGCCTACTACAACCCCGGCATGAACGAGATCTGCTTCCCCGCCGGCATCCTGCAGCCGCCGTTCTTCGACGCCGACGCGGACCCGGCCGAGAACTACGGCGGCATCGGTGCGGTCATCGGCCACGAGATCGGCCACGGCTTCGACGACCAGGGCTCGCAGTACGACGAGCTCGGCAACATGGAGAACTGGTGGACCACCGCCGACCGCGAGGCGTTCCAGTCCCGCGCCGACAAGCTCATCGAGCAGTACGACGCCTTCGAGCCGGCCGAGCTGCCCGGCGAGCACGTCAACGGCTCGCTCACCGTGGGGGAGAACATCGGCGACCTCGGCGGCATCACGATCGCGCTGAAGGCCTACCTGCTGAGCCTGCAGAAGCAGGACGCGCCGGTGGTCGACGGGCTCAGCGGCGTGCAGCGGGTGTTCTTGAACTTCGCGAACATCTGGCGAGGCAAGCGGCGCAAGGAGCAGATGCTCCAGCTGCTGACCGTCGACCCGCACAGCCCCGCGGAGTTCCGGGCCAACATCGTGCGCAACCTCGACGAGTTCCACCAGGCCTTCGAGACGAAGGCTGGCGACGGGCTCTGGCTGGAGCCGGAGGCCCGGGTCCGCATCTGGTAGCCGGACCCGGCCCCAGGCCTCAGTGCATCAGGGTGGGCACGGCAGCCGCGTCGTTCTCTACAGGCCGCGAGGTCTTGGTCCGCGGCAGCAGGTAGGCCGGCACCAGGCAGAGCGCGATCAGCACGGTGGCCACCACGAACGCGCCACCGAAGGCGTCGGCCATGTCCTGCAGCGCGGTGGCGATGACCGCCGGGTCCCGCAGCTGTCGGCCGGTCTCCTGCGCGGCTCGCAGTGCACCCACCGCCGAGCTGGCGTTGAAGCTGTTGGTCAACAGCACCGAGAACAGTGCCGTGCCGATGGAGGCGGCGACCTGCTGGGTGATGTTCAGGAGCGTCGACCCGCGGGCGACCTCCTGGTCCTGCAGCGACTGCAGGGCCGACGTCATGATCGGCATCATCGTGCCGCCCATCCCCAGCCCCATGATGAACAGCGCGGAGAGCAGGTAGAGGTAGGACGTGTCCACGCCCACCTGGGTGAACATGGCCATCCCGACCACGATGGTGGTGATGCCGGCCATCACGATCTTGCCGGGCCCGATCTTGTCGGTGAAGATGCCCGCCGCCGGCATGGTGAGCATGGCCCCGAGGCCCTGCGGTGCCAGCAGCAGCCCGGCGTCCAGGGTGCTCTCGCCGCGGACCTGCAGGAAGTACGACGGGAACAGCAGGCTGGCGCCGAAGAACGCGATGGCGAACAGCGACATGGCCACCACCGAGATGCTCAGCGCACGGTGCCGGAACAGCCTCAGGTCCATCAGCGGGTGCTCGGGGGAGCGGAACAGCGTGCGGAGCACGAAGAGCACCACGAGCGCGAGACCCACGGCAGCCGACACCAGCACCCGCGCGGACCAGATGGTGCCCTCCTCGGGGATGGAGGACACCCCGAACAGGAACAGCGCGAGGCCGGGTGAGACCAGCAGCATGCCGGTGAAGTCGAAGCTCTCCGACGGGGTCGGGTTGTCCGGGGCCAGCACGACGGCGGCGTAGACCAGCGCCACGGCGCCGATGGGCAGGTTGATCAGGAAGATCCAGTGCCAGCTCGCGATGTCGATCAGCCAGCCGCCCAGGATGGGACCGAAGATCGGGCCCAGCAGCATCGGCACGCCCAGCACGGCCATCACCCGGCCGATCCGCTCCGGGCCGGCCGCCCGGGTCATGATCGTCATGCCGAGCGGCATCAGCATCCCGCCGCCGAGCCCCTGCAGCACCCGGAAGGCGACCAGCATCTCGATGCTGTTCGCAGCCGCGCACAGCACCGAGCCGGCGGTGAACAGCCCGACCGCGAGCATGTAGAGCCGCTTGGTGCCGAACCGGTCCGCCGCCCACCCGGTCAGCGGGATCACCGAGGCCAGCGCCAGCGTGTAGCCGGTCATCGTCCAGGCCACCTGGGCCGGGGACGAGTCGAACACTCGCTGGAAGGTGGGCTGGGCCACGCTGACCACGGTGATGTCCAGGATGGACATGATTGCGCCCAGGACGACGACCCCGGCGACCAACAGGACCGCCTTGTCGAGCTTCTCGGAGTCCGCGGGCTGCTGCCCCTGCGGCTTGTCCGGGCCCTTCGGCTTGTCCTGGCCCTTCGGCTTGTCCTGGCGCTGACGCCGGTCGAGGCGGTGGCGGGGAGGAGTCGAGGTAGTCACCGGACAAGGGTAGGCACCAGCTCAAGACGGCGCACACCGGTTATCCCCGTTCCGGCCCACATCACGCCCTCCGACGGGTCGGCGGGTCTAGCGCCGTTCGTTGCCGTGGCGGTAGTTGCCGGTGGCGCGGGCCAGCAGCTGCTGGGCCGCAGTGTTTCTCGCGGCGGTCTCCCCGGTCCTCTCGGTGGCGTCCAGCTGGTCGGCGAGGCGACGGCCGCGGGCGCCGGCGACTACCACGACCTGCCGGCCTCCGCGGGAGACCAGCACCCGGCGGTCCGCGGTGACCCGCCAGTCGAAGGGGTGGGCCGCCAGCGCCTCGTCCCCGGTGGGGCGGGGCTCCGCCGGCCCGCGACTCATGGCAGGACGGACTCGACGGCGTCGGTGACGCGGGGGTCGTCGGGGACCACGCCGGGCGCGAATCGGGCCACCACGGCGCCGGTCCCGTCGACCAGGAACTTCTCGAAGTTCCAGGAGATGTCGCCGGTCGTGCCGGTCAGGTCGGAGCCGCCGAAGTCGGTTCCGGCCTGGTAGGGGGTCGTCACCAGCTCGTCGTACAGCGGGTGCCGGTGATCGCCGTTCACCTCGACCTTCTCGGTCATCGGAAAGCTCACGCCGTAGGTCGCCGAGCAGAACTCCGAGATCTCCTCGGCGGTCCCCGGCTCCTGTCCTCCGAACTGGTTGCAGGGGACGCCGACGACGGTGAACCCGCGGGCGGCGTACTGCTCCTGCAGTGCCTCGAGCGCGGAGTACTGCGGGGTGAGGCCGCACTTCGAGGCGACGTTGACGACCAGTGCCGGGCGCCCCCCGGTGATGTCGCCGAGGGTGGCGGGCGTCCCGTCGAGGCGGGCGATGGGGACGTCGGTGAGGGCCATGCGCTCCAGGATAGGGCTCCCGCACGAGGGCTCAGGTGGTGAGGCCTGCGTCGTGAACGCAGATGGCGATCTGCACCCGGTTGTCGCACCCGAGCTTCGCGAACAGCCGGCCGATGTGGGCCTTCACCGTGGGCACCGAGAGGTGCAGCGCTGACGCGATCTCGGCGTTCGTCAGTCCCTGGCCCACGGCGACGGCCACCTCGTGCTCGCGCTCGGTGAGCCGGGCCAGCCGCTCCTTCGCCTTCCGGGACCGGTCCGGGGCGGCGCCCTCGCGCAGCTGGGCGATCAGCCGGGCAGTGACGCTGGGGGAGAGCATCGGGTCACCGTCGGCCACCCGCCGGATCGCCTCGATGATGGCGGCCGGCGGGGTGTCCTTCATCAGGAACCCGCTCGCCCCGGCCCCCAGTGCGCGGGTCACGTAGTCGTCGGCGTCGAAGGTGGTCAGCACGATCACCTTGGGCGGGTCGTCCCAGGACTGGATGTGCTCGGTGGCCTCCAGCCCGTTCATCGACGGCATCCGGATGTCCATCAGGACGACGTCGGGACGGTGCTCACGGGCGGCTCGTACGCCGTCCCGGCCGTCGACCGCCTGGCCGACGATGTCGATGTCCGGGGCACCGCCGAGGATCATCGCCAGCCCGGAGCGCACCAGTGCGTCGTCGTCGACCATCAGGACCCGGATCCGCTCGCAAGCAGTGGAGGGCACGGTCATGTCCGCCACGGCAGCCAGCCGTGCAGCTCGAACACGTCGCCCTCCCGGCGGGTGTCCAGGCGTCCCCCGGCCAGCTTGGCGCGCTCACTGAGACCGACCAGCCCCAGGCCGGCGCCAGGCGTGCCCGACCCGCTGCCCGACCCGGCGGTGCCCGACCCGGTGCCGTTGCCGGAGCCGGAGCCGGTGCCGCTGCTCTGGCCGGGTGCCCCCGAGCCCACCCGGACGCCGGAGCCGCCGACCAGCGCCGTAGTGGTGCCGACGGTGATGCCCCAACCGGGGCCCGACCCGCTGTCCACGGCGGTGCGCGGCGAGTGCAGGCTGCGTGCGGGGTTGCGGATCGTGATCTCCACCCCGGCCTGCGGGGACCCGGCGAGCGTCACCAGCACCGCGGTGTGGGGGGCGTGCTTGCGCGCGTTGGTCAGCCCCTCCTGCACGATCCGGTACGTCGTCCGGCCGACCTGATCGGGCATCGCCGCGGCGTCCAGCACGCTGTCGTCGTAGCTGATCCGCATCCCGGACTCCCGCGACTCGAGGATCAGCGCGGGGAGGTCCTTGAAGGTCGGCTGCGGGCGCTCCTGCAGCGTCGTGGCGCCGTCCTCGCTGCGCAGCACCCCCAGCACGTGGCGGAGGTCGGTCAACGCCTCGTGCGACTTGGCCTGGATCAGCTCCGCGGTGTCCCGCATCTCCTCGGCGCTCAGGTCGGTCCGGTAGGCCAGGGCGCCCGCGTGCATGGTGATCAGGGAGATGCGGTGGGCCAGGACGTCGTGCATCTCGCGGGCGATGCGGGCCCGTTCGTTCGACCGGCTCTGGCTGACCCGCAGCTCCTGCTCGGCCTCGGCGCGGTCGGCGCGGTCGCGCAGCGTCCACAGCAGCTCGCGCCGGGAGCCGACGTACATGCCCCAGACGAGCATCGCGACGGTGAACGCGAGACCGACAGCGAAGGTGATCCACAACGGGTCGTTGTCGAGGCTGGGCCACAGGGTGGGGAACAACGTGCCGGTGACGACTCCGATCGCGCCGACCAGCACCACCTGCCACACGACCCGACGCGTGGCCAGGGAGACCGCGGCCAGCGTTCCCGGGCCGGCGGACGAGAACGACACCAGGGCCGCCACGTTGGTGACCACCGCGATGGTGAGTGGCCAGCGCCGGCGGTAGAAGGACAGCACCAGACAGGCGAGCCCGACCGCGAGGTCGAGCCAGAACAGGCCGCGCACGTGCCGCCACTCCAAGACGGCCGTGCTGGGCCACACGACAGCGCTGATCGCGAGGGCCAGGGCGATCCGCCAGGCGTGCGAGCGCCAGGTCAGCGGCGGGCTGTACTGCTCCGGCTTGGGCTCGTGCACGCCCTCAGCCTAGGAGCCGGCCGGCACTGCGCGCAGGGTCCGAGGTCCAGCACACCCCCTGCTTAAGTCTCGGCAGGTCGATCCTGCAGACCGATGCGCGCAGGCGCCGGACGCGGAAGGGTGGGGGTCATGATCACTGTTGACGGGGTTACCAAGACCTACGGCGGCTTCCTCGCCGTCGACGACGTGTCCTTCACCTGCCGGCCCGGACAGGTCACGGGCTTCCTCGGGCCCAACGGCGCCGGCAAGTCCACCACCATGCGCATCATGGTCGGCCTCACGCCGGCCAGCAGGGGCCGCGTCACCATCGGCGGGCACCGCTACGCCGACCTGCCGAACCCGGGCCGCCACGTCGGCGTCCTGCTCGACGCCTCGGCCCAGCACGCCGGTCGCACCGGGCGCGAGGTGCTGACCATCGGCGCGGTGACGATGGGCCTGCCCCTCTCGCGGGTCGACGAGATGCTGGAGCTCGTGTCCCTCTCGCAGAGCGAGGCCAAACGCCGGGTGAAGAACTACTCCCTCGGGATGCGGCAGCGGCTCGGCATCGCCCACGCGCTGCTCGGCGATCCCTCCATCCTGATCCTCGACGAGCCGGCGAACGGCCTGGACCCGGCCGGCATCCACTGGATGCGCGGGCTGCTGCGGGAGTACGCCGAGCACGGTGGCACCGTCTGCCTGTCCTCGCACCTGCTCCACGAGGTGGAGAGGATCGCGGACGAGCTGATCCTGATCGGGCACGGCAGGATCGTCGCCCAGGGCACGAAGCAGGAGCTGCTGCACGCCCGCGGCGCCTACGTCCAGGCAGTCGAGCACGAGCAGCTGCTGGACGCCCTGCAGCGCGAGGGCATCACCGCCGTCACGTCGGGCGACGGCCTGCGCAGCGACGCGGAGGCCATCGCGATCGGCAAGGTCGCCGCCGCCAACAACATCACCCTCGTCGAGCTCCGCCCGGCCGACGGCGCGGGCCTCGAAGAGCTGTTCCTCGAGCTGACCGCCGACACCCAGCGCGACGTGACACCCACCGCCGTACCCACCGAAGGAGCCGTGGCATGAGCACCGCCACCGTCGAACCGTTCACCCTGGACGTCTCCGGGACTCCCCGCATCCCCCTCTCGCGGCTGGTCCGCGTGGAGCTGCGGAAGCTGGCCGACACCCGCGCGAGCCGGTGGCTGCTGATCGCGATCGCCGCCATCACGGCGCTGATCATCGTGATCTTCTTCCTCAACGCCGACTCCTCTGACCGCACCTTCCGCAACTTCATCCAGATCACGGGCACTCCACAGGGCTTCCTCCTGCCCGTCCTGGGCATCCTGCTCGTGACCAGTGAGTGGAGCCAGCGCACCGCGTTGGTCAGCTTCACGCTCGTGCCGGTGCGTGGTCGGGTGCTGCTCGCGAAGGTGCTGGCCGCCCTGATCGCCGGCCTCGCTGCATACGCTCTCGCGGTGGCGATCGCTGCTCTCGCGACCGTCCTCGGCGGCGCGGACGCGGCCTGGCAGGGCATCGGCGCCGACGACTACGCCAAGTACGGGCTCGTCCAGCTGACCGGGGTCCTGCAGGGTCTCGCCTTCGGCCTGCTGTTCCTCAGCTCCGCGGCAGCCATCGTCACCTTCTTCGTGCTGCCGACCGCCTTCACGATCGTGGCGAGCCTGTGGAAGCCGCTGCGCGATGCCGCGAAGTGGGTCGACCTGAACACCGCTCAGACCCCGCTGCTCAACGGTGACCACCTGACCGGTAAGGAGTGGTGGCAGGTCGCGACGGCCCTGGCGATCTGGGTGCTGCTGCCCTTCGTGATCGGGCTGGTCCGGGTGCTCCGCGCCGAGGTGAAGTGACGGCCGGTGGCCGGCTGTTGACGAGCGGCTGATTACCAGGGGATGCAGGAAGTTTGGCGCTTCCCATGGGTCATGACCCATGGGAAGCGCCAAAGCGTCTGCATACCATGGGAATCGGCGGGGCACCGGTGACGGTATGACGCCCGCGCGGATCATCTTCCCGCACCAGCTGTTCACCGAGCACCTCGACGCCGACCCGGGGACGCTGATGGTGCTCGTGGAGCCGGACCTGTTCTTCCGGCAGCTGCCCTTCCACACCCACAAGCTGGTGCTGCACCGGGCCTCCATGGTGGCCTTCGGCGAACGGCTCCGCGAGCACGGCCTGAGCACGGCGTACGTCGACAGCTCGGCCGACGCCGCCAGCGACGACCAGCTGCTCGACGTCCTCACCGAGCACCGCATCACCCACGTCGAGGTCTACGACGTGGTCGACGACTGGCTCGAGCGCGACCTGCGGGCGGTGTGCCGCACGGCCAGGGCGGAGCTCACCGTGCTGGAGACGCCCGGCTTCCTCACCACGGACGCCGAGCTGCGGGAGATGTTCGCAGGCACCAGGCAGCCGCGGATGCAGCACTTCTACGAGAAGCAGCGGCGCCGCCTCGACCTGCTGATGGACGGGGACAAGCCGGCCGGAGGTCGGTGGAGCTTCGATACCGAGAACCGCAAGAAGCTCCCCAAGGGCATCGAGGTGCCGCAGCTGCCGGAGGTCCACCACGACAGGCACGTCGAGGCGGCGATCGAGTGGGTGGCCAAGGAGTTCCCCGACAACGTCGGCGACCTGGACGCCTTCATCTGGCCGACCACCCACGAGCAGGCCGACGGGTGGCTCACCCGGTTCCTCGAGGACCGCTTCGACCGGTTCGGGCCCTACGAGGACGCGATCGCAGCCGACGAGCCCTGGCTGTTCCACTCGGTGATCAGCCCGATGATGAACATCGGCCTCCTCGACCCGCGCACGGTGGTCGCCCGCGCCGTACGCCATGCGGAGGAGCACGACGTCGACCTGCCCAGCGTGGAGGGCTTCGTGCGGCAGGTGATCGGCTGGCGGGAGTACATGCGGGCCTCGTACGTCGTGCACGGCCGAGCCATGCGCACCCGCAACCTGCTCGGGCTGACCCGGGAGCTCGACGACGGCTGGTGGCAGGGCACCACCGGGCTGGACCCGGTGGACACGGTGGTGCGGCGGGTGAACCAGCACGGGTGGTGCCACCACATCGAGCGGCTGATGGTGCTCGGCAACGCGATGCTGCTGCTGCGCATCGACCCCGACGAGGTCTACGAGTTCTTCATGACGCTGTTCATCGACGCCTACGACTGGGTGATGGTGCCGAACGTCTATGCGATGAGCCAGTTCGCGACCGGTGAGCTGATCACCACCAAGCCCTACGTGAGCGGCAGCAACTACCTGCGCAAGATGAGCGACTTCCCGACCGGTGAGTGGGCGGCGGCCTGGGACGCGCTGTACTGGCAGTTCGTGGCGGACCACCGCGAGGGGTTCGCCGCCAACCCGCGCAGCGGGTTCGCGGTGCGGACCTACGACCGGATGGACGACGGCCGCAAGCGCACCCTGGCCGCGACCGCCGCCGACTGGCTGGCGCGCTAGCCGACCTCAGGACGTGTCCGCCTCCGACAGGGTCCGCAGCACGCACAGCTCGTTGCCCTCCGGGTCCCGCAGCACCGTGAAGGAGGCGTCCGCGGGCTGACCCACGTCGGCGTACGTCGCCCCCAGCCCGATGAGGCGGGCCACCTCGGCCGCCTGGTCGTCGGGGCGCAGGTCCAGGTGCAGCCGGTTCTTCAGCGTCTTCGCCTCCGGCACCCGCAGGAACAGGATGTCGGGGCTGACGCCGTCCTGCGGGCTGCCCTCGGGCGGCTCGAGCACCACCTCGTCCCCGTCGTCGTGCGTCCGGCGCCAGCCGAGCGCGCGCTCCCAGAAGGTCGCGATGGTGCTCGGGTCGGCGGCGTCGACGCAGATGCACTGCCAGCGCAGCGTGGGCTCGGTCACCGGGTAAACCTGCCACAGCGCTGCTGTCCCGCGCACGCTGATTACCAGGGCCCCGGGTGATCGGCGCCCCAACCGGCCGCCGGTGGCTCCTGCCAGACTTCCCACCATGGACACACTGCGCACCCCCGACGACCGGTTCGCGGACCTGCCCGGGTTCGACCGCCCACCGTCGTACTCCGACGTGCCGGACGGCGAGGGCGGCACGCTGCGGATGGCGTACGTCGAGGCCGGGCCCGCTGACGGACCCGTCGCCCTGCTGCTGCACGGCGAGCCCAGCTGGTCGTTCCTCTACCGCCACGTGCTCGACGAGCTGGCCGCGGCCGGCGTGCGAGCCGTCGCGCCGGACCTGGTCGGCTTCGGCCGCTCGGACAAGCCGACGGAGGTGCAGGACCACTCCTACGCGCGGCACGTCGGGTGGGTCCGGGCGCTGGCGTTCGACGTGCTGGACCTCCGCGACGTCACCCTGGTCGGCCAGGACTGGGGTGGCCTGCGGCTGGTCGCCGAGCACCCGGACCGGTTCGCAGGCGTGGTGGCGTCGAACACCGGGCTGCCCACCGGCGACCTGGGGATGCCGGCGGTGTGGTGGCGGTTCCGGCGGGCTGTCGAGAAGGCGTCGGTGCTCGACGTCGGACGGCTGGTCGCCTCGGGCTGCGTGCGGCCGATGACGGAGGAGGTGCGGGCGGCGTACGACGCGCCGTACCCGGACGAGGCCTTCAAGGCAGGACCTCGCGCGATGCCCCTGCTGGTGCCGACGGCACCCGACGACCCGGCCACGGAGGCCAACCGTGCGGCGTGGGCGACCCTGACCCGGCTCGACCTGCCGTTCCTGGTGGCCTTCGGCGACAGCGACCCGATCACCGCCGAGATGGGGCCGGTCCTGGCGCGGTCCATGCCGGGGGCCCGGGGCCGGGAGCACCCGGTGCTCAGCCAGGCGGGTCACTTCCTGCAGGAGGACGCGGGACCGGTCCTCGGGGGGCTGGTCGCGGAATTCATGAGGAACCCGCAGGTGTGAGAGCGGCCGCCGCCGGGTAGTCACACGTGTTGGTAGCCCCAACCTTCCCCGTCGGCTAGGGAGTCCGGATGGCCAGCAGCACCCGCACACCACTCACCGCCGACCAGCGCAACGCCTTCACGGCCGCTCTGCTCGGCTGGACGATGGACGCGTTCGACTACTTCATCGTGGTGCTGGTCTACGCCGACATCGCCGAGGACTTCGGCACCTCCAAGGAGAAGGTCGCGCTGCTGACTACGGTGACCCTGCTGATGCGCCCGGTCGGGGCTCTGGTCTTCGGGCTGTGGGCGGACCGGGTCGGGCGCCGAATCCCGCTGATCGTGGACGTGCTGCTCTACTCGACCGTCGGCTTCCTGTGCGCCTTCGCCCCCAACCTGACGGTCCTGCTCGTGCTGCGGCTGATCTACGGGATCGGGATGGGCGGGGAGTGGGGCCTCGGCGCCGCGCTCGCGATGGAGAAGATCCCGCGCGAGCGGCGTGGGTTCTTCTCGGGCCTGCTGCAGGAGGGCTACTCCTTCGGCTACCTGATGGCGGCGGTCGCCTACCTGGTGGTCAGCGAGGGCCTCGGGCTGTCGTGGCGCTGGCTGTTCGCCCTCTCGATCATCCCGGCCCTGATCAGCCTGCTGATCCGCACCCGCGTCGAGGAGTCGGAGGTGTGGAAGGAGAGCAAGCAGCAGATGAAGGTCACCGAGACCAGCTTCAAGGACGTGTTCCTGAACGCCAAGGTGCTGCGCCGGTTCGCCTACCTGATCCTGCTGATGACGGCGTTCAACTGGATGAGCCACGGCACGCAGGACGTCTACCCCACCTTCCTCAAGGCGACCGACCAGGGCGGCCCTGGGCTCTCGGAGTCCACCGCTCTGATCATCGCGGTGATCTACAACATCGGCGCCATCATCGGCGGGCTGACGTTCGGCACCCTCTCCGAGCGCTTCGGCCGGCGGCACACGATCGCGTTCTGTGCCGTCCTCGGCCTGCCCATCGTGCCGCTGTTCGCGTACTCGAACACCGCGGCGATGCTCTGCCTGGGCGCCTTCTTGATGCAGATCGTGGTGCAGGGCGCCTGGGGCGTCATCCCGGCCCACCTGACCGAGATGTCACCCGACGCGGTGCGGGGCTTCTACCCCGGCGTCACCTACCAGCTGGGCAACGTCTTCGCCGCGCTCAACCTCCCGATCCAGGAGCACCTCGCCGAGACGCACGGATATCCCTTCGCGCTCGCGGTCACCATCGTGCCGGTCCTCGTCGTGGTCGCGGTCGTCGTGCTGCTGGGCAAGGAGGCCAAGGGCGTGCAGTTCGGCCGGGCGCCCACCGAGGTCCAGGCGTCCACGTAGGCGGGTACGGCGGTGCGGCGGCATGGCGGTGTGCTGGCCGGCGGTCAGTCGCGGGCCGACCGGCTCCGGTAGAGCGCCTCGTCGGCACGGCGGACGAGGTCGTCCGCTGAGTCACCGGGCTGCAGCTGCGAGACCCCGATGCTCATCGAGGCCCCGTTGGACATGGTGCGCAGCACCGTGTTGATGGACCGGAGGCGGGCTGCCGCGGCCTCGGCGCTCAGTCCGTTCATCACCGCGACGAACTCGTCCCCGCCGTAGCGGATCACCATGTCGTAGTCCCGCAGCCTGGCGATCAGCGCGCCGGCGACGTGTCGCAGCAGCTGGTCGCCTGCGGCATGGCCCTGGGAGTCGTTGACCTGCTTGAGGTGGTCCACGTCCACGAACGCCACCGCCAGGGGCTGGCCCTCGCGGGCCGCCCGCATCATCTCTCGCTCGAGCTCGAGGAAGCCGGAGCCGCGGCGGTAGGCCCCGGTGAGCTCGTCGAGGTGCGCCGCCTCGCGGTCGGTCGCGGACACGTCGCGGTCCACCCCGGCGGCCTCGCGGTCCGCCTCGGCCCGCCGACGCTCGACCCCGCCCGCCACGCGGTCCCGGGCCGCCGCGACCCGGTCCGAGCGGGCAGTGCCGCGTTCGACGGAGCTGTCCCGGCGGTCTCCGGCGCCGAGCCGGCGGTCGTCGGCGGACTCGCGGCGGTAGGCGGCGGCCTCTCGCCGCCCGGTGCTGAGCCGGTGCGCCACGTCGTCGTCGATCGGTGGGTGTGCCGATGCCTCCTCGACCTCGGCGATCCGGTCCAGGCGGTCCGCCTCGAGGTCGCGGCTGGCGCCTGCGCGGTCCCGTCGGTCAGCTGCTGCGTCCCGGGCGTCGCCGCGAGCGTCCCGCAGGTCGGCTGCGCGGTCACGGGCGTCCGCGATCTCGTCCCGCCGGTCGCAGACCTCGGCACGCGCGCGAGCCAGGTCGTCGCGCTCGCGCGCAGACCGGTCGCGCAGGCTCTCCGACGTACGCCGTCGGAGGCTCGCGCGCATGGATGACGTCACCCGCGCTCCCCTTCGATCCCACACCCCGCCCCCGCGGAGTCCGGCACCAGTGTCGCAGATCCACCTTTTGTCCGGAATAGCCTGCGTCACCGAATAAAGGCACAGAATTCGTTACCATCCGGGTCCGCGCACACCGTCCAGCCGATCTCGTCGTCCTGGGCCCGGAGCACGGTGGCGCCGGCCCCGACGAGCGCCTCCAGGTCGGTGGTGGTGACGTCGAGGTGCACCCGGTTCTTGACGGTCTTCGGCTCGGGCACCGGGGCGAAGTCGATCGACTCGAACGGGGCGCCCGGGATCTGTTCCACGGAGGCGAACCCTCGGCCGCTGTCCACCACCCGCGCCCCGAGCAGGTCGGCCCACCAGGTCGCGATGCGCAGGGGGTGCTCGGGTGAGTCGCCGGTGTCCACCCCCAGCTCGAGGAGGCGCTCGGTGATCGCCCCCTCGCGGACGAAGGCGCAGAACTCGCCCCCCTCGGGATCGGCCATCAGCGTCCAGCGGAAGGAGTCGGCGTCCACGACTGTCGCGCCCAGGCGCACCAGCTCCTCGACCGAGGCGGTGTTCACGTCGAGGTGCATCCGGTGCTTGGCCGTCTGGGGCTCGGGCACCCGGTTGAACCACATGGTGTGCTGCGGTGTCGGCCCGCTCAGGTGGGCGTCGCCGTCGTCCTGGCGGTGCACCTCGAGCCCGAGGACACCGCCCCAGAACGTCGCCAGGGCGACCGGGTCGCCCGCGTCGATGCACAGGTCCTTGAAGGTCACGAGGCTCATGCGCGACACCCTAGGCACTCCGGTCGGCGACGACGAGACCCGCTGCCCGGCCCCGGCTGGTGCCGGCGCGTGACTGCCATCCCGCGTCCCGCAGGAGCCGGTCGGCCGCAGCCGGGTCGAGGTGCGACCGGACCGGCTCGCCGAGCGCGGCGACCTGCCGACGGAACGCCGCTCGTCTGGCCTCGCGCTCGGCTGAGCCCCCGTCGATCGAGAGGCTGACCGCGAGCAGGCTGCCTCCTGGACAGACCTCGGCCAACTCGGTGAGCAGCCGGCCCAGGACCGGGAGCGTCAGGTAGACCGCCACACCCTCGACGAGGACCACGCTTCGCACGCCGTCGTCCAGGCCGGCGGCGCCCAGAGCGTCGGCCACTCCGTCGGTCGTGAAGTCGGCGGGGACGTAGGCGGTCGTCGAGGCGGTGATGCCCAGCCGGGTCAGCCGCGCCAGCTTGTCGCGCTGGGTGTCGCGATGGTCCACCTCGAACCAGCGAACCCCCTCGGTCGCGTAGCGCAGGGCTCGGCCGTCGTAGCCGGCGCCGGCGATGACGACCTGTCGCGTTCCGGCGGTCAGAGCACGGGTCAGCACCGTGTCGAAGAAGCGAGTTCGTGCTGCGAGGTAGCGGGTCATGGGCGCCTCGCGGTCGACCTCGACACCTTGAGCCACGTCCGAGGCCAGTCGATCGTCGGCCTCCGGGTCACCTTCGGGCCACGGGAGCCGCTCGAAGGTGGCGCGCGCCGCCGCGACGCCCCGTGCCGTGCGGGACACCTGACCCGACTGCATGACTGCGATCCTAGGACCGGCTGGCACGTCCGAGTGGTCGCCGGCTCAGGCGAGGAAGGCGGCGATCCGGTCGTGGTAGCCGGGCGGGTCGAGCAGGAACGAGTCGTGGCCCCACGGCGAGTGCAGCTCCTGGTGCTCGCTCGGGACGCCGGCGGCGACCAGCCGCTCGTGGATCCGCTCGGAGTGGGGAGTCGGGAATCGCCAGTCGCTGTCGAAGGACAGCACCAGGAACCGCGTGCTGCCCGAGGCGATGCGGGCGCCGGCGTCGGGTGAGGCGAACGGGTCGAAGTAGTCCATCACCCGGGTCAGGTAGAGGTAGGTCAGCGCGTCGAACCGGGCCAGGAACACCTCGGCCTGGTGGTCGAGGTAGGACTCCACCTCGAAGTGGGTGCCGAGCCGGGGCGGCCCGTCGTCTCGCCGCCGCCGCCCGAACTTCGCCTCCAGGGACTGCTCGGACAGGTAGGTGATGTGCGCCAGCATCCGCGCCACGGACAGGCCGACCTCGGGCCGGCGGCCGGTCACGGGGTAGCTGCCGCCGGCGAAGTCCGGGTCCCGCAGGATGGCGGTGCGGGCCACCGTCGAGAACGCGATGTTCTCCGCCGTGAGCCGCGACGAGGCCCCGACCAGCACCGCGTGGTCCAGCTGGTCGGGGGCGTCCAGCGCCCACTGCAGGATCTGCATCCCGCCCAGTGACCCGCCCACCGCGGCGTGCACCCGCGTGATCTCGAGGTGCTCGAGCAGCCGGCGCTGCACGGTGACCAGGTCGGTCATCGCCAGCATCGGGAAGCCCAGTGCGTACGGCGCTCCCGTGCGCGGGTCCGTCGAGAGCGGCCCGGTCGTCCCCTGGCAGCCGCCCAGCAGGTTGGCGCAGACCACGAAGAAGCGATCCGTGTCCAGGGCGCGGCCCGGCCCCACGAGGTTGTCCCACCAGCCCACCCGCGCCGGGTCGCCGTGGTGGCCGGCCGCGTGCGCGTCGCCGGTCAGCGCGTGGCAGATGACCACGACGTTGTCGCGGGCCGGCGCCAGGACGCCGTAGGTCTCGAAGGCGACCTCGACCGGACCCAGCCGCTCCCCGGACACGAGGACCAGCGGGTCGGCCTGGGTGAACAGGACGACCCGCTGGGTCTCGACCAGCCCGACCCCGGTCACAGGTCCCCGGTCACAGGTCCGGCCTACTTGGCTGCGGTCAGTGCCTGCTCGAGGTCTGCGATCAGGTCCTCGACGTGCTCGATGCCGATCG
>CAXSHL010000068.1:0-3798 GCA_964237315.1 uncultured Nocardioidaceae bacterium
AGGTTGCGGTGCGGGTGGGAGCGGGACTCCTCCTCGGTGATCCGGCCCTCGTCGATGAGGCCCTGCACGAAGGTGTGGTCGCGGGTGAGCTGGGACAGGGTGCCGTCGCGCAGCAGATAGCCCCGGCTGTCGCCGATGTGCGCCACGCCGATCCGGCGGCCGTCGAAGAGCACGGCGGTCACCGTGGTGCTGGTGCCGTCGAGCTCGGGCTGCTGCTCGACGAGCTCGGCGATCCGGTCGTGGGCCCGGTGGATCGCGCCGGCGAGCACCTCGAGCAGGTCCCCGGTCGTCGGGGTGTCGAGGCGTCGCAGGGCGTCGACCGCCGTGCTGCTGGCCACGTCGCCGCGGGCCGCACCCCCGACGCCGTCCGCGATCACCAGCAGCCGCTCACTGGCGAACGCGGAGTCCTGGTTGTCCTTGCGCACCCGTCCGACGTCGGAGAGTGCGGCGTAGCGCAGCCCGAGCCGGCCCGGCTCACCGGTGCGGGCGTTCGGGTGCACGTCGTCGTCGTCCATGGGAGCGGGACAGCGCCTACTTCCTCAGCTCGAGGGTGGTCTTCCCGATCCGGATGATGCTGCCGAGCGCGAGGGTGGTGGGCTGCGTGAGCCGATGGGTGCCGATGTAGGTGCCGTTGGTCGACCCGAGGTCCTCGACGAACCACTGGTCCCCCGAGCTGGCGATCCGCGCGTGCCGGGTGGACACGTAGTCGTCGTCGAGCCGGATCGCGGCGTCGGTGCCGCGCCCGATCAGGATGGGCGCCTCGTCGAGCGGCACCGTCTGCCCCGCGTTGGCGCCCTCGACGACCGCCACGTGGGTCGGTGCGCCCCGGGGCCGCTTGGCCGGCTTCCCGCCCCGGCCGCGGGACTGGCTCCCGCCCTGTCCCTGGCGACGGGCCTGCTTGTCGGCCTTGCGCTCTGCGCGGGGGGTCGAGTCGACGCGGGCGCCGAACATGTCCGAGCGGACCACCGAGATGGCCGACAGCACGAAGATCCACAGGATCGCCAGGTAGGCGAAGCGGATCAGCATCAAGGTCAGCTCAGACACTGCTGCCTCCCCATCCGTCCAGGCCGTCGGGCCCGTCCTGCCGGTAGCCGCCCCGGTCGCGCACGTCGCCGCGGAAGTCACCGGCGTCGGCGTCCCCGGGGTCGTCGTGGTGCGGGAGGACGCGGACGGTCATGGTGGTGTTGCCGATCCGGATCGTCCCCCCGTCGTCGAGAGCCGCCTGCTCGACCCGGTTGCCGTTGACCAGCATGCCGTTGGTGGAGCCCAGGTCGACCACGGTGACGCCCGTGCCGCCACCCGAGCCCCAGGCGGCGCCCGGGCCCGCGGGTCCGTGCACGCGGATCTCGACGTGCCGCCGCGAGATCCCCGGGTCGTTGATGCGCAGGTCGGCCTCGGCTCCGCGGCCGATCACGATGCCGGGCGGCTCGAGCGGATGCCGCATCCCGTTGACCTCGAGGATCACCTGCGCCCGTCGAACGGCGGTGTCGGTGACGGAGCGGTCGGGGGTGACCTCGGCGATGGCGGAGCTGCGGACCCGGAACCGCCCGGTGGACAGCTCGTCGTGCTCGTCGAAGTCGATCCTGACCGGGCCGGTGAACACGTAGGACTGCTCACCGGCGTGCTCGTGCAGCATCGTGGTGAGCTCGCTGGCGAGGGTGGAGGAGTACGGCGCCAGCCGCTCGTAGTCCGCCGCCGAGAGCTCGACGTGGAACGGGTTGGGCACCAGGCGACGGTTGCGGGACAGGATCTGCGCCGAGTTGTCCACCTCGCGCTGCAGGGCCGCGGCCACCTCGACGGGCTGCACGGCGCTGCGGAACGCCTTGGCGAACACGCCGGAGACCGCCTGCTCGAGACGGTTCTCGAAGCGCTGGAGGAACCCCATGCCCTGCCTCCCGTCCCTGCTGTCGTCTGCTCCGGGCGCACGCACGACGCGGGCGTTGGCCCCCGCGGTGACCCGGCGTACCCGCATCGTAACCGGCACGCACCCCACGGCCCGGGTGCCACCTGCCGGCGGACTCTGTGTGCGGTCGGGGTGCGGTCGGGGTGCGGTCGGGGTGCGGTCGGGGCTCGGCGGGGCGCGGTCGGGGCGCCGTCGGGCCGCGTTTGGGACGGGTCCAGGGGGTGGGTTACCCTGAGCGGGCTTCAGGCGCGAGTGGCGGAATAGGCAGACGCGCACGGTTCAGGTCCGTGTGCCCGAAAGGGCGTGGGGGTTCAACTCCCCCCTCGCGCACCACCGGGGCCCCAGGTCAGTCCTGGGGCCTCGTGGTCTTCCGGCGCTCTCAGCCGTAGGTCGGGTACTGCGGCCAGCCCGCGGGGCTGTCCTCCCACTCCTGCTGGCGGCCGTAGACCGTCCGGTCCATGATCTGCGCCACCGGCAGGATCGCCTCGGTGCCGCGTGCGGTGGTCATGTAGGTGAGGTACGGCCTCCCGTCGCGGAGCAGGTAGTAGGAGTAGCCGGGCAGCTGCCCCTCCTGGCCCTGGTCGTTCCGCTGCGTCCAGCCCCAGTCGTAGTGGTAGGAGCTGTCGTAGGAGGAGACCCACGTGTGGTTCCAGCCGCGCTGGGCCCGCCAGCCCTCCAGCTTCTCGAGGGGGGCCTGGGAGACCATCGCGAAGGCGATGCCCTCGTCCTGCAGCCGGCCCATGTCGGCGGGGAGGTTGTCCACCGCCCAGGTGCAGCTGGGGCAGCCCTCGTCCCAGCCGGGGTCGAACATCACGTTCTGCACCAGGAGGAGGTAGCGGTCCTCGAACAGCTCCACCAGGGTCGTCGGCCCCTTCGGTCCGGCGAACGTGTAGTTGTCGACCTCGACCATCGGCAGGCGGCGACGGGCTGCTGACACGCGGTCGTTGTGGCGGGTGACCTCCTTCTCGCGAGCGACCTGCTCGCTCAGGGCGGTGTCGAACGCGGCCCGGTCGACGACCGGCGGGACCGCCTCGGGCTGGTCGAGCTTCGTGGCCTTCATCGGGGATGTCCTCCTCGGCGCAGGGATCAGTGCTGATGTCGCAGTATCGACTCCGGCCGGCTCCTCGACTCATCGGCGGGGCGCGGCCCGCCTCGGGGTGATCGTCGGGATCTGCGGCACCGGCGGCATCGTCGGGACGTCGATGTGGATCGACGGGGTCACCGGTGTGGGCAGCTGGATGGGCGAGAGGCTCGGCGGGACCGTGGGCAGCGGCTGGGCGCACCCGGAGGATCCGGCGGTGCAGGGTGCGGGGTCGCCTCCGTCCCCGAGGGACAGGAGCAGACCGGCGACCACCACGACCGACGCCCCGACACCGCGCCGCCAGTCGGGCGCCCGGTGCGTGCCGCTGAGCTCGTCGGTGCGCCGGATGGTGCGGCGTACGTCGGTCGGGGTGCGGTGCCAGATGACGAACGCGGCGAGGCTCGCAGCGACCAGCGGCACCAGGAAGACGACTTGGGTCGGCACGCCGGCGAGGGCATCGGTGAGGGCAGCCAGGAGGACGGCGGCGACGAAGGCGGTCAGGCCGACTGCGCGGGCCCAGGCGCGCCGGTGTCCGGTCACCTGGCTCAGGAGCGTCGTGCCGTAGAGATCCATGTCGCTTGCCGCTGCACCGGCGAGACTGTGCATCCACGCCGGGGACAGGGAGCGGCTGGCGCGCTGCGCCTGAGCCAGACCGGCAAGGGCGGCGGGATCGTCAGGGCTCACGGTCAGCAGCGCCTCCCAGGCGGCTGCGGCTCGGCGGTGCTCGCGTCGAGCGGTGGCGAGCCGGGCCTCGCTGCGGAGGGTGTCGGTGTCGGCCGGCCGCAGCGCTCTCAGCCGGGCCAGCTCGGGCTCG
>CAXSHL010000068.1:3808-23160 GCA_964237315.1 uncultured Nocardioidaceae bacterium
ATCGAACGGCCGGCCGTCCCACCAGGCGGCGGGCTCGGCGGCGTCGTACTGTCGCAGTGCGAGGAACGCCCGGCAGCGGGACCACCGCGCCAGGTAGGAGTCCGGTCTCTCGGCGAGGACCAGGTCCGTGGCCTCGAGCGAGGCGACGGGGTCGATGCCGGCCAGGACGATCGCACGCCACACGCCGACGTCGGGCGAGGGCGGCGCCAGGTCGAGGGCGGCGAGGGCCGCCGGAGGCTCCCCGAGGTGGGTGGCGCAGCGGGCGGCGAGGATGCACAGGTCCGGGTCACCGGTCCCGAGGCCGGGCGCCAGCAGGCCGAGCGCATCGAGGGGCCGGTCCACGTCGATCAGGGTGCCGGCGCGTGCCAGTGCGCCGGCCACGAGAAGTGGCTGAGGGCTGCTCCGCCTGACGAGCCGCAGCAGGGCCTCCCGGTCCGACGACGTCGGGGGCCGGGGACCGGCAGTCGGGATCGGGTCCTCGTCGGCGTGCACGGTCACCCGCGTGGACAGGGCGCCGCAGCACTGTTCGGCCAGAGCGGCGTCGACCGCGAGGTGGCGCAGCCACCAGCCACGGAGGCCGCGGGGACGGCAGGCCCCCCGCACCCCGTCGGCCGTGACGTGGGTGCCGCGCAGGTCCAGCCAGACGAGCCGTGGCAGAGCCCGGGTCACGCCGGCCAGCGTGGCGTCATCGAGAGGGAGGTCGCGGAAGGAGACTCCTCGCAGCGTGCGCGGGAGCAGTGCGGGCAGCGCTTCTGCGTCGTGCAGGGCACCGGAACCGGCTTCGAGTGCAACCGCGGTGGGGAGTCGGAGCGGGTCGGTCGCCCGCAGCCAGCGGGTCCAGCCGGTCGGGCCAGGGAGCAGGAACGTGCCCAGGTCGACCCAGGCGGGCGGTCGCCAGGAGCTCGTCGGCCAGGCCCTCGTGCGGCCCGGGCTCATCTGCTCAGGCGGTGGGCGCGCAGATAGCCGCGCAGCTGCTCGAAGTCCTCGCCGTCCGCGCCGGACGCGGCCAGGTACGTCGAGGCGGTCTGGAACCAGCGATGGGTGGAGGGTGGGGTGTCCTTGAGGGCCGCCACCAGGTCGGCGTTGCCGATCGCGCTGACGGTGCCCAGGTCGATGGACCGGTCCAGCGCCCGCTCGGCGGCCGACTCGACCAGCCGGACCAGGTCGGCTCCGGAGTACGTCGCGGTGGCCCGGACCAGGACGCTCAGGTCGACGTCCCCGGCGGTCGGCCGTCCGACCAGGCCGGCTGTCAGGAGGGCCGAGCGGGCGGCCTCGTCGGGGGGCAGGACGAGCACGGTCCGGTCGAAGCGGCCCGGGCGTCGCAGGGCGTCGTCCACGTCCCAGGGCGCGTTGGTCGCGGCGAGCACGAACACCGACGCATTCGACTGCGTGCCGTCGAGCTCGGTGAGCAGCTGGTTCACGACGCCCCGCGCCTGGTCGGTGTTGCGCCCGGAGCGGCGACCGCCGACGGCGTCGAGCTCGTCGAGGAAGACCACGGCCGAGCCCTGCTGCCGGGCGCTCGCGAACAGCCGGGCGACGTTCTGCTCCGACTGGCCGAAGTAGGAGCCGTAGATGTCCGCCGGGCTCGCCGAGAGGAAGGCCGCACCCATCTCGCCGGACACCGCCCGGGCGATGAACGTCTTCCCCGTGCCGGGCGGACCCCAGAGCAGGAGGCCGCCGCGCAGCTGCTTGGCGAACGCGTCACGCAGGCCGGGGTTCGCGAGCGGCGCCAGCAGCGACCGGTGCAGCCGGCGCTTCACGTCGTCCATCCCGGCCACGTCGGCGAGCGTGACGTGGTGCGGGTCGCTGGTGTCCCAGCCGTCGGGTCCGTCGCCGGTGAGCACCGGCAGCTCGATGGGGAGGCCGGGTTCCGGTGCCGGCTCGTCGGAGGCCAGCTCGGTGTGGGACTGGTCGTCCGGGGACAGGTCGTCCGTTGACAGCTCCTCCGGGGACAGCTCGTCCGCTGCCGGGGCGCCGGTGAGCAGGGCGGCCTGCCGGGCCCGGAGCAGGTCGGCGACCTGCTCGTTGCCGGCCGCCGCAGCGCAGGTGGCGGCCAGCGACAGCCCGGTGGGGTCCTCCGGGTGCGCCTGCAGCGCATCCAGGGCGTGCACGAGACCCTGTCCGGGGTTGCCCGCGGCGAGGTAGAGACCGGCGAGGTGTGCTCGCACCGGTGCCGTGGAGGCGTCGCCCGGGTCCCGGCCGGCAAGGCTGGCCTCGAGGGCGGCGAGGAGGGCGGGGTCGGCGCTCATGGGTGCGTCCTGTTCGTCGTGGCGCTGGGCTGCGGCTCGTCCGGTGCCGCGGCGCGCCCGGTCCGTCCCAGTTTCGCACGTGCCGGGCGGGCCGGCGTCCGGGAGTCACCGGTCAGGCATCAGCACCGTCGTGAACAGCCGCCGACGTCGTCCCTCGGACTCCGGGCGACCCCGCAGGGCTGCCGCAAGCTCACGCACGGCGCTCAGGTAGGCGGTCGTCTCGGCGTCCGTCGCGACCAGCGCGACCTGGTGGTAGCCCACCACGTCGCGGGCGAGATCGGGGTCGCCCCGGTCCAGGTAGCGGTCGAAGTCGGCCAGCAGGCCGGCGACGAACGTGAGGAACGCGCGTCGGTGCTCCTCGGCCGTCATCGCGGCCGCCGCGGCGCCGTCGACGTGCATCTTCGACTCCGGCACCCGCATGGTGCGCTCGAGCGCACCGCGGACCTTGCGCTCCTCGGTGACCTCGACGACGTCGGCCGCCAGCAGCGCGTTGACCTGCCGGTACAGGGTCGCCGTCGGTACGTCGGGCAGCAGCGCGCGCAGGTCGGAGGTGGTGAGCTCGTCGCGCCCCAGGAACGCCTGGACGATGCGCAGCCGGACCGGGTGCAGGATCACGTCGGCATGCCCCACGGCGGAAACCCTTCTCACTCTTGACAACGGTATCGGCAATGAGAACAATCTACCGCATGGTGACGATGCTCGCGCAGGACGACGTGCTGCAGATCCGGTTCACCCGGCTGGAGAAGGTCCTCGGCCTGCTCCGCGACCAGACGATCCCGATCGCCGCGGTGCGATCGGTCGGGGTCGACGCGGACGGGCTCCGCGCGGTCCGAGGCCTCCGGGCGCCCGGATTCGCGCTGCCGGGCAGGCGTCGGATCGGCACCTGGCGCGGCCGGCACACGACGATGGTCTCGGTGCGTGCGGGTCGCCCGGCCCTGCACCTGACGCTCGAGGGCGCCTCGTTCGACGAGGTCGTGCTCGACGTACCGGATGCCGATGCGCTTGCCGCCGCTCTCGAGCCCAGGGTGGACCCGGCAGGCGGACGCGGCTCCCGCGAGGTCGAGGTCGCCTTCCCGGCTCGCGGTCGGGAGCTGCACGGCAGCCTGCTGCTACCGGACGGCGACTCCCCTGCGGTCGGCGTCCTGATGCTTGCCGGGTCGGGGCCGCTGGACCGCAACTCGAACCACCGCCGGATGCGCTTCGACGTCACGCGCATCCTGGCCGAGGACCTGGCGCGCCGAGGCATCGCGAGCCTGCGCTTCGACAAGCACGGGGTCGGCCAGACCGAGGGGGACTGGCGGTCGGCCGGTCTCGAGGACAACATCGCCGACGCCCGAGCGGCCCTGGGGTGGCTCGCGGTGCGTCCCGAGATCGACCCTCGGCGGCTGTTCGTGGCGGGCCACAGCGAGGGGGCGCTCATCGCGGCCCGGCTGCTGGCCGAGCCGCATGAAGCAGCGCCGCGCCTCGCTGGAGGGGTCCTGCTCAGCATGTCCGCCCAGCCCGGTTCCGAGCTCCTCACCTGGCAGGCTCGCCAGGTGACCCCGACGCTGCCGGGACCGGTCCGGGTGCTGCTGAAGGTGCTGCGGGTGGACCCGGTCGCCAAGGTGCGCGCCAACCACGCGCGAGTCCTCGCCACCACCGGGGACGTCGAGCGGCTCAGCGGTGTCCGGGTGAACGCGAAGTGGCTGCGCGAGCTACTGCGCCACCGGCCTGCCGACGACCTGGCGCGCATCGACGTGCCGCTGCTCGCCCTGACCGGCACCAAGGACCTCCAGGTCGACCCGGCCGACCTGGAGGACATCCGGAGGTTGACCCGTGGGGACACGAGGACCGTCGCGGTGCCCGACCTCACGCACACGCTGCGGCGCCAGCCCGGAGCGGCCTCGCTGAGCCGCTACCGAGCGGAGCTGCGAGCGCCGGTCGACCCCGAGGTCGTCGCCCTGGTGGGCGACTGGGTCGCGGACCACGCGGGCCTTCGGTCAGCCACTGCTCCGCTCCGGGAGTAGCCACTACGACGTGCACTCGAGGGGCACCTGACCTGCCTCCACGCTCGGCTTGCCGGCGGGCGCCGGTCGAGTGCACGTCCCAGTGGTCGTCCCAGTGGTCGTTCCAGTGGTCGTCCCAGTGGTCGTCCCAGTGGTCGTCCCAGTGGTCGTGGTGGTGGTCGTCAGACGAGCGTGAAGCCTGCCGGCAGGGGCCGGCGGCCGGTCAGGGCCAGCAGCACGTCCACCGCGGCGCCGTGCTCGCGGGCCAGCTGCGCCGCCAGGTGCAGGGCGGAGTCGGCCGCCTCGGCCGGGGGATCGCTCGGGGCGTCGAGGGCCGCGGCCAGGTCGGCGGTGTGCACGACCAGCTCGAAGGTCCTGGTGGGCAGGTAGTCGATCAGCCGCATGCCGCCCGCGATCGTCGCGACGAACGCGTCGTCAGCGGCCGACTCGACCTTCGCCAGCACCCGCTCCGCCAGCCCGGCCAGGAAGCCCACGGGGTCCGCGCCCATCGCCGCCCCGGCCTGACGACCGCGCTCGGCGACCGCCGGCCCGGTCGAGGCCTCACGAATGGCGAGGTAGTAGTCCAGCGCCGAGGCGACCGTCACCTCTCCCGGCTCGGCGGCCAGATAGGTCTCCACCGTCACCAGGGAGCGGCTGGTGTGCCCGACCAGGTCCCGCACCGTCCACTCACCCAGGCCCGGCTCAGACCACCGGTCGCCGACCCCGTCGACGGTGGTGAGGAACCAGGCGGACGCCGCGCGGAAGGCGGCTCGTTCGTCGACTGCCACCGGTCCAGTCTGCCGTCGGCCCCCTGTCGCCGCCACCCGACGTGACCCCGGTCACGGTGCGGAGTCCGCAGGAGCGTCCTGGCGCGCCCACTGCCACAGCGGTACGACGCGCAGCGGGTGCAGCTCGTCGTCGGTGCGCGCATTGGAGTTCTGCATGGCCACCCGCGAGCCGAACTCGACGTGGGACCTCAACGCCTGCCTGAACGCGTCGTCACGGGGAAGGTCGGCGGCATCGGCGGCGGCGAGGTACAGCTCGACGAACCGCAGCCGCTGCTCCTCGGTGATCGCCAGGCCGCGGTGCACGTCGATCAGGTGCGCGAAGCCGCCCATGGTGCGGCTGAAGTCGTCGGGGCCGCCGAAGCACTCGCTGTCGAAGGCCGTCAGCTGGTCCACGTGCTCTGGCCGTCCGGTGCCGAAGAGCGGCTGGAGGACCGGGTCGCTGAGCACGCTGGCATAGAAGAGCTCGATGAAGCGACGCAGGCCGGCCCGTCCGCCGGCGTGGTCGAACAAGCTGGGCACGGGGCCTCCGGGGGTCGGGTCGAGGATGGCGCGGATCGTGGTCCCAGTAGACGGAACCACGGACGGCCGCGTCCAACACCTGCCGGGACCCCGGCACAACCACCGGTTGTGCCAGGCTGGTGGTGTGGACCTCGACCTGGGACAAGTCCGCGCGTTCGTGGCAGCCGCCGAGCAGCACGGCTTCGGCCGCGCCGCAGACCAGCTGGACCTCACGCAGCAGGCGCTGTCCAAGCGCATCGCGCGCCTCGAGTCACGCCTCGGCGGCCTGTTCGTCCGCCAGCCGGGCGGCGTCGCGCTGACCGTGCGGGGGATGCGGTTCCTGCCCGCGGCGCGGGACCTGCTGGCAGCGGCGGACGCGGCGGTCGCCAGTGCACGGGACGAAGGCATGCGTCCGCTGCGGGTCGACGTGTGGGGTCACCTGCATCCGCCGTACGCCCGCGTGCAGGAGTTCGCCGTGGCACATCCTGCGCTGGTGGTGGAGACGAGCATGCGCCGCAGTCTCCCGCTGGCCCTCACGGCCCTGCGCCGACGTGAGCTCGACGCCGCCCTGGGCAACGTGAGCGGTCTCTCCCGGCCCCTGCCGTCGTGGCTGAGGTCCGAGCTGGTGGCGACGACACCTCTGGTGGCGCTTGTGCACCAGGACCACCCGCTGGCCGAGCGGTTCCTGGCCGACCGCTCCCCTCTCACCCGGGACGACCTGCGGCAGCACCGGCTGTCGTGGCCGACGGAGCCGGGCAGCCCGGAGCTGGACCGCTTCGCGACCGGGTTCGCCCGAGCGCTGGGCGTTGACCTGTGCACGGCGGGCCGCAACCTCGGGCTTGAGGCCCTGCTCGAGGGCGTCCGCGCCGACCCGAGCCGGGTGACCGTGGTGAGCTCCCAGTGGCCGGTGCCCTCGGACGAGGTGTTCCGCCTGGTGCCGATCAGCCCGACGCCGCACTACCCCTGGCACCTCGTGTGGCCGGCGACGGCGGCCCACCCGGCGCTGCCCACCCTCCTCGAGCACCTGCGCGCGAGTGCCGAGCTCCCGGATGCCGGCTCGAGCGACGTCTGGCTACTGACGCCGAGCCATCCTGCACGTGCGGCGGGGACCGACTGATCGGGGAGTGACGCCTCTCACCGGTGGCCGGCGACGGCGTGCGGCACGTAGCCCGCCCCGAGCTCCTCGACCTCGTCCGCTGAGAGGGCCAGGTCGACCGCGGCCACCGCGTCGGAGAGGTGTTGCGGCTTGGTGACCCCGACGATCGGCGAGGTCACCGCCGGCTGCGCGAGCAGCCAGGCCAGCGCCACCTGGGCGCGGGGCACGCCGCGGTGCTCGGCCACCGAGGCGACCTTCTCCACGGTCGCCCGGTCCGCCTCGGTGTAGAGCGTGGCGCCGAACTCGTCGGTCTCGGTGCGTGCGGTCTCGGCGTCCCAGTCGCGGGTCAGCCGGCCCCGCGCGAGTGGGCTCCAGGGGATCACGCCCACACCCTGGTCCTGGCACAACGGCAGCATCTCCCGCTCCTCCTCGCGGTAGAGCAGGTTGTAGTGGTTCTGCATCGAGGAGAATCTCGTCCAGCCGTGCAGGTCGGCGACGTGCTGGGCCTTGGCGAACTGCCAGGCGAACATCGACGAGGCGCCGAGGTAGCGGGCCTTGCCGGCCTTCACCACGTCGTGCAGCGCCTCCATGGTCTCCTCGATCGGCGTGCTCGGGTCCCACCGGTGGATCTGGTAGAGGTCGACGTAGTCGGTCCCCAGCCGGCGCAGCGACGCGTCGATCTCCGCCATGACCGCCTTGCGGGACAGGCCTGCGCCGTTGGGTCCCTCATGCATCCGGCCGTTGAGCTTGGTGGCCAGCACGACCTCCTCGCGGACCGCGAAGTCCTTGACCGCCCGGCCGGTGAACTCCTCGCTGGTGCCGGCGGAGTAGACGTTGGCGGTGTCCAGGAAGTTGATGCCCGCCTCGAGGGCGTCCTTGATGATCACCCGGGCGGACTCCTCGTCCAGCACCCACGGATGGCCGCCCCGGGACGCGTCGCCCCAGCTCATGCAGCCCAGGGTCACGGCGGAGACCTCCAGCCCGGTGCGGCCCAGCTTCACGTACCTCATGTCGGGTTCCTCTCAGGTGGTGGACAGAAGCCCGTGCAGTGCGGTGTCGGTCACCTTCTCCGCGGCCTCCTCGGTCAGCGGCCGGTGCCCCGTCATCAGCCGGAAGAACAGCGGACCGAAGAGCAGGTCCGTGGCGGTGTCCACGTCGACGTCGGAGCGTACGTCGCCCCGCTCGACGCCCCGCGCCCACAGCCGGGCGAAGGCGCGCCGACGTGCGGCGAGGAAGTAGGCCCGGAAGTAGGCCGCCCCGCCGGCGTCCTGCACGCAGGCGGCCACCAGCTCGCGGTAGACCTGCCCCTCGTGGCTCGCGTAGAAGGCGCTGGTCAGCCGCACCTGCTCACGCAGGTCACCGACCGTCGTACCGGTGTCGGAGGCGGGCACCGCGTCGGCCATGTCGCGCCCGAAGGCCTCGGCGGCGATGGCGATCCGGGAGGGCCAGTGCTTGTAGAGCGTGGCCTTGCTGACCCCGGACCGGCCGGCGATGGCGTCGGTCGTCGCGGCGCACAGGCCGCCCTCGCGCAGCAGCTCCCGTGTCGCGTCCAGGGCACTCCTCCGCACCCGCAGGCTGCGTGGGGTCTGCGGGTGCAGGAGGAGCCCGGTCTGGTCGCTGGCGTCCAGCTCCGGGCCGGCGTTAGGGTCGGCAGCGGGGTCCATCAGACCGCCGCGGTCAGAGCCTCGAACTCGTCGTCGGTCAGGTCGATGCTCGCGGCTGCCGTGTTCGACTCGAGGTGGTCGACGCTGGAGGTGCCGGGGATGGGCAGCATCACCGGGGACCGCTTGAGCAGCCAGGCGATCGCGAGCTGGGACGGGGTGGCGTCGTGCCGCTGCGCGGCCTCCGAGAGCGGGCCGTCGTGCTTGGACAGCTCACCGGTGGCGAGCGGGAACCACGGGATGAAGCCGATGCCCTGCTCGGTGCAGTGGTCCAGGAGCGGCTCGGCGTCGCGGTTGGCGAGGTTGAACAGGTTCTGCACCGACACGATGGTGGCGGTCCTCTGCGCCTCCTGGAGCTGCTCGACGCTCACCTCGGAGAGTCCGATGTGGCGCACCTTGCCCTCGTCCTGCAGGGCCTTGAGCTCACCGACCTGGTCCTCGATCGGGACGGCCGGGTCGATGCGGTGCAGCTGGAAGAGGTCGATGCGCTCGAGCCCGAGCCGGCGCAGGGAGAGCTCGACCTGCTGGCGGAGGTACTCCGGGCGACCGACGGGGGTCCACACGCCCGGCCCCTGACGGGTCAGGCCGGCCTTGGTGGCGATCACGACGTCGTCGGCGTAGGGGTGCAGCGCCTCGCGCAGGAGGTCCTCGGCCACCTCGGGGCCGTAGGAGTCCGCGGTGTCGAAGAACGTCACGCCGATCTCGACCGCCCTGCGCAGCACGGCCAGCGCCGAGTCCCGGTCCCGAGGCGGTCCCCACACGCCCTCGCCGGGCAGCTGCATGGTGCCGTAGCCGAGGCGGACGACGGGCAGGTCGCCGCCGAGCCGGAAGGTGCCCGAGGGGGCGGCGAGGTTCCCGGTGGTCTGGGTGGTGCTGGATCCGGTGGTCTGGGTGGTGGTCATGCGCGCTCCTGGATCAGGGGTCAAAGTGAACTGTCCGTTCAGTTTAGTTCGGGATCCGTGGCGGTCAAATCGGCGGCCGGGAAACGCCGGCGTCATCGCCGTGTGACCCGGACGAATCGGACGGGGAGTAGGTTGCGCGGGCGGCACTCCGACCACCCGAAGAAGGTCACCATGGCTCTCGCCCAGCACGCCCCGCTCAGCCCCGCCGCCGAGGAGGCCGCCAAGCTGCATCGCAACTTCGGTCGCCTCGACATCCTGTTCTTCCTGATCTGCACGATCGTCGGGGTCGACACCATCGCGTCGGTGGCCTCCAGCGGGGGTGAGGCGTTCACCTGGATGCTGGTGTTCGCGGTGATCTTCTTCGTGCCGCAGGCCCTGCTGTTCGCCGAGCTCGGGTCCGCCTTCCCACAGGAGGGCGGCCCCTACATCTGGACCCGGATGGCGTTCGGGCACCTCGCCGGGGCGATCAACAACGTCCTCTACTGGGTGACGAACCCGGTGTGGCTGGGGGGCACGCTGGCCATCTCGGCGGTGACCGCCATCGAGGTGTTCTTCAACGACGGCAAGGTGCTGTCCACGCCGCTGTTCTTCCTGGTCAGCCTGGTGTTCATCTGGGTGTCCGTGCTGGCCGCCATCTTGTCCTTCGACGTCGGCAAGTGGCTGCCGACCGCCGGTGCCTTCGCCCGCTTCCTGCTGCTGGGCTTCTTCACCATCACCGTGGTCCTGTACGCCGTCAAGCACGGCGTGCACGGTCTCACCGCGTCCGGGTACGCCCCGTCGTACGCCGGGTTCGTCGGCCTGGTCGCGGTGCTGCTGTTCAACTACGTCGGCTTCGAGCTGCCGAACAGCGCGGGCGGCGAGATGCGGGACCCTCAACGCGACGTGCCGTTCGCGATCGCCCGCAGCGCGGTGGGCAGCTTCCTGCTCTACGCCATCCCGGTCGCCGGCATCCTGGTGGTGCTGCCGCTCCAGCAGGTGACCAGCTTCGGCGGCTTCGTGGACGCCATCCAGCGGGTGTTCACCGTCTACGGCGGCGGAATCGCCGGGGACGGCTCGGTGACCCTGTCCGGGCTGGGCTCGCTGCTCGGAGACGTCGCCGCGGTGCTCTTCGTCATCTGCCTGATGACGTCCGGCGTCACCTGGATCATGGGCTCGGACCGGGCGCTCGCCGTGTCCGGGTACGACGGGGCGGCGCCCCGGTTCCTGGGCGTCATCAACGCGCGCTACGGCACCCCGGTGCGGGTCAACGTGCTGTCCGGCCTGGTGTCCACCGTCGTGCTGGTGGCGGCCCACCAGATCACCGACGGCAGCTCGGCGAAGTTCTTCGGGGCGGTCCTGGGGGTCACCATCTCCACCACCCTGGTGAGCTACCTGCTGATCTTCCCGGCGCTCTGGAAGCTCCGCCTCAGCCACCCGGACACGCCACGACCGTTCCGGATGCCGGCCTTCCGCGCCCTCACCCTGCTGCTGATGGGGCTGCTCGTGGTGACGGTCGTGCAGATCTTCGCGCCGGGAGCCGGGGTGTCCTGGTTCGGCGCCGACTTCGCTCCGGACGGCTGGACGCACGCCCAGCGTTGGACCTACCTCGCCACCGAGCTCGCGCCGGTGCTGGTCTTCGTCGCCGTCGGGCTGCTCTTCTACGCGGCCGGCACCAGGACCCGTCGCGAGCTTGCGGCCGACCTGGCTAGTCGCTAGGGACTGCGCCGGACTCGCCGATCCGGTCCGCCTGACGAACCATCTCTGCGAGCCGCTGCGTCATCAGCGCGAACGTCGCCTGGTGGGCGAGGAGGCTGGACCACCAGTAGGCGTGGCCGGCGATCCCGGCCGGCTCGAAGCTCGTGCGCATCGTGAGCTCGGTCGCCGAGATCGTGCCGGTCGGCGAGACCGCGGGCCCGCCACAGCAGCCGTGGCACGTAGAGCCGCTCGTCCCCGCCGAGCCGGCTGACGAGCTCCCAGGCCCCCTCGGGAGGGACGTCCACGGTGGCCGAGTGCTGGTCGACGTACGTCATGGAGAACAGTCTGGGGCGGACCCCCAAAGCCGGTCAGCCGAGGCCGACCAGGTCCTTGCCGCGCGCGATCAGGTCGAAGTGGTAGACCGCCCAGACGAGCACGCCGGCGAGCACCAGCCCGCCGACGGTGACCAGCGAGGAGCTCACCGGGTGCTGCTTGGCCTGCTCCCACGCGACCTTGCCCTTCTCCTTGGCCGGCGCGAAGAACCGGTGCGCCCACGCGAACTCGGTGGACCAGATCCACAGTCCGAGCACGATCGGGGGGATGGTCAGCGGACCGGGCAGGACGATCAGCGCACCGCCGGCCGCGATGCACAGCAGCCCGGCGACGAAGACGCTCACCCGCCACACCTGCCGGGTGGCGGGGTTGGCGCGCATCCGGGCCCGGAAGGAGCCGCGGGGGGCCGGGGCCTCGCCGCCGAGGGCATCGCCGGAGCCGCCGCGAGCATCACCGTCCTCGTCGGGGTCGGTGCGGAACGCGCTGCTCATCGATGCTCCTAGGTGGCTGCGGGCGGTGGTGCTGGTGCACAGTCTCCCTCGCCAGGCCAACGTGGACAGCCGTTCACTGCGGATCCGGGGTCCGCCGCCATACTGTCCCGGTGCTGCCGCCCGACGCCGTCGCCGCCCTCGAACCGCTGCCCGCGCTGCGTCGGGAGGTCTTCGAGGCGCGGGTCGAACGCTGGCTGCCCGACCTGCTCGCCGCCGTGGCTGAGCTGTACGTCGACCCCGAGATCGTCGCGGCCCGACTCGTCGCGCTGGCGGCGTCTGCCTACGCGGAGCGGGCGGAGGACCTGCACCACCTCGACCTGCGGCGCTCGCTGCAGCCCGACTGGTTCCAGCGCCCGGAGATGGTCGGCTACGCGGCCTACGCCGAGCGGTTCGCCGGCACCCTCTCGGACGTGGCCGAGCGGGCGCCGTACCTCACCGGTCTGGGGGTCCGCTACCTGCACCTGATGCCGCTGCTCGAGCCGAGGGCACAGCCCAACGACGGGGGCTACGCGGTCGCGGACTTCCGCAGGATCCGGGCGGATCTCGGTGACATGGAGGACCTCCGGGCGCTGACCTCGAGGCTGCGGGTCGACGGGATCAGTCTCTGCCTGGACCTGGTGCTCAACCATGTGGCCCGCGAGCACGCGTGGGCGGTGCGGGCGCGGGCCGGGGAGCAGCGCTACCGCGACTACTTCTTCGTCTACCCGGACCGGACGATGCCCGACGCCTTCGAGCGCACCCTGCCGGAGGTGTTCCCGGACTTCGCGCCGGGCAGCTTCACCTGGGACGACGACCTGGACGCCTGGGTCTGGACCACCTTCAACTCCTACCAGTGGGACGTGAACTGGGCGAACCCCGACGTGCTGTGCGAGTTCGCCGACATCGTGATGAACCTGGCCAACCACGGGGTGGAGGTGCTCCGGCTGGACGCCATCGCGTTCACCTGGAAGCGGCTCGGCACGAACTGCCAGAACCAGCCGGAGGTGCACGCGCTGACCCAGGCGCTGCGGACGGTGGCCCGGATCGCGTGCCCGGCGGTCGCGTTCAAGGCCGAGGCCATCGTCGGACCACGCGACCTGATCGCCTACCTGGGCACGGGTCGGCACGCCGGCAAGGTCAGTGACCTGGCCTACCACAACGGGTTGATGGTGCAGATCTGGTCGATGCTGGCCAGTCGCGACGTACGCCTCGCGGCCCGCGCCCTGCAGCAGCTGCCGGCGCCGCCGGCCACCACGGCGTGGGTGACCTACGCACGCGGTCACGACGACATCGGCTGGGCGATCGACGACGGCGACGCCGGGTCGGTCGGGCTCTCCGGCCCCGCGCACCGGTCGTTCCTGTCCGACTTCTACGCCGGGCTGTTCCCGGGCTCCTGGGCGCGCGGCCTGGTGTTCCAGGAGAACCCGGCGACCGGCGACCGGCGGATCTCGGGGTCGCTGGCCTCCCTCGCCGGTCTGGAGGCCGGCGACCCCTGGGCGGTGCACCGCATCCTGCTGGTGCACGCGCTGGTCCTCGGCTTCGGCGGGCTGCCCGTCATCTGGATGGGCGACGAGCTCGGGCTCCTGAACGACCCGGCCTGGGAGACCTCCGCACCGACCCCCGAGCGGCCCGGTGAGCGTCCCGACAACCGGTGGGTGCACCGGCCGAAGCTGCCGTGGCCGGTGCCCGCCGACGAGCACGGCATCGCCGAGGGCGTCCACCGGCTGGTGCTGGCCCGCGCGTCGCTGCCCCAGCTGCACGCGGCAGCCGCCGCAGAGGTGCTCGACCCTCGCGACACCGGCGTGCTGCTCGTCGCCCGTCCGCACCCGCTGGGCGCGATGCTCGGTGCCTACAACGTGATGCCCGAGCCCCGGCACGTCCCGCTGTCGGTCCTGCACGTGCTCGGCATCGACCCCGCGGGGGCGGTCGACCACCTCTCCGGCAGCACGCCGGTCATCCGTGACGACGCGGTGCAGCTGGCGCCGTACGCCGCGGTGTGGCTGACCGCCCCGCTCCAGAGCTCCGCCTGAGAGGTCAGACGGAGATGGCGCCCTGCTCGCTGGAGCCGGACACCTCGATCTTGCGGGGCTTGGCCCTCTCGGCAACCGGCACCTGCAGCCGGAGCACGCCGCTGTCGTAGCTCGCCGTCACCCGGTCGAGGTCCAGGTTGTCGCCGAGCACCAGCTGCCGGCTGAACAGGCCGGTCGGGCGCTCGGCGGCCAGCATCTCCCAGTCCCCGTTGCGGGGCGGCCGCTCGGCCCGCAGGGTGAGGACGTTGCGCTCGACGTCGATGTCGACGGACTCGGGGCGTACGCCGGGCAGGTCGAACTCGATGACGAACGTGTCCCCCTCCCGCCAGGCGTCCATCGGCATCACTGCCGGTCGCGAGGTGGTCCCGGCACCGAGCACCTGCTGGGCCAGCCGGTCGAAGTCACGGAACGGGTCGGTGCGCATCAGCATCGCTGTCTACCTCCAGTCGGTTCGCTGCTTGGATCGAGGCCGTCGGATGTGTATCGACGGTGTGAGGTTTTTTATACTACCTGTATCCTCTGCAGACAAGTCCGGGGTACGACGGAGGAGCGATCGTGATGGCCGAGCCAGACACCGCACCGCGCCGGGCCCGTGCGGTCTACGCGATCTCGGTCGCGGCCGAGCTGACCGGCACCGCCGTGCAGAACCTACGCGTCTACGAGCGGCACGGCCTGGTGGAGCCGAGCCGCACGCACGGCGGCACCCGCCGCTACAGCGACGACGACCTGGTCCGGATCCGCCGGGTCCTCGAGCTGCTCGCCGACGGGCTGAACCTCGCCGGCATCGCGCTGGTGCTGACGCTCGAGGACGACAACGCCCGGCTGCGCAGGCTGGCCCGGTCACGCTCGGCTGCCGGGGCCGCCCCCGCGGAGCCCGGCCGGTGATCACCCACGAGCTCGCCCTCGAGCTGGCCCGCCGCGGACTGCCCTGGAAGCCGGCGAGCGGCGACCGGTTCTATGTCCCGGACCGCGACCTCGACGACGAGGTGTTCGTGGTCAGCGGGATGTCCATCGAGGTGTCCGAGCTGCCGTCGGGGACCGAGATGCGGTTCAACGGGACCGTCGAGTGGGCGCTGGACAGCATCGCCCAGACCGAGGTGGTCTGGCTGCCGCGCGAGGAGCAGATGCGCGCCGCTCTGGGTGAGGAGTTCCTGCGGCTCGAGCGGCTGGACGCGGAGACCGGAGGCTACGCGGTCGTCCTGCGTGCCGCGGGCGAGCAGCGGCACGTGGACATCGACGCCGAGCGGGCCTATGCCCGTGCACTGCTCGCGGTGCTCGACGGCTGAGGCCGGACTGCCCCGGCCGAGTCGACCGGCTCAGGCACGCGCCAGGATCTCGCCGTGCAGGACGCTGAACCAGCCGTCGGGGTCCTCCGCCCAGTGCCGCCACCCGGCAGCAATACCGGCCAGCTCGTCGCGGGTCGCGATCCGGGCGTCCACCGCCTGGCGGGCGAGGGCGGAGTCGACGACCCGGTCCGCCCACAGACCTCCCCACCACGCCCGGTCCTCGGCGTCCGCGAAGCACCACGTGCTGGAGCCGGCCGAGACGTCGGTGAAGCCGGCCGCCCGCGCCCAGGACAGCAGCCTCCTGCCGGCGTGCGGCTCCGCGTCGTTGGACCGGGCCACCGCCTCGTAGACCTCGAGCCAGCGGTCCAGCTCCGGGACCGCCGGGTGCCAGGCGAAGGCGCCGTAGTCGCTGTCCCGCGCGGCCACGAGTCCCCCGGGCCGGCACACCCGGCGCATCTCCTCCAGGGCCCGGACCGGGTCGTCCACGTGCTGGAGGACCTGGTGGGCGTGCACGACGTCGTAGGCGTCGTCGGGCAGCGCGAGTGCCGCCACGTCGCCGACCTCGAATGCGACGCCGGTGGTCCCGCGCCGGGCCGCCTCGTCCCGGGCCAGTCCCAGGGCCTCGGCGGTGCGCTCGAGAGCGGTGACCCGGCCGGTCGCGCCGACCGCCTCTGCGAGGTCCATGGTGATGGTGCCCGGTCCGCACCCCACGTCGAGCAGCGTCATCCCGGGCTCGAGGAGCGGCAGCAGGTAGCCGGCCGAGTTCTCCGCCGTACGCCACCGGTGGGAGCGCAGGACCGACTCGTGGTGACCGTGGGTGTAGGTGTTCGGCACGGACCCCAGGCTGCCACAGGCCCGGCGACGGTCAGGGACCGCTGGACAGCTTCGAGTTCTCGAAGGTCGTCGGCTCGTGGAGCAGGTGGGCGCGGCCGAGCGGCCAGACGATGGCCCACACCTTGCCGACCACGTCGTTCTCGGGGACCGAGCCTCCGCCGGGCAGGTCGCGGTGGAAGCGGGAGTCCTCGCTGTTGCCGCGGTTGTCGCCCATCACCCAGATCCGGCCCGCGGGCACGGTGACATGGAAGGGACGATCCGAGGGCGGCGAGCCGGGCATCACGTAGGACTTCTCGTTCAACGGCACCCCGTTGACGGTCACCCGCCCGGACGGGTCGCAGCAGGCGACCCGGTCCCCGCCGATCCCGATGACCCGTTTCACCAGGTGTCCGCCGGTCGGGTAGAGGCCGACCTCGGACAGGCCCTTCTGCAGCGGGGACAGGCGGGGAACGCCCTCGGAGCCGAGCCAGCGCCCACCCGGGTCGTCGAACACGACCACGTCGCCCCGCTTGACCGACCCGGTCCAGTAGGAGATCTTCTGCACCAGGATCCGGTCGTCGTCCACGAACAACGGGCGCATCGACCCCGACGGCACGAAGAACATCTGCACGAAGAAGGTCTTGATCACCGCGGAGACCACCAGGGCAAGCACCAGCAGGCCGATGGTCTCGGCCCACACGGGGAGGGGCCGTGACGTCCGGGTCCTGCCACCGGCGCCGTCCCGCTTGCTCATGCCCGCTTGCTCATGCCCGCGACTCTATGCGACGTCCGGAGAGGTCCGAGGGGGTACCGGCGGAGTCGCCGCAGGCTAGGTGTCCACGGTCAGGTAGGGCAGCAGGGCGTGGGCCACCGGGCCGATGGCGAGGGCGTAGAGGACCGTGCCCACGCCCACCGTGCCGCCGAGCAGGAACCCGACGACCAGCACGCTCAGCTCCAGCACCGTCCGGACCAGGCGCACCGACCGGCCGGTGCGTTGGACCAGCCCTGTCATCAGGCCGTCCCGGGGACCGGCGCCGAGGGAGGCGCCGAGGTAGAGCGCCGTCGCGAGGCCGTTGAGCAGCACGCCCGAGACGAGCAGCGCGACGCGCAGCGGCCAGCCGTGGGCGTCGTCGAGCACCGACAGCGTCAGGTCCACGAACACCCCGACGAGCAGTGCGTTGGCCAGGGTGCCGAAGCCCGGCCGCTGCCGCAGCGGGATCCACGCGAGCAGGACCAGGAAGCTGACCACGACCAGCACCAGGCCGATGGAGACACCGATCCGCTCCGCGAGGCCCTGGTGCAGCACGTCCCACGGGGCCAGGCCGAGCCCTGCACGCAGCACGAAGGCCAGGCTCACGCCGTACAGGGCGAGCCCGAGGAACAGCTGGACGAGCCTGCGGGTGATGGCGTGCACATGCGGCCAACCCGTGAGCCGGAGCGGCTATTCCGACGCAGAACCTAGACTGCGGCCCATGCCGGCGAACGAGACGCGCCTCCTGGTGCTCGGGGCGGTGCTGCTGTTCGAGCCGGTCAACGGCTACCAGATCCGGCGCGAGCTGATGTCCTGGGACGTCGACACGTGGGCGCACATCAACCCGGGCTCCATCTACTCCTCGCTGAGCACGCTGACCAAGCAGGGCCACCTGCACCGGCACGACGTGCTCGACGGCACCCGCGAGGTGGCCGTCTACACGACCACGGACGCGGGCCGGGCGGAGCTGGACCACCTGTTCGGCCAGGCCCTGGAGACCGTGGAGGTCCTGGACCCGCTGCCCCTGCACACGGCGCTGAGCATGTGCACGATGTTCCCCCGCGACGTGGTGGTCCGGCACCTCGAGGTCCGGTTCCGGGCGCTGGAGGAGCACCTGGCTGGGGTGCGGCAACAGCAGGCGGCCGTGACGCGAGGCGGGGCGCCACCTCACCTCGCCCGGGTGCTGGAGCTGCTGGTCTCCCAGACCACCCTGGACCGGCTGGCCGCCGACCTGGTGGCGGAGCTCCGCACCGGGGCCTTCGGGTTCGCCGGCGAGCCGATGGACTGGCAGCCCGATCCCGACGACCCGGGTTGGCAGATGGCGGGCGACCGGGACCGCTACCGCGACCTGCTCGGCCTGTCCTGACGGCTGCCTGACTCCTCCCCAGGCCCGTGACCGGTGCCTGTGACCGGCGCCCGTGACCGCGCGATGACTTTGTGTCGGTGGTCGGGTCTTCACTGGTGCTGCGGTTGACAGACGGCCGAGCGACGGGCCACGATAGTCAGTGTTCAAGTTTGAATACCTCCGGTGCCCAGCACCAGGAAGAGGCGGCACGTGATCCACGCACGAGGTCTGGCCCAGACCTTCCACACCAAGCAGGGGCGCAAGAAGACCGAGGTCAAGGCCGTCGACGGGGTCGACCTCGACGTCGCCGAGGGGGAGGTCGTCGGCTTCCTCGGGCCCAACGGCGCAGGCAAGACCACGACGCTGCGGATGCTCACCACGCTGCTCAAGCCGACGGCCGGCAGCGCGACGGTCGCCGGCTACGACGTGGTCACGCAGTCCGAGGACGTCCGACGCAGCATCGGCTACGTGTCCCAGGCGGGTGGCGCGTTCAGCGGAGCCCGGGCCGGTGACGAGGTCATGGACCACGGGATGCTCTACGGCCTGAAGAAGCAGGTCGTGGAGAAGCGCGGCAAGGAGCTCTTCGAGCAGATGGACCTGCACGGGCTCTGGCAGCGGATGCCCAAGAACATGTCGGGTGGGCAGAAGCGCCGCCTCGACATCGTGATGGGCCTGATCCACGAGCCCACGCTGGTGTTCCTCGACGAGCCGACCACGGGCCTGGACCCGCAGGCCCGCGCCAACCTGTGGGAGCACATCCGCGACCTGCGCGACCGGCGCGGCGCCACGGTGTTCTTGACCACCCACTACCTGGACGAGGCGGACGTGCTCTCGGACCGGATCCTGATCATCGACCAGGGGCGGATCGTCGCGGCGGACACCGCGGACAACCTCAAGTCCCAGGTCGCCGGCGACCTCGTCGACCTCGAGCTCCTCGACCCGGCGCACCTGGCGGAGGCCGCGCGCAAGCTCGCCACCCTCACCGAGTCGGGTGAGGTGCAGGTGGAGGAGCGGCACGTGCGGGGCCGGGTGCCCCGGGCCGGTCGGTCCGTGCAGGGGCTGATCCGGGACCTGGACCGCTCCGGCATCGACCTCGACTCGATCGCCGTGCACCGACCCACGCTGGACGACGTGTTCCTGGCCCTCACCGGTCGCTCGCTCCGGGACGCCGAGACCGGCAGCCCGGACGAGGCGAACGACGACGGCGGCCCAGCGGCCGGCCCAGCGGCCGGTACCGAGGGCGGCCCAGCCGCCGGCACCACGACCGGCACCACGACCGGCACCACGACCACGGGCGCGGCCGCACCGTCGACGGCACCCGCCTCCGCACCGCTGACCGGCCCTCCCGCCGGGTCCGCGACCACCGACACCCCGGAGGAGGCGTTCCAGTGAGGTTCATGCGCGAGAGCTACATCGTCTTCCGCCGCCAGCTGCGGATGAACCTGCGCAACCCGGCCTGGGTGATCATCGG
>CAXSHL010000069.1:0-15375 GCA_964237315.1 uncultured Nocardioidaceae bacterium
AAGATGAACACCGCGTTCGGGTCACCCTCGGCGTCCAGGGTCACCGTGCCGGTCAGCGCGAGCGCCGCGGAGGTGTGAAACACCCCGTCGTGGAAGGTCCGCCCGGCCAGGTCACCGGAGAACTCGCTGCGCGGGGTCCGGCCGTCCAGGTCGGCGTAGAGCGCCTCCATGTCGGCCCGCCCGGTGGCCGCTGCGCTGTCCCCGGAGTGCACGTCACCCGACACGATCCCGGGCGGGAACCCGGTCACCGAGCTGCCTGGGCTCACCCCGAGGTCACCGCTCACCGTGGTCGCTCCGGTGTTCGCGACCGCCACCCCGGCCAGCACCGAGTACGACCCGGTCGACCCCAGCACCGGTGCCACCGGGTTCACCTCGACGGTCAACGACTGCGACGCCGACCCGGCGTTCCCGGACAGGTCACGGACGCTCGCAGACACCACGTGCACCCCGTCACCCAGCACGTCGGCAGTCACAGTCCAGCTGCCGTCACCGGCAGCAGTCGTGGTCAACCGCTGGGCCTCCACAGCCACCCGCACCGTCGTACCAGGGGCTGCGGAGGTCGAGCCGCTGATCGTCGGGGTGGTGTCCTTGGTGACCGCCGTGGCACCGCCGGTGATGGTGACGCTCGGCGGGAGGGTGGAGGTGAACCGCAGGGTGTTCGAGGCCATCGTGACCGTGCCCTCGGCCAGGGCGCGTCCGGTCAGGACGGTGTCGGCGCCCAGGGTGATGCCGGCGGGGGTGACGATGGTGCCGGCCAGCGAGCTGGTCGCGCCGGTGCCCACAGCGCCCTGGACCTGCCAGAACACGTGCGAGGCCTGGGCGCTGTGGGTGAGCACGACGCTGCTGGCGGCCGCAGTGTTCATCGCCGCATCGACCTGGAAGATGAACACCGCGTTCGGGTCACCCTCGGCGTCCAGGGTCACCGTGCCGGTCAGCGCGAGCGCCGCGGAGGTGTGAAACACCCCGTCGTGGAAGGTCCGCCCGGCCAGGTCACCGGAGAACTCGCTGCGCGGGGTCCGGCCGTCCAGGTCGGCGTAGAGCGCCTCCATGTCGGCCCGCCCGGTGGCCGCTGCGCTGTCCCCGGAGTGCACGTCACCCGACACGATCCCGGGCGGGAACCCGGTCACCGAGCTGCCTGGGCTCACCCCGAGGTCACCGCTCACCGTGGTCGCTCCGGTGTTCGCGACCGCCACCCCGGCCAGCACCGAGTACGACCCGGTCGACCCCAGCACCGGTGCCACCGGGTTCACCTCGACGGTCAACGACTGCGACGCCGACCCGGCGTTCCCGGACAGGTCACGGACGCTCGCAGACACCACGTGCACCCCGTCACCCAGCACGTCGGCAGTCACAGTCCAGCTGCCGTCACCGGCAGCAGTCGTGGTCAACCGCTGGGCCTCCACAGCCACCCGCACCGTCGTACCAGGGACTGCGGAGGTCGTGCCGCTGATGGTGGGGGTGGTGTCCTTGGTGACCGCCGTGGCACCGCCCGTGATGGTGACCGTCGGCGGGGCGGCTGCGCCGAACCGGACCGCGTTGGTGGACATGGTGACGGTGCCGTAGGACAGCGCGCGGCCGATCAGCGTGGTGCTGTCGCCCAGGGTGATCGCGCCGGCAGCCATGATCGTCCCGGAGACCGAGGCGTTCGCGCCGGTGCCCACAGCGCCCTGGACCTGCCAGAACACGTGCGAGGCCTGCGCGCTATGGGTGAGCGCGACGCTGCTGGCGGCCGCGGTGTCCATCGCTGCATCGACCTGGAAGACGAACACCGCGTTAGGGTTGTCCTGGCCGTCGAGGGTGACGGTGCCGGTCAGCGCCAGCGCCGCGGAGGTGTGGTAGACCCCGGCAGTGAAGGTGCGGCCGTTCAGGTCGCCGGCGAACTGGCCGGTCGCCGTCCGGCTCTGCGCGTCCGTGTAGGCCTTGACCAGGTCGGCCTGGCCCTGCGCCGCGGCCGCGTCGCCGGCGTGCACGGAGCCGGACACGATGCCGGGCGGGAACCCGGCCACCGAGCTGCTCGGGCTCACCCCGAGGTCACCGCTGACCGTGGTGGCCCCGGTGTTGGCCACGCCGGTCCCGGCCAGCACCGAGTACGACGCGGTCGACCGCAGCAACGGGCCACCGCTGCCCGAGTCGACCTTGACCTCGCGTGGGCTGGTGCTGACCGCTCGGATGCCGACCCGGTCGGTGACCACGAGGCGGTAGCGGTAGCACGTCTGGTCGCTGAGTGTCGAGTCGGTGAAGGGCGACGCGGGACTGTCCGGCCCGACGTCGGTGAAGGCACCGTAGGTGTCGCAGACGCCGGCGGCCAGCACGGCTGACGAGCGCTGCAGCTGCCGGGTCGAGATCCCGGAGCCGATGTCCGTGCCGGCGCTCGACGTCACGTCCACCAAGGGATCGCTCTGGTAGCCGTCGGGATAGCTGATCGAGCCCGCGGTCGGAGCTACGGAGTCGTCGGTGTAGGTCATGGTGGTGGTGGCGGTGTTGTCGTCGAGGTCCCGACCGGTGACCGCCTCGGCCGTCGATCCCGTCGTACCCGCCGACCAGCTGAACGGGTTGCTGACGTAGGGCCCGCCGGCGGGTGACGAGACGGTCGACGGCGTGTGGGTCCAGCCGCCTGAGCTGCCGGTCAGAGCGGCTGTCGTGCTGGACGCAGGTCCTGCGTCTACGTCGGTCACTGCGTTGGTCAGGGTGAAGGAGCCGGCCGCAGCTCCTCGGTAGTAGACGGTGTCCCCGGTCCGGGCGGCGCCACCGGTCACGCCGGACAGGCTGATCGCGTTGACGGGCGGTGTCGTGGACCCGGTGCTGACCGGGGTGCTCCGTCCGCTCTCCGGAGCGCGCCAGTGCAGTGCCAGGACCGGCGTCACCGTGTACTCCCAGGAGCCGGTCGGCACCCCGGTCTCGGTGCAGGTCAGCGCAGTGATCGTGCCTGCGCAGCCGGTGAGTGTGGTCTCGGCGGTCGGGAGGCCGGTGGGATAGCGCTGCCCTGGTAGCCGCTGACGGCCTGGCCGCTGGCCGACGTGCTGGCCGTCCAGGCCACGGTCACCGTGCCCGTCTGGGCACCCCTGGTCGCCGTGGGTGTGGCGCCGCGGTCCAGCTGCGTCGCCGCCGCTGCTCCGTTGCCGCCGGGCGCAGAGCCGGCCGTCCAGAACGCAGCAGCGACGCCGGCGGACAGGGCGAGGAACACGACGACGAGCAGCACGGCACGGGCCAGGCTCGATGACCGCAGCCTCTCCATGCCGGTGCTGCCGGTGCTGCCGGTGCTGCCGCTGGGATCGTTGCTGTCGGTCATGGCCCAGCCGCCAGGTAGACGGTGAAGCTCGCGCCTTGACAGCCGTCCGCGGCGCTGGTGCTCATCGCCAGCGCACCGGTCAGCGTGATGGCCAGCACGCCGTTGACGGCGCCGGCTCTGGCGGGCACGGTCCAGGCGGCACCGCCGTTGGTCTGGGGAGCCAGGCTCAGGGTCGACAGTGGGGTGCAGCCTGAGTGGCCGGCGTCAACCGCGAACCCGCCCGTGCCACGGGTGGTGTCCAGGCCCAGTGACACCAGGCGCACCGGAGAGGGATTGGGGTTCCCGACGTCCAGCTCGACGTCGGTCGTGCCGCCCGGGTAGAGCCCCGCGGCGGCCGTGCCGGGACTCAGGGTGACGTTCGTGGTGGTGCCGGTCGTGCCCGACCCGGTCCCGCTCCCGGAGGCCCGCCAGTAGGCGTTCGCCCCGCCTCCGACGGCTACCACCAGCAGAACGATCAGCGCGAGAGCGAGCGCCCCGCCCGGCCTGCGCCTCATCTGATGAGCTGTCTTCCGGTGGCGGTGTAGTGCAGCGTCACTGAGGCGGCCTTGCACCCGTCCTGGTTCGCGCCCCGGTTGATCATCCGCACCCACGGCCAGTCGGCACGACGTACGCTCCGGGCGCCCAGGGTCGTTGTCTGGCGTGCCCGCAGGACCAGCGTGAGACGGTCCGGGGACTGCGCGATGGTGAAGTCATCCGCGCTGCACGGACGGGTGGAGGTCGCCCGCGGTGCCTCGATGTCCCCGATCCTCACGGTCAGGTTGCGGGCGGTCACCGCGAACGAGTTGGGGTTGGTGAGCCGAAGGTTGATGGGCACATTGGCGCCCGGGGTGAGGGCCCTCTCGGGGCGGCCGCTGAGCACCAGGTGGCGGTAGCTCCCGTCCCCCGGATGAACCATGACCGCTCCGTCTCCCGACAGGTCGGCGCACTGCGTCGGCCCGCAGGAGGAGAAGCGGCCCAGAAGGACCACGCTGCCCGCTGAAGCGGCGGCGATCGCCGCAAGGACGACGACGAGCTTGCTGCTGACGGCGAGGTTCATCGTTCCCCTTTCGAGATCAGCGTGGTCAGGTGCAAGAACGCCAGCCGCGTGTGGTCGTCGGCGGCTCGGGCGGCGTCGGCACACGACCCGACGGCGGCGCGGAGGCGAGGCCGCGCGCGCCGCCTCAGGCCCTGCTTCCTGCAGCGCGACGGCGCTGTGGACGAAGGTGTGCAACGCGGAGGTGGCGCATGGCCCGCGCTCGACGCCCGTGACCATCCGCCGTCATCCCATGACGTGCGGGTCGGGTCAGCTGCTCGCGTAGGTGATGGTCAGCGTGGCGCCCTTGCATGCGTCCTGGTTGGCGGCCAGGTTGTTCATCGCGACGGTGAGGCCGCTCCAGGTGCCCACACTGGTTCCCTGGGGTACGTCGGCTCCCACGGGCGCGGTGCCAGCCAGGGTGTAGTTGCCCTGGGCCACAGTGCAGCCGGCGGTGACGTGGGCCGCGTCGATCGCGTACGAAGAGGCAGTGACAGCGGTGACGTGGACCGTGCCGTCGCTCGGGTTGTCGAAGGTACCGCTCAGAGTCTGCGGGGCGGAGCCGGGACCTAGTCCGGTGATGATGCTTGTCTGGTTCACAGTCAGGCCCGCGGTGGTGCCGGTGGTGGCGGTGCCGGTGCCGCTACCTCCGGCGGTCCAGTAGGCGTAGGCCCCGCCGGCGCCGGCGATGACCATCACCAGTCCCAGCAGGACCGCAAGAGACTTCTTGGAAGGTTTGCGCATGTGGTGCCCCTCTTCTCGGTGCAGGAGGCGACCAAGTGCTCAGTCGAGACTCCTGTGCTCCCCCCGAGGACAAGAGCTGTGGTCCGCTGGCGTGAATTGTCCGGAAGCGGTGGTGCCGTGTTCACGACGGTAGGGGAGTTGCCGGCGGCGGACCTCCGGAAGCAACAAGTCGGAACTGTCGTCTAGTCATCCCATACGTGCGGTCTTCGAGCATCGCAACCTCGCGCTCGGTGGTCGTGTCTAGGGTCGGCGGTCGGCGGTCGGCGGTCGGCGGTCGGCCCCGGCGACACTCGCGCGGTCGAGGTGATGCTCCCCGTGCCAGTCCAGGACGAGCATGGTGGCGTCGTCAGCGAGCGTCGGACCGACCACTGCGAGGACCGCGTCGGCCAGGGACCGGGTCGCCTCCCGGGGATGCAGGCCGGACATGGTTGCCAGGCTGGTGCTCAGGTCGAGGTCGGCCGCGTTGCGCTCGAGCATCCCGTCGGTGACCAGCACCAGGCGGTCGCCGAGCCGCAGGGTGATGTCGGTGCTGCGGTACGTCGACCCGGCGAACATCCCCAGCGGCAGGTCCGCCGGCAGCTCGAGCACCGTCACCGTGCCGTCCCGCAGCAGGTAGGGAGAGACGTGACCCGCGTTGACGACACTGAGCCTGCCGGTGCGCAGGTCGAGGCGACCGATCAACCCGGTGGCGAAGCCGTCGGTGTGCGCAGCCTCGGCGTGCTCGACGAGGCTGGCGTTGGCGAGCAGGACCTGATCGAGCAGCGTCGCGCCCATCCGCCGGGAGTTGCGCAGGCTGCCCACGCAGACCGTGGCGGTCAGCGCGCTGTCGGTCCCGTGCCCCATCGCGTCGGTCATCGACAGGTGCAGGACGTCGCGAGCCAGGCTGTAGTCGAAGGTGTCGCCGCCCACGCTGGCCGCCGGCTCCAGCCATGCTGCGAGCGTGAACGCGCCCGCCTCGCACGTGAGGGACGCGGGCAGCAGTCGTCGTTGGATCTCCGCAGCGAGGGAGAACGGGACGCTGCGCTGGCCCCACTCGAACAGGTCGGTGTGTCGACGGTTCGCGATCACCACGAACGCGAGGGCGTGCGCCGCACGCCTGATGTCCTCGACGACCGCCGCATCCGGTCGGCGCGGCAGGACCATCTCCAGCAGGCCGAGGGCCTCCCCGCGCTCGGTGACCGGCGCCAGCAGTGTCCAGCTGCAGGTGCCGCTGTCCGTGCCGTCGGCCGGCTCGGCGTCCGAGGCGACCACCTGCACGGTCTGCGAGCGGAGCGCCTGCTCGGCCGGCCCGCCGTCGAAGGGCAGCACGACCGCGGACTCCCGGAGGTCGTGCCGGTCTCCCCCGGAGGACTCGTCGGAACCGGCCAGGTCGCCGGCCGAGGTGTGTGCCAGCCGCACCAGGGCTCGCCCGGACAGGTCGACCAGCAGGAACGAGGTGGAGGAGGCAGCGAGTGAGGCGCGCAGCCGGCGGGTGACAGCCTCCACCGCCTGCACGGGCGAGGCGTCCTCGGCGGCGTCGAGCACGCCTTGCAGAGCGGCCGCCCCCGAAAACTCCTCTATAGCATGACTATAGGGGCCAATCGACCGATCGACGGGGCACTCGTCGACGACGCGGAGCGGCACTCCGGGGTCGATCGCGTGGACCGGGCAGCGGCAGAGGTGAGGCTCAGGCCGTCTCGCGGCGCCTGCTGAGCAACGGGCCGGCGGCCCGGAGCGCGACCGCCACCCAGGTGCGCCATGGTGTCCAGGCCTCCGCCAGCGCCCGGAACCCCGTTTCCTCCAGCGGTGGCTGGGCAGCCGGCTCTTGGCGCTGCGCGTCGGCCGACCGGCCGACCTGCTCCCCGACCGACTCTCGGGACAGCTCCGCCGCCAGCTCGCGCACCTTGGGCTCCTGAGACGGCAGGACGTCGGTGTGCCCGAGCGCCCGGACCACGACCAGCTCTGCGTAGAAGGGCCCGATACCCGGCAGCCGGCGCAGCTGGGTCACCGCCTCCTCCGGCGGCAGGGCGCGGAGGACGTCGGTGTCCAGGCCGCCGTCGCGAGCCACCTCGGCGATGCCGTGCAGCCGGGTCAGGGCCACGGCGGGCAGACCAGGGAGCTCGGTGACCTCGAGCAGCTGCCGCGGGGTCGGGAACGCAGCGAGCCGGACGCCTCCCAGCTCGAAGGTGCGACCGTGCTGCTCGGCCAGCCGGTCCCGCAGCCGGGCGCCCTGCGCGTGCGACCGGCGGGCGGACAGGATCGACCAGGCCACCGCCTCGTAGGCGGAGTGGAACAGCGGAGGCCGCAGACCCGGCCGGGCCTGTTGAAGCCGGCCCACGAGACGCTCACGCCGTCCGAGGTCGTCGTAGCCGCGACCATCGACGTCCACGGACAGGACGCGCGCCACCTGCCTGGTGACCGCGCCCGGGTCCGCGCCGGTCACCTCGCACACGAGCCCGCCGTCCTCGGCCCGGACCACGACTCCCGCCTGCTCGGCGTAGCCGTCCACGCACATCGCCAGCCGCATCACTCCCTCGAACGAGGTGGCCGACCGCTGCCCGAAGCCGAACTCGGCGGACTGGCGGAGATCGAACGCCCCTCGCAGGTCGATGCGTCGGACACTGGCGCTGGTGTTCGGGCTGGTGCTGGTGCTGGTATCGCTCATGGCGCTCCTCGGTGAGAGTGGTTTCCGGGCCAGCGATCAGCCTCTCAGCGGCCACCGACAGTGATGAGCGATGCGCCCTCAGGCACTGCCGGGGTCCGTCTTCGCCCAGGCCGGGGACCCACCGACGCCCCTCGAGCACCACCTGCGCACACTGGAGACCTCATGCTGGTCACCAACCACGTCCTGTCCGGCGCCCTGCTCGGGCACGTCGCGCGCAGCATCCCCGTCTCCTTCGCCGTCGGCGTCCTCTCGCACCTGGTCCTCGACGCCACCCCGCACTGGGGTGACGCCCGCCCGATCGAGGAGATGATGCACGTCGCCGTACCGGACGGGCTGGTCGGCGCGACGACGATGGCTCTGGTCGTCGCGACCACCCACCCGGAGCGACGCATGCGAGTGCTGGCGGGCATGGCCGGGGCGGCCCTGCTGGACCTCGACAAGCCCGGCCGGGTCTTCTTCGGGGCCTCCCCCTTCCCCCGGTTCGTCGACGCGATCCACGGAGGCATCCAGAACGAGTCCCCTCGGCGGATGCCGCAGGAGATCATCGTGGGGACCGCCCTGATGGTCCTCGTCACGCTGACGACCCGGCGCCACCGCAGGCGGGCCGAGTCTCGGGCGAGCCTCAGGCGGGTCCGGGGAATGCCCGGGGCCGGTGGCGAGGTTGGCCCACCACCCGACCTCGACGAAAGGCTCTCATCGTGACCCACGACCAGGCGTCCACGGCCTCACGCGCCACTGACCTCCTCCGACTGCACCAGGACCCGAGGCTGCTCACGGTGGTCAACGTCTGGGACGTGATCAGCGCCAAGGTGGTCAGTGACATCAGCGGCACCACGGCGCTCGCCACGGCCAGTCACTCGATCGCCGCGTCGCGAGGATACGAGGACGGCGAGAACATCCCCGTCGAGGAGATGATCGAGGAGGTCCGACGCATCGCAGCGGCGACCTCGCTGCCGGTGTCGGCCGATCTCGAGGGCGGCTACGGCGATGCCGCCGAGACGATCCGCAAGGCGATCGGTGCCGGCATCGTCGGGGCGAACCTCGAGGACCAGATGAAGCCGCTGCCCGAGGCCGTGGCCCAGGTGGAGGCGGTCATGAAGGCCGCCCAGGCCGAGGGGGTTCCCGACTTCGTGCTCAACGCCCGCACGGACGCGTTCGTGAAGGCCGGCGACCGGGACCGGGCCGAGGTGCTCGCCGAGGCGGTCGAGCGCGGCAAGGCCTTCCTGGAGGCCGGGGCGCCGGTGATCTTCGTGCCGGCCGTCCTGGCCGAGAACGAGATCACCACGCTGGTCGACGCCTTCGGCCCGCAGCGGCTGACCACGATCGGCATCCCCGGGAACCCGCCCCTGGCGCGCCAGGAGGAGCTGGGGGTCGCCCGGGTGTCCTTCGGGCCGATGTCCCAGCGGGTGGCGCTGACCGCTCTGGCCAAGCTGGTCGAGGCCGTGCACGAGGGCGGCGGCGTGCCCGAGGACATGCGGCCTCTGAACTAGCGGCTACGCGTGCAGCCGCTCGCCGAAGAACGCCAGGATGCGGTCGACGGCCTCCTGCTGGCGGTGCTCGGTGACCACGGCGTGACCGCGGCCCTCGAACTCGACGGCGACGAAGTTCTCACCGAGCTCACGGCGCAGGGTGTCGAAGCGAGTGCCGGTGGCCGGGTCCTTCCGGTAGCGCAGCCCGAGCACCGCGCAGCCGTCGGCCGCCCGGCGCTTGACCACGTCGAGATCCGCCGGTGAGAGACCGAGGTCGGCGGCTCGTCGGCGCCCGATGGCGAACGGCAGAGAGGGCTGGCACACCACCGGTGCCGCCACCGAGTCGTCGACCATCATCGCGAGGGCGAACCCGCCGGTGAAGCACATGCCGAGCGCTCCCACCCCGGGACCGCCCAGCTCGGCGTGCAGCTCACGGGCGAGCGACCGGAGCCACTCGGCGACCGGCGAGGTCCGCTGCGTGGCGAGAGTGGTGAACTCCGCGCTGACGCAGACGCGGGGCAGCACCGGTGCGAACTCGCGCGGCGCCGCCGTACCGCCGACCCTGCCGAACAGGTGCGGCATCACGACGGTGTGACCCGCCGCCACCACCTCCTCGGCGAAGGTGATCACGTCCACGGTCATGCCGGGCAGCTCGTGGATGAGAACCACGCCGGGCCCGGTCCCCCGGCGGTACGTCGGATGCGTCGTGCCGTGAGCCGTGTGAGCGCCCTCGGTCCAGCCGTCCGGGGCGGTCACGGCTCGTCGCGCACCACGACGGCGTACGAACCGATGCCCAGCAGTCGCGAGGCGTCGACCACGGACTGGTCGTCGACGTGCAGCGCCACGAGAGCCCCGGAGAGGGGGTCGAAGTCCACGTCGGCGACCTTGCCCAGCTCGTCACCGGTCGAGGTGAGCACCCGCTTGCCCAGAAGGCGGTGCGCCTTGCCGGCCAACGCCTGCACGGACTCACCACCGTCGCCGATCTTGTCCGGCCCGGTGACGGTGACCGCATCGACGCCGAAGGCGGTGATGTCGGCCCAGCGCAGCATGTCGCCGTCCTCGGTCTTCTTCAGCTCCACACCGACGACCGCCCGGGTGGCCGGGTCGACGACGAACCGGGACACCTTGCCCACTGTCGTCGCGGTGCTGGAGCTGACCACCTTGCGGCCCTTGCCCTCGGAGAACAGCATCAGGGCGTCCCACCCAGCTGTGCCCGGAAGGCCTCCACGGCGGCTCCGAAGCCGGCCAGGTCGCGGCCGACGAACTCCTTGGCGCTCGCCGGGACCATCAGGTGCTCACCCGAGGCTGCGATCGTGTCGGGCAGCGGGATGAGCACCTTCTCGCCCTGGGTGCCCAGGGCCTCCGATGCCTCGATCTCGTAGCCGATCACGTCGCACTGGCCACCCGAGGCCCCGGCCACCGAGACGATCACGTCCCGCACGACGCCCAGGGCCAGGCCCGCGTCCGAGAGCACCTGCGAGCCCAGCACGTTGGCCCCCGAGCCACCCGAGGCCCGGGAGGCGTCGAGCACCGTCTTGGTCGGCTGCAGCACGCTCTCGTCGCGGATCATCACCGCGTCGGCACCCAGAGCGGCCACGGAGCCCCAGGCCAGGCTCTCCTTGAGCGGCCCGGCGAACAGTCCCCGGCCGGCGAGGGTGAACCCGCCGACCGTCCCGCCTCCGGCCGCGTAGATGATGTCCTTGATCTGGGCGACGTCCTCCCCCGCCATCGTGACCACCGGTCGCTTGGTGATCTCGGAGGTCCGCATCAGCCTCATGTGCGTCCGCCCGCCTTTGGTCCGCGCGGACCGCCTGACTCGATGATCACGCCGCCGCGACGACGTCTGGCCTGCACCGCCAGGGCGGCGACCACCAGCAGCACGATCACGACCAGGGCCACGATCACCCAACCCCACCACTCCATGGCACTCCTCCACCGCTGGTCCATCGCGGGTCAGTGGCTCGGCGCCACGACTCGTCCGCTCTCAGAAACTACCCGAGCAGCCTGGGGCTTCACCGGTGGACACGATCTTCGGTGGCTCTAGCCTTGCGTGCATGGGTCCCGACGCGCGTGCGCGCTTCCGCGTCGGCTTCGTCGCCGGGGTCACCCCGGACAAGTGGGCCCGGGTCTGGGCCGAGCGAATGCCCCGCCGACCCCTGGACCTCGTGCCGCTCGCCGAGGGGGACGGGGTGCGACTGCTGCAGACCGGGGATCTCGACATGTGCTTCGTGCGACTGCCGGTCGACAGGGGCGGCCTGCACCTGATCCCGTTGTACGACGAGCAGCCGGTCGTGGTCGTGTCCACCGACCACCCTGTTGCGGCGTACGAGGAGATCGACGTCACCGAGCTCGCCAACGAGCACCTTCTGCAGGATCCCGACGACGTGCCGGCCTGGCGGGACGTCGCCACCGAGGTCACCGACGGGAGCCGGCATCCGGTGCCGACGATGACGCTGCGGCAGGCGGTGGAGAGCGTTGCCGCCGACGCGGGCGTCCTGGTGCTGCCGTTGTCCCTGGCCAGGCTGCACCACCGCAAGGACGTGACGCACGTGCGGGTCACCGGCGTGCCCACCACCCGGGTAGGCCTGGCTTGGCGGACCGATCTGCAGGACGACCGGGTCGACGCTTTCGTCGGCGTGGTGCGCGGCCGCACGGCGAACAGCTCGCGCGGCCGCTGAGGCTCCGGTCGCGGTGCGGGTCGCCGCACGTGGTCGACGACGACCGGCGGGTGACGTCGCTGCGGCGTAGCCACCGCAGAGGCGCCGCGGAGGCGCCGCGGAGGCGCCGCGGAGGCGCCGCGGAGGCGCCGGCCAGCCGCGGGGGGTGCGCCGGCCGGCGGGTCGGCGTCCGCGTCCCGCTGGATGTCGACCCGGCGCGTCTGCACCGCGGGTCGGCGTCGAGTCGGCGCGTCTGCACGGGTTCCGGTGTCGAAGCGGTGAGCCAGGCACCATAACGGGTCAGCATGACCTGTCGTGGCCCCTCGGTGACAAGAACGATCGCCATGATCGGTCGCCAGGACCGGTTCTGGCGGTTGCCCAACTGCGGTCAGCGGCGGGCCGCCCATGGCTAGGGCGACTCACGGGCCGACTGGCGTGCAGACGAGCCGACTCGGCGAGCTCCGGGCCTGCAGACGGGCCGACTCGGCAAGGTCCGGACGTGCAGACGGGCCGACTCGGCAGGGTCCGGGCCGACCTCAGATCACCAGCCGCCAGGCAGTGGCCGGCCCTCGCTGAAGCCGGCGGCCGACTGCACGCCCACCACGGCCCGCTCGGCCAGCTCCTCGAGCGAGCGCGCCCCTGCGTAGGTGCATGCGGAGCGCACGCCGGCACAGATCTGGTCGATGAGGTCCTCGACGCCGGGCCGCTCCGGGTCGAGGTACATCCGCGAGGTGGAGATGCCTTCCTCGTAGAGGCTCTTGCGCACCCGGTCGAAGGACGTCTCGGTGCTGGTGCGGTTGGCCACGGCGCGCGCCGAGGCCATCCCGAAGGACTCCTTGTAGGGCCGACCCTCCGCGTCGACGTGCAGGTCGCCGGGAGACTCGTACGTGCCGGCGAACCACGACCCGATCATCACCGAGGACGCGCCGGCGGCCAGCGCCAGCGCGACGTCGCGCGGATGCCGCACTCCCCCGTCCGCCCACACGTGCCGGCCCAGGGCCCGCGCGGCGGCTGAGCACTCGAGGACGGCGGAGAACTGCGGGCGACCCACCCCGGTCATCATCCGGGTCGTGCACATCGCTCCTGGCCCGACGCCGACCTTGATGATGTCGGCGCCGGCCTCCACGAGATCGCGGACACCGTCAGCCGAGACCACGTTGCCGGCAGCCACCGGCACGTCGGGAGCCAGGGCCCGCACCGCCTCCAGAGCCTCGACCATCCGGGCCTGGTGACCGTGCGCGGTGTCCACGACCAGCGCGTCCACGCCGGCCTCGAGCAGGTCGGCGGCCTTGGCCTTGACGTCCCCGTTGACACCGAGCGCGGCCGCCACCCGCAGCCGACCCTCGGCGTCGACCGCCGGGTCGTAGAGCGTCGAGCGCAGCGCTGCCGTCCGGGTCAGCACGCCCACCAGCCGTCCGGTCGCATCCACCACGGGGGCCAGCCGCCGGCGGGCGCCTTCGAGCCGGTCGAAGGCCTCGCGGGGATCCAGAGAGTCGTCGAGGGTGAGCGGTCGCGTGGACATCACCTGGTGCACCTGCGTGAACCGGTCGACCTCCGCACAGTCCTCACGGGTGACCACGCCCACCGGTCGGCCGTCCTCGACCACGAAGGCAGCGCGGTGGGACCGCTTGGGCAGCAGGGCCACCGCGTCGCCGACGGTCTGGTGCGGAGCAAGGGTGATCGGGGTGTCGAAGACGAGGTGCCGCCGCTTGACCCAGGCCACCACCTCGCGCACGACCGGGAACGGGATGTCCTGCGGGATCACGGTGAGCCCACCTCGGCGCGCGACGGTCTCGGCCATCCGGCGCCCGGCGACGGCCGTCATGTTCGAGACGACCAGCGGGATCGTCGTGCCCGTGCCGTCGGCGGTGGACAGGTCCACGTCGAAGCGCGAGGCCACGTCGGAGCGGCGCGGCACCATGAACACGTCGTCGTAGGTGAGGTCGTAGGCCGGCGGGGTGTCGGTCAGGAAGCGCACGACGCCAGTCTGCTACATACCGCCTCCCGGTGAGGGCTTGGTCCGCGCAGGGCGGCTCAGCCGAGGAGCTCCGACTGGCCGAACATCACGGCTGTGTCCCGGGCGGTCGGCGACCCGGCGTCCGGGTCGGCCCCGGCTTCGAGCAGGGCCGCCACCACGGCCTCCTCGCCCTTGAACACCGCCCCCGCGAGGGGTGTCTGGCCCCGGTCGTTGACCCGGTCGACGTCGGCCCCGCGACCGGCCAGCATGGACACGGTGCCGGCGTGGCCGTGGTAGGCCGCCAGCATCACCAAGGTGTTCCCGGAGTCGTCGGTCAGGTTGACCGGCACGCCGGCCTCGACGTACGCCGACAGCCGCTCGGTCGCACCCGCACGCGCCAGGTCGAACATCTGGTGGGCGAGCTCGACGAGCCGCTGGTCGGGATGCTGCGCGGCATCGTCGGTCACGCCGGCCAGTCTCGCAGCCGGGGCCGCCGGCCTCGCCGGCCGGGCGGGGAGCCGGAACGGGCGCGGCAACGGGCGCGGGAACGGGCCGACCTCCCCCGCTGGCCGACCACGTCCCGTCGCGCGCCCTGCCCCCCGGGCGGGGCGCACCACTACCCCCGAGCCACGGTCTCTCCCCAGCACCGCAGCCTCACCCAGCACAACGGCCGAGACGCGGAAGGGTCACGCCCACCGGGCGAATTTCTCCCGGAAACACCTAGAGTGACGCCGTGGACACCGTCGACCCCGGAGATCCGAGCGCCCTGGCCGACCGGGCGAGCAGCTGGTTCGAGGAGCTGCACGGCCGTCCGCCCACCGGCGTCTTCGCCGCGCCGGGGCGGGTGAACCTGATCGGTGAGCATGTCGACTACAACGGCGGACTGTGCCTGCCGATGGCCCTGCCGCATGCGACGTACGCCGCCGTGGACCGCCGCGCGGACGACACGGTCACGGTCACCAGCCGTCTCGAGAGCAACGACCCCTTCACGGGTCGCCTCGACGACCTGGGACCCGGGACCGTGACCGGCTGGGCCGCCTACGCCGCGGGAGTGCTCTGGGCCCTCCAGCAGGACGGCTGGCAGCTGCCGGGCATGGACGTGGTCGTCGAGAGCCGTGTGCCGCTGGGCTCAGGACTCTCCAGCTCGGCGGCCCTCGAGTGCTCGGTCGCGCTCGGCGCCGTGGCGCTCGCGGGCGAGCGGTCCGGCGACGACAGGGCGCACCGGCTGGACGGACCGGACGACGAGGTGCGGTCCCGGCTCGTCCGCTCCTGCATGCGGGCCGAGAGCGAGGTGGCCGGAGCGCCCACCGGCGGCATGGACCAGACGATCGCTCTGTTCGGCGAGGCCGACGCGGCGTTGCTGCTGGACTGCCGCGACTGGTCGACCCGACAGGTGCACTGGGACCCGGCGTCGGCGGGCCTGACCCTGCTCGTGGTCGACACCCGCGCGTCGCACTCCTTGTCCGACGGAGGCTACGAGTCCCGCCGCGCGGACTGCGAGACGGCCGCCGGACAGCTCGGGGTCGACCTGCTGCGTGACGTCTCGGACCAGGCGGGTGCCCTCGCCTCACTCACCGACGACCGGATCCGCCGTCGGGTGCGG
>CAXSHL010000069.1:15385-22490 GCA_964237315.1 uncultured Nocardioidaceae bacterium
GTTCACCGAGATCGACCGCGTCTCCAGGGCCGTGGAGCTCCTCGAAGCCGCGGACTTCGAGGGCCTCGGCCGGGTGATGACCGCCTCGCACGTCTCCCTGCGCGACGACTACGAGGTCTCCGTGCCGGAGCTCGACACGGTTGTGGACACCGCGCTGGACGGCGGAGCACTGGGTGCCCGGATGACGGGGGGCGGCTTCGGCGGCTCGGCCATCGCGCTGGTCCCGACCGGGGCGGTCGAGGAGATCGCGCGAGCCGTCCTGTCGGCGTACGACGGGCGTGGCTGGCCGGCTCCCGGGTTCCTCACCGCCGTGCCCAGCGCCGGGGCCCGCCGGCTGCGCTGAGGACCGCGCCCGCGACGCCGGCCGGAGGACTCCTCAGGACTGGGCGGGGTCGGCGTTGCTGATCGCCTGCGCGTTGGTCGTGAGCCACTCCTCGGACCGAGTCTCGCCCACCTTGTCGAGCCCCCTCACCAGCTCCTCCCGCACGGTCTCCTCGGGAGCGCCGGCCTGCCAGGACAGCACCCGGTCCACCACCGCCTGGACGGCCTCGTTGTCTTCCTCGTGCCGGAGCTCGCTGTTCTCGGTCATGGCACGGCACTACCCAGCTCCGCCCTCCACCACACGCCCGGGCGGTGCGAGCCCTGCATCCCGGAGCTCCAGCTGCGCGAGCTCCCGCACCACGGCCCGGTCCCCGGACCGCCACGCGCCCACCGGGTCCGGACTGATCCGGGCGAGCCGGTGCAGCGGCTGGTGCGCCATGGCCCGCAGCGCGAACAGGTCCAGGTCGGCAGAGCTGTCGATGAAGCGCTGCCCGGCTGTGGCCTGGCGCACGAACCGCAGGCGCCGCGGGACGTGCGCGGCCAGCGCCAGCAGGATGGGGACGCCCGCCACCACGACCGCGAGCCAGAACGCCAGGTGCTGCACGGCCTCCACGGTGGAGGCGCCCGCAGAGGAGAGCTGGTCGGCGGACCGGCCCGCGCCGTCGAACGGCGCCCGTGCGTCGTCGCCGACGAGGGGCAGGTTCCCGACCACGGTCCCGGCGGCGCGGAGCTGGCCGGCCAGGCCGCCTCCGGCCGCCTGCATGCTGCGGCCGGGTGCCGCCAGTCCCAGGGTCGCGTCGTGGACCACCACGGCCAGCCACAGCCACAGCGCCGACCAGGCGACGAGCGAGAGGTCCCCGACCTGCTGGCGGATCCGGCGGGAGCGACCGTCGGCATAGAGCTTCATGACCCGCCGGTGCCCGCCGGCAGGACCCTCAACCGCGGAGGGTCAGCCCGGCGACTCGGACTTGATGAGTGCGATCCGCTCGAGCAGCTCCTCGAGCGCCTCCTCGAACTCCACGGCCGACCTGTCCTCGGCCAGCGCCTCGGAGAGCCGCTCGACGGTCGGGTAGACCATCGGCTTGTGGTTGCGGTCCTCCCCGTCGTCCATCACGTCCAACGGACCGACGTCGGCACCGAGCGCGGAGACCTCCAGCAGCAGGTGTCCGAGCAGGAAGCTGGTGAAGGCGCGGTAGGCCGACACCGCGGAGCTCTCGGTGAACCCCTCCCCCAGCAGTCCGGTCAGGAACGACTCGACAGTCCGCAGGCTGCGCAGCGGAGGCCGCAGCCAAGGCGCCTCGGTGGGTCGGGAGGCCACGAGCGGGAAGGCCTTGGGGTGGGCGAGGGCCACCCGTCGTACGCCGTGGGCCAGCCGCTGCATGAAGTCCTGCCAGCCGTCGCGCGGGGACTCCAGGATCTCCTCGTCCTCGAGCATCTCCGCCAGGATGCTCTCCACGACCGCGTCCAGGAGGTTCTCGCGGCCCGGCACGTAGCGGTACAGCGACATCGCCTCCACGCCGAGGATGCTGCCCAGGCGGCGCATCGAGAGCCCCGGCAGGCCGAACTCGTCGATGAACCCGACGGCGGCGCCCACGATCCGGGACCGGTCCAGCGGCTGGCGGACCGAAGGCGGCTCCTCACCGGCGACCGCGACGGCATCGCCGTCGACGATCACGTCGTCATCGTGCGGCATGACACCTCCTGCCGCCTGATGGTAGCCGCCGACGGGGTGACGCGCGGAAACTGACACCACGTCGGCTACCCCTCAAGATTGTTCTGAAACGGTGCGCACTTACGGTGTAAGTTTCTTGCTTGTGGGCACCATCGCGGCGTGGCGTGCGTGGGCACGCCTTCCACCAGGGCTCCCCGAACGGGACCAGGAAACGGAGACGACATGAGGGGCAAGGCAGCACTGATCATAGGGCTAGCCACCGGGTACGTCCTCGGCACCCGGGACGGCCGCGCGCGGTACCAGCAGATCAAGACCCAGGCCAACCGCTTCATCTCGGACCCTCGGGTCCAGCAGAAGGCGTCGCAGGCGACGGACCTGGCCAAGGAGAAGGCTCCGTTGGTCAAGGACAAGCTCGCCGACGTGACGGACAAGGCAACCAGCAAGGCGACCAGCCGGGCGACCAGCAAGGTCTCCGGCTCGTCCAGCGGCGGCTCGGACCTCCCGGAGCAGACGACGACGTCGGCGCCGGACCTGAGCTACACCCCGAGCGACCCGCTCGACACCGAGCTGGACACCGACCTCGACAGCACCGACCTCCACAGCAGCGACCTCGACAGCTCCGGCAGCGCCGGCGGCTCGGGCTCGGCCGGCACCCCGGCCCAGGACACCGACGTGGCCGGCGACACCGGCGACACCGGCGACACCGGCGACACCGCGGACTCAGGGCAGACCGAGGATGAGGACGTAGTCGTCCTCACGCCGCCGACGCCGTCGCCGCTGGCTCCGGGCCCGACGCAGACGGACTCCTCCGGCCCGTCCACGGGTGGTTCGAATGGCTGAGACGAGCGGGTCCACCGCAGCCAGCTTCTCGAGCGCCGGCTCGCACAACGAGGCATCCACCTCCGAGCTGGTCAGCCGGTTGACGCAGCAGTCCACGGAGCTGATCCGCAGCGAGCTGCGACTGGCCCAGGCGGAGATGACCGAGAAGGCCAAGCACGCCGGAGTGGGCGCGGGCCTGTTCGGCGGGGCCGGACTGGTCGCCCTGTACGGCGTGGGTGCGCTGATCGCGACGATCATCCTGGCCCTCGCACTCCTCATCCCGGCCTGGCTCTCGGCGTTGATCGTCACGGTGGTGCTGTTCGCCATCGCCGGAGTGGTCGCGCTGATGGGCAAGAAGCAGGTGTCCCAGGCGACACCCGCGGCACCGAAGCACACCATCGAGAGCGTCAAGCAGGACGTCGACACCATCAAGGGAGGCGGCCACTCATGACCAGTGCCCACGAGGACCAGACGACCGGCTCCGGCACCGAGGCCAAGCCGGACATCGAGCAGATCCAGGCCGACATCGAGCACACCCGCGAGGAGCTCGCCGAGACAGTCGACGCCCTCACCGCGAAGCTGGACGTGAAGTCGCGGGCCAAGGACCGGCTCAACGACACCAAGCGGCGGGCCTCGGAGCAGGTCGCGGAGGCGCGCACCAAGGCCACCGGACACGTCACCACGGCCCGGACCCGCGCCGGCGACCTCACCGCGACCGCGCGCACTCGGGCCACCGGCCTCACCGGCCAGGCGCGCACGGCAGCCACCACGCCGGAGGGCAAGCCGAAGCCGGCCGTCCTGGGCGGGGCGGTCGCCGTGGCGGTCGCCGCACTCGCAGGCACCGGGCTGCTCCTCTGGCGGCGGCGGCGGTGACCTCGCAGCAGGAGCGCACCGAGAACCGGGACAAGGACGGGGCCGACAAGCCCGACTCACCGGGGGAGATGAAGAAGGGGTCCTGGATCTATGTGGCCCGCCGCACGATGCGGGAGTTCTCCAAGGACCAGTGCACCGATCTCGCGGCCGCGCTGACCTACTACGCGGTCCTCGCGCTCTTCCCGGCCCTCATCGCGCTGCTGTCCATCCTGGGGCTGGTGGGTCAGGGCCCGAAGATCGTCAGCTCGATGCTGGACATCATGAGCACGAGCGGCCTGTCCGGCCCGGCGAAGTCGCTCGGTCCGACCCTGAAGCAGCTGACCAACACACCCGGTGCGGGGTTGGCGCTGTTCATCGGACTCGCGAGCGCCCTGTGGTCCGCCTCGGGCTACGTAGGCTCCTTCAGTCGGGCGATGAACCGCATCTACGAGATCGGCGAGGGCCGGCCGGTCTGGAAGCTGCGCCCGGTGATGCTCCTGGTCACGCTGATCAGCGTGGTGCTGGTGGCCGTCGTGGCGCTCGGACTGGTGGTCAGCGGCCCCATCGCCCAGAAGGTGGGCGACGCGGTCGGACTGGGCTCGACTGCCGTCACGGTGTGGAACATCGCCAAGTGGCCGGTGATGTTGGCGATCGTCGTGCTCATCGTGGCGCTCCTCTACTACGCCACGCCGAACATCAAGCAGCCGAAGTTCCGGTGGCTCAGCATCGGCGCAGTGGTCGCGATCGTCGTCTGGATCGTGGCCTCCGCCTTGTTCGGCTTCTACGTCTCCAACTTCTCCAGCTACAACAAGACCTACGGCTCGCTGGCCGGGGTCATCGTGTTCCTGCTGTGGCTGTGGCTCACCAACATCGCCCTGCTCTTCGGGGCGGAGCTGGACGCCGAGCTCGAGCGTGGTCGCGAGCTGCAGGCGGGCGTGGCGGCCGAGGAGTCGGTGCAGCTTCCGCCACGCGACACCCGCAACATCAAGAAGACCGAGCAGAAGGAGCAGAAGGACTTCGCCCGCGCACGCGAGCTGCGAAGCACCCGCGGCGAGAGCCAGGACCCGGAAGGAGCCTCCGATGGCAAGAAGTGAAGAGCAGAGCAGCAACTCCGCCAAGATCCTCTACCGCCCGCTGGGGCTGGTGAGCAGCCTGGTCGGAGGTCTGGTGGCCGGGTCGGTGTTCAAGCAGGTGTGGAAGCACGCCACCCCCGGTGACAACGCCGACGCGCCGAAGGCCCTGGAGTCGGAGTACCGGCTCCGCGAGATCCTCGTCGCATCGGCGATCCAGGGGGCGATCTTCGCCACCACCAAGGCCGTGATCAACCGCGGCGGCGCCCGGCTCTTCCAGAGGCTGACCGGCGAGTGGCCCGGCGACTGACGACGGGCGCCTCCGTGCTTCCCGGCCAGGGCAGCGTCCGCCCCGTGGTGCGATGGGGCGAACCGGTGATGCATCGCGTCCAGCGGTCGGTCACGGAGTACGACGAGGCGCTGCACGCGCTGGTCGCCGACCTGGTGGCGACGATGTACGCCGCTGACGGAGTCGGGCTGGCCGCCTGCCAGGTGGGGGTGGACCTCTCGGTGTTCGTGTTCGACTGCCCGGACAGCGCCGGCGTCCACCACCGGGGGGTGGTCTGCAACCCCGCGCTGGAGCTGCCGATCGGGCGGGACCGCAAGCTCGACGAGGCGGAGGAGGGCTGTCTCTCCCTGCCCGGCGCCTTCGTGCCGTGCGCCCGACCGTCGTACGCCCGGGTGGACGGGTTCGACGCGACCGGTGCTCCGGTGAGCTTCACCGGCGAGGGGTTCCTGGCGCGCTGCCTGCAGCACGAGACCGACCACTGCAACGGCACCGTGTTCGGTGACCGGCTCAACCGCCGAGGCCGCCGGAGGCTCTTCGCGGAGGCCGAGGACTCCGCAGCCGAGTTCCCGCCTGGCTGGCCGGCGTGAGCTGAGCCCGCCCGAGTGTTGCTCACGTCGGCCGGTGCCGGCGGGCGGTCACATAGCAGGCCACCGCCGTCGCTGCGGCGACGTTGAGGGAGTCGATCCCGGGACGCATCGGGATCGTCGCCCGCCGGTCGGCGGTCGACTGCCAGCGGCTGGAGAGCCCGTCCCCCTCGGTGCCCAGGACCAGCGCCACCTTGTCCAGGCCCGCCACCGCCTGCTCCACCTCGACGGCGTCGTCTCCCACTGTCAGGGCGACGGTCGTGAAGCCGGCAGCAGAGACGGTCGGCAGGGCGTCGTACCAGTCGGGGAAGCGCGCGTAGGGCACGCTGAACACGGCCCCCATCGCCACCTTGACCGCCCGACGGTAGAGCGGGTCCGCACACCGCGGCGCGAGCAGGACCCCGTCGATGCCGAGCGCGGCCGCACTCCGGAAGACCGCACCGACGTTGGTGTGGTCGACGACGTTCTCGAGCACGACCAGCGTCCGCGAGCCCGCCAGCACCTCCTCGACCGAGGGCAGCGGCCGGCGCTCCAGCGACGCGAGCGCGCCACGGTGCACGTGGAAGCCGGTGACCTCCTCGGCGAGCGCCTCCGACACCACCCAGCAGGGCGCGTCGGTCGTGTCGAGCACGTCGGACAGCCCCGCCAGCCAGCGGGGCGCCATCAGGAACGACCGCACCGGGTACCCCGCCTCGACCGCCCGACGGACCACCTTCGCGCCCTCGGCCAGGAACAGCCCGTGCTCGGCCTCGAGGTGCGTGCGGAGCTGGACGTCGCGCAGGTCGCGGTAGTCGGCGAGCCGGTCGTCGCCGGCGTCCTCGACCTCGACTCGATGGGCCACGGCGGCACCGTACCCCTCTCCCGTCGAGCCGGCGGCGACTCTACGGGGTCCAGGCGTGCAGATGCGCCGGGTCGGCGGTAGGGGCGGGTCAGGCGTAGTGGTCGGGGTTCGCCACGGCGACGACGTCACCGATGACGACGATGGCCGGCGGGCGGACCGCCTCGCGGGTCATGTCCTCGTGCACCGACCCGAGGGTGCTCAACATGGTGCGCTCGCCCGGCATCGTGCCCTCGGAGATGACCGCCACGGGGGTGCTCGGCGGTCGACCTGACCGGACCAGCCGCTCCGCGATGAGGGGCAGGTTGTGCACCGCCATCAGCAGCACGACCGTCCCGCGCAGCCGGGCCACGGCATCCCACTCGACGAGGGAGTCGGCGTGGTCGGGGGGCAGGTGGCCGGAGATGACGGTGAACTCGTGCGCCACCCCGCGATGCGTCACCGGGATGCCGGCGACGGCGGGCACGGACACGGCACTGGTCACCCCGGGGATCACCGACCAGGGCACCCCGGCCTCGTCGCAGGCGAGCGCCTCCTCGTAGCCGCGGCCGTAGACGAACGAGTCGCCGCCCTTGAACCGCACCACCCGCTTGCCGGCGAGGGCGTGCTCGACGATCACCCGGTTGATCTCGTCCTGGGTGGCCGACCGCCCCCGCGGCA
>CAXSHL010000070.1:0-3533 GCA_964237315.1 uncultured Nocardioidaceae bacterium
ACGTTCGACTCGCCGACGGACCGGATCGTCTTCGACACCGGCCACCAGGCCTACGTGCACAAGATCGTCACCGGACGGGCCGCCGGATTCGACCGGCTCCGCCAGGAGGACGGCCTCTCGGGCTACCCGAGCAGCGCCGAGTCCGAGCACGACCTCGTCGAGAACTCCCACGCCTCCACGGCCCTCTCCTACGCCGACGGGCTCGCCAAGGCCTATGCCGTCCGCGGTGAGAAGCGGCACGTGGCCGCCGTCATCGGCGACGGGGCCCTGACCGGCGGGATGGCCTGGGAGGCGCTGAACAACATCGCCGCCGACGGGGACGGCAGGACGCGTCGGCTGGTGATCGTGGTCAACGACAACGGCCGGTCCTACACCCCGACCGTCGGCGGACTGGCCGACCACCTGACCGTGCTGCGCACGAACCCGCACTACGAGCAGGTCCTCGACCAGGTCAAGCGGCGGCTGAACGGCGTGCGAGGCGTCGGGCCGGCCGTGTACGACGCCCTGCACGCGATGAAGAAGGGCATGAAGGACGCCCTGGCACCGCAGGGGCTGTTCGAGGACCTCGGCCTGAAGTACGTCGGACCCGTCGACGGGCACGACCGGGGCGCCGTCGAGCACGCGCTGCGCCAGGCGAAGCGGTTCGAGGGGCCGGTCATCGTGCACGTGATCACCCGCAAGGGGTTCGGCTACGACCCGGCCGAGCGGCATGAGGCCGACCAGTTCCACAGCCCTGGTGCGTTCGACGTCGACACCGGCGTGGAGACCCCCAAGGGGCACGTGTGGACCGACGTGTTCGCCGAGGAGATCGTGGCGATCGGCGCCGAGCGACGGGACGTCGTCGCGATCACCGCCGCGATGATGCACCCGGTCGGGCTGCAGAAGTTCGCGGTCCGCTACCCCGAGCGCACGTTCGACGTGGGCATCGCCGAGCAGCACGCCGCCACCTCGGCGGCCGGGCTCGCGATGGGTGGCCTGCACCCGGTCGTCGCGGTCTACGCCACCTTCCTCAACCGTGCCTTCGACCAGGTGCTGATGGACGTCGCCCTGCACCGGTGCGGCGTCACGTTCGTGCTGGACCGCGCAGGGGTCACCGGTGACGACGGCGCGTCCCACAACGGCATGTGGGACATGTCGGTGCTGCAGGTGGTGCCGGGGCTGCGGATCGCCGCGCCCCGCGACGCGACCCGGCTGCGCGAGCTGCTGCGCGAGGCCGTGCAGGTCGACGACGCCCCGACCGTCGTACGCTTCCCGAAGGGCCCGCCCACCCGCGACCTCGAGGCGGTGGACCGCGCCGGCGGCTGCGACGTGCTGGTGCGCACCGGCGCCAAGGACGTCCTGGTGGTCGGGATCGGCTCGATGGCGGCCACCTCGGTCGACGTCGCCGAGCGGCTGGTCGCCCAGGGGATCGGGGTGACGGTGGTCGACCCGAGGTGGGTCAAGCCGATCGACCCGGCCCTGCTGCAGCTGGTGCGCGAGCACCGTCTGGTGGTCAGCGTCGAGGACAACGGCGTGGTGGGCGGCTGCGGCTCGGTGCTCCTGCAGACCCTCAACGCGGCCCGGATCGAGACCCCGGTGCGACTGCACGGCATCCCGCAGGAGTTCCTCCCGCACGCCAAGCGCGCCGCGATCCTCGAGCGGATCGGGCTGACCGCCCAGACGCTGGCCCGCAGCATCGTCGAGGACGTCACCGCCCTCGACTCGGGGGAGTCGCTTCTCCCGGTCGAGTGAGGTCCGGCTTAGATGTCGGCATGGACCTCGACGTCGCACGTGTGCGCAGGATGTTCCCCGCCCTGGACCAGGGCATCGCCTACTTCGACGGCCCCGGCGGCTCCCAGACGCCCCGCCAGGTGGCGCACGCCATCGCCGCCACGCTCGGCGGCGGACTGTCCAACCGCGGGGACGTCACGGAGTCCGAGCGGCGCGCGGACGACGTGGTCCTGGGCGCACGGGCGGCGGTCGCAGACCTGGTCGGCGCCGACCCCGGCGGGGTGGTGTTCGGGCGGTCCATGACCCAGCTCGCCTTCGACCTCGCGCGGGCGCTGGCCAAGCAGTGGGCACCGGGCGACGAGGTCGTGGTGACCCGCCTCGACCACGACGCCGACATCCGCCCGTGGGTGATCGCCGCCGAGGCGGTGGGCGCGACGGTGCGCTGGGTCGACTTCGACCCGGAGACCGCCGAGCTCGGCTTCGACGCCGCGATCCTGTCCGAGCGCACCCGGCTGGTCGCGGTGACGGGTGCGTCGAACCTGCTCGGCACCCGTCCGGACGTCGCGGCGGTCGCGGCCGCCGTGCACGACGTCGGGGCCCTGCTGTTCGTCGACGGCGTGCACCTGACCCCGCACGCGCCGGTGAGCGTCGAGGAGCTCGGGGCGGACTTCTACGCCTGCTCGTCCTACAAGTTCTTCGGGCCGCACCTCGGCATCCTCGCCGCCGACCCGGCGCTCCTGGCGACCGTGCACCCCGACAAGCTGCTGCCGTCGACCGAGGCGGTCCCGGAGCGGTTCGAGCTCGGGACGCTGCCCTACGAGCTGCTCGCCGGTGTCACCGCGGCGGTGGACTTCATTGCGGACCTGGTCGCCGGGGAAGGGTCCCGACGCGAGCGCGTGCTGGCGTCGATGCGGGCGGTCGAGGCGGCGGAGGAGGTCCTGTTCGAGCGGCTGCTCACCGGTCTGCGCGCGGTCGAGGGCGTGCGGGTGTACGGCGCACCGGCGCGTCGTACGCCGACCGCCCTGTTCTCCCTCGACGGCGTCGACTCCGGGACCGTCTACAAGGAGCTGGCCAGCCGCGGCGTCAACGCCCCCGCCAGCAGCTTCTACGCGCTCGAGGCGTCCCGGTGGCTGGGCCTGGGGGACGGCGGCGCGGTGCGGGCGGGTCTCGCGCCGTACACGTCGCAGGACGATGTCGACCGGCTGCTGGCCGGGGTCCGCGAGATCGCCGGAGCCGGTCGGTGAGCCGCGGCGTGCTGGTCACCGGTGCCTCTCGCGGCATCGGCGCTGCCGTGGCGGCGGCGTTCGCCGGCCTGGGCGACCGGGTGGCGGTGCACTACGGACGGTCCGGCGCGGCCGCCGACCGGGTCCTGGCCGCCCTGCCCGGGGAGGGTCATCTGACCGTGCAGGGTGACCTCGCCGATGCCGAGGCCGTGCGCCGGTTCGTGGACGAGGCGGCCGCCGGTCTGCAGGGGCTCGACGTGCTGGTCAACAACGCCGGCGTCTTCCTCGCCCACCCCCCGCTGACCACGTCGTACGACGACTGGCAGGCGCGCTGGACACAGACGCTGGCGACCAACCTGACCGGGGCGGCGAACGCGACGTTCTGCGCGGTGCCCCACCTGCTCGCCCGGGGCGGCGGGTCGATCGTCAACGTCTCCAGCCGGGGAGCCTTCCGTGGCGAGCCGGACTGCCCGGCCTACGGCGCCTCCAAGGCCGGTCTGAACGCGTTCGGGCAGTCGATGGCGCAGGCCCTGGCGCCGCACGGGATCAGCGTGGGCACCGTCGCACCGGGCTTCGTGGACACCGAGATGGCCCGCGAGG
>CAXSHL010000070.1:3543-8391 GCA_964237315.1 uncultured Nocardioidaceae bacterium
GGCACCAGGGGCGACGAGGTGCGCGCGCAGTCCCCCACGGGCCGGGTGGCCCGTCCGGAGGAGGTGGCCGCGGCAGTCGTGTGGCTGGCCTCGCCCGAGGCGCGGTTCAGCACCGGCACCATCATCGACGTGAACGGGGCGTCCTACCTGCGCAGCTGACGCCCCGACCCGGACCGAGGACGCTAGGCGTCGATGGAGGACATGTCGCCGTAGCGCTCACCACTGACCGCGTCGCGGGGGACTGCCCGCTCCAGTGCGGAGAGGTCGTCCTGCGTGAGCTGCACCGAGGCGGCCCCGACGTTCTCCTCGAGATACCTCACCCGCTTGGTGCCCGGGATCGGCACCACGTCGTCCCCCTGGGCCAGCACCCAGGCGAGGGCGAGCTGCCCCGGGGTCGCGCTCTTGGCCTCGGCGATCTCGCGGATCTTGGCGACCAGGGCGAGGTTCGCCTCGAGCGCGTCGCCGGAGAACCGCGGGAAGTACGGCGAGCGCCGCGAGTCGGTGCTCTCCAGGTCGTCGGTGGCCGTGATGGCACCGGTGAGCAGACCCCGGCCCAGCGGCGAGTACGGCACGAGCCCGATGCCCAGCTCGCGCAGGACGGGCAGGATCTCGTCCTCGAGGTCGCGGGTGAACAGCGAGTACTCGGTCTGCAGGGCGGTGATCGGGTGGACCGCGTGCGCCCGGCGGATCGTCTCCGCGGATGCCTCCGACAGGCCCAGGTGCCGGACCTTGCCCGCCTCGACGAGGTCCTTCATGGCGCCGACGGTCTCCTCGATGGGGACGGTCTTGTCGACGCGGTGCTGGTAGTAGAGGTCGATGGAGTCCACACCGAGCCGCTGCAGCGAGGCGTCGCAGGCGGACCGGACGTACTCCGGCCGCCCGTTGATGCCCAGCCGGCTGCCGTCCTCCCCGCGCTCGTTGCCGAACTTGGTGGCGAGCTGGATCTCCTCGCGGCTCGCGGCGTGGTCACCGATGGCCTTGCCGACGAGCCTCTCGTTGGTGAACGGACCGTACATGTCGGCGGTGTCGAGGAAGGTGACCCCGAGGTCGAGCGCCCGGCGGATGGTGTCGATGCCCTGCTGCTCGTCGCCCGTGCCGTAGAACTCCGACATGCCCATGCAGCCGAGGCCCAGCGTGGAGACGGTCAAGGGGGAGGTGGTGCCCAGGACACGTGTGCCCAGGCCGGTCGTGGAGTGCTCACTCATGACTCCGAGTGTGGCTCATGGGTGGTCATCGGGTGAACAGATGCGGTCCGCTCGGAGGTGTCGCTGCGCAGGCATGGCGCACTGTCGGTGGGATGCGCCAGGATGTGCCCACGTCGACGCCGAGTCTCGGTGCACCGGAGCCACGAGGAGACACCGCCATGCCCCGTCCCCGTCACCGTCCCCGTCACCTGGCCGCCCTCGGCGCGACCGTGGTCACCGCCGCCCTGGTCGCCGCCACCGGAGCCGCACCGGCCGGCGCCCGAACGGCCGGCCACGCCGACCAGGCGCCGTCCGGGTCGGCTGTCTCGGTCAGCCGGACCGCCACGCCCCAGCGGCCCGCCAAGCGGGTCAAGCTGCAGATCCTCGCACTCAACGACTTCCACGGGCAGCTCGAGCCGAGCACGTCCAGCAGCTCGGGCACCATCAACGGCATCCCGGCCGGCGGCGCCGCCTACCTCGCCACCCGGCTCGCCCAGCTGCGCCGCGCGGCCGCCGCTCAGGGCCGGCACTCCGTCACGGTCGCGGCCGGTGACCTGATCGGCGCCTCCCCGCTGATCAGCGCCGCCTTCCACGACGAGCCCACCATCGAGGCGATGAACGCGATGGGCCTGCAGGTCACCAGTGTGGGCAACCACGAGTTCGACGAGGGCTGGCGCGAGCTGGTGCGCATGCAGCGCGGCGGCTGCCTGCCTGACGGCGCCGGCAAGGACAACCAGGACTCCTGCGCCGCCCACCGGTTCCCGGGCGCCAAGTTCACCTACCTCTCGGCCAACGTGTTCCACAAGGACACCGGCCGGACCGTCTTCCCGGCCGTCACCGTCAAGAGGTACGGCGGGGTCAAGGTGGGGTTCATCGGGATGACCCTGGAGAACACCCCCAACATCGTCACCCGCTCAGGCGTCGAGGGCCTGCGGTTCACCGACGAGGTCCGCACTGCCAACGCCGTGGCCAGGCGGCTGGACCGGCAGGGCGTCAAGTCGATCGTCGTGCTCCTGCACGAGGGCGGCTTCCTGAGCAAGCCGAGCGCCTACGACTCCTGCCCAGGACTGTCCGGCGCCGTCCTGGACATCAACAAGGGTCTGAGCCCGCGCATCGACGCGCTGGTCACCGGGCACACGCACCAGGCCTACAACTGCCTGCTCAAGGACCCGAACGACGACCGCCGGCTGGTCACCAGTGCCTCCAGCCTGGGCCGCCTGGTCACCGACATCCACCTCAGCATCGACCCGCGCACCGGCGACGTGGTCCGGTCCTCCGAGGTGGCCGTCAACCGCATCGTCACCCACGACGTCGCCCAGAACCGCGCGATCGGATCGCTGGTCGCGACGTACAAGCGGCTCGTGGCGCCGATCGAGAACAAGGTGATCGGCCACCTCGCCGGCGCCACCACGGTCAGCCGCACGACCGACGACAGCGGGGAGTCCCGCCTGGGCAACCTGATCGCCGACGCGCAGCGGACCGACCCGAGCACCGTCACCGGTGGGAAGACTCCGGAGATCGCCTTCATGAACCCCGGCGGCATCCGCGCGGACCTGGCGACCACCGGCGGCGCCGTGACCTACGGGTCGGCCTTCGCGGTCCAGCCGTTCAACAACTACGACGTGGCGATGGACATGACCGGGCAGCAGATCCTCACCCTGCTCGGCCAGCAGTGGTCGGGCACCAACGCCGCGGAGCCGCGAATCCTGCAGGTCTCCGGGATCACCTACTCCTACGCGAAGTCCGGCTCCACCTACTCCCTGCGGCCGGAGACCGTCAAGGTCGGCGGTGCGCCGCTGGACGCGGCCAGGACCTACCGCGTGGTGGCGAACTCCTTCCTCTCCGACGGTGGCGACGGGTTCGCGGCCTTCGCCGACGCGAAGGACAAGTACATCGGCGGGCTCGACATCGACGCCTTCGCGGCGTTCCTGGCCAGGAACGACCCGTTCACACCGGGGGCCACCGACCGGATCTCCCTGGTGCCCTGAGGTCAAGGGGCTCGCCGGGTGAGGAGGCCGCCGGTCGAGCCCCCGGCCTACGACGTCGTCCGGAGGGAGCCCGGTCGCACCTTCACGTGCATCCGCTCGCCCTGCGGGCCGAACAGCGAGAGCATCTCGACAGGCCGGCCGTCCGCGCTGCCGAACCAGTGCGGCTCGCGGGTGTCGAACTCGGCGACCTCGCCCCGGCGCAGCACCAGGTCGAGGTCGCCGACCCGCAGCCGAAGCCGCCCGCTGAGCACGTAGAGCCACTCGTAGCCCTCGTGCGTGCGCAGCCTCGGGTCCACCGTCCGGGGGCCGGCGTCGATCCGGTGCCGGAAGGCGCGGATGCCGCCAGGCTGCCGCGAGAGGGGTACGACGGTCTGGCCCTCGTTCCGGATCGGGCGCAACGGCACGCGGGGGTCCTGCGTGGGAGTGCTGCCGACGAGCTGCTCGAGCGGCACCTGGTGAGCCTTCGCCAACGCGAGCAGCAGCTCCAGGGTCGGCCGTCGGCTGCCGGACTCCAGCCGCGACAGGGTGCTCACCGAGATGCCGGTGCTCTGCGACAGCCCGGTCAGCGTCACGTTGCGCTGCTGCCGCAGCGCGCGCAACCGGGGACCGACGGCGTTGACCAGCTCCTCGACGTCGTCCACCAGCTCTTCGTCCCTGACCAGGGTTCGCTTTGCCATAGTGGCAAAGATACTTGCTGATCTGAGAAGGCCCTCGCATGGTAGGTCGTGGAGGTGGTCGAGATGAACCACAAGGGAACGGACCAACGGATGCAGCACGACGTCGTCGTCGTGGGTGGAGGACCGGCGGGGCTGAGCGGTGCCGTCACGCTGGCCAGGTCACGCAGGAGCGTGCTCGTGGTGGACGCCGGCGCGCCGCGCAACGCCAGTGCCGAGGGCATCCACAACCTGCTCACCAGTGAGGGCATCAGCCCGGCGGACTATGCACGCGCCGGGCGGGCCGAGGCCGAGTCCTACGGGGCGGAGGTCCGGGACGGTCTGGCCGTCTCGGCACAGGTGGTGGAGGGCGGGTTCCGGGTCGGGCTGGCGGACGGCACCGAGGTGACCGCCCGTCGGCTGCTGGTGACCAGCGGGGTGGTCGACGAGCTTCCCGACGTGCCTGGACTGCGGGAGCGCTGGGGACGCGACGTCCTGCACTGCCCGTACTGCCACGGCTGGGAGGTCCGCGACGGTCGGGTCGGGGTGCTCGCCTCGAGCCCGATGGCGATGCACCAGGTGCTGCTCTTCCGCCAGCTGACCGACCAGGTGACCCTGTTTCTCGATGATGCAGCCCTGGATGATGCAGCCCTCGACGATGCTCGAGCCCGCGATGACGACCAGCGCGAGCAGCTCGCCGCCCTGGACGTCACCGTGCTGGCCGGGCGGGTGACGGGCCTCGTGGTCGAGGGCGACCGGCTGACCGGCGTCCGGCTCAGGAGCGGTGACGTGGTGCCGACCGACGCGCTGGTGGTGCAGTCGCGGCCCGTCGTACGCTCCGAGCTGCTCGGCTCGCTCGGGATCCGGACCATCGAGCTGGAGATGGGCGGCGTCCCGGTCGCCGAGCACGTCGAGACCGACGCCACCGGCCTGACGTCGCAGCCCGGCGTCTGGGCGGCCGGCAACGTCGCCGAGCCGATGGCCCAGGTGATGGTGCCGGCGGGCGCGACGGTGGAGTTCATC
>CAXSHL010000070.1:8401-22396 GCA_964237315.1 uncultured Nocardioidaceae bacterium
GGGTGCCTCGGCCGCCGCGGGAGTGCGGGCGGCAGCCGTGATCAACGCGGACCTGGCAGGCGAGGACGCCCGGGAGCGGGTCCAGGAGCGCCGCCGGACGCCGGTGTCGGTCAGCCGGTGACGGTCACCGGACCGCGTCCCGCATCGCGGAGATGTGGTCCGGGGTCGAGCCGCAGCAGGCCCCGATCAGGTCGATGCCGAGCTTGTGCAGGGCCTTGGCGTGCTCGGCGAGGTCGGCCGGCGACTTGTCGTACTCGAAGTGGTCACCGACGACCTGCGGCAGGCCGGCGTTGGACTGGGCGACCAGCAGCAGGTGCTCGGGGCGGGCCTCGACCAGCTCCGCGGCGATCGTCTCCATCTCCCCCGGACCGCGGCCGCAGTTCGCGCCGACCGCGTCGACACCGGCCGCAGCGAGCGCGGTGACCGCGGCGCCGGGGCGGACGCCCATCATCGAGCGCAGGTTGGTGTCGAAGGAGAGGGTGGCCACCACCGGCAGGTCCGGTACGACGGACCGGGCGGCCGCCACCGCCGCCTCCACCTCGGCGAGGTCGCTCATGGTCTCGATGAGCACCAGGTCGATGCCGCCGTCGCGCAGCCCGCGCAGCTGCTCGGCAAAGATCTCCTGCGCATCCTCGGCGGACATCGTGCCGAGCGGGGCCAACAGCTCGCCGGTCGGGCCGAGGTCGCCGGCGACCAGCGCGCCGTGCTCGTCGGCCACCGACCTGGCGATCGCGGCCGCAGCCCGGTTGAGCTCGTGCACCCGGTCCTCGAGGCCGTGCATGGCGAGCCGGGGACGGGTGCCTCCGAAGGTGTTCGTGGTCAGGATCCGGGCGCCGGCCGCCGCGTAGGCCTCGTGGCTGGCACGGATCGCGTCCGGGTTCTCGACGTTCCACAGCTCCCCGGCGCCTCCGTCGTCGAGTCCGCGGTCCTGGAGCAGCGTGCCCATGCCGCCGTCGAGCAGAAGCGGACGCTCCTCGCCGCGCTCGTCGAGCAGTGTTGTGAGCCGGTTCATCCGTGTGCCTCCGCGGGTCCGAGGGAGTCGAGGTAGTGCTTGAGCCGGTCCACCGGCCACTGGCTCTCCAGGTCGGCCACCACCCGGTCGACGACCTCGGCGGTGCTGCCGTCGGCCTCCGTCCAGCTGCCGCGGGTCCACCCGGCCAGGTAGTCCTCGCTGCCGACGTCGCCGAGCCGCATGGCGGCCTCGTCGATCGCGGCCTGGAAGCGGCCGGCCAGCGGCGACTTGGTCACTCCGCCGCCACCCTCACCGTCGCGCGCCACCACCATCGAGGGCAGGTCGCGCCAGTAGGTCACCTGGTATTCCGTCACCCGCAGAGCCTACCGACGCTCGCAGCGCCGCTGCGCCGACCAGCCGGCCGTGGACGGCCGGCTAGCGACGACCGGCGTCCCGCACGCACAGCGTGGCCCACGGCAGCGCCTCCTGGCGCTCGTCGCCGACCGGCTCACCGCACACGTCGCACCGGCCGTAGCTGCCGTCGGCCAGCTTGGCCATCGCCCGGTCCACGTCGGCCAGAGTGATCTGCAGCTTGTCGTGGACGGCGACCTGCGAGAGCCGGTCGACGGCCATCGACGTGCCCTCGCCGACCCGCTTGCCGAAGGAGATCGAGCCCTGGTCCCCGGGCTTGGTCTCGAGGACACCGAGCTGCTCCTGGATCTCGGCCTTCTTGGCCTGCAGGGTCGCGGCGGTGCCGGTCGATCGAGTGGGGTCCATCCCTCCACTGTGCCTCACAGGTGTTTGAGTGCCTCCCGCCTCGTGAGCCCGGACAGCCGGCCCTCGTGCTCGGCGACGAAGGCCCGCACCCAGCCGGGGTCGGTGCGCGCATGCTGCCGCAGGGCCCACCCGAGCGCCTTGCGGACGAAGAACTCCGAGCCGAACCGGCTGCCCTCGAGGTTGCACTCCAGGGCGTGTCGCAGCAGGTCGAGGTCGGTCGTGTCTTTGCGGTGCAGCTGGCACAGGATCGCCGTACGCCGCAGCCAGAGGTCGTCCTCGACGGACCAGGCCCTGATGAGCGGCGTGATCTCGTCGAGATGGTCGAGCAGGATGCCTGCGACGTGGCGGGAGGCGATCGGGTCGACGTAGTCCCACCAGGCGCCGGTCACCACGAGGTGCCGGTAGAGCGGCATCGCCGCCGGGTCCTGGTAGGGGCGGTAGAGCCGGTGCGAGGCGAGCGCGATCGCGGCGTACCTCTCCTCGCGGTAGCCGGCCCCGTCCCACAGCTCGCGCACGCAGGACTCCCACGTCGCCCGGTCCGGCAGCGGGTGCGCCGCGTAGAGGCCGGTGACGAGCGCGCGCAGCGGGGCGGAGGTCACGCCGCGGTAGGGCAGGGCCGACTTCATGTAGGCCTGCATCTGCGGCGCCCGGACGGGATCGGCCATCGACGCGAGCCCGTCCCGGACCATCTCGACGAGGTCGGGAGCGGGATCGGGCATAGTGAGGACCGTAGTCGCGTTGCCGCCGTGTGCGTCGCGGCCGCGGTGCAGGGGAGGGAAGGCGATGACAGACCCGGCGAGGTACGTGCACATCGTCGACGACGTGCCCGAGCTCGACGTGCTCGAGAGCGGACCGGTGCTGGTGCACTGCCTGGAGGGGTTCCTCGACGCGGGCAACGCCGCTGCGCTGGCCACCCAGCACCTGCTGAGCCAGTCCTCGGGCCGGGTGGTGGCGAGCTTCGACATCGACGCCTTCTACGACTACCGGGCCCGGCGGCCGCCGATGACGTTCTCGGAGGATCGCTACGAGGGCTACGAGACCCCTCGCCTGGTGGTCCGGCTCAACCACGACAGCCTCGGCACGCCGTACCTCCTGATGCACGGCCCCGAGCCGGACACGCACTGGGAGGCGTTCGCGGTCGCCGTGCGCAGTGTCGTCGAGCGGCTCCGGGTGCGGCTGACCGTGTCCATGGGTGCCGTGCCGATGGCCGTCCCGCACACGCGCCCGGTGATGCTGACCAACCACGCCACCGTGCCCGACCTGCTGATCTTCGAGAACGTCTGGAAGGGCAAGATCCGAGTGCCGGCCAGCGCCCAGGCGCTGCTCGAGCTGCGACTCGGGGGCTGGGGGCACCCGGCGATGGGGTTCGTGGCGCACATCCCGCACTACGTCGCGCAGTTCGACTACCCGGCGGCTGCGGCGACGATGCTGGAGTCGGTGGAGGTGGTGACCGGGCTGGAGTGGGACCTCAGCGCGGTCGAGGCCGCCGGCCAGGCCAAGATGGTGGAGATCGCCTCGCAGCTCGAGGACTCCGAGGAGGTCCGGGACGTGGTGAGCGGGCTCGAGCAGCAGTACGACGCCTTCCACCGTGCCGACACCGGTGGGCTCGTGGACGCCGACGACGGCGGCGCGACGCCGTTGGCGGACGAGAAGCTGCCGAGCGGGGAGGAGCTGGGAGCCGAGTTCGAGAGATTCCTGGCCGGGCTGGACCGGCCGAACGACCGGCCCAACGACCGCCCCACCGACCCGGGAGAGTAGGCCTCGTTGCCCCGTTCCGCCGACGAGCTCGTCGCCCTTCTCGACCTGGAGCCGATCGAGGTCAACCTGTTCCGCGGCATCCAGCCGGACACCATGCTCCAGCGGGTCTTCGGGGGGCAGGTCGCCGGGCAGTCGCTGGTCGCCGGCGCCCGCACGGTGGAGCCGCCGTTGTCGGTGCACTCGCTGCACAGCTACTTCCTGCGACCCGGGGACGTCGCGGTGCCGATCGTGTACGACGTGGAGCGGATGCGCGACGGCCGGTCGTTCTCGACCAGGCGCGTCGTGGCCCGCCAGCACGGTCGGCCGATCTACTTCATGACGCTGAGCTTCCAGATCCCGGAGGACGGGTTCGAGCACCAGGACGTGATGCCGGACGTGCCGTCGCCGGAGGCAGCGCGGGACCTGACCGAGGTGTTCCGCGAGCGGTCGCCCGAGCAGACCGATCGCTGGGCCAGTGAGTGGGCCGCCCTCGAGCTCCGGGTGATCGGGGACTCCGGTCCGGGCGGCGTGCTGTCCAGCGACCCGCACCCGGCCCGGTCCCAGCTGTGGATGCGGGTCACCGGACAGCTAGACGACCAGGAGATCACCCACAAGGCGGCGTTCACCTACGCCAGCGACATGACGCTGCTGGCGTCGTCGCTGGTGCCGCACGGCGTGCACATCGCCGGTCCCGGGGTCCAGTCGGCCTCGCTGGACCACACCATCTGGTTCCACCGGCCGTTCCGCGCAGACGAGTGGCTGCTCTACGACCAGGTCTCGCCGTCGGCCTCGGGCGCCCGTGGCCTGGCACTGGGCCGCGTGTTCACCCAGGACGGCCGGCTGGTGGCCAGCGTCGCTCAGGAGGGCCTGATCCGGCCGCGCTGACCCTTCTTGCGGTAGCACAAGGTGTCGGCATTTCGTGACAGACACGCCGAGGCCAGTTACGGTTGTTGATCGTGGGACTGCAGAGGTCAGTGTGCTTGCTGAGACTTCGCGGCCTGCTGGCCTGACAGCTGCCGTCGCGAGGGAGACCGGATGCGGATCCGCACACACAGGCGCCTCGGTGTCCCCGTCACCCTCCTGCTGCTGGGCGGTGCGGGATTGGCCGCCGTACCGGGCAGTGCGGATGCGGCCACCGGGGAGGCCGCTCCGGCACCCGGCTCCTCGGGGGCGCTGCACGCGCCGACGACCACCACCACGACGACTGGGCCGGACTACGAGATGCCGTTCCCGTGCGGCGACACCTGGAACGGGGCGAGCCGCTACAACCACAGCCCGAGCGCGCTGGCGATCGACTGGAACCGCACGAACGACTTCGGTGCGATGGTGGTGGCCACCGCCCCCGGGGTCGTCACCTCCGTGGTCGACCTGGGCAACCGCAGCTACGGGCGCTACATCGTGGTGGACCACGGCGGCGGGCAGAGCTCGCTGTACGCCCACCTCAGTGCCCAGTGGGTCACCGTCGGCCAGGCCGTGGACCAGGGCACGCCGATCGGGCTGGTGGGCAGCACCGGTGGCAGCACCGGGCCGCACCTGCACTTCGAGGAGCGGCTCGAGCGCCGCGACCAGCGGGCCTACTTCCACCGCACGTCCTTCACGATGGGCACCACGACAGCGTCGCAGAGCTGTGGCGACGTCCCGGTCGTCGGCGACTGGGACGGGAACGGCACCACCGACATCGGCGTCCAGCGTCGCAGCACGTCGCCGACCTGGTTCCTTCGCCAGGCCGACCGCAGCACCCTGGGCGTCGGCTTCGGATGGCGCACCGACCAGCCGGTGAGCGGCGACTGGGACGGCGACGGCAAGGACGACCTCGGCTCCCGTCGTCCCGGCGCACTGTCCTTCGTGCTCCGCAACGGCAACGGCAGCACCTCGCGGGTCCGGCTCGGCCAGGTCAGCGACACCGGGGTGAGCGGGGACTGGAACGGCGACGGTCGCACCGACCTCGGCGTCTGGCACCCGAGCACCCGGGTCTTCACGCTGCGGCTGGCCGACAGCACGCTGAGCAGGGTCGCTCTCGGCGCCCTGGGGGACCGGCCCGTGACGGGGGACTGGAACGGCGACCGGAGGACAGACCTCGGCGTCTACACCCCGAGCACGGCCACGTTCACGCTGCGGAGCGTCGCCGTCTCCGGCGCGGTGACCCTCACGCGCGTGGTGTGGGGCAACCCGGGCTCCCTGCCGGTCGCCGGTGACTGGGACGGCGACGGCGTCGGTGACATCGGCGTCTGGGACCCGGCGAACGCCACCTTCTCCCTGCGCCTGACCCCGACCCGCGCCCGCACCTCCGTCGTCACCCGCACCCTCCGGTGGGGCCTGCCGCGCGGCTAGCTCCCCGCCGCTAGCCCCCGCCGATTACCAGGGGATGCAGGCACTTCGGCGCCTCCCATGGGCCGCGTGACCCATGGGAGGCGCCAGATTGCCATGGGAGGCAGCGGCGCCGGTGTCAAACGTCCTGCATCCCCTGGTAATCAGGCACGGCGCGAGGCGGTCAAGATTCTCGGGCCCATGGGTCGAGCGCGACAACCGCGTCTGTGCGGAGTTGGCGCTGTGGACCGGCCGAATACTGCGCGACAACTGCGCCTGTGCGGAGTTGTCGCGGTCAGCCGGTCGCGGGGCGCGCCCGCATGTCGTCCTCACCCCGGCGGCACCTCACTGAGGCTCGTCGACCCCGACCCCGTGTGCAGGGCGCGCACCATCTCGACCGTGTCGGCGTCCTCGGCCGTCTTGTCGTCGCGGTAGCGCAGCACCCGTGCGAAGCGCAGCGCCATGCCCGCCGGGTACCTCGTCGAGGTCTGGATGCCGTCGAACGCGACCTCGACGACCTGCTCGGGCCGCACGGTGACGGCGTACGGCGTGCGGGACTCCTCCAGCTCGAGGAACCGCTCGGTCTGCCAGGCGAGCATCTCATCTGTCATCCCCTTGAACGTCTTGCCGAGCATCACGAAGCCCTCGTCGCGCGAAGGATCGCGGGCGCCGAGGTGGATGTTGGAGAGCCAGCCGCGCCGGCGACCGCTGCCCCACTCCACGGCCAGCACCACCAGGTCCAGGGTGTGCCGGGGCTTGACCTTGACCCAGGCGGCGCCCCGGCGGCCGGCGTCGTACGGCGCATCCAGCCCCTTGACCACCACCCCCTCGTGGCCCGCGGCGACGACCTCGGCGAACAGCCTGCGAGCCTCGTCCGGGTCGGCGGTCACCGTGCGTGGCACCACCAGGTCCGGCGGAAGCAGCCGCGCTAGCCGGTCGAGGCGCTCGCGACCGGGGGCGTCGACCAGGTCCTCACCGTCGACGTGCAGCAGGTCGAAGAAGTACGGCGTGAGGGGCACCTGGGCCCGCAGGGTCGGCACGTCGACGCGGCTCGCCGTGCGGGCCCCCGTCTCCTGGAAGGGGCGAGGTCGACCGTCACCGCGCAGCGCTATCGCCTCCCCGTCGAGCACCAGCACCTCGGCCGGCAGGGCCGCGACCGCCTCCACGACCTCGGGCACCCGGTCGGTGATGTCCTCGAGGCTGCGGGTGAAGACCTGCACCCGGCCGTCGTACTTGTGCACCTGGACGCGGATCCCGTCGAGCTTGGTGTCCACCGCCACCTCCTGCCCCGGCGACGCCGCCTTGGCCATCGCCTCGTCGACGTCGTCGGCGCCGGAGGCCAGCATCGGCCGCAGCGGTCGCCCCGGCTGCAGGCCGAACGTCGCCAGGGCCTCGACTCCGCCGGAGAGGGCCGCCGCGGCCACCGGCAGCGTGGACCCGGCGAACATCGCGGCCCGGCGGACCGCGGCCGCGGGCACCCGGGCGGCGAGGGCGACCGCCTCGAGCATCAGGCCGTCGAGCGCACCCTGGCGGAGCTCGCCTGCGACCAGCCGGCGCAGGTAGGTCTGCTCCTCGGCGGTGGCCGCGCCGAACAGACTGCCGGTCAGCGCGGCCCGCCGTGCCTGCGACCCGGACCCGGCGACCTCGCTGATCTCCTGGAAGGTCTCGTGCACCTCCGCCACCGTCAGGGTGCTCTCGGCGGCCGGCTCGGGCAGGGACGTGAGGCTGCGCCAGCCGAGGCCGGTGCGGCGCTGGCGCAGCACCCCGGAGAGGTACGACGTCGCGGTCTCCACCTCGTCCGGCGCCGCCGCGGAGAGCGCCGCTGCGAGGGCGGCGGTCTTGGCCTTGCGGGACCGCGTCGCCCCGACCACCCGGGACGCCTCCACCAGGTCTGCGAGCAGCATGTCGTCATTGTGTCGGACGCCCCCACTAGCCTGGGCGGGTGACGACGGCCAGGGAGCGGGTGTGGCGCCCGGCCTGGCCGTGCGCGGTCGGCACCACGCTGTCGATCCTGCGTCGGGGCGGCGGCGACCCGACGTACCGGACCGACCCCGACGGCACCATCTGGCGAGGCATCCGCACACCCGAGGGGCCGGCCGCGCTGCGGCTCCGGCCCTGCCCGGCCGAAGGGGAGGTCCGCGCGACCGCCTGGGGTGCCGGCGCGGAGTGGGCCCTGGACAGCGTGCCCGCCATGCTCGGCTGCGACGACGACCCGACCGGCTTCGAGCCGACGCACCGGGTGCTGGCCGACGCGCACCGTCGCCGGCCGCACTGGCGCGTGTGCCGCACCGGTCTGGTCATGGAGGCGCTCGTCCCGGCGATCATCGAGCAGAAGGTGACCGGCCAGGAGGCGCTGAGCGGGTTCCGTCTCCTGGTGCTCCGCTTCGGCGAGCGGGCGCCCGGTCCCGGTGCCGAGCGCGGTCTGTGGGTCCAGCCCTCGGCCGACGCGCTGCGGCTGGTGCCCTCCTGGGAGTGGCTCCGGATGCACATCGACCCGGCGCGGTCACGAGCCGTCGTCCGCGCCGCCGTCGTGGCGACCGCCCTCGAGCGGACGGCGGGGCTGCCCGCCGAGGAGGTGGACCGCCGGCTCCGGTCGCTGCCCGGCGTGGGTGTCTGGACCAGTGCCGAGGTGCGGTTCCGGGCGCACGGGGACGCCGACGCGGTCAGCTTCGGCGACTACCACATCGCCAAGAACGTCGGCTGGGCGCTGACCGGCCACGAGGTCGACGACGCAGGACTGGCCGACCTCCTGGAGCCCTACCGCCCGCACCGCTACCGCGTGCAGCGGCTGGTCGAGCTGGCCGGGCTGCGCCGCCCGCGACACGGACCGCGGATGGCCCCGCGCCGCCACCTGCCGGTGTAGTCCGGCGCCGCCACCTCCGGGTCAGTGGCGCAGGCTCCGCGGGAGCAGGTCGGCCTCGAGGACCTGCCTGCGAAGCGGCGACACCAGCTCGTGCAGCCGCGCGGTGCGCTCCGCGCCGGCGTGCTGCCAGCCGTCGAGGGCCAACCGGTCGGTGTCCTCCTCGACCTGCTGCCGTGCGGCGCGACCGGTGTCGGTGAACGCACCTTCGGCGTCCAGCCAGCCCCGGTCCCGGAGCCGGTCCGTGGCGGCGTCGTACTCCTCGTCTGACCAGCCGCGGGTCTTGCGCAGGAAGCTCGTCGAGGAGGACCACAGCCCACCCAGCACCGTCGCCTCCACCGGGTCGATGCCGGCGACCTGCAGCACCGAGAGGTGTCCGTCGCCGCGATGCTCACGGACCAGGGTCGCCGCGTGCCAGAGCGCGAGCAGGTCGTCGTCGGGCCAGGGAAGGGCTGCGTGCGCGGCGTACAGCGGGCGGCCCTGAGGGGACAGCCCGGCGCACACCTCGCGGGCGATGTCGAGCGCCTCACCGACGTCAGGGCGGCCGAGCACCCGCTCGAGCGCCGCGGCCATCCCGGCCCGTCGCGCGGCCACCACCGCCGAGGGGGTCGTCGTCTCCCACGCCGCCGGCAGCGCGGCCTCCACCAGCCAGGGCGCGAAGACGTAGAACGTCGCCAGCGTCAGACCGGGCCCGACCGGCCCGAGCGCGGCGGCGCGTCCGGGGAAGTAGCACAGGTCGGGATGGAGCCCGAGGTCGACGTACGCCGCCTTGACCTCGGGGGCGAAGTAGCCGACGACGTGGAGCACCTCGAGGTCGGCCCAGGCCCGGTGCGAGAGGGAGGTCAGCTCGGTATCCATGCCCGCACCCTAGACGGGGTTGGCCGGTGGAGGCAGGATGCGGGCAGGTGTCCGTCTCCTCCAGGTCCGGCACCCCGAGGAGGCACAGCGCATGCGCAGCACCATGCAGGACTTCCAGCTGACCATCGGCGGGATCCTCCGTCACGGCACGGACGTGCACGGGGACGGCCAGGTGACGACCGCGACGTCGGACGGGACGCGCTCGGAGTCCTACGCCGACGTCGGGCGGCGGGCGGCCCGGCTGGCCAACGCCCTGCGCTCGCTGGGCATCACCGGCGACCAGCGCGTCGGCACGTTCCAGTGGAACAACGCCGAGCACCTCGAGGCCTACCTCGCCGTGCCGTCGATGGGCGCGGTCCTGCACACGCTCAACATCCGGCTCTTCCCCGAGCAGCTGACCTACATCGCCAACCACGCCGAGGACCGCGTGGTGATCGTCGACGACTCGCTGGTGGACCTCCTCGCCAAGCAGCTGCCGACGTTCGAGACCGTCGAGCACGTGCTGGTGGCAGGTCCGGAGGCCAAGGCGGCGAACCTGGACGCGCTGCGCGCCAGCGGCAAGCAGGTCCACCTGTACGACGACCTGCTCGCCGCCGCGGACGACACCTTCGACTGGCCCGACATCGACGAGCGCGACGCCGCAGCGATGTGCTACACCTCCGGGACCACCGGCAACCCCAAGGGCGTGGTCTACAGCCACCGCTCCGCCTACCTGCACTCGATGGCCGTCGGGCTGGGGATCGTCGGCGGGCTGACCTGGACCGACCGGGTGCTGCCGATCGTGCCGATGTTCCACGCGAACTCCTGGGGCCTGGCCTACGCGGCGGTGATGACCGGCGCGTCGCTGGTGATGCCGGACCGCTGGCTGCAGGCCGAGCCGCTGTGCCGGTTCATGCGCGAGTCCCGGCCCACCGTCTCGGGTGCGGTGCCGACCGTGTGGAACGACGTGCTGTCCCACCTCGACCAGCACCCGGAGATCGAGCTGGCCTCCCACCTGCGGCTGGTCCTCTGCGGAGGCTCCGCCGTGCCGGTGTCGCTGCAGAAGGCGCTGGGCGAGCGGCACGGCATCTCGATGGTGCAGGCCTGGGGGATGACCGAGACGTCCCCGGTGGCCTCGGTCGCGCGACCGCCTCTGGGCGTCGAGGGCGAGGACACCTGGCGCTACCGCGGTGGCCAGGGGCGGCTGCTGCCCGGCATCGAGGGCCGGATCGTCGGGGAGTCCGGCGAGGAGATGAGCCGCGACGGTGAGGCAGTCGGCGAGCTCGAGGTGCGCGGAGCCTGGGTCACGGCTGCCTACTACAAGGACGACGATCCCGAGAAGTTCCGCGACGGCTGGCTGCGCACCGGCGACGTCGGCAACCTCGACGAGCTCGGCTACATCCGGCTGACCGACCGCTCCAAGGACGTGATCAAGTCGGGCGGCGAGTGGATCTCCTCGGTCGACCTGGAGAACGCCCTGATGGCCCACCCGGACGTGCTCGAGGCGGCGGTGGTCGGCATCCCCGACGAGAAGTGGCAGGAGCGACCGCTGGCCTCCGTCGTGCTCCGCGAGGGGGCGACGGTCGAGCCGGCCGAGCTGCGCGACTTCCTGGCGCAGACGGTCGCGAAGTGGCAGCTCCCGGACGCCTGGACGTTCATCGAGGCAGTGCCCCGCACGTCGGTCGGCAAGTTCGACAAGAAGGTGATCCGCCGGTGGTACGCGGCCGGCGAGCTCGACGTGTCCAGCTAGCGGACCTGGCTGGAGACGGCCCGCTCCCTCGACTCCAGCTCGGCGATGTCGACGTCGAGCCGGTGCAGCAGGCTGGCGTCGCGCTCGGTGTCCACGTGGCCGGGCAGTGCACACTCCGCCTGCAGCGCCCGGTCGTGGTCACCCTGTCTGCGCAGTGCCGCCGTGACGGCACTCTTCTTGACGTGCATGACTGCGTCCCCCCAAGGACTGCTGCATTCGTGCTGATGGATCCCCTTGCTCAGAGGATACCCCCGGTACGAGTGAGATATGCCACACGAAACGCGCGTGTCGGGCCGGTCGAGACCACTGGATCCGTCGCGGCGGCCAAACGACCCGGGGCGCCGCGGGTCAGAGAGGTCAGAGGAGGGGCCGCAGCGGCGCCAGCACCAGCTCGGTGAACTTCTTGTGCACCCCGCGCGCCGCCCACCGATCGGCGGTCAGCTCCTCGCTGTTGGACAGGTCGGTCTGGTAGATCCGCTCCATCTCGGCGGCGAAGGCGGCGTCGATGAACTCGACGTTGATCTCGTAGTTGCCGGTCATCGAGAGCCGGTCGATGTTCGCCGTGCCCACCGTGGACCAGCGGCCGTCGATCGTGGAGGTCTTGGCGTGCACCATGGCGCCCTGGAACTGGAAGATCCGCACCCCGGCCGCGAGCATCTCGCCGTAGTAGCCGCGGGCCAGCCAGTCGGCGACGACGTGGTTGGAGACCGCCGGCAGCAGCAGCCGCACGTCGACCCCGCGGCGGGCGGCCTGCTCGAGGGTCGCCACGAAGTCCGGATCGGGGATGAAGTAGGCGTGCGTCATCCACACGTGGTGGGACGCGCGGTTGATCGCCTCGAGGTACATCGACCGGATCGGGAACATCCAGAGCCGCGGTACGTTGCGGTGCACCCGGATCCGGGGCTCCCAGTCCGCGGCCGTCTCGAGCAGCAGCGGCCGGAAGCGGTGCCGCGGTCGGCGGTTGAGGTTCCAGAAGTCGGCGAACGCACGCTTCAGGTCCCACACCCCCGGGCCGGTGATCCGCACGTGGGTGTCGCGCCACTCGGTGGCGTACGCCGAGCCGACGTTGTAGCCGCCGACGAAGCCCACCTCGTCGTCGACGACCAGGATCTTGCGGTGGTCGCGGCCGTAGCGGCCGAGGTCGAAGAACCGCCAGCCGGCGTTGTAGAGCGGGTACTCGAGCACCTTGAGCCGGGGCCCGAACCGCTTGAACAGGGGCGAGACCACCAGGTTCGCGAACCCGTCGTAGACCGCGTAGACGTCGACCCCTCGGCCCGCGGCGGCACTGAGCGCCTGCTTGAACCTCTCCCCGACCTCGTCGGCCTTCCAGATGTAGGTCTCGAAGAGGATCTGGCTCCTCGCGTCGTCGATCGCGGCCAGCATGTCGTCGTACAGGTCCTGCCCGAAGGTGTACGTCGTGACGGTGCCGCTGCCGATCGTCACCTGGGCGGGCGCCGACGTGGGGAACGGCTTGGGCTTCTTGCCGCGACGGCGGTAGGAGTCGACGAGGGTGAGGATCAGCGCGAGCACCACCTGCAGCCCGAGCACCGAGAGGAGGACCCGCCTGAGGAGGTCCGTGAGGTGCTCGCGGGACGGCAGCGACAACCGGGAGAGGCCCGTCCTGCGCAGTCGTCGGCGGAGGGTCACCTGAGGAAACCTATCCTGTCGGTGGCGGGCCGTAGGCTGAAGACATGAGGCCAGTGACCGACCTGCAGAGACGGGTCGCCCCCTTCAAGGTGGAGTCCGACTACCAGCCTTCCGGCGACCAGCCGACCGCCATCGCGGACATCCACCAGCGCATCGACGCGGGCGAGAAGGACGTCGTGCTGCTCGGCGCGACCGGCACGGGGAAGACCGCGACCGTCGCCTGGGCGGTCGAGCAGCTGCAGCGCCCGACCCTGGTGATGCAGCCCAACAAGACGCTCGCGGCCCAGTTCGCCAACGAGCTGCGGCAGCTGCTGCCGAACAACGCGGTGGAGTACTTCGTCTCCTACTACGACTACTACCAGCCCGAGGCCTACGTCCCCCAGACCGACACCTACATCGAGAAGGACTCCTCGATCAACGAGGAGGTGGAGCGGCTGCGGCACTCCGCGACCAACTCGCTGCTCACCCGGCGCGACGTGATCGTGGTCTCCACGGTGTCCTGCATCTACGGCCTCGGCACCCCCCAGGAGTACGTCGACCGGATGGTCCGGCTCAAGGTCGGCCAGGAGCAGGACCGGGACGCGCTGCTCCGTCAGCTCGTCGAGATCCAGTACACCCGCAACGACATGGCCTTCAGCCGCGGCACGTTCCGGGTCCGCGGCGACACCCTCGAGGTGTTCCCGGTCTATGAAGAGCTGGCGATCCGGGTGGAGTTCTTCGGCGACGAGATCGAGCGGCTGATGACGCTGCACCCGCTCACCGGCGAGGTGGTCACCGAGGACACCGAGCTGCACGTCTTCCCGGCCACCCACTACGTCGCCGGGCCGGAGCGGATGGAGCGGGCGATCCGCGGCATCGAGCTCGAGCTCGAGGACCAGCTGGCCACCTTCGAGAGGCAGGGCAAGCTGCTCGAGGCGCAGCGGCTGCGGATGCGCACGACGTACGACGTCGAGATGATGCGGCAGGTCGGGTCCTGCTCGGGCATCGAGAACTACTCGATGCACATCGACGGTCGCACCCGCGGGTCCGCGCCGAACTGCCTGATCGACTACTTCCCCGAGGACTTCCTGCTGGTCATCGACGAGTCCCACGTCGCGGTGCCGCAGATCGGCGGGATGTACGAAGGCG
>CAXSHL010000071.1:0-13717 GCA_964237315.1 uncultured Nocardioidaceae bacterium
GGCCGAGGACCTGGGCGGGTGCGCGCTCGTTCGCCAGGGTCGGGCTGGAGGAAGGAGCCGCTGTGCTGGCTGCCGAACGTCAGAACCGGATCCTCGACGAGGTCCAGCGACGTGGTGCGGTGCGCGTGAGCGAGCTCTCGCGCCAGCTCGACGTGTCGGACATGACCATCCGGCGCGACCTCGACACGCTCGCCGCCCAGGGCCGGCTGGACAAGGTGCACGGCGGCGCCACCACGAAGCGGCCCCCGAGCACCGAGGAGCCGGGATTCGAGGCCAAGTGGGTGCGGCAGACGGCCGAGAAGACCGCCATCGCGGCCGCGGCGGTCAGCCTGGTGGCGCCCGGCTCCGCGGTCGGGCTCTCGGCCGGCACCACCACCTGGACGCTCGCGCGCCAGCTGGCGACAGTGCCCGGACTGACCGTCGTCACGAACTCCACACGGGTGGCTGACGTGCTCCTCTCCGTCGGGCAGGCGTCCGCCCCGCGCACCGGTCACGGCCCGGCGAACGTCATCCTCACCGGCGGCGTACGCACCCCCTCCGACGCATTGGTGGGGCCGATCGCCGTGGCGGCTCTCGAGTCGCTGCACCTCGACCTGGTCTTCCTCGGCGTGCACGGCATGGACCCGAGGGCCGGCTACACCACACCGAACATGCTGGAGGCGGACACGGACCGAGCCCTCGTGGCGGCCGGCCGGCGGCTCGTGGTGGTGGCGGACCACACCAAGTGGGAGACCGTCGGCATCAGCACCATCGTCGACCTGGCGGACGCGGACGTGGTCGTCACCGACAACCACCTCTCCGTGGACGCGCAGGCCACCTTGCGGGAGTCCGTCGGCCAGCTCATCGTCGCCAACAGCGGCGCGCTCCCCGACGCCCCGGCGGGCGTGGCGCCCTCGGCCGACGAGACGGCCGCGGCGACCCCGGCCCGCAGGTAGTTCGCCCGAGCCGGCGGGTGTGGCGCCCGCCCCGGCTGCCGACCTGGCCCGTCTGCACACCGAGACCGACCACCGCCATAACCGGTCACCACGACCCGATATGGCGGCCAACCTCGGGAGAAACGGTTCACCATCGGTCGCGGTGAACGGTTGTGGCGACTGCTCACTCCGCAGCGGCGACCCGGCGGAGGGGCCATCAGCGGGGTCCCTGACCGTGCAGACGCGAGGGGTCGGCGGGGTCCAGGCGTGCAGACGCGTCGGGTCGGCGGGGTCCAGGCGTGCAGACGCGACGGGTCGAGGGGGTCCAGGCGTGCAGACGCGCCGGGTCGGCGGGGGCTAGAGGCGCTGGGTGCGGCTCAGCAGGGTCTGCAGGACGACCACCACGATCAGGAAGGCGCCGCTGACGACAGCCTGCACGGAGGAGTTCAGGGAGCCGACCTGGTTGATCAGGTTCTGGATGACGCCGAGCAGGAGCACCCCGGCCAGGGTGCCGAAGAGCGAGCCGGCCCCGCCGACGAGCAGGGTCCCGCCGATCACCACCGCGGCGATCACGTCGAGCTCCATGCCGACCCCGAGGATGGTCACCCCCGAGGCCAGCCAGGCAGCGTTGAGCGCGCCGGCGAGACCGGCGAGGAGACCGCTCATCACGTAGACCGACGTCTTCACCCGGGCCACGCGCAGCCCCATCAGCGATGCGGCGTCCTCGCTGCCGCCGACGGCGAACACGGCCTGGCCGAAGCGGGTGCGGGTCAGCACCACCCAGAAGACCACGAACAGCAGCAGGGTGATCCACACCGACAGGTTCAGGCCGAGCAGCTGCTTGGCGCCGAGGGCGTGGAACAGCCCGCCGCGCGGCACGGCGTACGTCGTCTCGCCCTCGTTGGACAGCGCCAGCAGCAGGCCCCGCGCACCGAGCAGCGACGCCAGCGTCACGATGAACGGCGCCATCCCGGCCCGCGCGATGAGCAGCCCGTTGACCAGGCCGATCAGCCCGCACAGCGCCAGTGGGGCGAGGAGGCCGACCAGGACGCCGTGCTGCGAGCCCCAGGCCCCCACGACGCCGCCGAGGGCGAACACCGAGCCGACGGAGAGGTCGATGCCGCCGCTGATGATCACGAACGTCATGCCGATCGCCACGATGGCCACGAAGGACTGGGACAGCGCGATGTCACCGAGGTTGGTCGGGGTGCCGAAGTCGGAGAACACGAAGCTGAACACCACGACCACCAGGACCAGCACCGCGAGGGCGCCGTGCCGCTGGACGAGCTGGGCGGTGAGCTCGCGCCGGCTGCGCCGCTGTGGAGCCGCGACGAGCTGTTCGCCGTCGGCACCGGGCTGCACCGTGGAGGAGTTGGTGATGCTCACCGGCTCATCCCTTCCTTCCACGGCCGAGCTGGAGGTATACCGCGGCGATGATGATGATCGCCTGCGTCATCTGCGACCAGGAGTCGGAGATGTTGTGCTTGACCAGGGTCGCGTCGATCAGCTGCATGAGCAGGGCGCCGGCGATGGTGCCGAGGACCCGCACCTTGCCACCGGACAGCGGCGTGCCGCCCACGACCACGGCGGTGATCGCGTAGAGCTCGAACAGCAGGCCGATCGTCGAGGGGTCGCTGGCCTGCAGCCGGGCCGTGGCCAGGATGCCGGCGACCGCCGCCAGCAGCCCACTGATCACGTAGGTGATGAGCAGCACCCGCTTGACCGGCAGCCCGGACAGCTCCGAGGCGCGACGGTTGCCGCCGACGGCGACGAGCTGTCGGCCGAACGTCGTACGGCGGACCACGAACGTCATCACCAGCGCGACGACCGCCGCCGCGAGCACGATCACCGGGATGCCGACCAGGTCGCCGGTGCCCAGGGAGAGGAAGGTGGGGTCGTTGATGGACTTCAGCTGGCCGTCCGCCAGCACCAGCGCGAGCCCGCGCCCGCCGACGAAGAGGGCCAGGGTCGCCACGATCGGCTGGACGCCGATGCTGGCCACCAGGGTGCCGTTCACCAGGCCGGCGAGGAGCCCGGCCAGCAGGGCGACGACGACCGCCACGGCCAGGCCGTAGCCGAGGTAGAGCGGCACCACCGCCGCCGCCAGCGCCATCACCGCGCCGACCGAGAGGTCGACCCCCTCGGTGCCGATCACGAGCGCCATCCCCAGCGCCACCACGATCACCGGCGACGCCTGGATGAGCTGGGTGCGGAAGTTGCCCACGGTCAGGAAGTTCGAGGTGAAGACGACGTTGAAGAGGAGCAGCAGCACCAGCGCGGCGTAGACGCCGTTGTCACGCAGCCAGCGCGTCACGTCCACCTTCCGCGCGGGAGAGGCCGCCTCGACGGTGGTCACGCGTCACCTCCCGAGCCGGACAGGGCCGCCATCAGGTCGGCCTCGGTCACGTGGTCGCCGTCGAGGTGGGCCACGGCCGTGCCGTTCTGCAGGACCACCAGGCGCGAGGACCCGCCGATCAGCTCCTCCATCTCCGAGGACACCAGGACGATGCCGAGGCCCTGGTGCGCCAGCTCGGCGACCAGCGCCTGCACCTCCGCCTTCGCGCCGACGTCGATGCCCCTGGTCGGCTCGTCGAGGAGCAGGATGCGGGGCTCGGTGCACAGCCAGCGGGCCAGCACCACCTTCTGCTGGTTGCCGCCCGACAGGTCGCGGACCCGCTGCTGGGGGCTCGAGGCCTTGATCCGCAGGCGCTTCATGAACGTGTCCACGATCGCGTCGATGCGGTCCTCGGAGACCAGTCCGCCCCTGCTCAGCCGGGGCAGCGCCGCGAGCGCGATGTTCTCGCGCACCGACAGGTCCGGGATGATCCCCTCGGCCTTGCGGTCCTCGGGCAGCATCGCGATGCCGGCGCGGATGGCGGCGGCGGTCGAGCCGGACCGCACCTTGGTCCCCTTGACGTCCACGGACCCCGAGTCGAGCGTCATGGCGCCGGCCACGGCCTTGAGCGTCTCGGTGCGCCCGCTGCCGAGCAGGCCGCCGAGTCCGAGCACCTCGCCGGGCCGCAGGTCGAAGGAGACGTCGTCGAGCTGGGCGGTGCGGGTGAGCCCGCTGACCTCCATCAGCGGCTCGGCGTCCGCGGAGACCTGGTGGGCGGCCTCGCCGCGAAGCCGCTGGAGCTCCTCGGCCCGGCGGCCGAGCATGTGGCCCACCAGGGCCGCCCGAGTCAGGTCGGCCACCGCCCCGGAGTGCACCACCAGGCCGTCGCGCAGCACGGTCACGTCGTCGCAGACGCGGAACAGCTCGTCCATCTTGTGGCTGACGTAGATGACCGCGAGCCCGCGCTCGCGCAGCGACGCGACGAGCGCGAGCAGCTGGTCGACCTCGCGCGGCTCGAGGGAGGAGGTGGGCTCGTCCATGACGACCACCTGCGCGTCGATGCTGACCGCCCGGACGACGGCGACCATCTGCTGCAGCCCCAGGCCCAGGGAGCGGAGCTGCCGGGTCGGCTCGACCGCGATGCCGTGCGTGGCCAGCAGCTCGCGCGACTGGCGGTTCATCGCCTGGTGGTCGACGAGGCCGAACCGTCGTGGCTCCCTCCCCAGGAAGAGGTTCTGGGCGACCGACATCAGCGGCACCAGGTTGACCTCCTGGTAGATCGTGCTGATGCCGGCGTTCTGCGCGTCGATGGGAGCCCGGAACGACACCGGCTTCCCCGCGAGCCGGATCTCCCCCGAGTCGGGCTGGTGCACCCCGGTGAACACCTTGATCAGGGTGGACTTGCCGGCGCCGTTCTCCCCGACCAGGGCGTGCACGCGGCCGGCGTACGCGGTGAAGTCGACGTCCGAGAGCGCCTGCACACCGGCGAAGCTCTTGTCGACGTTGCGGACCGTCAGGACCGGGTCGACTGAGACCGGGTCGACTGGCGCGGGTGCCACAGCGCCTCCTTCCTCACTTCGGTGCCGGCCACGCCTCAGTAGGCCGAGTCGACCTCGGCCTTGGCGTTGCTCTCGTCGTACTGCCGGTCCTTGATGATCAGGTTCTCCCGCACCGACGTGCCCTTCAGGAACTTCTCGGCCGTGTCGAACGCGAGCGGCCCGAACCGTGGGTTGGACTCGATGACGGCGTTGAGCTTGCCGCCGACGATCGCCTGTACGGCGTTGCGCGTGCCGTCCACGGAGACGATCTTGACGTCCTTGCCCGGTGTCTTGCCCGCCCCCGCGATGGCGGTGACCGCACCCAGCGCCATCTCGTCGTTCTCGGCGTAGATCGCGTTGATCTTCGGGTTGGCCTGCAGCAGCTGCTCGGTGACCTGCTGGCCCTTGTCACGCGCGAAGTCACCGGTCTGCTTCGCGACGACCTTGAGACCGGGGGCGCTGGCCTTGATCTCGTCGACGAACCCCTTGGTGCGGTTGGTGGTCACGTTGTTGCCGGACGAGCCGAGCAGGATCGCGACGTCGGCCTTGCCATCGGTGGCCTTGTCCATCGCCTGGGCGGCGCGGTGCCCCTGCTTGAGGAAGTCCGAGCCGATGAAGGTGACCCAGTTCTTGCAGAACCCGGCGTCCAGCTCCCGGTCCACCGTGATCACCGGTACGCCCTTGGCCGCGGCGGCGTCGAACGCCGGCTCCAGCCCGGAGGAGTTCAACGGCGCCACGATCAGCACGTCCACGCCCTTGGCGAGCAGCGTCTTGATGTCGGCGATCTGCTTGGGCAGCTGGGAGTTCGCGTTGGTGGTCTCCAGCTTGATCCCGCGCTTCTTCGCCTCGTCCTTCATCGACTGGGTCTCCGCGATGCGGAACGGGTTGGCCTCCTTCTCCGACTGGGAGAAGCCGACGGTCGCGCCCTTGAGGTCCATCTGCTTGGCGCCGTACTGCTTCGCCGTGCAGGAACCGCCCTTCTGCCCGGCCACCTGCTGCGCCGCGGCCTTGGAGTCCGACGACGTCGTGCTGCTGCTGCCGCTGGAGCCGTCCTCGCTCTTGGCGCATGCGCCGAGCGTGCAGGTCAGCGCGAGGACCGCTCCGACGGCGAGCGCCCGGCTGCGTGTGGGGTGGGTCATCGTGGGCTCCTAGAGAGTGAGGGTCTCGCCCCGGTGGGGGCGGTGTGCGAAGAGCAAACGGGTACGGCGGCCACCCGGCGGAGGACATTCCGGTCGACACGGGTGTGATGTCCAACACAAGGGGACAGAGTCGACCGTTGTCAAGAGTGTGACCATGTGGGGTTCTGTGCGCATCTCAGCCACACCGCCCCACCGTGCTCTCCCGCACCACCAGGTGGTGGTCGGCGACCAGGTCCCGGTCCGGGGCGGAGGGCCGGGCGATCCGGTCGGCCAGGCAGTCCAGGGCCAGCCGGGCGATCTGCGCCTTGTCCGGTGCGATGGTGGTCACCGACGGCACCGAGTAGCGCCCGTCCTCGATGTCGTCGAACCCGACGACCGCGACGTCGTCGGGCACCCGCAGGCCACGCGCTGCGAGCGTGTGCAGGGCGCCGAGGGCCAGCTCGTCGGTGAAGCAGAAGACGGCGTCCACCTCGGGTGCCGCCTCGAGAAGCCGGCTCATCGCCGCCGCACCGTCCGGCCGGTGCAGCCGTGCCACCGGCAGCACGTGGTCCTCGGGAGCCGGCAGCCCGGCGTCGATCAGTGCGGCCCGATAGCCCTCCAGGCGCAGCCGGGCGGTGCCGTTGTGCAGGTGCGGCTGGGCGCCCACGGCGGCGATGCGGCGCCTGCCGATGCCCACCAGGTGCTCGGTGGCCTGCCGGCTGGCGGCCACGTTGTCGATCGCCACATGGTCCAGGCGCCCCGCAGCGGTGCGCTCGCCGAGCAGCACGAGCGGGCCCGCCCCCAGCCGGGCCAGCTCCTCGGGGGCGACCGCCCACGGACTGCAGATCACCCCGTCCACGGACTGCCCGACGGGGCCGGCGATCATCTGGCGCTCGCGGTCGGCCTGGCCGTCGGTCTGGTCGATGTGCACGGTCCACCCGCGCTCCTCGGCGATCCGCACCGTCAGCGAGGCGAGCTCGGCGAAGTACGGCGAGACGATCTCGGGGACCACCAGGCTGATCGTCTCGGTGCGCCCCCGGCGCAGCTGCCGGGCGGCGGTGTTCGGCCGGTAGCCCAGCTCGTCGATCGCCCCCTGCACGCGGCGCCGGGTGTCCGGGGCGACGTGCACGAAGCCGTTGGCCACGTTGGAGACGGTCCGCACCGACACGCCGGCGCGGGCAGCGACGTCGCGCAGGCTGACCGCCATCGACCCTCCTCGAGAGGTTTTCCGGGCCAGGCTATTGCATCGTTGCATTGCAACGTTGCAAACTAGAGGTCACGAATTGGTGACGACTTTGGAGGACCGCATGACCGACACGGCCACCACCCCGGCCAGCCCCGCCCCGTCTGCCGGCACCGAGGTCACGGACGCCGACCGGAGTGCCGCGGTCGAGGCGCTGATGGGCGACGGCATCGTCGCCCGCAAGGGCGCCTTCTCGCGGGAGTTCGTCGCGCAGATGCGCGAGGACGTCGACGCCGCGTTCACCGAGGCCCGGTCCCGGGAGAACGGCGCCGTCGGGCGCGGACCCAACCGGTGGTACGTCGAGATGCACCCCCAGCAGATCCGCGGGTTCGTCGAGCTCGTCGACCACCCGTGGGTCCGGATGGTGTGCGAGTCGGTGCTCGGGCCGGACTACCAGATCGTGGAGATCGGCTTCGACGTACCGTTCGCCGGGGCCAAGAACCAGCCCTGGCACCGCGACTTCCCGATGCCCGCCGAGACCCGCGACGAGCACCGGCTGACCAGCCTGGCGTTCAACATGACCCTCGTGGACACCGCGGAGGACATGGGCCCGTTCGAGATCGCCCTCGGCACCCAGTGGGACCGCGGCCAGGAGTTCGACCACGAGATGTTCCCGCCGCGGTCGAACTACGGCCGCTACGAGGAGCGGGCGGTGCGGAAGTACCCGCAGATGGGCGACATCTCCTCCCGCTCCGCGCTGACCATCCACCGGGGCACCACCAACCACTCCCAGAAGGAGCGCCCCGTGCTGGTGCTGGGCGTCGACGGGCCCGAGGCGAACAACGCGGAGCACCATGACCTGGCCGTCACCAAGGCCTACTGGGAGGCACTGCCGCAGCGGGTGCGCGACCACCTCGGCTGCCCGATCGTCGACGAGCTCGTCCCGATCACGCAGAAGCACACCATCGAGGGTCTGGTGATGGGCGAGGCCGAGTAGCGCAGGCGCCGGGTTGGGGCTCCGGGCCGCTCAGGCACCTTGGCCGAGGGGCGCGATCGCCCCGCTCTCGACCAGCTGCTCCAGAGCGGCCGGGCAGCCGGCCTGCCACCGGCCGTCGGCGTCCTCGAAGGAGACCACCGCCTCGCCGGAGCAGGTGCCGCGCCCGGGGCGGTCCTCGCCGTGGAAGGAGCACCGGCCCGCAGCGGCCGGCGTGCCGTCCTCGTGCAAGTCGGGGTCGTAGGGGTAGGACTCGTTCATGGCCACCACTGCCCACCACGGGACGACTCATGCCGCCCGGTAACGCTGCTGTCAGTATTTCGAGTTTCCGGTGCCCCCGCGCGAGTGCCGCCGCTAGCCTTCGCAGATGCTCGAGGACCAGGCTCCCGCGACCCATCCCACCGACACCCGGACCGGCCGGCGTCTCCTCCGGCGACGCCTCCTGCGCAGACTCGCCGTCGTCGCCCTGACCGCCGTGGTGCTCGGCGCCGCTCTCGTCGCGCCCACCGACGCGGCGCAGGCCGGACGATCCGTCACCGCACGGGGAAAGGCGTTCGTGCCCGTCGCCGGCCCGGTGTTCGGGGACCCGACCGCCCCGAGCAACGACATCATCACCCGGCTGATGGACAACATCGCCAACACACCGGCCGGTGCGACGATCCAGATCGTCGGCTACTCGTTCTCCATGAACAGCGTGGCGACGGCCCTGCTCGCCGCCCACGCCCGCGGTGTCAACGTCCAGGTGGTGATGGACGGACACTCGCGGGTCTGGTCGCCCGCGAAGCGGATGGTGCCCGTCCTCGGCACCGACGTCACCCAGCTCTCCTTCTTCAAGCTCACCCGCGGCTCCGCCCGCGGCACCGGCGGGGTCACGCACCAGAAGTCCTGGACCTTCACCCAGGTCGGGGACACGCCCTACGTGGTGATGGTCGGGTCGACGAACCTCACCGGCTACGGCACCGAGGTGCAGTACTCCGACAACTACGTCTACACCGGACGCCAGGACGTGTGGAACGTCTACGCCTCCCTGTTCGCCCAGCAGAAGCTCGACGTACCGGTGGCGAACCCCTACGTGGCGGTGCCGTTCGCCTCCGGCAGTGCCTACTTCTTCCCCAAGCCCGGCACCGACGCCACCACCGACCCCGCGGAGCTGCGGATCCAGGCTCTGCCGGCGAACGCCGGCACGACGGTCCGGGTGGCGCAGTTCGCCTGGTACGGCGCTCGCGGGCTGTGGCTCGCCCAGGCGCTGGCGGCGCTGAAGACCGGTGGGGCCAGCGTCTCGGTCGTCGCGGGTGAGTCGGTCAGCAAGGCGGTGCGCACCGTCCTGGGCGATGTGGGGATCCCCATCTACTCGGGGATGTACCCCCAGGGGAAGCGGATCCACAACAAGCTGATGCTCGCCTCCTGGTGGGACGGCTCACGCAGCCACCGGTCGATCTACACCGGCTCGGACAACTGGGCCGACGAGTCGTTCCGCAACGAGGACGACGTGCTGCAGATCGACGACGACGTGCCCGGCTACCGCGCCTACGTCAGGTTCTTCAACCTGCTGAGCTACCCGGCGGGCGGAGGTGCCGCTCCGCCCGACGTGACGGCCGGCGTCCTGCACAACACGTCGGTGTCGATCCGGCTCTCACACGTCCGGGCGCACCTGACCCGCAGGATCGTGGTGACCGGCACGGTGCGGGCGGACTACCTCGGCCGTCCGGTGCTGCTGCAGCGGCACCGGACCGGCGCGGCGGGCTGGCACACCCAGGTGACCTCCGGACCGCTCCGGCAGTCGACCTACCGGCTCCGGGTGCCCACCAGGCAGCTGGGGAGCTGGCGCTACCGGATCCTGGTCCCCGCGACCAAGGTCGCGAAGACCGGCCGGTCCCGCGTCGTGCCCCTGCGGGTGATCCGCTGACCCCGACTGTGTGACGGTGGCGAGGTGGCTCAGTTGTCGTACCACCACTGCTGCAGCGTCGACGGGCGCGACAGCGGTGCGGTGTCGAAGATCGTGTCGTCGGAGTGCCCGAGGACGGTGATCGCGGACGGCCGGCCCATGGGCTGCTTCATGTCGACGTTCTCGTCGAAGTAGGTGTCGGTCGCCGGGTAGGAGTCGTCGTTGATGATCGTGCTCAGCCAGTTGGAGATCATCGGGGCACCGAGCCCAGCCGCGAACCCGAACTTGGCGGTGATCTCGTCGTTGATCCACATCTCGGTGCGGTAGCCCAGCGCCGAGTGCAGCCCGTTGAAGATGTTCCACCACACGTCGTACGACGTCGCGGTGTCCGCCGCAGTGGGGATCACCTCGCAGGAGTGCAGGATCCAGTAGGCGAGTGAGCCCTGGCCGTCCGCACCGCCGTACCCGTCGCTGGGGATGCCGCTCAGCTGGACGAAGTCGGCGTTGTTCTTCAAGGTCGTGAACAGGCCCCAGTTGCCGTGCACCTCGGTGAGCGCCACCTGGACCCCGTCGACGAACTCGTGGTTCTCGTCGGTGAACAGTCGCGGCTCGGCCCAGTAGTACTGCCGGTCGATCGGCGCGAAGGAGGGGTTGAACAGGCTGGCCGCACGCAGACCGGTCAGGAAGCTGTTCGCGCTCGCCACCCAGCCGGCGTTGTCCTGCCGGACCACGTAGCGACCGATCGTCGGCCGGTTGTTCCGCGCCTTTACCTGGGCGTGCGGCTTGGGCTCGTTCGGGATGGCCTGCTCGACCGGGATGGTCACGGGCAGGTCCTCGAAGAGCCGGACGGCGGGCACGAAGCCGACCAGCCGGCCCGTCGGCTGGTCGTCGCCGCCGTAGCTGGCGCGGTAGCGGAACACGGGCTGGATGAACTTCTGGGCACCGTCGTAGTAGACGAGCTCGACGGTCTCGACGCGGATGTCCTTGTCCTCCGCAGCGACGCGCAGATCCTCGACGATCAGGTCGGCGACGCGGCGCGGGTCGATGTCGTTGCCGGACAGCTCCTCCACGACCGACGCGGCCCGCCAGTGCAGGTTCACCGCCTCGACGCCGTCCGCCGAGACGGCGACCGTCGCCTGCGAGCCCTTGCCCACCACGGGTATCCCGTCCACGTGACGCCTCACGCGGGCCACCGCGAGATGGTCGGCGGCGACACCGACGCGGCGGCGCGAGGCACGGGAGCCGCGGAGCATGCTGGGCTCGAGCACCTGTCGACGGGTCCGGTCCTCGGGGAACAGGTCGCTGTTCTCGGCCAGCTCGGCGGCAGCGGCCCGGGCGCTCTCGGCCAGCCCCTCGGCAGGGGTCAGCAGCTCGAGCTGCGGGAACATCCGGGCCTCGCCGGACTCGGCGTCCACGAGCGCGAGGAGCCGCTTGTCCTGGTAGACACCGGTGACGCTGTCGGAGCGCCGGCGGTGCTCGGGGGCGGCGGCCACCCGGCTCGCCAGCCTCAGGACATGCTCGCCTCCGGCGCGGCTCGGCTCGCCCAGCTCGAACACCGGCAACGCGCCGTCGTACGCCCGGATGCTGTCGGGGTTGACATCTACTGATCCCATGGTCGGACCTTCCTGGTCGGTTGCCTCTGAGGAGCACGGACCGGGGCCGGAGATACACGGGCGGATGTCCGTGCACCAGCGACTCAAGTCCGGTGACGCCGCAGCCGATGGTTGAGACGTGAACCTGGCTCGGCCCCCTTCTCAGGAGGAACGACATGCGTGACCTGGCTCCTCAGATCCACCGACAGCGGCTCGTGGTGGAGGGGTCCGTCTCGTCGTCGATCTCCGCCGCGGACATCGTCAGCTACCTCAAGGAGCTCGGCCGCGTGACCGAGATGGAGGTGCTCACCGAGCCGGTGACGCACCAGTCGCCGATGTACGGCTGGGCGGGATGGGTGCACTGGGAGACCTCGGGAGCGCACTTCTACGCCTGGGACGCCCCGCACCAGTTCTTCAGCGTCGACATCTACACCTGCAAGGCGTTCGACCCGGACAAGGTGACGGCGTTCACCGCGGACTTCTTCCAGGCGACCGAGATCGTCTCCCAGGGCTTCTGACCCCGTGAGCGCATCCACCGGGACGCTGCGCCCCTGCTACCCGTGTCGCGGCGCGGACCTGGTCTCGGCCCGTGCCTGCGAGGAGGCCGTCTTCGAGCGGCGGTTCGGCAACACGGCCGACGAGCTGAGCGCGGCGTACGCCCCCTACGAGGACTCGACCACCTTCGGTGCGGTGCTGGCTCCCGACGGCACGGCGGTCGGGGCGGTGCGGCTGGTCCGCCCGGGACCGCGCCGGGTCAAGACGCTGCTGGACGCATCTCGACCGCCGTGGCGCGTGAGCGACCGGTCGCTCGAGCAGGTCCTGGATCGGGGCGAGCGCGCCACCTGGGACGTGGCGACCTTCGCCGTCGACCGGGTCACGGCAGGAGCCGACCGGCGCATCACCCCGGCGCTGTTGAGCGTGATGCTCGGCGCGCTGCACGACAACGCGGCCACCACGTTCGTGGCCATCCTCGACCAGACCGCACGCCGGGCGCTGGAGGGCCTCGGGATACGCATGCTGGACCTGCCTGGTGCAAAACCCGCACCCTACCTCGGATCTCCCCGTAGTGTTCCGGTCTACCGGCACCTGGCCGATCTCCGCGCCGAGCACGCGGACCAGTTCCCGCAGTTCCATCAGCAGGTCTTCCACGGCCGAGGAATCGACGGTCTCTGTCCATGATCGCCCTCAACCGCCTCTCGACTCCGCTTGCCGGTGTCCAACGGGTCAACCCTGGTGGCAACCCTCAGGATCTTTCGTTGGGAAGTGGCATGCCGACCAGGAAGACCGCGGCGATGAGAGGCCTGTCGGCCGCGCCGTGGGCCGCTGCGATCGTCATCGCCGTGGCGCCGTGGCTGTCGGGCGACCTGCCGTGGGTGCGACCGACGGCGATCGGCGTGTTCCTCGTCGTGGTGGTCGCTCGGGTGCTGGTCGCCGCGGCGTCGACGGCTGCGGGTCGGCGTACGCCGGTCGTGGTGATGGCGTGCGGCCTGGGACTGTTCACGTCCGGGTCGCTGGTCCTGGCGCTGGACCCCGGGCTGCCCTTCCCCTCCCCCGTCGAGATCGTCTTCGGCAGCGCCTACGTCTGCTTCACCTGGTTCCTGGTGCTGGACGCCAACGGTGGCCGGGCGCGCGACCTCCGCACGGTGCTGGAGACCGGCGTGGTGGCCGGCGGGATCGTGTCAGCGGCCGTCTTCGCCCTGCTGGTGCCGGCCGGGGACCGGCTCGGGATCCAGGGCGGGCCCCTCCTGGTCGCCATGGCCTACCCGATCGCGGACGTCGTCCTGCTCTCGACGCTGCTCACCCAGATGCTCACCGGCAGGCGCACCCGCGACCGTCGTACCCTGCTCCTGCTGGGCGGCCTGCTGACCCTCGCGGGCGTCGACGTCTCCCTGCCGCTGGGCGTCGGTGCCGGCGGGTACGCCTTCAGCTCGGTGCAGGACCTGCTGTGGGGCCTGTCGCTGGCGACCCTGGCCGCCGCGGCCAGCCGGCCCGCCGGACCGGACCTCGGGCGCACCGGCATCGGGTCGATCGTCCCGGTGGGTGCCGGGCTGTGCGCGCTGGTCCTGCTCGTGAGCGGCGCCGGAGCGGCCTCCGCCTGGGTGACCCAGGTGCCGGCCATTGCGGCGTCGGTGGCGCAATGGCGCATGTGGTTGAGACG
>CAXSHL010000071.1:13727-22061 GCA_964237315.1 uncultured Nocardioidaceae bacterium
GAGGCACGCCGCGGCATCGTCGCGCAGCGCCTCTCCCTGACCGACGACCTGACCGGCATCGGCAACCGACGCGCCGTCATGGAGATCCTGACCGGCTCGCCCGACCAGTCGCTGTCCCTGGTCCTCATCGACCTGAACGGCTTCAAGGTGGTCAACGACACCCTGGGACACCAGCAGGGGGACCGTCTCCTGGAGGGGTTCGCGGAACGGTTGCAGGAGGTGGTGAGTGACGCGGACGTCGTGGCCCGCCTCGGTGGCGACGAGTTCGCGGTCGTCTACCGCGGTGTCGGAGCCGACGACATGACCCAGCTGGTCGAGGCGCTGCTGGTGGCCATGTGCCAGCCGCTGACGGTGGCCGGCCTGGACCTGACCGTCGGGCTGTCCGTCGGCATCTCCACGGACGAGCACGGCCTGGCCCTCGGCATCGAGCTGCTCCGGCGCGCCGACGTCGCGATGTACCGCGCCAAGGACGCCGGCGGCGGCTACCAGTGGTACGACGTGGCGACCGACAACTTCTCCACCGCGAACCTGCGCCTGGTCGAGGACCTGCGCACCGGCATCCCCGACGGCCAGTTGCGTGCGCAGTACCAGCCACAGGTCCGGGCCAGCGACGGGGCGCTGGTCGCCGTCGAGGCACTGGTCCGCTGGCAGCATCCCAGCCGAGGTGTGCTGACTCCCGAGTCCTTCCTGCCGGTCGCCCGCAAGGCCGGTCTGATGCTCCTCCTCAGCCTGGAGATGATCCGGCTCACGGTCGCGCAGGCAGCCGAGTGGGCGGACGCCGGAACGCCCCTGCGGCTGTCCCTCAACGTCGATCCACCTGAGCTGTTGAGCGGTCAGTGGGTGCCGGCTCTGCTCGCGGCCGTCAAGCTGCACCGGCTGGACCCGGCACTGGTCACCGTCGAGCTCACCGAGGAGGTGCTGATCAGCGACTTCACCCGGGCGACGAAGAGCATCGAGGAGCTGGCTCGCCACCACATCGGCGTCTCCATCGACGACTTCGGCACCGGGTACTCCGGGCTCTCCTGGCTGCAGACGCTCCCGGTCACCGAGCTCAAGCTGGACCAGGGGTTCGTCAGCCGGATCCTGACCGACCCGCGCACGGAGCACATCGTGGAGAGCACCATCGAGCTCGCCCACCGCCTCGGCATCCGGGTGGTCGCCGAGGGGGTGGAGAACCGGGCGACAGCTGCCGCCCTGACCACGATGGGTGTCCACCTGCTCCAGGGCTTCGACATCTCACGGCCGCTGATGCCCGACGCGCTGGCGACCTGGCGGACGACCAGGGCCTACGCCAGTCCCACCGCCGACCGGTGACCGGTCGCCGCTGACCGGCTGACCGCTGACCGGCTCACTCCCACTCGATGGTGCCGGGGGGCTTGCTGGTCACGTCGAGCGCCACCCGGTTGACCTCCCGCACCTCGTTGGTGATCCGTGTGGAGATCGTCTCGACCAGGTCGTAGGGCAGTCGCGACCAGTCGGCGGTCATCGCGTCCTCGGAGGTGACCGGCCGCAGCACGACCGGGTGACCGTAGGTGCGCCCGTCGCCCTGCACGCCCACCGAGCGGACGTCTGCGAGGAGTACGACGGGGAACTGCCAGATGTCGCGGTCCAGGCCGGCGCGGGTGACCTCCTCGCGAGCGATGGCGTCCGCCTCGCGCAGGATCTCCAGGCGTTCATGGGTGACCTCGCCGATGATCCGGATCGCCAGCCCAGGTCCTGGGAAGGGGTGCCGCCAGACGATGTCGGTGGGCAGCCCCAGCTGCTCGCCGACCAGCCGGACCTCGTCCTTGAACAGCGTGCGCAGCGGCTCGACCAGCTCGAACTCGAGGTCGTCGGGCAGCCCGCCCACGTTGTGGTGGGACTTGATGTTCGACGTGCCGGCCCCTCCCCCGGACTCGACCACGTCGGGGTAGAGCGTGCCCTGGACCAGGAAGGCGACCCGCTCACCGTCCGCTGCCGCGTCGCCGAGGACCTCGGCCTCCGCGGACTCGAACACCCGGATGAACTCGCGACCGATGGCCTTGCGCTTGGCCTCGGGGTCGACCACCCCGGCCAGCGCGTCGAGGAACCGCTTCTCGGCGTCGACGACGTGGAGCGAGACCCCGGTCGCGGCGACGTAGTCGCGCTCGACCTGCTCGGCCTCGCCCTTGCGGAGCAGTCCGTGGTCGACGAACACGCAGGTCAGCTGGTCCCCGATGGCCCGCTGCACGAGCGCGGCGGCGACCGCGGAGTCGACGCCTCCGGAGAGGCCGCAGATGGCCTTGTGGTCGCCGATCCGGCTGCGGATCATCTCGACCTGCTCCTCGACGATGTTGACCATCGTCCAGGTCGGCCGGCAGCCCGCGATCTCGAGGAGGAAGTGGCTGAGCACCCGCTGCCCGTGCTCGGTGTGCAGCACCTCGGGGTGCCACTGCACGCCGGCGAGGCGCCGGTCGAGGTCCTCGAAGGCCGCCACCGGCGTGCCGGCGGTCGAGGCGAGCACGTCGAAGCCCTCGGGTGCTGCGACGACCGAGTCGCCGTGGCTCATCCAGACCTTGTGCTGACGGGGGAGGTCGGCCAGCAGCGTCCCGGCGTCCGAGACGTCGACGGGCGTCCGGCCGTACTCCGAGCGACCGGTCCGACGTACCTCCCCGCCGAGGCTCTGGGCCATCGCCTGGAAGCCGTAGCACATGCCGAACACCGGCACCCCGGCGGTGAACACGTCGGCGTCCACGTGCGGGGCGCCCGGCTCGTAGACCGACGAGGGGCCTCCGGACAGGATGATCGCCTTGGGTCGGCGGGCCAGCAGGTCGGCGACCGGTGTGGTGTGCGGGACGATCTCGGAGTAGACCCGCGCCTCACGCACCCGGCGGGCGATCAGCTGGGCGTACTGCGCTCCGAAGTCGACGACGAGGACCAGGTCGTGCTCTGTCACGGCGGGGTCACCGGGACCCTTCTGTGGTCGGTGGCAGGCGGTCTGACGCGGTGAGTCTATCGGCCCCGAGTCGGACCCCCAGTCGATGCCAAGTCAATGCCAAGTGCCTCGATCCACAGTGGTGGCACACCCCGCAGCGGGGCCCCACACACCAGAGTTCGAGGAGAACCCCCATGACCATCGAGTCCACCGACCAGCTCGCCGCCACCTCGACCCGCCGGGCCGAGCGGCTGCGCGGTCTGTGCGCCGGTGCCGTGCACCTGCCCGGAGACCCCGGCTACGACGCGGCCCGGATGCCCTGGAACGTCGCCGTCGACCAGCGCCCGGCGGCGGTGGCCGACCCGGCCGACGCCGACCAGGTCGGCGAGGTCGTTCGCGCCGCCACCGGCTGCGGCCTGCGCGTCGCGCCCCAGGGCACCGGCCACAACGCCGGCCCGCTCGGCTCGCTCGAGGAGGTGGTGCTGCTGCGCACCTCCTCGATGACCGAGGTGCACATCGACGCCGAGAACCGGATCGCCCGCGTCGGAGCCGGCGTTCTCTGGGCCGACGTCGTCGAGGCCGCCGCCGTCCACGGGCTCGCCGCCCTGCACGGCTCGTCCCCCGACGTCGGTGTCGTCGGCTACTCCCTGGGCGGTGGCATCGGCTGGTACGCCCGCCAGCTCGGGATGGCCACCAACAGCGTCCTCTCCGTCGAGCTGGTCCTCGGTGACGGCACCGTGGTCCGCGCCGACGAGCACACCAACCCCGACCTCTTCTGGGCGGTCCGGGGCGGTGGCGGCAACTTCGGCATCGTCACCGCCATGGAGCTGCGGCTGTTCGAGATCGAGACGGCGTACGCCGGGATGCTGCTGTGGGACCAGGACCACGCCGAGCGGGTGCTCCGCGCCTGGGCCGCATGGACCGAGACGGCGCCGGACTGCGTGACCACCGCCTTCCGGATGCTGAGCCTGCCGCCGATGCCGGAGCTGCCGGACTTCCTGCGGGGCCGTCAGCTGGTGGTCATCGACGGCGCGGTCCTCGCCGAGGACGAGCGGGCCGAGGACATCCTCGCCGACCTGCGCGCGCTCGAGCCGGAGCTGGACACGTTCGCCCGGGTCCCGGCCGCCTCGCTGACCCGGCTGCACATGGACCCCGAAGGCCCGACCCCCGGGGTGTCGGCGTCCACCGTCCTCGCCGACCTGCCGGAGGCGGCCATCGAGTCCTTCCTGGCTCTCACCGGTCGAGGCTCCGGGTCGACCCTGCTGTCCGCGGAGCTGCGCCAGCTCGGCGGCGCGTTGGCCAGGCCCGCCGAGGGTGCTGGTGCGCTGCCGATGCTGGAGGGCGCGTTCGTGCTCTTCGGCGTCGCGGTCGCCGCCACCCCGGAGATGGGAGCCCGCGGTCACGCCGACGCGGTGGCCCTGGTCGACGCGCTGACCGCCTACTCCTCGGGCCGGGACTACCTCAACTTCGCCGAGACGGCCGTGGACCCGCGACGGTCGTACTCCGAGGAGGCCTGGCTGCGGCTCAAGGCGATCCGCTCCGCCGTCGACCCGCACGACGTGGTGGTCGCCAACCACCGGGTGCCGCGGCTGTTCGAGGACGGGGTGCGCACCCGATGACCGTTCGCCACACCCACCAGCCCACCTCTTGCCCGCCGTCGAGGTAGGCGCACCCCGATCGACGGCACCCCGGGTCCTGCGGCCCGGGGTGCCGTCGTGCCTCCGGGTCGGGAGGTCTCAGGACAGCTCGACGACGGTTCGCGGGCCGAGGGAGGCCAACCGCTCGGCCTGCACCGGGTTGGCGGCCTGGGCGACGCTGACCATGCCCGCATCGAGGTCCGCCACGACCAGGGCCGGCTCCTCGTCACCGAGACGGTCCACCGGCCGCCCTTCGGGGTCGTAGACCGCGCTGCCGCCGCTGAACACCCCGCTCCCGCAGGGCCCGGCCAGACCGGCCAGCACGACGTAGATCCCGTTGTCGAGCGCCCGGGCCGCGGACCGCAGGTCGCGCCGGTGCTCGGCCCCGACGTAGTAGGCGGCCGGCACCAGGTAGGCGGACGCACCGTCGTCGGCCACGGCGCGCGCGTGCTCGGGGAAGCAGCCGTCGTAGCAGATCCCGATCCCGAGCCGCCAGCCGTCCACCAGCAGGGTCGTGCCGCCGGTGCCCGCTGTGAAGAAGTCGCGCTCCGGCCCGGACAGGTGCTGCTTGTCGTAGACAGCCTCCACCCCGTCCCCGGCGTGGAACGCGAGGGCGGACAGGGTGGACTCGTCCAGCGCCCGTCGTACGGCGGCCCCGGCCAGCACCACCACGGACCGCGCCGCGGCCACCTCGCACAGCGGAACCAGCGCGGGGTCGTCGAGCAGCAGGCTGGCGTCGTGGGTCCAGGCGTCCGGGTCGTAGCCGGTCAGGAACAGCTCAGGCAGGACCACGACCCGCGCCCCCCGGTCGGCGGCGGCGGTCACCGAGGACACCGCAGTCGCCACGTTGGCCGCGACGTCACCGGGCACTGAACGCGCCTGTGCGGCCGCTACCCGGATGCCGGTCACTGGACGACGACCTCCACGCGCTGGAACTCCTTGAGCTCGGTGTAGCCGGTCATCGCCATCGCGCGGCGCAGCGCCCCGACCAGGTTCATCGTCCCGTCCGCGGTGCGGGAGGGACCGAACAGGATCTCCTCGAGCGTGCCGACAGTGCCGATCTCGATGCGCTCGCCGCGTGGCAGCTCGCCGTGGTGGGCCTCGGGGCCCCAGTGGTACCCGCTGCCCGGGGCGTCGCTGGCCCGCGCCAAGGCCGCGCCGAGCATCACCGCGTCCGCCCCGCAGGCGATCGCCTTGACGATGTCGCCCGACGTGCCGACACCGCCGTCGGCGATGACGTGGACGTAGCGGCCGCCGGACTCGTCGAGGTAGTCGCGGCGCGCGGCCGCGACGTCGGCGACGGCCGAGGCCATCGGCACCGAGATGCCCAGGACCGTGCGTGTCGTGTGCGCCGCTCCCCCGCCGAAGCCCACCAGCACGCCGGCCGCGCCGGTGCGCATCAGGTGCAGGGCCGCCTGGTAGGTCGCGCAGCCGCCGACGACGACCGGCACGTCGAGCTCGTAGATGAATTCCTTGAGATTCAGCGGCTCAGCCTGGCTGGAGACGTGCTCGGCGGAGACGGTCGTGCCGCGGATCACGAACATGTCGCAGCCGGCGTCCACGACGACCTTCGCGAACTCCCGGGTGCGCTGCGGCGACAGCGACCCCGCGACCGTGACCCCGGACTCGCGCATCTCCTTGAGCCGGGCGGTGATCAGGTCCGGCCGGACGGGCTCGGCGTAGATCTCCTGCAGCCGTGCGGTCGCCTCCCGTCCGCCGAGCTGGGCCACCTCCGCGAGCAGGTCGCTGGGGTCGTCGTACCGGGTCCACAGGCCCTCGAGGTCGAGCACGCCGAGGCCGCCGTGCCTGCCGAACGCGACCGCCGTCTGCGGCGACATCACCGAGTCCATGGGCGCGGCCAGGATCGGCAGCTCGAAGCGGTAGGCGTCGATCTGCCACGCCACGGACACCTCCTCCGGGTCCCGGGTGCGCCGCGAGGGGACGATCGCCACGTCGTCCAAGGAGTAGGCGTGCCGGCCGCTCTTGGCCTGGCCGATCTCGATTTCCCGCATCCCCCGATGCTATCGGGCCTGCCGGTCACCAGCGGATGCACGCAGTCACCTGGCTCCGGCCACCCGAACATGCACCTCGCGGCCGATCCACCCGAGAAGCTCCCGAGACGAGGGAGCTGCATGTTCGCGTGGCCGCATTGCCTGTCGAGCCGGGGCCCTGGGAGGACCGGACATGCGCAGAGCCTTGATCGGTGCCGCAGTCACCGCCGGCTTCTGCGCGGCCATCGCGACCCCGCCCGCCACCGCCGCCACGACGGCGATCACCGTGAGCACGCCCTCCTCGAGGACCATCTACAACCACGGCCGGGTCCCGGTGACGGCAACCACCGTTCGACTGTTCACGTTTCGGCACCTCGGGCAACTGGATCGTCGTCCTGCACCGGAGTGGCGGCGTCTTCTCCGACCAATACCTCTCCAACGTGATCAGGGACAGGGGGGCAGGGGACTACAGGTTCAGAAGCGGTGGCACGTATCGCTGGAACATCATCACCGAGTGCGACTGGAGCCTCGCCGCCTACTGGCGCTAGCGGGTCGTGTAGTTCGGCGCCTCGGCGGTCATCTGGATGTCGTGCGGGTGGCTCTCCTTGAGGCTGGCCTGGGTGATCCGGATGAACCGGCCCTTGTCCCGCAGCTCCGGAACGGTGCGCGCACCGACGTAGAACATCGACTGCCGCAGCCCGCCCACGAGCTGGTGGGCCACGGCGGCCAGCGGTCCTCGGTAGGCGACCCGGCCCTCGATCCCCTCCGGCACGATCATGTCGTCGCGGTCGACCTCGGCCTGGAAGTAGCGGTCCTTGGAGTAGGACTTCTTCCCGCGTGAGGACATCGCCGCCAGGGAGCCCATGCCGCGATAGGCCTTGTACTGCTTGCCGTTAAGGAAGATCAGGTCACCCGGGCTCTCGTCGCAGCCGGCCAGCAGCGACCCCACCATCACCGAGTCGGCACCCGCGACGATCGCCTTCGCGATGTCACCCGAGTGCTGCAGGCCGCCGTCGGCGATCACCGGGACGCCGGCCTCCTTGCACGCCAGCCACGCGTCGTACACCGCGGTGATCTGCGGTGCGCCGACTCCCGTGACCACCCGGGTCGTGCAGATCGAGCCCGGCCCGACACCGACCTTGACGGCGTCAGAGCCGACGTCCACGAACGCCTGGGCGCCTGCCCGGGTGGCCACGTTGCCGCCGATCACCTGCACGTGGCGGGTCGCCGGGTCCGTCTTGAGCCGCTTGACCATGTCGAGCAGCAGCCGGACGTGTCCGTGCGCGGTGTCCGCGACCAGCACGTCGACGCCCGCCTCGACGAGCGTGGTCGCCCGCTCCCAGGCGTCCCCGAAGTAGCCGATGGCGGCGCCGACCATCAGCCGCCCGTCACCGTCGTACGACGCGTCGGGGAACTGCTCGGACTTCACGAAGTCCTTGACCGTGATCAGCCCGGTGAGCCGTCCCTCGTCGTCGACGATCGGCAGCCGCTCCCTCTTGTGCTGCCGGAGCAGCCGGGTGGCCTCCTCGCGCTCGATGCCCTCGTGCCCGGTGATCAGCGGCATCGGGGTCATCACGTCGCCGACCAGCCGGGCACCCCACTCCGCGACCGGCACGAAGCGCAGGTCGCGGTTGGTGATGATGCCGAGCAGGATGCCGTCCTCGTCGATGACGGGGAGCCCCGAGACGCGGTACTGCCCGCAGATCTCGTCGAGCTCCTCCAGCGTCGCCTTCGGGTGAATGGTGATCGGGTTCGAGATCATCCCGGTCTGGGTCCGCTTGACCAGGTCCACCTGGTAGGCCTGGTCCTCGAT
>CAXSHL010000072.1:0-22036 GCA_964237315.1 uncultured Nocardioidaceae bacterium
CCCCACGCCCAGCCCCACGCCCAGCCCCACGGGCGCTCCGGTCGTCTGCGTGCCGGTCGACCCGGACGCAGCGGCAGCGAGTGACAGCAACGGGGCGACGCCCACGGCCGCCTGCCCGCCGTGCGACGCGAACGGCAACCCCGTCACGGCGCCCGCCGGCGGCTCGAACGGGAACCCGCCGGTGTGCAGCCCCCAGGCCGCTACAGATCCTTCGTCATCGTCCGCGCAGTGAGCTCGAAACCACTGGTGCTGAACAGCCGGCGGGTCGCATCGGTGGTCGCCTTCACCGTCAGCGTCACCACCCTCAGGTGCTGAGCGGCTCGCGCCACAGCCAGCACGGTCGAGCGCCCGTGGCCGCGACGGCGGAGGCCCGGTCTCACCTCGAGGTCCCGGACGAGGCCGTGGACGCCGTCCGGGCGGTGCTGCAGCGACAGCCACACACGCCCCACCGCTGACCCGTCGACCTCGGCCGCCCAGAGCCGCTCCCCCGTCGTGGCTGGACCATGCGGCAGCAGCCGGTCCAGCTCACCGGCCGCGACGGCGTCGAGCGCGGGGCGCGCCTCGGCGTACTCCTCCCGCGTCAGGTCGCGCAGTCCGACGCCCGGCCCGGACTGGTGACCGGCGAGGAGAGGGGTCGGTTGCCCGGCGAGGAGGGTGGTCTGGTTCTTGGTCAGGTGCCCGGTCAGGGTCGCGCAGGCGACGGTGTAGCCGAGCCGGTCGTAGAGCGCCAGCGCGGCGGTGTTGTACCCGAAGACGTTCAGCCTCGCCACCGTGGCCCCCAGGCGGCGGGCCTCGGCCTCCGCCACCAGCATCGTGGCCCGCCCCAGGCCTCTGCCGCGCGCGGCGGGCACGATCTCGACGTCGAACACGTAGGCCTCGACCTCGTCCGGCCCGGGCCGGAGCCGCAGCCACAGGTGCCCCACCGTGCGGCCGTCCCGGGCGAGCACGTTCCAGAATCGGTGTGCAGGAGTCGTGAGGCGCTGCGGGAGGGTCTCGGCGAAGACGTGCGCGGCGTAGGCCCCCGCCTCGGCGGGAGCGGCCAGTCCGGCCGCCACCTGCTGGGCCGCGAAGCCCTCGACGGAGTGCTGCGACCAGGTGTCGAAGTCCGCCGTCGTCATCGGCTCCAGCCGGACGGTGCTCACGTCTGCTGGTCCTGCTCGGCCACCGCCTTGAGCCCGGCCACCAGCACCGACAGGCCGAACTCGAACCGACGGCGGCCGTCCCCGTTCGTCATCACCCGGGCCATGGAGGTGAGCAGAGGGAACTCCGAGGCCGGGAGCGACTCCAGGTGGCTCGCGAAGTGGACGTCCATCTCCTCGAACTCGGCAGGCTCGCCGGCGCCGCCGGCCGCCCGCGCCCGCTCGACCCAGATGGTCTCCTCGACGGCCACGGCGACCGTGTAGAGCGAGATGAGGTCGCAGAACCAGGCTGCTACCTGGTCGGGCACGCCGCCCGCGCGACAGAGCGCCAGCAGGCCCTCCGCGGTGCGCATCGCTCCGCGGCCCGTCGGGATGGTGCCCATGTTGGCCCGCGCCGAGCCGGGGTGCGCCCGATAGAGGTCCAGCCCCTCGCGCATCATCTGCTTGATCTGCTCGTCCCAGCGCTGCGGGTCGGGGACCGGCACCACGAGCTGCTCGGCGATCCGGTCCACCAGCAGCTGGTCCAGCTCCTCCTTGCTGCGCACGTGGGCGTAGAGCGACGCGGGACCTGTGCCCAGCGACCGCGCGACGGACCGCATGCTCACCGCCTCGTAGCCCCCGCTGCGCATCAGCCCCAGGGCGGTGTCGACGATGCGCTCCGTGCTCAGCCGCTCCGCTCGGGAAGCGCGGCGCGCGCCCGCGGCGGGGCCCCCGAGCCGACCGCCCCGCCAGGGATCCGCTGCCCGGTCCGGCGAGCCGCGGCCGTCGGCGCCGGGCGCGTCGGGTGCGGACATGTCTGCACCCTACTTGACACGAACGGTGTTCGTAGTTAGAACAGTGTTCGTAGCTAGAACAGTGTTCGTCAATTACGAACACTGTTCGCCCTACCGTCAGGAGCAGACGTGACACACACCCGGACGGCGGACCAGTCCGCCGAGGCCGCCTACCGCCATCGCTGGCAGGTGCTCAGCGTCGTGCTCGTGGCCGACGTGATGGACCTGCTCGACGCCACCGTGGTCAACCTGGCCGGACCCTCGGTCCGACGTGACCTGGGGGGCAGCGCCAGCACCCTGCAGTGGGTGCTGGCGGCGTACACGCTGAGCTTCGCGGTCGGCCTGGTCACGGCGAGCCGGGCCGGGGACCTGGTCGGCCGGCGCCGGATGTTCCTGGTCGGCATGGTCGGGTTCACCGTCGCGTCGCTCCTGTGTGGCCTGGCGCCCTCCGCCGGACTGCTGATCGCGGCTCGGGTGGCCCAGGGGCTCTTCGGAGCGGTGATGATCCCGCAGGGCCTGGCCATGGTGAAGGTGTCGTTCCCGCCGGAGGAGCTGCAGAAGGCATTCGTCCCGTTCGGGCCGGTGATGGGCCTCTCCGCCGTCCTGGGCCCGATGCTGGCGGGACTCCTGCTGCACCTGGACGTCGCGGGCAGCGGTTGGCGGGCAGTGTTCCTGGTCAACGTCCCGGTCGGCCTGGTGGCGACGTACCTCGCCGTGCGCTACCTGCCTCGCCGCCCGCCGCCGGACCCGGGCGTCCGGCTGGACCCGGTCGGCAGCGCCCTGGTCACCCTGGCCGCGCTGATGCTGGTCTATCCGCTGGTGCAGGGCCGGGAGCTGGGCTGGCCCGCATGGACCTTCGCGCTGATGGCCGGGTCGGCCGTGGTCTTCGCTCTGTTCGCCCTCAGCGAGCGCCGCAGCGACCATCCGGTCCTCGAGCCGACCCTGTTCACGCACCGGGGCTTCGTGGCCGGGCTGGTCTTCCTGATGACCTTCATGGTCGCCCTGAGCGGTCTGATGCTGATCCTCAACATCTACGTCCAGGTCGGTCTGGGATTCGGCGCACTGCACGCCGGCCTGGCGCTGTCACCGTGGGCGTTCGGCATCGCGGTCGGTGCGGGACTGTCCGGAGCGGTCCTGGCTCCTCGCCTGGGACGACGGGTGCTGCACATCGGCCTGCTGGTGACGGTGGTCGCGATGACCGGCCTCTGGTGGACCCTCGGTGCGGCCGGGACAGAGGTCACCGTCTGGAACCTCGCGCCGTCGACCTTCGTCGCCGGTGTCGGCAGCGGGATGATCTTCGCGCCCCTCTTCGACATCATCCTGGCGGACCTCGGGGACGCGGAGGTCGGCACCGGGAGCGGACTGCTCAACGCCGTCCAGCAGTACGGCGGGGCCGTCGGCGTCGCGGTCCTCGGGACGGTCTTCTTCGAGCTGGTCCCCGGACACGGGTTCACCGACGCGTTCCGAGGGGTGATCGCGGTGAGCGTCGGCTGCTTCACCGTCGCCTTCGCCGCCGTCTTCCTGCTGCCGGTGCGGCCGCGGGAGGACGGCTCCCACTGAGTCGAGCGCGGTCACCGACCGGGCGAGCGGCGAGTCGGCCCGGGGACCCGGACGGACGCCGGTCGCGCGTCAGACAGGCTGCATGCTCTCGTCGAGCGTCAGGAGCGGGGATGCGTGAACGGCGGCGGCCAGGGCGTCGTTGTCGGCCTGCAGGCGCATGACATGCGCCTCGAGGTCGACGACGCGCTGCCGGAGACGCCGGTTCTCCGCGGTGAGCTGCGCCACGACGCGGGGGTCGGTGCTGGTGCTCATGTAGCCGAGGAGGGCCTTGGCCATAGTGTGTGTCCTCCAGTTGATGACGGGTCAGGGCGCGACACGCGATCGTGCGGCTGGTGGGCCGTGGGAGACAGGGTGTCGATCTAGGTTCCCACGCCCGCTCGGACCGGTCAATCCCGGGCCGTCCGGGGCGCTCGGGCCGCCCGGGGACGTGGCTGGCAGCGGGGGCAGAAGTACGACGAGCGGTTCATGAACGCCACTCGCCTGATCGCCGTGCCGCACCGCTGGCAGGGACGTCCCTCCTGGCCGTAGGCGTGCAGGGACCGGTCGAAGTAGCCGCTCTCCCCGTTGACGTTGACGTAGAGCGAGTCGAACGACGTGCCGCCCTCCCGCAGCGCCGCCCCCATCACCTCGCGCACGTCGGCCAGCACCCGTCGTACGTCGGTGGGGCGGAGCCTCGTGCCCAGCCGGTCGCCGTGCAGGCGGGACCGCCACAGGGCCTCGTCGGCATAGATGTTGCCCACGCCGGACACCACGGTCTGGTCGAGCAGGATGCGCTTGATGCCCGAGCTCCGGCGCCGGACCCGGGCCACGAACACGTCGCCGTCGAACATCGGGTCCATCGGGTCGCGGGCGATGTGGGCGATCTCCGCCGGGAGGTCGGCGCCCTCGGGTGAGAGGGAGACGCCACCGAACATCCGCTGGTCGACGAACCGGAGCTCGCGGTCGTCGCCGAGCGCGAAGCGGATCCGCAGGTGCCGCTCGTCGGGGGCGGTGGCCGGCTGCACGAGCAGCTGCCCGCTCATCCCGAGGTGGGCGAGGAGTGCGTCGCCGCTGTCCAGGGGAAGCCAGAGGTACTTGCCACGGCGGTTGGCGTCCAGCACCAGGCGGCCGGTGACGAGCGCGGTGAAGTCGTCGGCGCCGGCGAGGTGGCGGCGGACCGGTCGTGGGTGCAGCACCTCGACCCGGGCGATCCGCCGGCCGACGACGTGGGCCTCGAGGCCGCGACGGACGACCTCGACCTCAGGAAGCTCAGGCACCGGGCCTCAGCGGCCGAGCGGGTCGCCGTAGGTGGCGGCGATGGCGAGGTAGGCGGTCTCGGCGGCCTGCTGCTCGGCCTCCTTCTTCGACCTGCCGCTCCCGTCGCCGTAGAGGTTGTCCCCCACCCGCACCTGGGCGGTGAAGGTCTTCTCGTGGTCGGGACCCGTCTCGCCGATGACGTACTCCGGCACGCCGAGCGAGTGCTCGGCCGACAGCTCCTGCAGGCTCGTCTTCCAGTCCAGTCCGGCGCCCAGGCCGGCGGCGTTCTCCATCAGCGGGTCGAAGAGCAGGTGGACGACGGCGGTGGACGCCTCGAAGCCACCGCTGAGGTAGACGGCACCGATCAGCGCCTCGACGGTGTCGGAGAGGATGGAGGGCTTGTTGCGGCCACCAGTCGCCTCCTCGCCCCTCCCGAGCTTGATGTGCGCCCCGAGCCCGATGGTGCGGGCGACCTGGGCCAGGGCCCGGGCGTTGACCACCGCCGCACGCAGCTTCGCCAGCCGACCCTCGGACAGCTCGAGGTGCGTGCGGAACAGCGTGTCGGTGACGACGACGCCGAGGACCGAGTCCCCGAGGAACTCCAGCCGCTCGTTGGTGGGCAGGCCGCCGTGCTCGTAGGCGTAGGAGCGGTGGGTCAGCGCACGCTCGAGGTGCTCGTCGTCCAGGACCGGGTCGCCGAGGGACTCCCTCAGGTCGCCGTACGGCGGTTCGGTCGTCATCTCCGACGGCCCCGCGGGCGTGGTCGTCAGAGGACCTGGCGACGGTCGGCGCGGGCGCCGTACTGGCCGCACTCCGGGCACGCACGGTGCGGCAGGTGCTTGCCACCGCAGGCCGGGTTGGTGCAGGTCACCAGGGAGGGCGCGACGGCCTTCCACTGCGAGCGACGGTGGCGCGTGTTGCTGCGCGACATCTTCCGCTTCGGGACAGCCACGGTGTTCTCCTCTGGGTCGGCCGCAAGCGGCAGGTTCTCGGTGTCGTCTGGCCTGTGGTGCTGTCTGTGGTGCTGTGCGCCGGCCTCAGCCGTCGGTGCGGTCGTACGCCGGCTCGGAGAGCCCCTGCAGCGCCGCCCACCTGGGGTCGACCGGCTCCTCGTGCTGGTGTCTCGGGTCGTCGGCGAGCCTGGCACCACACTCGACGCACAGCCCCGGGCAGTCCTCGCGGCACAACGGCTGGAACGGCAGCATCAGCACCACCGCGTCCCGCAGCAACGGCTCGAGGTCGAGCAGGTCGCCCTCCAGCCGCCCGGCGTCCTCGTCCTCCCCCGAGAGAGCGGTGTCGCTCCCCTCGTAGGCGAAGAGCTCCTGGAAGTCGGCCACGACCTCGTCGTGGATCTCCTCCAGGCACCGGACGCACTCCCCGACCAGCTCGGCCTGAGCCGTGCCGGTGACGAGCACGCCCTCCATGACCGCCTCGAGCCGAAGCTCGAAGTCGATCGTCGACCCCTCGGGGACACGGAGAACTTCGATGCCGAGATCTGCAGGCGCCGGAGCCGAGAAGGTCATCCGACGTTGCGACCCCGGGCGGCGGCCGAGCTCGCGGGTGTCGAGCACGAGCGGCGCTCTCGGGTCGAGACGCACGGTTTTCACTTCCTGGCAGGGGCACAACAGACCTGGATCTTCGAACAGCAGCCGGGGGAACGCCGCGGCGTCACCTCGTCTCCTGCACGGAGAACCGTCGACCAGCCTACCGAACCTCCGTTCGGCCTCCAAAACGGCCCGGCGGACGCCCGCGGGACGCCGTCAGACCGACTCCGCGAGCCGGGCGGTGAGCCGCTCCCACACGAAGCCCGGGACCAGCGCGGACACGTCGCCGCCGAACCGGGCGACCTCCTTGACCAGGCTCGAGGCCAGGAAGGAGTAGGCCGGGGTGGTCGGCACGAACACCGTCTCGATCCCCGACAGGCTGGCGTTCATCTGTGCCATCTGCAGCTCGTAGTCGAAGTCGGTCCCGGCCCGCAGCCCCTTGACGATGGCGTCCACGTCGTGCTCGCGGCAGAAGTCGGTGAGCAACCCGTCGAAGCCGGCGATCCGCACGTTGTCGTAGGAGGCGACCGCCGTGGTGAGCATGTCCATGCGCTCCTCGGGGCTGAACAGCCGGCTCTTGCTCTGGTTGACCCCCACCGCGACCACCACCTCGTCGAAGAGCGTCGAGGCCCGCGCGATGATGTCCATGTGCCCGTTGGTCACCGGGTCGAACGACCCGGGGCATGCGACTCGACGCACGGCGGCTCCTCTGGTCATCTGGTCGGGCGGTCAGGCGGTGGCGTGACCGTACCAAAGCACCGTCTCGCCGTACCTCCTCGCGCGGTCGCCGGCGAACCCCTCCGGCCAGGTCGGCGCCGGGCCCCGGCTGGAGCGCTCGAGGACGACCAGCGCCTCGTGCGCGAGCCAGTCCTGGTCGCGCAGCGCCTCCAGTGCCGTGGTGAGATCCTCGACCGGCAGGGCGTACGGCGGGTCGAGGAACACCACGTCGTACGGCGCACGGGGTGGCTGCCCCAGAGCCCGCACCGCGTCGGCCAGGACGAGCTCGACGCCCCCCAGACCGAGCCCGCGGATGTTCTCGCGGATCACCGCTGCGGTGCGACGGTCCCGCTCGACCAGCGTGACCACGCCCGCGCCGCGCGAGCGGGCCTCGAGGCCGACAGCCCCGCTGCCGGCGTACAGGTCCAGGAACCGGAGGCCGTGCAGCGACCCCAGGGCCGCGTCCACGGCCGAGAACAGGGCCTCCCGGACCCGGTCCGAGGTGGGCCGGGTGCGGTCGCCGGACGGCGTCTTGATGCGGCGCCCTCCGGCGGCACCGCCGATGATCCGGGTCATGGCTCCCCCTGCTCCAGCACCCGCCCACTCTTGCAGCCCCTCGGTGAACCGGCTTCCTGCTGATTACCAGGGGATGCAGGAAGTTTGGCGCTTCCCATGGGCCGTGACCCATGGGAAGTGCTGGTTTTCCATGGGAAGGAGCGGTCGGAGCCCACGCCGTCGGCCTGTCGGCCGGCGATATGTCTTAAGGGCGTAAGGGCGTAAGGGCGTACGGGCGTACGGGCGTACGGGCGTACGGGCGTACGGGCGTACGGGCGTACGGGCGAACGCCGTGGCCCGTCCAAGGTCGGCCGCAGCGCCCTGACGGTGCCGGTGGGTCGGCAGAGCCGCGGCGAGCAGCGGGCTCCGACGCCGTACGACGATCCGCCTCGCACTCGTCCACAGCCGCGCTAGTCCCGGGGCCAGCCGTGCCACTTCCCATGGCTTTCTGCCGCTTCCCATGGGTCATGGCCCATGGGAAGCGCCAAACTTCCTGCATCCCCTGGTAATCGGCGCAGGGGGCACCAGGGACTCGGGCCGGAGCTCAGGCCTTGTCGACGAAGTCGGCCTGCTCCGCCTCGTGGAGGCGACGCACCTGGGCGGCCAGCTGCGGGTGCTCCTCCAGCGCTGGATCGTCGGCCACGACGGCGACGGCGACCGCGCGGGCAGCCACGATCACGTCCTCGTGCTCGAGCACGTGCAGCAGCCGCAGGCTGGAGCGGCGTCCGGACTGGGAGGACCCGAGCACGTCACCCTCCCGCCGCTGCTGGAGGTCCACCCGGGACAGCTCGAAGCCGTCGGTGGTCCCCGCCACCGCCTCGACGCGCTCCCGGCCGGGACTCCCGTCCGGCGCGTTGGTGACGAGCAGGCACAGGCCGGGCAGTCCTCCGCGTCCGATGCGACCCCGCAGCTGGTGGAGCTGGGAGACCCCGAAGCGCTCGGCGTCGAGGACCACCATCATGGTCGCGTTCGCGACGTCCACACCCACCTCGACCACGGTCGTCGTGACCAGCACGTCGACCTCGCCGTCGGCGAAGGCGGTCATCACCCGGTCCTTGACCTCGGGCGCGAGCCGGCCGTGCAGGGCTGCCACCCGCAGTCCCGACAGTGGACCGCCGGCGAGCATCGGGGCGACCTCGTCGACCGCGGCGAGCGGCGCGCTGTCGTCCAGGTCGGAGACCTGCAGGCTGTTGTCGAGGTCGTCGCCGCTGATCCGCGGGCACACGACGTAGACCTGGTGACCGGCCGCGACCTCCTCGACGATCCGCTCGTAGGCGCGCTCCAGCCACGAGGGGTGCTCGGGCAGCGCCACCACGTTGGTGCGGATGGGGGCGCGGCCGGCCGGCAGCTCGCGCAGGGTGGAGGTCTCCAGGTCGCCGAAGACCGTCATCGCGACCGTGCGCGGGATCGGGGTCGCGGTCATCACCAGCACGTGCGGCGGGACGTCCCCGGCCTTGGCCGACAGCGCCGCCCGCTGCTCGACCCCGAAGCGGTGCTGCTCGTCGACCACGACCAGGCCGAGATCGGCGAACTGCACCCGGTCCTCCAGCAGTGCGTGGGTGCCGATCACGATGCCCGCCGAGCCGGAGGCCGTGTCGAGCAGCGCCTCTCGGCGGGCGGCCGCACCGAGGGCGCCGGTCAGCAGGGCCACCCGGGTGCCCTCGTCGTCACCGCCCAGCATCCCGCCGGCGGCGAGGTCACCGAGCATCGCGGTGATCGACCGGCGGTGCTGCTGGGCCAGCACCTCGGTCGGCGCCAGCAAGGCCGCCTGCCCACCGGAGTCGACGACCCGGAGCATCGCCCGCAGCGCGACCACGGTCTTGCCCGAGCCGACCTCGCCCTGGAGGAGCCGGTGCATCGGGTGGCCCGCGGCGAGGTCCTCCAGCAAGGTCCGGCCGACCTCCTGCTGACCGGTGGTCAGCTCGAACGGCAGCCGGGCGTCGAAGCGGTCCAGCAGCCCGCCCTCACGGCCGGTCCGGGGCCGCGCCTGCTGGGCGAGCAGCGCCGCGCGGCGCTGGGCGAGCACGGTCTGGGTGACGAAGGCCTCGTCGAACCGGAGCCTGGCGGCCGCCGCCTCTATCTGCTGCCGGCTGTCCGGCCGGTGCAGCCAGGTCAGCGCCTGACGCGCCGAGAGGAGGCCCTGCTCGGTGCGGACCTCCTCGGGCAGCACCTCGGGGATCTCGTGCACCAGGTCCAGCGCCACAGCGACCGCCTCGCCGATCTGCCAGCTCTGGATCGCGGCGGTGGCCGGGTAGATCGGGATCAGGTTCGGCATCCGGGCCAGCGCCTGCTCCGCCTCCTCGCCCGAGCCGAAGACCAGGGTCCGGGGGTTCGTCAGCTGCCAGGTGCTCCGGAACCGCCCGACCTTGCCGGAGAACAGGCCGTAGTGGCCCGCGACGACCTCGCCCTGACGCCACCGGGCGCGGCCGGAGGTCTTGTCGAAGAAGGTGAGGGTCAGCGGGATGCCTCCCGTCTCGAGCACCACCTGGAGCCGGTAGGCCATCTGCCCGGTGCGACGGTCGCGGTAGGGCCTGGGCTCGACGCTCGCCACCCGGGCCAGCACGGTGACGAAGCCGTCGACCTCCAGCTTCTCCGGCTCGCTGAGCTTGTCCCGCTCCACCCAGCGCCGTGGGTAGTGCGAGAGCAGCTCCCCGACTGTCCGGTAGCCGAACGCCTTCTCGATCGTCTTCGCGTGCCTGCCCGCGACGGTGGCCAGCTTGGCGTCCCAGCCGATGGTGGACTGCAGGGTCGGTCGATCCGTTGGCATGCTCCGATCGTCCTACTCGACACCGACGAGCAGCGGGTAGCGGCGCTGGCCGCCCTCGTAGACCACCACGTCCACGGTCGGGTGCACGTCGTACAGGTGCGCGGCGGCCCGCTCGGCCAGGTCCCCGGAGTCGGCCCCTGCGACCAGCGTGACCAGCTCGCCGCCCCCGCCGAGCAGGCGCTCGAGCACGCCGGTCGCCACTTCGAACAGGTCCTGGCCGACCAGCACGAAGTCGCCCTCGATCACTCCGAGCACGTCTCCGGGCTCGCACGGGCCGCCGGTCGTCATCGCCTGCCGGGCGGCGATCGTGACGGCGCCGGACCTGGCGTGCCGGGCGGCCGCGGACATCGTCACGATGTCCTCCTCGAAGCTCCGCCCGGGCTCGTGCACCGCCAGCGCGGCCAGGCCCTGCACCTGGGCGTTGGTGGGGATCACCGCCACCCGGAGCTCACCGGGCTCGCGGGCGGTCCGCGCGGCAGCCTCGGCCGCGGCGATGGTGTCCCGGTCGTTGGGGAGCACGATGACCTCGTCGGTGCCGGCGAGGGTGATCGCCTCGAGGATCTGGCCGGTCGAGGGCCGCCGCCCGACCCCACCTGGCACGACGGTCGCGCCGGCCTTCACGAACAGGCTGCCCAGACCGGCACCGGCGGCGACCACCACGACCGTGCGTCCCTCGCGGACCGTCCCCGCCGCCCGGCGCCCGAGCTGCTCGGCGAAGTGGGTGACCCGCACCCGGTGGGGACGTCCCGCCTCGATCCCGGCCTCGATCGCGGCCCCGACGTCGTCGACGTGCACGTGCACGTTCCACAGCCCGTCGCCACCGACCACCACCAGCGAGTCACCCAGGGCGGCCAGTGCCTGGCGCAGCTCGGCGACCTGGTCGTCGGCGGCGTCGAGCAGGAACATCACCTCGTACGACGGGCCGCCCGGCGTGAGATCCCCCGACGGCACGGGCATCGGGATCGCCCGGGCCCCGAGCGGCACCTGTCCGGAGACGCGACGCCGGCCGGTGACGGCGGTCTCGGCGGCGTCGAGCACCACGCAGAGGGCGCGGCCTCCCGCGTCGACGATCCCGGCACGTCGCAGGACGGGCAGCTGCTCCGGCGTACGCGCGAGTGCCTCCCGCGCCGCACCGGCGGCCGCCCGGATCACGTGGCCCACCGCGAACGCCTCGACGGCCGCCGCGCGGGTGGCAGCGTCGGACGCCGCTCGGGCCACGGACAAGATGGTGCCCTCCACCGGCTGTCCGACCGCTGCGTAGCTCGCCTCGGTGGCCTGCACCAGACCCTCTGCGAGCACCACCGCCGCCCGGCGGCCCGGCGGGGCGGAGCCGACGTGCTTGCACAGGGCACCGACCAGCTGGGAGAAGATCACCCCCGAGTTGCCCCGGGCTCCGAGCAGCGCACCGCGGGTGAACGCGGCCATCGCCACCGCGATGTCGCCCTCGGCGACGTCGACCGGTCCCCCCGCGTCGGAACCGGCACCCGGCTCGGCTCCGAGCGCGACCAGCATGGCGTTGCGGGCCGACTCGAAGGTCAAGAACATGTTGGTGCCGGTGTCTCCGTCCGGCACCGGATACACGTTGAGCGCGTCGATCTCCTCGCGCGCCGCACCCAACGCTGCCAGCGCCAGCTCGGCGAACCTCAGCACGGTGGGCAGGTCGAAGGCTGCCGCCGCCCGGACGGGCTCGGCTGTAGACACAGGCACCACCCCCGTTCCCCGGTCGGCCCGGCAGTCGACGCACGCTCGAGGGTAGTGCAGGCTAGTGCAACGGCCCCGCCGCCCGGATTCGCGTCACGTCGCGGGGATCGAGTATCCTGATGAGGTTGTCCGCTTGTCTCGATGTGTCATGCGCTCTCCTGGCAGCGGACCGACCGCCTCAGCAAATCATCCAGCAATCCCAGGAGTTCACGGTGGCTGCCGTCTGTGACATCTGCGCCAAGGGCCCGGGCTTCGGCCACAACCGTCCCTGGTCACGCAAGATCACCAACCGTCGTTTCGACCCCAACATCCAGCGGGTCCGGGCCACCGTCAACGGCACGCCCAAGCGCCTCAATGTGTGCACCGGCTGCCTGAAGGCCGGCAAGGTCTCCCGCTAGACCGTCGACCAGCAGCTCGAGAGCCGTCCTGCGGGGCGGCTCTTTCGCTGCGTCCAGGCTGCTGCGTCCAGGCGACCAGACCTCCGGCTCAGGGTCTGACGGCTGTCAGCCGAAGTGCGTGTGCCCCGACGGCCCGTCGTCGACGACCCCGTCGACGGTGACTCCCGCGCCCTCGGTCACCCGCCCGATGACCGTCCAGTCGTCGGGGAGCACCGTCCCGGACGGGTACGTCGCGACGAGCGGGTGGTCGTCGCCACCGGAGAGCACGAACCGCATCGGGTCGGCGCCCAGCGCCGCACCCACCGCCCGCAGGGGCTCGGGGACCGTGAGCGACGAGGAGTCGATGTCGACCGCGACGCCGCTCGCGCGCGCGACATGGCCGATGTCCGCGAGCAGGCCGTCGGAGACGTCGATCATCGCCGTGGCTCCCAGTGCGGCGGCCTGGGCGCCCGCCTCGTAGGGCGGCTCCGGTCGGCGGTAGGCCTCGACGAGCGCACGCGGGGAGCGGAACCCCCGCGCCAGCACAGCCAACCCTCCGGCGGCCCAGCCCTGGCGTCCGGCCAGCGCGACCACGTCACCGGGCCGGGCACCCGAGCGTCGCACCGGGTCGCCGGTCACCGTGCCCAGGACGGTGACGGCGACCACCACCTGGTCCGCCGCCGTCAGGTCTCCTCCGACCACCGAGGCGCCGACGAGCGCGCACTCCTCCGCGATGCCACGGGCCAGGTCCAGGGCCCAGGCGACCGGCAGGTCCGCGGGCGCCGCCAGCCCGATGGTGAGGGCCGTGGCATGCCCGCCCATCGCGTTGATGTCGGACAGGTTCGCGGCGGCGACGCGGTGCCCGATCTCCTGTGCCGACGCCCAGTCCCGCCGGAAGTGACGGGAGTCGACGTGCATGTCGGTGGACACCACGACCCGGCCGTCCGGGACCGCCACCACGGCCGCGTCGTCGCCGGGCCCGAGCAGCACCTGCTCGCCCTGGGGGAACAGCTCGGCCAACGACTCGATGAGCCCGAACTCGCCGACGTCGGCCAGCGTCCGGCTGTCGGCAGCGCCGGGGACCGGGCCCGTGCTCAGGCTCGCGTTCTGGGTGGTCTGCGGGCGACGGCCACCCGGTGAAACGGTCATGTGCGACATCCAACTGCACGCGTTCGGCACCCTGTAGGTGCGGGGGGTCGCTGCACGGTACGTTGTGCCGGACCGCCTGTTCTCAAGGGCCGGTCGCGTGAGAATGAGGACAACGCCGACGACACAGGAGTGCAGCATGGTGGTGCAGGCCTACATCTTGATCCAGACCGACGTCGGCAAGGCTGCCGAGGTGGCTGCGGAGATCGCTGAGGTCAAGGGCGTCACGCTGGCCGAGGACGTCACCGGTCCCTATGACGTGATCGTGCGTGCCGAGGCCCGCAACGTCGACGAGCTCGGCAAGCTGGTCGTCGCCAGGGTGCAGAACATCGCAGGCATCACCCGCACGCTGACCTGCCCGGTCGTGCACATCTGAGGGCTTCCACGCCTCGGAGCACCGTCGTGCGGCGGCGCCCATCTCCGCTGGGGCTGGGCGTCGTCGTGTGTTCGGTGCTCCTGCTGACCTCGTCCTGCTCGAGCGCCCATCACGTTCCTGCCCCGGAGCTGACCGGAGCGGACGCCCGCGCGTGCGCTGCCCTGGTGCGGGCCCTGCCGGCGCGGGTGGCCGACCAGCCGAAGCGGGAGGTCGAGCCGGCCGGCGGGTACGCCGCCGCGTGGGGCGACCCGGCGATCGAGCTGCGCTGCGGGGTATCCAAGCCCGCCGGCTTCGACGAGTTCTCGACCTGCCAGGAGGCCAACGGCGTGGGCTGGTTCATCCCGGAGAAGCAGCAGACCGGGCGCCCGGTCGCGGTGACCATGACCACCATCGGCCGGGCGGAGTACGTCGAGGTGCGGATCCCCGCCGACTACTTCCCGCCGCCGGCCACGATGGTCGACCTGGCGCCGGCGATCAAGCGCACAATCCGCGACGTGCGGCCCTGCGTGTGACCCCGCCGAGGCGTCCCGTTCTGCGATCTGGACCCGGCCGAGGCGTCCCGTTCTGCGATCTGGAAGCGGCCGAGGCGTCCCGTTCTGCGGCTCAGCGCAGCCCGGTGCCTCGGTGCAGGGCCAGCTGGATCAGCCGGTCAACGAGCTGGGGGTAGCCCAGACCGCTCGCCTGCCACATCCGTGGGAACATCGAGGACGGCGTGAACCCGGGCATGGTGTTCAGCTCGTTGATGACCACCCGCTCGTCCGGCAGCACGAAGAAGTCGACGCGGGCCAGGCCCTCCACGGAGAGGGCGGCGAAGGCCAGCACCGCGAGCTCCTGGATGCGCGCCACGACGCTCGCCGGCAGGTCGGCGGGGACGGTGAGCCGGGTGTGCTCCTCGGGGAGGTACTTGGCTGAGAAGTCGTAGAACTCGTGGTCGGCATCGATGCTGATCTCGGCCACCACCGAGGAGTCCGGCGGGTTGGTCCCGAACCCCTGCAGGACCCCGCACTCGACCTCGCGGCCCCCCTCGGCCGACACCTCCACGACGACCTTGGGGTCGTGCAGCTGCGCCTCGCGCACGGCGGCCTCGAGCTCTCCTCGCCCGGACACCTTGCTGATCCCGATGCTCGAGCCGCCCCGCGCCGGCTTGACGAACACCGGGTAGCCGATCGAGTCGACCGTCTCCACGCACGCCGCCCGGTCACTCGCCCACGCCTGTCCGCTGAGCACGGCATAGGGCAGCACCGGCAGCCCGTGCGACTGGAGCACGATCTTCATGTAGTGCTTGTCCATGCCGACTGCCGAGGCGAGCACCCCGGCGCCGACGTAGCGCACCCCGGCCATCTCCAGCAGGCCCTGGATCGTGCCGTCCTCGCCCCAGGGCCCGTGCAGCAGCGGGAACACGGCGTCCACCGTCCCGAGGGTGCGCGCGACCGAGCCAGGCTCCTGCACGACGAGCTCCCGGGTGCCGTCCTCGCCGCCGAGGGCGACCCGGGCGCGCGAGCCGTCGACCTCCGGGAGGACGCCCGCCGCAGTGATCGCCAGACGCGCCGGGTCGGCCGACTCCAGGACCCAGCGACCCTCGCGCGTGATGCCCACCGGCACCACGTCGTAGCGCTCCGGGTCGATCGCCGCCAACACACTGCCGGCCGTCAGGCAGGAGATCGGATGCTCCTCGGAACGGCCGCCGAAGACGACCGCGATGCGCGGCTTGCGCGTCCGGGCGGGGTCCGGGGCGACCGTGGGCTGGCTCATGGTGTCGCGACCCTACCGGTCCCGATGCCCACAGCCGGGGATGCCGTCCCTAGGCTTTGGAGCATGTCCTCCGACCCCGCCACCGGGCTCCCTCTCGACCCCTCCGCCGGCGCCTCTGCCGACCCGTCGGTCGGCCGGTCGCCGTACCGCCCCGCCACCGTCGCGGTGACCTCGGGGCGTCCAGCGCACGTGCCGGACAACCCGCTCAACCAGCCGCTGACGATGGCCTCGACGTACGTCGCGGGGGGTGACCTGGAGTACGGCCGCTACGGCAACCCGACGTGGGCCGCCTTCGAGCAGGCGCTCGGCGAGCTGGAGGGCGGCCGGTGCCTGGCGTTCGCCACCGGCCTGGCGACCGTCGCGACGGTCCTGGACCTCGTCGGCAGCGGCGCCACCGTGGTCGCGCCGCGGCACGCCTACAACGGCAGCCTCATGCAGCTCGCCGACCTCGATGCGCGGGGCCGGCTCACCGCGGTCCTGGTCGACGTCACCGACACCGAGGCCGTCGTCAAGGCCTGCGAGGACGCCGCCCTGGTGTGGCTGGAGTCGCCGACCAACCCAGCACTCGAGATCGCCGAGATCGCCGTCATCGCGGCCGCCGCCCACGACGCCGGCGCCCGTGTGGTGGTCGACAACACCTTCGCCACTCCCCTGCTCCAGCAGCCGCTCGACCTGGGCGCGGACATCGTCGTGCACTCGGCGACCAAGTTCATCGCCGGCCACAGCGACGTGCTCCTCGGCGCGCTGGCGACGCGGGACGGGGAGCTGTACGACGTGCTGAAGAAGCGCCGCGACCTGCTGGGTGCGACACCCGGCACGTTCGAGACCTGGCTGGCGCTGCGCGGTCTCCGGACGCTGCACGTGCGTCTCGAGCGCGCCCAGGCCAACGCCCAGGAGCTGGTCCGGCGGCTCTCCGGGCACCCGGCGGTCGGCGAGGTCCGCTACCCGGGGTTCGGGGCGATCGTGTCGATGGTGCTGGCCCAGGGCGCGACGGCCGCGGACGTGGTCACCCGCTCGACGCGGCTGTGGGTGCACGCCACCAGCCTCGGCGGCGTCGAGTCGACGTTCGAGCGACGGCGCCGGTGGCGGACCGAGCCGGTGACCATCCCGGAGGGGCTGGTGCGGCTGTCGGTCGGCATCGAGGACGTCGACGACCTGTGGGACGACCTGGCGGCGGCTCTGGACGACGTCGCGGCGCCCCCGGTCACGCCGTAGTGGTGCGCTGCCACCAGCGGCTCAGTCCCGCTCGTGCTTGGTCTCCCGGGAGATCAGCTGGGTGAGCATCTCGGCCGCGGTCATCTCCCCCTCGACGACGGCGTGCACGGCCGCCACGATGGGCGCGTAGACGTCGGCCTGCTGAGCCAGGGCCAGCAGGGACGAGCAGGACTTCACGCCCTCCGCGACCTGTCGCGTGCTGGCGGTGATCTCCTCGGTCGTCATGCCCTGTCCGAGCTTCTCGCCGAACGACCGGTTGCGAGACAGCGGGGACGAGCAGGACGCGACCAGGTCGCCCAGGCCCGCCAGTCCCATCAACGTCATCGGGTCTGCGCCCAGGCCCACGGCGAGCCGGGCTATCTCGGCGAGCCCGCGGGTGATCACCGACGCGGTCGTGTTGTCCCCGAATCCCAGTCCCACCGCCATCCCGACGCTCAGGGCGATCACGTTCTTGTAGGCACCGCCCAGCTCGCAGCCCACGACGTCGGTGCTGGAGTAGGGGCGGAAGGTCGCGGAGTGGCAGAGGTTCCGCAGCCGCGTCACGTTGTGCTCGTCGATGCAGGCGACCACGCTGGCGGCGGGCTCCCGGCTGGCGATCTCCTTGGCCAGGTTGGGTCCGCTCAGCACCCCGATACGCTCGGGGCCGACACCGGTCACCTCGGCGATCACCTCGCTCATCCGCTTGAGGCTGCCGAGCTCGACGCCCTTCATCAAGGACACGAGCACGGCGTCGCGCGGGATCAGGTCCGCCCACTCCTCGAGGTTCGGCCGCAGCGTCTGCGAGGGGAGGGCGAGCACCACGAACTCCGCGCCGGCCAGCGTCAGCTCGGGGTCGTGGGTGGCGCTCACCGGGTCCGGCAGGTGGATGCCCGGGAGGTAGTCGGTGTTCTCGCGCTTGTCGTTGATGGTCGAGCACAGCTCCTCGCGGCGGGCCCACAGCGTGATGTCGTTGCCGGCGTCGGCGAGGACGACGGAGAACGCCGTACCCCAGGAACCGGCGCCGAAGACGGCCACCTTGCTCATCCACGTCTCCTGTCGCGCGACTTCCGGTCCCTGCGGGCGTGCGGGTTGCCGATCTGGCTGACACCGGCGGTGCGGGGGTCGAACCTCTCCGCGGGCGCCTTCTCACCGCGGATCTCCTCGAGCAGGCGGGTGATCTCGTCCATGATCCGGTTGGTGCCCTCGATCAGCACCTGCGGGGTCAACGGCTGCTCGCGGAGGTCGTCGAGCTCGACCGGGAGGCCGGCGGTCATCTCGATCGTCTTGCGGGGCAGGAGCCGAGGGCGAAGAGTGTATGGCGCCAGGATCCGGTGCGCGCCCCACTGCGCCACCGGGATGACGGGGACGCCGGAGGACAGTGCGATGCGGGCCGCGCCCGTCTTCCCCGTCATCGGCCACAGGTCGGGCTGCCGGGTGATGGTGCCCTCGGGGTAGACCACCACGCACTGTCCCTGCTCGACCGCCTCCACGGCCGCGGTGAACGACAGCGACGCGTCGGTGGTCTGCCGGTAGACCGGGATCTGCTTCGCGTTCCTCACGATCCGGCCGAGCACCGGCAGGTCGAAGAGCTCCGCCTTCGCCAGGAACCGGACGATGCGGCCCCACGAGTAGACGAAGTGCGCACAGGTGAACGGGTCCAGGTGCGAGATGTGGTTGACGGCCAGGATGCACCCGCCGCGCGCGGGGATGTTCTCGCCGCCCTTCCACCGGCGCTTGGTCAGCAGCACCAGTGGTGGCTCCGCGACGGCGACGCAGAAGCCGAAGGCCCAGCCTCGGGGCTCCTGCAGCCGGCGCGCTCTCGGCACTGACCCCTCGTCTCGTCGTCGCCCCGGCCTCGGCTGGTGGGGCACCTTCGCACAGCATGCCGCATCGGAGGCGCCGTCCCGTGGACGCCCGCCGGTGCCGGACGGTCGTGGACCGGCAGGATCGTCGTCTGGCCAGATCGTCGTCGGCAGGGTGGGCGTCTGGCAGGATCGTCGTCGATGACGACGCCCGCTCCCGACCCCGCCCGCTACGCCGTCCTCGTGCCGGTGAAGCGCAGCGCGGTCGCCAAGTCCAGGCTGCGTGGTCTCGGTGAGCACGTCCGACGCGAGCTGGCCACCGCGTTCGCCGCGGACACCGTGACAGCTCTGCTTGCCTGCGAGGCGGTGGCCCGGGTCCTGGTGGTGAGCGACGACCACCTGCTGGCCGCGATGCTGCGGTCGATGGGCGCCGACGTGATCCCGGACGGCACGACGGACCTGAACGGGACGCTGGTGCAGGCCGCCGTCGAGATGCACCGACGCGACCCGGCCCTGCGGCTGGCCGCCGTCTGCGCAGACCTGCCGGCCCTCCGCCCGGACGAGGTCGCCAGGGCCTTCGCCTCGGCCCATGCAACCAGGATGTCCTTCGTGGGAGACCAGGACGGGGTGGGTACGACGGCCGTCATCGCTCCCGGGCTGGAGGACTTCCGCCCGTCGTTCGGCAACGGCTCACGGGCCCAGCACCTGCAGGCGGGTGCGTTCGAGGTCGACGCGGTCGACGTACCAGGCCTGCGGCGCGACGTCGACGACCCCGCCTCCCTGAGTGAGGCGTTGCGTCTCGGCGTGGGTGCGCGGACCGCGCAGGTGCTGACCTCTCGGCAGGCGACCGTGTCCGCGTTCGACGCGTCGTCACGTGAGGGGCGGGTGCTGTTCGACGACGGGACCGACGCGCCCTTCCCAGCAACGGCCCTGCGTGGCAGCGGTCTGCTGCTGCTGCGGCCCGGGCAGCGGGTCCGCACGGAGAACGTCGAGGACGAAGGGATCTCGCAGATCGTCGGCGTGCAGATCCTCACACTTCCCTGAAGCGTGCGGTTCGAGCTCGACACCGCGAGACGACGAAGGGCCCACCGTGACCGGTGGGCCCTTCGTGCTCGTGCGTGTGGTTGTCGCGCAGGGGTCAGGACTTCTTGGCCACCCGCTTAGTGGTGGTCTTCTTGGCCGGCGCCTTGGTGGCGGCGGCAGTGGTGGTCTTCTTGGCCGGCGCCTTGGTGGCAGTGCTGGTCTTCTTGGCGGGGGCCTTGGTCGCCGTCGTCTTCGAAGCCGTGCTCTTGGCGGGAGCGGACTTCTTGGCGGTCGTCTTGGTCGCGGTCGACTTCGTCGTGGTCTTCTTGGCCGGCGCCTTGGTGGCGGTGCTCTTGGTCGCCGTGGACTTCTTGGCAGTCGTCTTGGCGGCTGTCTTCTTGGCCGTGCTGGTCGTGGTCTTCTTGGCGGTGGTGCTCGTAGTCTTCTTGGCCGGTGCCTTCGCGGTGGTGCCGGTCGCCGCCCGAGCCGTTGTCGTGGCAGCGCTCAACGTCAGCTTGGGAAGCTTCTTGGCACCGGACACGACGGCCTTGAGATCCGCACCGGCGTTGAACTTCGGGACGGCCGTCTTCTTGGCCTTGAGGCGCTCACCCGTGCGCGGGTTGCGCACCCATCGGGCGTCGCGAACGCGTTTCTCGAACGAGCCGAAGCCCGTGATGGCGACTTTCTCGCCCTTGGCCACCTCGCGGGTGATGGTGTCGATGACCGCCTCCAGTGCCTGAGCGGCCTGCTTGCGGTTGCCTTCGTATCGAGCAGCGAGGGTGTCGATCAGCTGACTCTTGTTCACAAGCTTCCCTTCCGTGAACTTGCCCAAGGTCGAGCCGTTGCCCGACTACTCTTGGCACGCTAGGGAAAAGTTACGTTGCTCACAACGACTACACGCGTTTTTTCCTTGCCTAAATAGCAGAATCGTGGTCGTTCGGCGCGCACGACGTACCAATGCTCACAAAGTGGCGGGCTTCCACGACGGTCGGCGCGACTCGTAGGTGGTCACGTCTTCCTCGTGTGACAAGGTGATTCCGATGTCGTCGAGGCCCTCGAGCAGTCTCCAGCGGGTGTAGTCGTCGATCTCGAACGGTGCCGTGAGGGCGTCCGCCTGGATCGTGCGCTGCTGCAGGTCCACGACGATCTGCGTGGTGGGGTCGGTCTCGATGAGCTTCCACAGCTGCTCGACCACGTCCTGGGTCACCTGCGCCGCCACCAGTCCCGCCTTGCCGGAGTTGCCTCGGAAGATGTCGGCGAAGCGGCTGGAGATGACGGCCTTGAACCCGTAGTCCATCAACGCCCACACGGCATGCTCGCGGGACGACCCCGTGCCGAAGTCGGGGCCCGCCACCAGGACGGTCGCGCCGTCGTACGCCGGCTGGTTGATGACGAACTGAGGGTCCTTGCGCCAGGCCGCGAAGAGCCCGTCCTCGAAGCCGGTCCGGGTCACCCGCTTGAGGTAGACGGCCGGGATGATCTGGTCCGTGTCCACGTTGCTGCGCCGCAGCGGCAGCCCCGTCCCGGTGTGGCTGGTGAACTTCTCCATCAGGTGCCTCTCAGTCCAGTGCCGGCAGGTCGGCGGGCGAGGCGAGGGTGCCGGTGACCGCGGTGGCCGCGGCGACGAGTGGCGAGACCAGGTGCGTGCGTCCGCCCTTGCCCTGCCGGCCCTCGAAGTTGCGGTTGGAGGTCGACGCGCTGCGCTCCCCCGGCTCGAGCTGGTCGGGGTTCATGCCCAGGCACATGGAGCAGCCCGCGCCTCGCCACTCGCCGCCCGCCTCCTTGAAGACCACGTCGAGTCCCTCGGACTCGGCCTGCAGCCGGACCCGCACGGATCCGGGCACCACGAGCAGCCGGGTGTCGGTCGCGACCTGGCGGCCCCTGATGACGGCAGCCGCCGCGCGCAGGTCCTCGATGCGGCCGTTGGTGCACGAGCCGACGAACACGGTGTCGACCTTGACCTGTCGCATCGGGGTGCCGGCCTCGAGACCCATGTACTCCAACGCCTTCTGCGCAGCGATCTGGTCGCCCTCCTCCTCGAAGTCCGCAGGGTTCGGCACGTCGGCGGAGAGCTGGACACCCTGGCCGGGGTTGGTCCCCCAGGTGACGAAGGGCGTCATCTCGCTCGCGTCGAGCACGATCTCCTCGTCGAAGACCGCGTCGTCGTCGGTGATCAGCGTCTTCCAGTGCTCGACAGCGGCGTCCCAGTCGTCGCCGGTCGGTGCCGAGGGACGTCCCTCGATGTAGTCGAAGGTGACCTGGTCCGGGGCGATCAGCCCGGCCTTGGCGCCCCACTCGATGGACATGTTGCAGACCGTCATCCGGGCCTCCATCGACAGCTCCTCGATGGCCGGGCCGCGATACTCCACGATGT
>CAXSHL010000073.1:0-21355 GCA_964237315.1 uncultured Nocardioidaceae bacterium
GCGTCGTCATCGAGCGGCTGGTGATCCGCTCCGACGCGTCCGGCCCCAAGTCCGCTCGGATGGTGCTGCAGAACCCGCGCGTCGACTTCGCGGTCTTCGAGGTCGCTCGGGGCGGGATCCTGCGCGAGGGGCTCGGCTACGAGCGCAACGACGTGGCCGTGGTTCTCAACGTGCAGCCGGACCACCTCGGGCTGCGCGGCATCGACACGGTCGAGCAGCTCGCGGACGTCAAGGCGGTGCTGGTCGAGGCGGTTCCCCGTGACGGGCACGCGGTGCTGAACGCCGATGATCCACTGGTCCGCGAGATGCGCCGACGGTGCTCCGGCCAGGTCGTCTGGTTCTCGATGTCCGAGCCCGGCTCGGAGGAGCGCGACCTGATCGACCAGCACTGCCGCCGCGGGGGCAAGGCACTGGTCCTCGAGCCCAGCGAGCGCGGGGAGATGATCGTCGTACGCCATGGTCGGCGGGAGATGCAGCTCGCCTGGACCCACCTGCTGCCGGCCACCTTCGGAGGCCGCGCGCGGATGAACGTGCAGAACGCCCTTGCTGCAGCGGCTGCCGCCTTCGCGGCCGGGGCGCCGCTGCACGACATCAGGCAGGGGCTGCGGACCTTCAGCACCAGCTACTACCTGTCGCCGGGACGGCTGAACGAGCTCGACGTGAACGGCGTGCAGGTGATCGTGGACTACTGCCACAACGCCCCGGGGATGAAGATGCTCGGGGACTTCGTGGACCGCGTCGGCGAGAGCCTGGCGACCACCAGCGAGCTGGGCCGGCCGTCCCGCATCGGGGTGATCGCCACCGCGGGTGACCGGCGCGACGCCGACATGCGCGAGCTGGGGGCGATCGCCGCCCAGCACTTCGACGTCGTGGTGGTCCGGGAGGACCAGTCGCTGCGGCGTCGGCAGCGCGGCGAGACCGCGGCCCTGGTGGCAGAGGGCGTCCGCGCGACGATGGCCGAGGGTGGGCGGTGCAAGCAGGTCGAGGTGGTGCTCGAGGAGATCGCCGCCGTCCGGCACGCGATGGCCCGCGCCAACCCCGGCGACCTGGTGGTGGTGTGCGTGGACCAGCACCCGGCCGTGATGGCCGAGCTCGAGACCTGGTCGCACCAGGCACAGGCGGGCTCCGGCTCCACGGATGGCCCGGTGGGCGACCCCGACTACGCGCCGGCAGGGGCCCTCCCGCAGGCCTGACCCGCCGAGGCGTCCCGTTCTGCGACCCCGATCCCGCCGAGGCGTCCCGTTCTGCGATCCCAATCCCGCCGAGGCGTCGCATTCTGCGATCCCGACCGTGCCGACCCGTCGCAGAACAGGACGCCTCGGCAGAGGTCTCGTCGCAGAACGGGACGCCTCGGCAGGGGTCTCGTCGCAGAACGGGACGCCTCGGCAGGGGTCTCGTCGCAGAACGGGACGCCTCGGCGGGGTCAGGGACGGGCGAGTCGGACCTTGTCGCGCAGGGTCTCGGGGGTGTCCGGGGTGAAGCCGTGACCGGCCAGCCAGGCGTAGACGCCCTGGCGGTCCTCGTGGCACATCAGTCCCAGCACGTCGTCCGGCTCGGCCCGCTTGACCAGTGCCTCGAGGGCGTCGACCTCGGTGGCGTACGACGGCACGTCGGCCACCCCGACGCGAGCGGCCGCGGCCCGGAACAGGGCGTCGAGCTCGGCCGTCGTACGCCCGCGGAGGTACTTCGTCTTGTGCCCGATGACCAGCACGTCCGCGTCCCGTGCGCCCAGCTCACCCAGAGCGTCGACCACGTCGTCCTGACGGTCGCCGACGGCGCCGAGCGCCAGCAGCAGGCGGGCACCGGGTCGACGTACGCCGTTCATGATCTCGAGCAGCGCCTCCAGCCCGGCTTCGTTGTGCGCCAGGTCGACGACCACGCTGACGTCGTCGCGCGTGAAGAAGTTCATCCGCCCGGGGTTGTGCTCCGCGTCCGGCCGGAAGGACCGCAGGCCCTCGACGACCGCGGCGCGCGGCAGCCCCACGCCGAGCGCGGCCGAGGCCGCGGCCAGGGCGTTCTCCACGTTGAACCGCGACAGCCCGGCGAGGGTCATCGGGATGTCGGCCACCTCGACGAGCGGGTCCGCGTCGCTGCCGGGGCTGAGCACGCACAGCCAGCCGTCGATGACGGTCGTCGCCCGGCCGCCGGCGGACAGCGTCTCGCGAACGGCGGGTGAGTCCGGGTCGCGGGAGAAGACCCAGGGCCGGGCCGCGAGCGACCGCCGCACGGCGTAGACCCGGGGGTCGTCACCGTTGAGCACCGCCCACCCGTCGGCGCGGGTGATCCGGCTGACGACGCTCTTGACCTCCGCGAGCTGGTCCACGGTGTCGATGCCCTGCATCCCCAGGTGGTCCGCGGAGACGTTGGTGAACACCGAGACGTGGTTGTAGGCGACGCCGATGCCCTTGAGCAGGATCCCTCCCCGGGCCGTCTCGGTCACCGCCAGCTCGACCTCGGGCCGGGCCAGCACCCGACCCGCACCCGAGGGACCCGAGTAGTCCCCGGGCTCGACGAGCTCGCCGTCGACGTAGATGCCGTCCGTGCTCGACCAGCCGACGTGCAGCCCGTGCACCAGGGCGATGTGCGCGATCATCCGCGAGGTGGTGGTCTTGCCGTTGGTGCCGGTCACCGCGACGACCGGCACCCGCGGCCGGAGCGTGCTGGGACCCGGGCCGGGCTCGGCGTCCCGCACGGACGCGGCCGCCCGCCCGACCAGGTCCTCGAGGTCAGGGCTGGGAAGCGCATCCAGCACGTCGGCCACCGCCTCGCCGAGGGCCTCGGCCCGGCCACGGCGGCGCCACGGGTAGGCCACCACCACCTGGTGCACGTCCGTCGTGGGCCGGATCCGGACGCCCAACCGGGTCGTGCCGGCCTCCCGAGCGATCTGGCGCACCAGCCGCTCCACCGCCCGTGCAGCGAACCGCTGACGGAAGCCGCTGCCCGGCTCCCCCGGGCGGACCTGGCGGAGCCCGACCCGGGTGGCGAACCGCCGCGCGACCTCCTCGGGGGCCTCGACGAGCTGGGTGAGGTCGAGGGTCAGCTTGATGGCGGCGCGCGGGAAGTACAGGTTGGGACCTTCCAGGACCCGCAGCTCGACGAGGGAGGTCATCCGCTCAGGTCAGGCGCCCATGGCGTGGTAGCCGCCGTCGACGTGCACGATCTCGCCGGTGGTGGCCGGGAAGAAGTCGCTGAGCAGCGCCACCACCCCCCTCGCCGTGGGCAGGGTGTCCTTCTCGTCCCACCCCAGCGGCGACCGGTCGCTCCACATCGACTCGAGGTCCTCGAAGCCCGGGATGGCCTTGGCCGCCAGGGTCTTCAGTGGTCCCGCGGACACCAGGTTCACCCGTACCCCGTGCGGCCCCAGGTCGCGCGCGAGGTAGCGGGCCGTGGACTCCAGCCCGGCCTTGGCGACCCCCATCCAGTCGTACGCCGGCCAGGCCACCGTCGCGTCGAAGGTCATCCCGACCACGGACCCGCCGCCGGACATCAGCGGCAGGCAGGCGTTGGACAAGGAGACCAGGGAGTAGGCGGAGACCTGGACGGCCTGGGCGACGTCCGACCACGGACCGGTGAGGAACTTCCCGCCGAGGAGCGTCTCGGGGTTGCCGTAGGCGATCGAGTGCACGACGCCGTCGAGACCGTCGACGTGCTCACCGAGCAGGTCGGGCAGCCGCTCGAGGTGCCCGGGGTCGGTGACGTCCAGCTCGACCACGGGAGCCGGCTGCGGCAGCCGTCCGACGATCCGCTTCGTGATGCCGAGCGCCCGACCGAAGTTGGACACCACGACCGTGGCGCCCTGCTCCTGCGCGACCCGCGCCACCGCGAAGCCGATGGAGCTGTCCATCGTCACGCCTGCGACGAGGATCCGCTTGCCCTCGAGAATGCCCATGCTCGTCGTACCTCTTCTCTCGTGTGGTCAGTGGCCCATGCCGAGGCCGCCGTCGACCGGGATCACCGCACCGGTGACGTAGGCGGCGGCGTCCGAGCCCAGCCAGGCGACGACGCCCGCCACCTCGTCCACCGAGGCGAACCGCTGCAGCGGGATCTGCGCCTGGTACTGCGCCTTGGTCGCTTCGGGCAGTACGTCGGTCATCTCGGTCTCCACGAAGCCCGGCGCCACGACGTTCGCGGTGATCGACCGGCTGCCGAGCTCGCGGGCCAGCGACCGCGCCATCCCGACCAGGCCGGCCTTGCTGGCCGCGTAGTTGACCTGGCCGGCGGAGCCGAGCATGCCGACCACCGAGGAGATGAAGATCAGTCGGCCCCGGCGCAGCCTCAGCATCCCCTTCGCGGCCCGCTTGGCCACCCGGAAGGAGCCGGTGAGGTTCGTCTCGATGACCTTGCTCCAGTCCTCCTCGGACATTCGGAGCACGAGCGTGTCGGCGGTGACGCCGGCGTTGGCGACCAGCACCTCCACGGGCCCGTGGGCGGCCTCGACCTCGGCGAAGGCGGCGTCCACCGACTCGGGGTCGGTGACGTCGCAGCGCACGGCGAGGAAGCCCTCCGGCGGCTCGCCACTGCGGTAGGTGACGGCGACCTGGTCCCCAGCGGCAACGAACGCCTCGGCGATGGCGCGGCCGATCCCGCGGTTGCCGCCCGTCACGAGCACCGATCTGCTCAACGCCGTCCTCGATCCTCTAGGTGCCCGGTCGACCCTGAGGCTAGCGGCTGCCGCGCGGCCCGACGCGGCGGGTCTCAGTCGTCCTCGAGACGGAAGCCGAGCTTGAGCGCGACCTGGAAGTGCTCGACCAGGCCGTCCTTGACCTGGCCCCGGACCTGCGTCATCTCGAACCAGTCCACGTGCCGAAGGGTGCGGGACGCGCGTTCGACACCGTTGCGGATGGCCTGGTCGATGCTGTCCGGCGAGGTGCCGACGACCTCGGTGACGCGGTAGACACGGTTCGACATGTCACTCCTCTTCTCAGGGGACCGAGCGGCCCACCGGTGCGACCCGCCTGCGGTTGGTCCGCCTGTGATGGTAGGGGTCCGCGACGTACGGTGGTGTCATGGCCAAGAAGCCGGAGCCGATCCGGATCACCACCGCTACTCGCAGCCACAAGCAGGACATCGCGCTGCGGCAGAAGCGCTACCTCATCTCGATGAGCATCCGCACCGTTTGCTTCCTGCTGGCCATCTTCAGCATGGGTCACTGGTGGCTGTGGGTGTTCGTCGCCGCCTCCTTCTTCCTGCCCACGATCGCCGTCGTCGTGGCCAACTCGAACTCCTCTCCCGACCCGGGCGGCCCGGCCTACTTCGACCCCGACCTCTCGACCCGTGCGATCGGTCCGGCGCCGGCCCAGCAGCCACCTCGATAGGGTGCGACGCGCCGAGCGGGGATATCTGACACCGTGTTGGATATGACCCCCTCTGCATGTAAGAATCCTCGCGAGCGGGCTCAGTCTCCCCCGTCTGAGTCCGCTCCTGTACGGCGCCGGACGACTCCCCCCGTGGTCGTCCGGCGCCGTCTCCTCTCACCGCCCCTGAGGCCCCTGCGTTGACCGGGAGCGAACCGGTTCCGGACCCACTGGTCTGCTCCGCCAAGGGCTGCCTCGAGCCGGCGGTGTGGTCGCTGCTGTGGAACAACCCGAAGCTGCACACACCCGAGCGCCGCAAGTCCTGGCTGGCGTGTGCGACGCACCGCAGAACGCTGGGTGACTTCCTGTCCGCGCGGGGCTTCCTGCGAGGCGTCGAGGCCCTCCCGGAGACCGAGCCTCACGAGCCCCGCCAGTAGCGGCAAACGGCGCAACCGTATCGAAAGTTGCCCGATACTGGTGCAGCCACCCAGGACTCGGAGGACGCATGGCTCGACGCCTTGCTGCGCTGTTCAGCTCGCGCAGCAGCTGGTTCGACCTGGGCGTCTTCGCCGTGGGCTTCCTCATGGTCGCCTACTACACCCACGTGCTCCTCCAGGAGGGTACGACGACGAGCTGGCTGTTCCTGCTCGCCATCCCGCTCGTCGCGGTCGTCGCGCGGTTCCCGGTCGTCCTGGACCGGCGGGACGGCAGCATCGAGGTGGGCTTCGAGTCGGCCGTCCTGATGTTCCTGCTCTGCTCGGTGCCGGCAGGCGAGGCGCTGGTCCTGTGGGCGGTCAGCGTGGTGCTCAGCCAGGTGACCACCGCGAAGCGGCCGATGGCCAAGGTGTTCAACGTGGGGGTCGGCGTGCTGGGGGCGGGCGTGTCCGCAGCCGTCTTCACCGAGGCCCGAGGGTCAGGTGCTATCGGTCACCCCGACCAGGCGGGCCGTGAGCTGCTGGCCGTGGGGCTGGCGGCGGCGTGCTACTTCGGCACCGACTTCCTGCTGTCGGCGGTGTCGGTGGCGATCGAGACCGACACCCGGCTCGAGGACCACCTGCTCCAGCGCGGCACCCTGCTGGCGGTCGCGGCCTTCGTGCCCTTCGACACCCTCGGCTACCTGGGTGCGGTGCTGCGACGGGACTCGCCCTGGTGGACGCTGATGCTGCTCGGCGTACCGCTGGGCCTGCTGCTGTTCGCCACCCGGGCCAGCACCCGGGGAACGGAGAACGCCCGGCGCCTGGGAGTCCTCTTCGACGCCGCCGTCCGGGCCCAGACGCTCTCGGACACCCGGCAGGTCGTCGACGCGGTCGTCGACGACGTGAGCCGGCTGCTGCGGATCACCACGGTCGAGGTGCGGTCCACTCCCCCGACGTCCCAGGAGGTCGGGGCACGGCTGCGCGACGGCCAGCGCGACCGGTGGGTCGTCGCCCCGGGACGACTCCGGGCCCGCTCCACGATGACCGCCGACCAGCAGGCCCTCGAAGCGATGGTGGCCGTCGCCTCCGACGCGTTCGCCAGGTTGCGGCTGACCGAGGACATGACCCACCTGGCGCGACACGACCTGCTCACCAACCTGCCGAACCGGGGTCTGCTGATGGACCGGGTCGAGCACGCTCTGGCGATGTCGCGGCGCCGGGGCACGCGCATCGCCTTCCTCTTCGTCGACCTGGACGGCTTCAAGCCGGTCAACGACAGGTTCGGCCACGCCGCCGGCGACGCGGTGCTCGTCGATGTCGCGCAGCGGCTCATCAGCTGCGTCCGGCAGAGCGACACGGTGGCCCGCCTGGGTGGCGACGAGTTCGCCCTGCTGCTCGAGGACGTGAACGCCCCCCAGGTCACCTCGGCCTGCGACCGCATCCTGGCCGCCCTGGGCCGCGGGGCGCAGGTCGCCGGCCACCAGCTGTCCCTGTCGGCGAGCATCGGGGTCGCGTTCGGGGACAGCGGTGAGACCGCCGAGAGCATGCTGCGCAACGCCGACCTCGCGATGTACGAGGCGAAGTCACGGGGCAAGAACCAGTACGTCGAGTACGAGCGCGCCATCGGCCGGTCCCGGCTGCAGCGCCTGGAGCTGGTCGAGTCCCTGCGGACGTCCCTGGCCGTGGGCGACCTGAACCTCGTCTACCAGCCGATCGTTCGCACCGCGACCGGGCGGATCACGGGCGTCGAGGCGCTGGCCCGGTGGAGGTCCAACGGCGTCGACGTGCCACCCGACGTGTTCATCCGGGTCGCCGAGGAGACCGGCCTGGTGGTGGCACTCGGGGACGTGGTGCTCGAGCACGCGGTGCGCGACGCACCGGCGATCGAGGCGGCGGCCGGCGGGGACGTGAACATCTCGGTCAACATCTCGGCCAAGCAGATGCGCGAGCCGGACTTCGTGGAAAAGATCGAGCAGGTGCTGCCGCGGATGGCCGGGGCCGGGCTGGTGCTGGAGATCACGGAGCGCGACAGCATCGCGAACGACCGGGCCGCGCTGGACGCCATGCAGGTGCTGGCCGACCGTGGGGTGCCGTTCGCCATCGACGACTTCGGCATCGGCTTCTCGACGATCGGCTACCTGCAGGACATGCCGGTGCGGATCATCAAGACCGACCTGTCCTTCTCCGAGGGCATCGACCGGGACGAGCGCTCGTGCGCCCTGCTGTGCTCGATCACCATGATGGGCCAGGCGCTCGGGCTCGACGTGGTCGTCGAGGGCATCGAGCGCGTCACCCAGCTCGAGCACCTGCGCGACCACGTGCACGCGCCGTACGCCCAGGGCTATCTGATGCACCGCCCCATGCCGCTGGACCAGCTGGTGCGAGTGCTCGTGGAGAACCGTGCCGTGCCGGACCCGGTCGCGACGGGGACCTGAGGCGGCTCAGCCGCCGATGGCCGACATCGGCCGGACCGGCTGCAGGAACGACAGGTCGTCGATGCCGTGCCCGGCCAGCTTGCCGAACATCGCCACCCGCCAGCGGTCGGCGATCTCCGCGTCGTCGGCCCCGTCACGCAGGGCCGTCCGCAGGTCACTCTCCTGACGGGCGAACAGGCAGTTGCGGACCTGCCCGTCGGCGGTCAGCCGGACCCGGTCGCAGTCACCGCAGAACGGCCGGGTGACCGAGGCGATCACCCCGACCGTCGCCGGGCCGCCGTCGACGGTGAACAGCTCGGCCGGGGCGCTGCCACGCGGCTCCTCCGCAGGCTCGAGCAGGAACTCCGCGTTCAGCGAGGCGAAGATCTCCTCAGCGGTGATCATCTCCGTGCGGCTCCACTGATGCTGGGCGTCGAGCGGCATCTGCTCGATGAAGCGCAGCTGGTAGCCACGGGCCAGGCACCAGCGCAGCAGCTCGGGAGCCTGGGTGTCGTTGACGCCGCGCATCAGCACCGCGTTGACCTTGACCGGACCCAGCCCGGCTGCCGAGGCGGCCTCCAGGCCGGCCACCACGTCGTGCAGCCGGTCCCGGCGGGTGATGGTGGCGAAGTCCTCGCGGCGCACGGTGTCCAGGCTGACGTTGACGCGGTCCAGGCCGGCCTCGGCGAGCGCGTGAGCGGTGCGGGTCAGCCCGAGCGCGTTGGTGGTGATCGACGTCTCGGGGCGCGGCTCCAGGGCCGCCGTACGACGGACGATGTCGGGCAGCCCGCGCCGCAGCAAGGGCTCGCCGCCGGTGAACCGGACCTCGCGCACGCCGAGGTGCTCGACCGCGACGGTGATCAGCCGCACCACCTCGTCGTCGGTGAGCACCTGCTCACCGGGCAGCCAGTCCAACCCCTCCGCGGGCATGCAGTAGGAGCAGCGCAGGTTGCATCGGTCGGTCAGCGACACGCGCAAGTCGGTCGCCACCCGGCCGAACGTGTCGAGGAGGGGTCCGGTGCTCATTCCCCCAGTCTACGGGGGCGCCCGGGCTAGGCTCGCCGCCGTGAGGTTCATGTTCAGTCGACGCTGGGCGCTGTTCGCCGTCACCGTCGTGGTGCTGGCCTACGGCTGCTACCTGCTCGGGCAGTGGCAGTTCCACCGGCTGCACGACCGGGAGAGCACGAACATCACCACCAGGACGAACCTCGCGGCCTCCCCCATGCCGGTGGCCGAGGTGCTCAGGCCGAGCCAGGCACCTCCGGTCCACGACGAGTGGCGGCGGGTCACCGCGACCGGCCGCTACCTGGCCGACCAGTCGGTGGTGATCCGCTACCAGACCCGGGACGGCGCCTCCGGGGTGGACATCGTGACACCCCTGCAGACCTCGGGGCGGACGCTGCTCCTCGTGGACCGCGGCTGGATGAAGACGGAGAACGTCGGGGCGGACCAGGTGGACGCGCCGGCCCCGCCCGCCGGCGAGGTCACGGTCGTGGGCTGGGTGCGCAGCGACGCGACCGGCGACGCCGCCACCGTCACCGACGGATCGGCGCGGGCCGTCTCGAGCAAGGAGATCGCGCGGCAGCTGGACGCGCCCGTGTACGGCGGCTTCGTGGACGCGGCGACCGAGACGCCCGCCGCCGCGACCGCCCTGGTGCGCGCGGAGCTGCCCGATCTCGGCAACGGGCCGCACTTCTTCTACGGCCTGCAGTGGTGGTTCTTCGGGGTGCTGGCGGTGTTCGGCTTCTGCTACCTGGCCTACGACGAGCGCCGGAAGCTGCGCAACCCGCCCGCGGCGCGCGAGGACCTACAGCGAGCGGAGCATGCCCCCGTCGACCGGCAGCATCGTGCCGGTGACGAAGCCCGCAGCGGGTGAGAGCAGGAAGGCGGCGGCGGCGCCGAACTCCTCCGGCCGCCCGTAGCGCCGCATCGGGATGGTCGCGATCGACTTCTCCTTGGCGGCCACCGCGTCGCCGGTCTGCTCGTCGATGTGGCGCGTGCGCTCGGTCTCCACGCGTCCGGGCAGCAGTCCGTTGACGCGCACCCCTCGCGGACCGAGCTCGTCCGCGAGGGTCTTCGCGATCATCGCCAGCCCGGGCCGCAGACCGTTCGAGATCGCCAGGCCGCCGATCGGCGACTTCACCGACGAGGAGAGCACGAACGCGAGCGACCCACCCTCGCCGAGCTCCCTGCCGATGTCCCGGCCGAGCCGCAGGCCTCCGAGGAACACCGACTCGACGGCCGCGGCCCAGTCCTCGTCGGCGGTGTCCAGCACGGACCCGGCCTTCGGGCCTCCCACGGAGATCAGCGCACCGTCCAGGCGGCCGAAGGCCTCGCGAGCTGCGGCCACCAGGGTGCCGGGGGTCGAGGGGTCGGCGTTGTCCGCGACCACGCCGGTCGCACCTGCTCCGAGCTCGTCCACGGCGCGGTCGACGGAGTCCTGGTGCCGGCCGGACAGCACCACCTTGGCGCCGTCGGCGACCAGCGCCTCGGCGGTCGCCCGACCCAGGCCGCCCGACCCGCCGGTGACGATGTAGACGCGGTCGCCCAGTCCGAGATCCATGGCGTCACCCTAGCCAGCCGGGGCCTGGGCCGGTCGAGGGGCCGGTCGAGGGGCCGGTCGGTCGCCCGGTGGGCCGGTGGGCCGGTGCGCCGAGGGGCCGGTGCGCCGGCTCAGCGGGCCTGACGGGTCAGGCCGTTCGGACCGCGAACTGGGTCTCGTAGAGATCCGCGTAGAGGCCGCCCTGAGAGAGCAGGGCGGCGTGGCTCCCGGACTGCACGACCCGGCCGTCGTCGATGACCAGGATCAGGTCGGCGTTGCGGACGGTGGACAGCCGGTGCGCGATCACCAGCGACGTGCGTCCCTCGAGCGCCCGGTCGAGCGCTCGCTGAACGGCCACCTCGGACTCGGAGTCCAGGTGCGCGGTGGCCTCGTCGAGGACCACGATCGAGGGCGCCTTGAGCAGCAGTCGGGCGATGGCCAGCCGCTGACGCTCTCCACCGGAGAGCCGGTAGCCGCGGTCGCCGACCACGGTGTCCAGGCCGTCGGGGAGGGTGCGCATCAGCGTGCCGATCTGGGCGGCCTCCAGGGCCAGCCAGATCTGCTCGTCGGTGGCGCCGGGGCGGGCGTACTGGAGGTTCGCCCGGATCGTGTCGTGGAACATGTGGGCGTCCTGGGTGACGTAGCCGACGGCGTCCTCCAACGACTGCAGCGTCACGTCCCGCACATCGTGGCCGTCGACGCGTACGACGCCGGCGGTGACGTCGTACAGCCTCGCCACCAGGTGGGTGATCGTGGTCTTGCCGGCGCCCGAGGGACCGACCAGGGCGATCATCTGACCGGGCATTGCGGTGAACGTGACGTCGTTGAGCACCATGTCGTTGTCGCGGGACTCCACCCGCGCCACGGTCTCCAGGCTGGCGAGCGAGACCTCGTCGGCCCGCGGGTAGCGGAACGCGACGTGGTCGAACTCGACCTTCGCGGCGGTGGGAGGAAGGACGACGGCGTCCGGGTCCTCGCTGATCATCGAGGGCAGGTCGAGCACCTCGAAGACACGCTCGAAGCTCACCAGCGCGGTCATCACGTCGATGCGGACGTTGGAGAGCCCCTGCAGTGGCCCGAGGAGCCTCAGCAGCAGGGTGGCCAGGGCGAGCAGGGTGCCGACGGTCAGCGTCTGCTGGATGACCAGGGCGCCGCCGACGCCGTAGACCAGCGCGGTCGCGATCGCCGGGATCAGCATCAGAGTGGCGCTGAAAACTCGGGTGATGAGGGCGATCCGGATGCCGAGGTCGCGGACGTAGCCCGCCTTGGAGCTGAACTGCGCGTCCTCCTCGGCGCGGCGGCCGAACAGCTTCAGGAGCATGGCGCCGCCGACGTTGAAGCGCTCGGTCATCGAGTTGCCGAGATCGGCGTTGCCCTGCATCTGGTCGCGGGTCAGCCCCGCCAGCTGCCGGCCGACCCACCGGGACGCGACGAGCAGCAGGGGGAAGGTGAGCAGGCAGAGCAGCGTGACCTGCCAGCTCAGGGCGATCATCGCGACCCCGACGACCAGGACGCTGATCATGTTCGACACGGTGCTGGAGAGCACGGAGGTGAACGCGCGCTGCGCGCCGATCACGTCGTTGTTGAGCCGCGAGACCAGGGCGCCGGTCTGGGTGCGCGTGAAGAAGGCCAGGGACATCCGCTGGACGTGCGCGAACACGCCGGTCCGCAGGTCGAAGATGAGGCCCTCGCCGATGCGTGAGGAGAGCCAGCCCATCCCGAGGGCGAAGCCGGCGTCCACGACTGCCACGCCGGCGACCGCGAGAGCGAGGAGCACGACGAGCCGGGTGTCCTGCTTGAGGATGCCGTTGTCGACGATGCTCTTGACGAGCAGCGGGGTGACCACGACCAGGGCCGCGTCGAAGACGGTGAGCAGCAGGAAGATGCTGATGGCGGGCCGGTGTGGCTTCGCGAAGCCGACGACCCGTCTCACGGTCTCCCGGCTGACCTTCTGGCTGGCCACGCTCCGGTCGGTGCGCATGTGTCGCCAGACCGGTCCCATGCCGGATGTCATGGACATCTGCTCACCTCCCTGTTGTCTCGGGCCCGTTGTCTGGGGGCCCGTTGCCTCGTGGCTGTCGTCTCGTGGCTGTTGCGTGGAGCCCCGTTGTCCGGGGCCCGTCGTCCCGGGCCTGTTGTCTGGCCCTTCTCGCGGGCTCCTGTCACCGACGTGGTGCCAGGTCCCGGAAGCGTCGTACCTGTGCCTCTCGCTCGGCGAGCCGCTGCTGGTCGAGGTCGAGCAGCGTCGCGCTCTGCAGCAACGCCTTGGTCTCGCTCACCGCGCCGTGCACCGGACCCGTCAGCGCCGCGACCAGGTCGGCCACGACTGCGTCGAGCTCCTCGGGTGGCACGACGATCGTCGCCAAGCCGATGTCGCGGGCCTCGTCGGCCGACACCCACCGGGTGGTGGTGCAGATCTCCAGGGCACGCGAGTAGCCAACAAGGTCGACGAGCGGTTTTGTTCCCGTCAGGTCGGGGACCAGGCCGAGGCTGGGCTCGCGCATCGAGAACCGGGCGTCGTCGGCGAGCACCCGCAGGTCGCAGGCCAGCGCGAGCTGGAAGCCCGCCCCCACCGCAGCGCCGCGGACGGCGGCGACGCTGATGATCTCCGGCCGACGCAGCCAGGTGAAGCCCTGCTGCCAGTCGTCGATGCAGGCGGCCAGGGCGTCGTCGGACTGGTCGAGCCGGGCGAGCAACGAGGACTCGGTGCCGTTGCCGCCCGGCTCGAGCATCCTGCGGTCCAGCCCGGAGGAGAAGGTGCGACCCTCGCCCCGGACCACGACGACCCGGACGTCAGGGCTCAGCGAGTCGCCGATGGCGCGGAGCGCCTCCCAGGTGCGGGGGGTCTGCGAGTTCCTGGTGTCCGGCCGGTCCAGGGTGATGGTGGCGACCGGGCCGTCGATCTCCAGCCTCAGGCCGCCCGCCTTCAGCAGGTCGACGTCGACTGCGGTGTCCATGCCGGGCAGCCTAGTGCGCACCTCCGACAGGCTGCCGGTGTTCGCCGGGTGGCCGTCCGGGTGGCCGTCCGGGCCGCTGGTGCGGGTGGCTGGTGCGGGCGTTCTGCCTGGGAGGTTGTGGTCACTGCCAGCCCTCTCTCCGACGGTTGTGGTCACTGACAGCCCTCAAAGAGCCCGTCCTGTGCCGCTGAGTGACCACAACGTACGACGAGCGAGCGCCGCGCCCGCCGAGTCGGCGCATCTGCACGGCCAGACCCGCCCCGGCATCGTCGGAGGGACACCGCAGCGGGGCGGGTCGGCGAAGGCCGTGCTCTGCTCGCGCACCAGGGCGATGCACGGGTGGCGGTCGCCGGTCGCGGGTCGACGTACCCCCAGCCGGTGCTTCCCCTGGAGAACTGGCACTTCCCACGGGTCACGGCCCGTGGGAGGCGCACAACTTCCTGCATCCCCTGGTAACCGGCGCGGGGTGGAGGCGGTTCAGGCCAGGGAGACGAGCTCGGCGTAGTCGGTGTTCCAGAGGTCCTCGACGCCGTCGGGGAGGATCAGGACGCGGTCCGGCTCGAGGGCGGCGACGGCGCCCTCGTCGTGGGTGACCAGGATGATCGCGCCCTCATAGCTGCGGATCGCCCCGAGCACCTCCTCGCGCGACGCGGGGTCGAGGTTGTTGGTGGGCTCGTCGAGCAGGAGCACATTGGCGCTGGACACGACCAGGATGGCGAGGGCGAGCCGGGTCTTCTCGCCGCCCGAGAGCACGGAGGCCGGCTTGGTCGCGTCATCGCCGCTGAACAGGAAGGAGCCGAGCACGCTGCGGGCCTCGGTGTCGGCGAGCTGGGGAGCCGCGTGGCGCATGTTCTCCAGCACCGTCAGGCTCGTGTCGAGGGTCTCGTGCTCCTGCGCGTAGTAGCCGAGCTTGAGGCCGTGCCCGGGCTGCACGACGCCGGTGTCCGGGGCGTCGACGCCGCCGAGGATCCGCAGCAGGGTCGTCTTGCCGGCGCCGTTGAGGCCGAGCACCACCACCCGGCTGCCCTTGTCCACGGCGAGGTCCACGTCGGTGAACACCTCCAGTGAGCCGTAGGACTTCGACAGCTCCGCTGCGGTGAGCGGGGTCTTGCCGCACGGCGCCGGGGCCGGGAACTTGATCCGGGCCACCTTGTCGTTGCGGCGCTCCCCCTCGAGGCCGTCCATCAGCTTCTCGGCGCGCTTGAGCATCGACTGCGCCGCCTGCGCCTTGGTGGCCTTGGCGCGCATCTTGTTCGCCTGGTCGGTCAGCGTCCGGGCCTTGTTCTCGGCGTTCATCCGCTCCCGGCGACGGCGCTTCTCGTCGGTCTCCCGCTGACGCAGGTACGTCGACCAGCCCATGTTGTAGAGGTCGATCTCGGCGCGGTTCGCGTCCAGGTGCAGCACCTTGTTGACGCATGACTCCAGCAGCCCCACGTCGTGGCTGATCACGATCAGGCCGCCCTTGAAGGACCGCAGGAACTCCCGCAGCCAACCGATCGAGTCGGCGTCGAGGTGGTTGGTCGGCTCGTCGAGCAGCAGGGTCTCGGCGCCGGAGAACAGGATCCGGGCCAGCTCCACCCGCCGGCGCTGGCCACCCGACAGGGTGCTCAGCGGCTGGGCGAGGATGCGGTCCGCGATGTTCAGGCTGGACGCGATCTGCCGGGCCTCCGCCTCCGCCGCATAGCCGCCGCCGGCGTGCAGCGCCGCGTCGGCCTTCTCGTAGCGCCGCATCCCGCGGTCCTGCACGGCCGGGTCGGACGAGGACATCTCCTGCTCGGACTCCCGCAGCCGGCGTACGACGTCGTCGAGCCCCCGCGCGGACAGGATCCGGTGCAGTGCGAGCACCTCGGGGTCGCCGGTGCGCGGGTCCTGGGGCAGGTAGCCGACGCTCCCGGTGCGGGTCACCGAGCCGCCGGCCGGCAGCGCCTCACCGGCCAGGATTCGGGTCAGAGTGGTCTTGCCGGCGCCGTTGCGGCCGACGAGGCCGACCTTGTCCCCGGCGGCGACCCGGAAGGAGACGTCGTCCATGAGCAGGCGCGCGCCGGCACGGACCTGCAGATGATGGGCGGTGATCACGGGAGCTTCAACCTCGACGAGCTGGGGGAACATGTCGGACGCGGAGCGGCGTCCGGACTCAGTCGGTGGCGCACCTCATGGGCATAGTCTACGCAACCGCGGGCAGACTGCGTGAATGCGCTACAACCCACGAGCCCGCCTCGACACCAGCCAGGTGGGCAACCGCCGCGGAGGAGGCGGCGGAGGCGGAGGCTTCGGGTTCCCCGTGGGAGGCGGCGGAGGCGGTGGGCTCCGGGTCGGCGGCGGCATCGGCAGCATCCTCCTGGTCATCATCTTCTTCGTGGTCCAGAGCCAGCTCGGCGGCTCGGACGACGGGTCGGGCGCAGGCTCGACGCAGGACCAGGCCGTCGGGTCGCTGGACCAGTGCACGACGGGCGCGGCCGCCAACCAGAGCCAGGACTGCGCGCTGGTGGCCAACGTGAACTCCATCCAGGCCTTCTGGGCCGAGGAGCTGCCCCGGCAGAGCGGCAAGCGCTACACCCGCGCACAGACCGAGATCTTCAACGGCACGGTGCAGACCGGTTGCGGCAACGCCTCCGCCCAGACCGGGCCCTTCTACTGCCCGGTCGACAAGCACGTCTACCTCGACACGAGCTTCTTCCGCGACATGCTGCAGGGCCAGCTGGGCGCGAAGGGCGGGCTGTTCTCCTCGGCCTACGTCATCGCCCATGAGTACGGTCACCACGTCCAGGACCTGCTCGGCACGATGAGCAAGGTGCGCACCCAGCAGGGCGCCGGCAGCGACTCGGTGCGCCTGGAGCTGCAGGCGGACTGCTATGCCGGCATCTGGACCAAGCACGCGACGACCGCCGACGACAGCTCCGGTCAGCCGTTCATCGAGGACCTCACCCAGGCTGACATCGACAACGCCCTGGACGCCGCGGCCGCTGTCGGTGACGACCGCATCCAGCAGCGGGCCGGCCGGGTCGACCCGGACACCTGGACGCACGGCTCGGCCGCGCAGCGCCAACACTGGTTCACCGTCGGGCGCGAGCAGGGGACGCTGGACGCCTGCGACACCTTCTCGGCCTCGCGGCTCTAGACTCCCCCGCATGCCGGTCCGCCGCTCCTCCTCCCGTGACCTCGCGCTCGTCGCGACCTTCACCGGGGTGGTCGCCGCCCTGGGGCTGGTGCCCGCCTTCCTCCCACCCGGCTTCAGCGTCCCGATCACCGCGCAGTCGCTCGGGGTGATCCTCGCCGGTGCCGTGATCGGCGCCCGCCGCGGCTTCCTGTCGCTGGTCCTCCTGCTGGTCCTGGTGGCGGTCGGCCTCCCGCTGCTGGCCGGGCCGCGCGGCGGCCTCGGCGTGTTCGCCGGCCCGTCGGTCGGGTTCCTGCTCGGCTACCCGGTGGCGGCGTACGTCGTCGGCTGGCTGACCGAGCGGGGTGGTCCGACGTACCGCGTGAGCTGGGGGCTGGTCGCCAACCTGATCGGCGGGATCGTGGTGCTCTACGTCTTCGGCGTCGTCGGGGTGGCCGCCGTCACCGGCGTCTCGCTGCAGGCGGCCCTGGTGGCGACCTGGATCTACCTGCCCGGTGACCTCGTCAAGGTGGTCGTCGCCGCCGTCGTCGCCCGCGGGGTGCACGCGGCCTACCCCGGCCTGCTCGGCGGCCCTCGGCGCCGCACGTCGGAGCGCACTGCTGTCTGAGACCCCACGCCGGGTCGGCTCCGTCGGGGACTTCCTCGCGGCCCACGCGGCGGGTGCGCCGGTGGCCCTGCCGACCTCGGGAACGTCGGGCAAGCCCCGCTGGATCGTGCGTACGACGGTGTCCTGGACGTCCTCGTTCCCCGCCGTCTCGGAGCTCACCGGCCTCACCGCGGAGTCCCGGGTGTGGGTCCCCGGACCCCTGTCGGCGACGATGAACCTCTTCGCCGCGGTCCACGCCACCTCCGTCGCAGCGCCCCTGGTCGACGACCCGGCAACGGCTACCCACGCCCACCTGACCCCCTCGGCGCTGCTGCGGGCCCTCGACGAGGAGCTCCCTCTGACCGGCACGACCGTGGTGGTCGCCGGCGACCGGCTCTCGCGGAGCCTGCACGACCGCGCGGTCGCCGCGGGCGTCCGCGTGCACCACTACTACGGCGCCGCCGAGCTCTCCTTCGTCGCCTGGGGCGCGCACGCGGACGACCTCCGGGCCTTCCCCGGCGTCCGGCTCGAGGTCCGCGACGGGGTGGTGTGGGTGCGCTCGCCCTACCTGTGCAGCGGGTACGACGGGCCGCCGGGCCCCCTGCGCACCGGCCCCGACGGCTTCGCGACCGTGGGTGACACCGGTGTCCTGTCCGAGGACCTCCTGAGCGTGACCGGCCGTCCGGGCTCCGTGACGGTCGGCGGGACCACGGTCGGGCTCGCCGAGGTCGAGGGCCTCCTGGCGCGAAACGCCTCGGGGCAGATGTGCGTGGTCGGCGTCCCGCACGGCACCTGGGGAACCGTCGTCGCCGCTGTCCTGACCGACGCCGAGGACCACCCGACGCTCCGGGAGGTGGCACAGGAGCAGCTGGCCGGCGCCGCCCGTCCCCGGCTCTGGTTCCACCTGGACCGGCTGCCCGAGACGGCCGCGGGGAAGGTGGACCGGGACGCCGTGGTCTCACTGGCGTCCGGCGGCGGCGCGCGACGGCTGGTCTAGCGTCTACCGGGTGAGCCCCTCCCCCACCAGCCGGCCGTCGGAGGCGCCGGTCGTGGTGGCGGCCCTCCGCACGCCCATCGGCACGGCCGGCGGTGCCCTCGCGCACGTGCAGGCCGCGGACCTCGCGGCGCCGGTGCTGGCGGCCCTGGCGGCCCGGCTCCCCGACGAGCCGGTGCTCGACGTGGTGCTCGGCAACTGCATGGGCCCGGGCGGGAACCTGGCGCGGGTCGCGGCGCTCACAGCCGGTCTGCCGGTCGACGTGCCGGCCCTGACCGTGGACCGGCAGTGCGGGTCCGGCCTGGCCGCCGTCGACGTGGGTGCCGCCCTGCTGCACGGGCGCGCGGGCGTCGTGCTCGCCGGCGGCGTCGAGTCCGCCTCGACCGCACCTCTGAGGTTCTGGCCGGGTGACCCGCCGGTGCGCTACGAGCGGGCGCCGTTCGCCCCGGCCGCCCTGGGCGACCCGGACATGGGTGCGGCCGCCGACGTGCTCGCCGAGAAGGCCGGCGTCACTCGGGCCCGGCAGGACGCCTACGCGGCCCGCTCGCACGCCCTCGCCGTCGGGACCCGGGACGCGGGCGGGTTCGACGCCGAGATCGTGGCGAGCGACGACCTGGCCCGCGACGAGCGGCCCCGCAGAGGGTTCGGGACGGACCGGCTGGCCCGGCTGCGACCCGCGTTCCGAGCGGCGGAGGAGGGCGGCACGGTCACCGCCGGCAACGCGTGCGGGGTCAACGACGGCGCCGCGGCGGTCGCCCTCGTGGACGCGGAGACCCACCGGCGGCTCGACGTACCCGGCCTGCGGGTGCTGTCTGTCGCCACCGCAGGCGTGGACCCGCACCTGCCCGGTCTGGGGGTGGTCCCGGCCACCCGGCAGGCACTCGCGAGGGCCGGCCTGGGCCTGGACGACGTGGACGTGATCGAGGTCAACGAGGCGTTCGCCGGGCAGGTGCTCGCCTGCTGCGACGCCCTGTCCCTGGACCCCGACCGGGTCTGCGTCCAGGGCGGCGCACTGGCGCTCGGCCACCCGTGGGGCGCGTCCGGCGCCGTCCTGCTGGTGCGGCTGTTCTCCCAGCTGGTGCGCGCCGAGGCCGGTCGCTACGGCCTCGCCGCGATCGCGGTCGGCGGCGGCCAGGGGGTCGCGATGGTGGTCGAGCGGTGCCGGTGATCGAGGCGGTGGGCGTCAGCCACCGGTACGGCGAGCGCACGGTGCTGGCCGACGTCGACGTGCGCCTGACCGAGCAGCGCGTCGGCGTCGTGGGGGCCAACGGCTCCGGCAAGTCCACCTTCGCGCGGCTGCTGAACGGCCTGGTGCTGCCCAGCTCCGGACGGGTCACCGTGGACGGGCTGGACACCCGCTCCCAGGGCCGGGAGGTGCGTCGCAAGGTCGGGTTCTGCTTCACCGACCCGGACGCCCAGATCGTGATGCCGACCGTCGCCGAGGACATCGCCTTCGGGCTGCGCCGCCGAGGGATGAGCAAGGCCGACGCCCGGGTCCGCGTCGAGGAGACCCTGTCGGCCTACGGCCTTGCGGGGCACGGCGACCACCCTGCGCACCTGCTCTCCGGCGGTCAGAAGCAGATGCTGGCTCTGGCCTCGGTGCTCGTGATGGAGCCGGCGGTGCTGGTGATGGACGAGCCGACGACCCTGCTCGACCTGCGCAACGCCTCCCTGGTCGCCGGGGTGGTGGCCGCCCTGCCGCAGCAGGTGCTGCTGGTCACCCACCACCTGGACCTGCTCGACGGCTTCGACCGGGTGCTGGTCTTCGACGAGGGCCGGCTGGTGGCCGACGACGCGCCGGCCGCCGCGGTGCGGCACTACCGCGAGCTGATGGGCACAGGCACCCGGTGAGCCCGCTCGGCCTGTACGTTCCCGGCACCTCCGTCCTGCACCGGCTGCCGGCCGGCGTGAAGCTGCTGGCCGTGGTGGCGCTCGGGATCGGCTCGTTGTGGCTGGACCGGCCCTGGCAGGTCGGGGCCGCGCTGGTGGTCGTGCTGCTGGGGTACGTCGTCGCCGGCCTGCCGGTGCGCGTCCTCGTCGGGCAGCTGAGACCGCTGGTGTGGCTGCTCGGCTTCACCGCCGTCTTCCACGTGCTGGTCAACGGCTGGCAGCGCGCTGCGGTGGTGATCGGCGTGCTCGCCGCACTCGTGCTCCTGGCGTCATTGGTCACCCTCACCACGCGTACGACGGACCTGGTCGACGCCGTGGTCGCTGGCTGCCGACCGTTGCGGCTGGTCAGGGTGGACCCGGACCGCGTCGGGCTGGTGATCGCGCTGGGCATCCGGTGCGTCCCGGTCGTGATCGGCCTGGCCGAGGAGGTCCGCGACGCCCAGCGGGCCCGAGGGCTGGGTGCGAGCCCGCGAGCCTTCGCCGTACCCCTGATCGTGCGGTCGCTGCGGCATGCGGACACCCTCGGCGAGGCGCTGACGGCTCGGGGCCTCGACGACTGAGGCCGGCCGTCAGGACGGTGACGTTCCGACCACCATCGTCGCGTCCAGGTCCTCGTCCGTCGCGACGCGAGGCGAGAGCCCGACGTCGGCGAAGACCCCCGCGAGGACGGCGGCCTGGGCTCGGCTGGACTCGACGATCACCGAGCCGCCCGCCACGAGCCACGCCGAGGCGCCGGCGGCGACCCGTCGCGCCACGTCCAGCCCGTCCGGACCGCCGTCCAGGGCCACGGTCGGCTCGTGGTCCCGCGCCTCGGGCGGCATGCCGGCGATCGCCGCGGTCGGGACGTAGGGCGTGTTGACGGCCAGCACGTCGACCCGGCCGCGCAGGGCGGCCGGCAGGGCGTCGTACAGGTCGCCCTGGTGGACCCGCCCGGGCGGCAGGTTGCGCCGGGCGCACGCCACTGCCGCCGGGTCGAGGTCCGCGGCGTGCACGTCCAGCTCGGCGCGAGCATCCAGGAGGGCCGCTGCGACGGCGCCGCGCGCGGGACGGTCTGCAGGCTGACGCCGCGCGCGTCGGCGATGCGGTTGATGATACGGGTGGTGCCGGCCACCAGATCGGCGGTCCGCACTGACCCGCCGGCCGTATC
>CAXSHL010000073.1:21365-21701 GCA_964237315.1 uncultured Nocardioidaceae bacterium
GATCATGGGCGACATGATGATCGCCTACCCGAACACGCGGCCGATGTGCTCGGCCAACTGCGACGGCGCCGCAGCCGCAGCAGAGGTCCACGACGACCGGGGCCCCGACGTCGCGCAGCAGCGCCAGCGCCTCGGTCACCATCAGCCGGGTGCGGCGGCGGGGCACGAAGACGCCCGGCTCCACGACGAGCCGCAGGCCGCAGAACTCCGCCCACCCGAGCACCTGCTCGAGCGGCTCCCCGGCGACCCGGCGCGCCACCAGTGCCTCCAGTGCCTCCTGGGCCTCCCGCCGGCCGCTCGGGCCGACGGCCTCGAGCAGGAGCGCGGCCTCGTCCT
>CAXSHL010000074.1:0-21537 GCA_964237315.1 uncultured Nocardioidaceae bacterium
TACGGCGGCGCCTACGACGTGATGGGCTCCAAGCACCTCGGCGCCGACATGAACCTCGCCTGGCCCACCGCGCAGATCGCCGTGATGGGCGCCCAGGGCGCCGTCAACATCCTCTACCGCAAGGAGCTGGCCGACGCCGCCCGGGCCGGCACGCAGGAGGAGAAGCGGGCCGAGCTGGTCGCCGAGTACGAAGACCACCTCGCCAACCCCTATCTCGCTGCCGAGCGCGGCTACGTCGACGCCGTGATCTACCCCCACGAGACCCGCAGCGAGATCGTCCGGGCCCTGCGGCTGCTGCGGTCCAAGCGCGAGACGCTGCCGCCCAAGAAGCACGGGAACATCCCCCTGTGACGAGCCCTGTGACGAGCCCTGTGACCGGCCCGGACGCGCCGCCGCTCGTCGTCATCCGGGGCGAGGCCACGGCGCAGGAGGTGGCTGCTCTGGTCGCCGTGCTGCAGTCGGTCGCGGCTGCACGGACAGCCGAGCGGGCGGCCGAGGAGTCGGCCCGGGCCGGAAGTCGGCCGGTCTCCGAGTGGTCCGCGCCCCGCCACCGCGTGCGGGGCTCGCGCACCCTGCCGGCCTCGGCGCCGGGCGGCTGGCGGGCCAGCGGGCTCCCGCACTGATCCGCACTGATCCGGACTGACCGCAGCCACAAGGACGTGCACTCGCGCCCGGTCGGCCGACCGTCCACGCTCAGCCGGTCAGCGGATGCCCGTCGAGTGCCGGTCCGAGTGGTTGCTCGGCACGTGATCGGCGGACGACCCGGGCCGGCCCGACCGACGACGCAGCGCCGTCGCGGCCCAACCTGCTGCCGCTGCCACGGCCAGCCACCAGCAGGCGACCTCGAGCGCCCAGCCCGGCGGGAAGAACTGCACGGTGACCGTCCTGCCGGCGGCGTGCGCGGGCAGGTCCACGCTCACCAGGTAGCCGTCCACCGGTGACCCCAGGGCGCCGGCGTCGGTGCGGTACCCGGGCCAGGCGAGGGCGCTCAGCGCCACCCGGCCACCGCCGCGCGGGACGGCGTCCACGACGAAGCGGGTCGACCGGTCGTCCACGGAGACCCGCGAGACGGTGGTCCCTCCCGAGGTCCAGACCGGGTGTCCCGCACCCGAGACGGGCGCCCGCCGCACCCAGGTCACCGTGTGGACACCGTCGGCCGCGACCCGCCAGCCTGGTGGCGCGACGTCGAGGTCGCGGCCCGGGAAGGCGTCGCGCACCAGCAGCAGGGTGCTCACGCCGAGCAGGTCCACGCGGCGCAGGCCGGTGGTGGGCTCGGTGGAGAACAGCGTGCCGAGGACCTGGGGGTGGGTGGAGCCGTCGTACTCGTAGGGGAACCGCTTCCGGAAGCTGCGGTTGCCGATGGTCGTGTAGGTGTTCTGCACCCGGTGCGGGCTGAGGTACCACGCCGACCCGTCCAGGAGCTCGTGGACCGCCGACGGCTCGGCCTGCACCAGCGAGTCGACGTCGCCGACCACCATCACGTCGCCACGCGCCCCGGCCAGCTGGGTGCGGTAGTCGGCCGCCCGGGCGGGGAGGTTGCGGTCCGGGGACGGCGGGTCGGGGAAGTAGGCGTGCTGCACGACGGTGAGCGCGAGGGTGAACGCCGCGGCGACAGCGGCCCCCCGCCGCCCGGCCCGACCGGTGCCGGCGCCGCGGGCCACCATCCACAGGACGCCCAGTCCGGCCGCCACCACGACCGCGCACACCACCACGGCCGGTCGCTCCTCCGGCGACCTGGCGACCGCGACGGCCCCGGCGGCGAGCACCCAGGTCAGGCTCAGCAGCAGCCGGAGCGGCGAGGGCCGGCGTACGGCGTACCGGCTGATGCCCACGGCGCACAGCGTCACCAGACCCAGCACGAGGAAGGGCTGCAGGCGCAGGGGCCAGCGCAGCGGCCCGATCTGCGCCGGCCCGACCACGACCACCAGGACGGCCGCGGTCACGAGCAGCAGGCCGGCCACGTCCCGCAACCCCCGTCCCAGGCGGCGGAGGTCGAGCCAGAGCAGCACGGGCAGGAACCAGGCGGCGTAGGCGTAGGGCAGCAGGTGCAGCGTGGTGCCCGGCACGGTCGCCGTGGGGAGCACCGAGGCCAGGACGGCCCGCAGGTCGGAGTCGAACTTGCCGGTCTGCTCCAGCCCGGTCTTGCGGATGGTGACCGGAGCGGTGAGCACGCCGGGCAGGTAGACCGCCACGGCCACCAGGCCGCACACCAGGCCCACGCCGATGACGCGCAGAGCGCCCCGGCCGTTGCGCTGCAGGGCGCACTCGAGCAGGCAGGCGAGCAGGACGAGGATCAGCATGATGGTGCCGTAGACGTAGCCCACGCTCACCAGCAGGTAGCCGAGCCCGAGGGCCGGCAGCGGGTGGGAGCCCCCCACGACCATCAGGCGACGCAGCGCCCACCACGCCCAGGGCAGCAGCGCCCAGATGGTCAGGGCCGCCAGCCAGGTGGGCAGGTCGAGGTACTGCGACATCCCGCCCAACGGCGCCGCGACGGCGGCCACGTAGGCCAGCGGCGGCGCCGCGCCGTAGGACCGGGCCAGCGCGAACACCCCCGTCGCGCCCACGCAGACCAGCACGACCTTGGTCACCGCGGTGAACACCAGCACGTTCGCCACCACGGTGGACAGCAGGCCGAGACCCATGGTCAGCGGGCTGAAGAGGCCGGCCTGCCCCTCGGCGACCATGTTGCCGGCCTGCCAGGCGTGCGGGTCGAGCAGCGGCCAGTGGCCGGCTCTGAGCTGCTCACCGAGGTGGTACTGCCAGCCCAGGTACGCCGCCTGGGTGTCGCCGTAGAAGAGGTACCGGTGGTTGCGCAGCACCAGCAGGAGCAGGGGGGCGAGCACGGAGGGCAGGACGGCGAGGGCCCAGCCGGAGACAGCGCGGGGTGCCCGGGACCTCACCGACCCGGCCCGAGGCGGGTCGGCCGGGAGGTCCTGAGCCGGCCGGACCTCGGCTGGCCAGACCTCGGCTGCCCCGACCTCGGCTGGCCGGACCTCAGCTGGCCGGACCTGAGCTGGCCGGCCACGTCGGCCGCGGTCCGGGCCATCCCCACCAGGAGCGGGGTGCGCAGGTGGGTGTCGAGCTGCGGCCAGATCACCGACCGCAGGCGCAGGTCCCGGATCTGGCCGGACCCCTCCTGCGGAGCCTTGACGATGACCTGCGGGCGGGCCCGGTGGTGGCGGGTGGAGTGCGCGATCAGGGAGCCGATGGTCAGGCTCGCCCCGCTGGCGATCACCTTGACCACCACCTGGGCCGACTGGCTGCCGACCCGCTCCCGCAGGGCCGACAGCCCGGCCGCCACCAGGTCCCCGACGTCGGCGGCGTAGACGTAGTCGCGCATCGTGTCCAGCGAGACGTAGATCGAGATCGGCTCCCGGGTCACGTGGGCCCGGGACAGCTGGGACACCAGCCCCTGGGACTTGGTGAGGTCCTGGCCGGGACCGTAGAGGTTGGCGATCCTGCCGACCAGGCACGCCGTGCCGGTGGCGTCTGCGAACCGGGTGACCTGCTGCTCCATGTCGAGCTTCGCGCGACCGTAGGCGACCAGGGCCCCGGTGGGGGACGCCTCGGTGAACGGCGGCTGCTCGGTCGACCCGGCGTAGACGCCGCCGGCCGACGAGGCCAGGAACAGCGACCCGAGGCCCGCCAGCCGCGGCCGGCGGGCGATCTCCTCCAGCAGCCAGCCCAGGGCGCTCCGCTCCTCCTCCATCGCCTCCGCGGTCGTCGCCACCACGCCGGCACCCGCACACCACGCGAGGTGCCAGGGCCCTCCGTGCGCGGCCGCCTCCAGCCGCCGTACGCCCTCGGAGAGCGCTGCCCGGGTCCGCTGCTTGTCGCTCCACGGCACGGTCGAGGTCAGCACGGGGGTGGACCGCCTGTCCAGCGAGGCGACCAGGTGGCTGCCCAGCAGCCCGCTGGCGCCCAGCACCCAGGTCGGCGGCACCGGGGTGGCGGCCACCCGGGTCGGGGAGGCGGTCATCGAGCCTCCCGGTGGGCCGCCGGGCGACCGAGCGGCCCGGCCAGCGGGTCCGCGGAGATGAGGTAGAGCGGCTTGCCCATGGCCATGTCGACGGCCACCCCGAGGTACTCCGCCATGATCCCCAGCGTGAGCATCACCGAGCCGGTGCCGACCAGCAGCACGACCATCACCGAGGTCCAGCCCTGCTGGATGTCGCCGCCGAGCAGCTTCTCCGCGACCAGGAGGGCAGCGAAGGCCAGGCCGACCAGGGCCAGCAGCGCGCCGACCACCGCGACCAGACGCAGCAGCCGGGTGCCGCTGGTGAGCACCAGGCGCCAGAAGTGGGAGAGCAGGCCGCGCAGCCGGTATCCCGAGGGCCGCACGCCCTCCTCGCGCAGGGTGACCGGGCAGGTGGCGGCCGTGCCGGCGACCCAGCCGAGCGCCACGTCGAGGTAGACCCCGACGCCCGCGTAGGCGGCGACCCCCCGGCCGACCTCGCCCAGCATCAGCCGGTAGCTGTGGTAGGTCTGCGCGTTGCCCTCGGACACCAGCAGGTTCACCAGCCGCTTGGAGGCCGAGGAGGTCACGTTGCGGAATGGTCCGTGCTGGCGGCCGTTGACCGGACGGGCGTAGACCACCCCGGCCTGCTGGTCCATCGCCCGGTCCAGGAGAGCGGCGATGTCGGCCGGGTCGTGCTGGCCGTCCTCGTCCATGGTGACGATCCACTCGCCGCCCGCCGAGGCCATCCCGGCCAGCGTGGCGGCGTGCTGGCCGAAGTTGCGGCTGAGCCAGACCAGCCTCACGACGGGGAACTCGGCCGCGAGCTCGCGGAGCACCCGGGCGGAGTCGTCGGGACCATGGTCGTGGACCAGCACGACCTCGGTGACCCGGGCCAGGTGACCCTGCGCCGTGACGAAGTCGTCGGCCAGGGTGACGATCTCCTTCACCAGCGACGGCAACGTCAGCTCCCCGGCGTAGACCGGGACCACCACGGAGATCAGGTGCGGGTCGACGGGCGGGTGTGCGTCCTCACCGGTCATCGGCCGGTCCCCGGCGCTCGTGCAGGTCGGTGGCGGACGGCTTCGAGGCGGCGAGCAGCACCGAGGACCCGAAGGGCAGGTCGTGCGAGCCCAGCAGGCGTTGGTCCAGGTCCGCCAGACCCACCAGCACCCGCTCGACCAGGGGCGACACCTCAGGAAGACTCACGATGTCGGCCGGTGCCCCTGGGCGGCGCCCCCAAACCCGGTGGCGGACCCGGTGCCGCACCCGGCGGGCCAGCCGCTCGGCGGCGAAGAACGGGAACACCGAGGTGAAGGCGTACGTCGCCCGCTCGACCTGCAGCCCGGCGCCCCGGACCGCCGCAGCGGCGCGGCGGCGGGTGTAGCGACGGTGGTGGCCGTTCTCCTCGTCGAAGTCGCTCCAGGCCCACTCGTAGGCGGGGACCGAGAGGAGCAGCCGGCCACCCGGGGCGAGCACCCGGGCGAGCTCGGTCAGCGCGACGGCCTCCGGCTCGCAGTGCTCGAGGACGTCGAACGCGGCGACGACGTCGAAGCTGCCGTCCGCGAAGGGCAGCGCCAGGGCTGAGCCGCACACGCCGCCCGGGCCGAGGCCACGCGGGTCGATGTCCAGAGCGGTGTGCCGGCCGGTGCCGTGCAGCCACCCGACGCTGGGACCGTCGGCGCTCCCGACGTCGAGGACCCGCGCCGCTCCCGCGACGTACCCGCCCAGTGCGGTGCGCAGCAGGTCGGCCCGGGCGCGATACCACCAGTAGTCCGGTGCCGCGATCGACGCCGACCCGCCCCCGCGTCCGCTGGGGCGTCCGATCGGGCGTCCGATGCGGTGGTCAGTGCTCACTCCGGGCACCCTAGACCCGCTCACCTGACCGCAACCTGAACGGCTCGTGGCCGGACGGCGGCCGGGACCGGTCACCGAGGTGACCGGTCCGGCGCTTCGGCGAGCGGACGAGGGCTAGCGGCGGACCCGTCCGGGGGCGAACAGGGCGGCGACGACCGCCACCGCGACGGTGGCGGCCCCGACCAGCAGAGCGGGACCGATGGCGCCGGTGTAGCCGGTCGGCGTGAGGTGCCCGCCGTTGCCGAGGAACACGGCCGTGAGCCCGGCCACGCCGAGGGCGACGCCGAACTCCCGGATGGTCGAGTTCGCAGAGCTGGCCGTCCCGAAGTCGTCGTCCCCGAGCCCCTCGAGCACGGCGGTGGCACTCGGCGCGAACGTCAGTCCCATGCCGATCCCGGCCAGCACCAGTCCCGGCACGAAGGTGGCGTAGGAGGAGCCTGCCTCGGTCACCACCGCGAGCCACACGAGGGCGGCGGTCTGCAGCACCAGCCCGGTCACGAGCAGCGCACGCAGACCGGTGCGGGAGGCGAGGGCGCCGGCGATCGGGGCGACCACCATCGGGGCGGCGGTCCAGGGCAGGGTGCGCAGGCCCGCCTCGAACGGCGAGTAGCCCATCACGATCTGCAGGTTCTGGGCGAGCAGGAACACGGCTCCGAACATGCCGACGGTGAAGCTGAGCCCGATCACGTTGGCGACCGTGAAGCCGCGGGAGGCGAACAGCCGCAGCGGCAGGACCGCCCACTCGCGGCGGGAGGCCGACCGGGCGTGCACCACGTAGCTCGGCAGCAGCAGCGCCGCGACCGCGAAGGGCACCAGCACGCGGGGGGACGTCCACCCGTCGTCGTTGCCGTGCACGATGCCCCAGATGCTGAGGAAGACCGCTCCACCCAGCATCGCCGTGCCGCGCAGGTCGAGGCGCTGCGGGCGACCGTAGGACTCCTCGACCGCCAGCCACAGCAGGGGTACGGCGACGACGGCCACCGGGACGTTCAGCCAGAAGATGGCCTGCCAGCTGATGCCCTCGACGACGGCGCCGCCGACCACCGGGCCCAGGGCGACGCCGAGGCCGGAGACGCCGCCCCAGATGCCGATGGCGACCGGGCGCATCGCAGCCGGCACCGCCGCGGCGAGCAGCGCCAGCGACAGCGGCATCACCGCCGCCGCGCCGAGGCCCTGCACCGCGCGGGCGACGATCAGCGCTCCGGTGGTGCTGCTCAGGGCGGCCGCGATGGAGCCCATGGTGAACAGCGTGATGCCGGCGAGCATCACCCGCCGGCGTCCCCACCGGTCCCCCAGGGTGGCTGCGGGAAGCATGAAGGTGGCGAACGCCAGCGTGTAGGCGTTGACGAACCAGGCCAGGTCGGTGACGGACGCATGGAGGTCCGCACCCACCACGGGGAGGGCGCTGGTCATCACCAGGTTGTCGAGGGTGGCCATGAACATCGGCAGCGAGGTGGCCAGCACGGCCAGCCAGATCGGCCCGGTGCGGCGGTGGCCGGCTGCGCGCCGGGGGGCGGTGAGGACGGGCACCACCGCCGGCAGGTCGGTGGCAACGGCTGGAGAGGACATGGGAGACTCCCTAGAAGGCATTGAATGATTACTTAGCAATCACTCTAAGTAATCAACTGATACCCTGTCAAGCATGTCCTCGAGAACCGCTGCGGCACCCGTCCCCCGGATGACCGCCGACGCCCGTCGTGAGCAAGTGCTCGCCGCCGCGACCAGGGCCTTCGCCCGGGGTGGGTACGCCGGCACCAGCACCGACGCGGTGGCGAGGGAGGCCGGGGTGTCCCAGCCCTACGTCGTGCGGATGTTCGGGACCAAGCACGAGCTGTTCCTGGCGGTGTTCTCCCGTGCCGTGGCCCGCATCCGGGACGCGTTCGGCGCCGTGCTGGAGCACCGGGCCTCCGGTCGTCGCCCCTTCGACCCCGACAGCGACGAGGACTGGGCCGAGCTGGGCGAGGCCTACACCCGCCTGCTGGCCGACCGGGACTTCCTGCTGGTGATGATGCACGGCTTCGCCGCCGGCGACGACGACGCGATCGGCGCCCGGGCCCGCACCTGCATGGGTGAGATCTACGACGTCCTGCGGAGCACCGGCTGCACCCCGGAGAAGGCCACGGGCTTCATCGCCCACGGCATGCTCCTCAACGTGATGCTCTCGATGCGCGCCCCCGAGCATCTCCGGGAGTCTCCCGGTCTGGCCGACCTGACGATGTGCGCCTTCGGCGAGGAGGGCCTGGGCGCGGCCGCGGAGGCCACCTCGCGCCGGGACTAGGGTCTGGCTGCGTGAGCAGACTCGTGCTGGCGTCCGCCTCCCCCGCCCGCCTCGCCACCCTGAGGGCGGCCGGGGTGGACCCCGTCGTGATGGTCTCCGGCGTCGACGAGTCGGTCGTCACCGACACCGACCCCTCGGTCTTCGTGTCCCGGCTCGCCTCTCTGAAGGCTCATGCCGTGGTGGACCGGCTGACCTCCGACCCGGAGCCACCCGGTCCGCAGGGCGGCTGGGTGCTCGGGTGCGACTCGGTGCTCGCCTTCGACGGCCGGATCCTCGGCAGGCCCGTCGATGCTGCGGACGCCGTACGCCGGTGGCAGAGGATGCGCGGCCGGTCGGGAGTGCTGCACACCGGCCACTGCCTCGTCGACCTCACCTGGGGCACCGAGGTGCAGCGGGCGGTCGCGACGACCGTGCACTTCGCCAGGATCAGCGACGAGGAGATCGAGGCGTACGTCGCGACCGGTGAGCCCCTCGACGTGGCGGGCGCGTTCACCGTCGACGGCCTCGGGGGCGCGTTCGTGACCCGCGTCGAGGGCGACCACCACAACGTGGTGGGCCTGAGCCTCCCGACGCTGCGGGAGATGCTGGCCGAGCTCGACGTGGCGTGGACGTCCCTCTGGAAGGCCTCCACCTGACCGGTCGTCGGTCTGCAGACCCCTACGATGGCGACGTGACGAGCCCCACCAGCGAGCCGGACGTGCTCGGGGCGCTGCGGGAGGCCGTCGGCGAGCCGGGCGGCGACACGGTCGAGGTGACCTGGCCCGAGCTCCCCGATCTCGCGTCCGGCAGTGTCGACAGGGTCGTCCTGACGTCGCCACTCGACGGCATCGAGGACCCGCTCGTCGTGCTGCGGACCATGCGTCGGTGGCTGCGACCCACGGGGACCCTGGTGTGCGCCGTCACGAACTCGGCTCGTCCGGAGACCCTGGTCCAGCTGCTTCGCGGCGATCCCCGGGGCCCTCTCGACGGGGGTCCTCACTCGAACCCGCAGCACCTGTACGGATATGCGACCGCCTTCAAGGTCCTGCTGGAGGCCGGCTACTCCCCCGACATCGCCTCGCTGGTGGGTGCTGAGCCGGAGGCCGACCTCCTTGACTCAGCCCGCCCTCTGCTCGACCACCTCCGCGTCGCGCCCGAGAGGGCCGCCAAGCACCTTGCGGTCCAGGCCTACGTGTATGTCGCACGCCCGATCACCGGTGTCGACGAGGGACCGGAGGACGTCCCCCCACTGTCGTTCGTCGCGTGCGTCAACGACGACCGCCAGCTGCGCCACAACCTCGCCGCGTCACCGGTCTTCGGGCCGGGTTCTCCCCACGAGCTCCTGCTCTACCGGGGCATGGACAGCGCCGCGCAGGGTCTCAACCGAGGGATGGCCGAGGCCCGCCACGACCTCGTCGTCCTCGTCCAGCAGGACATCTACGTGCCCTCGTGGTGGCCCTCGCGCCTTGCGCAGCAGTGGCGGGCCGCCTCGGCTGCCGGGACGCCCGCGATCGCCGGGCCCTTCGGCGTTCGCTACCGGGAGGGGGGGCGGACCCACGTCGGCCATGCCATCGACAGGGACTACCTGCTGCGCACACCCCACGAGCTGCCGGTGGACGTCGACGGACTCGACGAGCTGCTGATGGTGGTCCCGCGCGACGTCCCGATCCGCTTCGATCCCGCCCTCGGCTGGCACCTGTACGGCACGGACTTCGTCCTCCAGGCGCGAGCGGCCGGCCTCCGGGCGGCCGTGCTGGACGTGCCGTGCCACCACAACTCGCTCTTCACCGCGCTCGACGACGCCTACCACCACGCCGAGTCGGTCCTCGCGGCCAAGTGGCCCCGCGAGCTCCCCATCCTGACGAACTCGTCCACGATCGACCACGATCCTCGTGACGCACGCGTGGCTGCTCTGGAGTCGCTGCTGTCCGACACGCAGCACGCCCTCGAGGAGGCCCAGGCCGCGACAGCGGCCGCCCAGAGGGCCGCAGCGAAGCGAGAGACGCAGCTGAGGCGGATGCGAGGGAGTCGATCATGGCGGTGGGGGCGACGGCTCGCGCGGCTGGCCGGTCGTCGCTGAGCCGGGGAGGACCTTGTCTGCCTCGGGCGCCGACGCGTGGCCTTCCCGCTGAAATCCCTACATTTGATTTACCATGTGACCCATGCCTCGGGACTCCGGCACTGAGCCACGCGTGCTGGTGATCGTTCCTGCGTACAACGAACAGGCCTCGGTGGGACGAACCATCGACGAGCTGACCCAGACCTACCCGTCGATCGACGTCCTGGTGGTCGACGACGGCTCAGGTGACCACACCGCGGCCGCGGCTCGGCGGGCCGGGGCGATGGTCTGCCAGCTGCCCTTCAACCTCGGAGTCGGCGGCGCGATGCGGGCCGGCTACCGCTACGCGCTGCGCCACGGCTATGACGTCGCCGTCCAGGTCGACGCCGACGGACAGCACGACCCTGCCTATCTCAAGGCGCTGGTGGACGCCTTGAAGACCTCGGACATCGCGGTCGGCGCCCGGTTCGCGGGAGAGGGCGACTACCGCGCCCGCGGACCTCGCCGCTGGGCGATGCGTCTGCTGGCTCTCACCCTCACCAGGTTGGCCCGCACCCGGATGACGGACGTGACCAGCGGCTTCCGGGCCGCGAACCGCACAGCGATCCGGGTGTTCGCCGATCACTACCCGGCGGAGTACCTCGGCGACACGGTCGAGTCGCTGGTCATCGCCATCCGATCGGGCTGTCGGGTCACCCAGGTGCCGGTCACGATGCGGACCCGGGCCGCCGGCCAGGCCAGCCAGACGACCTTGCGCTCCACCGTCTACCTGGCCCGGGCCCTGGTCGCGCTCGGCCTGGCACTGATACGCAAGTGGCCGACTTCCTTCGAGAGCCTCGGCGAGGACGACCTGTGAAAGCCACCTACGTCCTGGGCCTGATCGGCTCCGTCTTCACGCTGGCCCTGCTGTTCGAGCTGTTGCGACGGCGACGCCTCCGGGAGAAGTACGCGATCTTCTGGGTCGTCGTGGCGTTCGCGACCATCGTGATCGCAGTCTTCCCCTCGACCCTCTTCGCTGCGGCAGCCCTCGTGGGCGTCGAGGTCCCGGCCAACCTGCTGTTCTTCGGCGCGAGCATGCTGCTGCTGGGGGTGAGCATCCACCAGAGCTACGAGCTGGGCAGGCTGGAGGAGCGCACCCGCACCCTCGCCGAGGAGATCGGGCTGCTGCGGCTGGAGGTCGAGTCCAGCCGGCGCCTGCCCTCGGTGAGCCTGGACGACGAGTGAGCGGGTCTCCCCCGACCCTGCGCCGGCGAGTCAGGCAGCTGTGCCGGCGGCGGTCGCGACCCGTCGTGCCTTGGCGTTGACCTGGGACGCTGCGAGTCGGGTCGCCCAGCGCACCGGGACGTCCCACAGGGGCGACAGAGGTCGGACCCGATCGGGGAGGTAGCGGCGCTTGACTGCCTCCGACTCCGCCAGCGAGGGACCCCGGTTGGCCACCGTCAGGGAGTCGGCATGCCATCGGAACGCTGCCACCTCCTGGCGGGTCGCCGTGAAGCGCCCCAGACGGCGCAGCCGCAGGAACATGTCGAGGTCCATCGCGAAGCGCAGCGACTCGTCGTACTCCCCAGCGGACACGAGGGCGTCGATGCGGGTGAGCGATGCCGGTTGCGGAACCAGGTCCGGGCCCCAGGGCAGGATCCTGCTGGCCAGTCCGCCGGCCCGGCTCACCGTCACCGTGCGGTCGGCCTCGTCGATGTAGGTGCACGCACCGTAGGCCACCACGGCCTCGGGCTGCGTCCTCAGCATGCGGCTCAGGGTGGCGAGCCCGTCCGGCGCCAGCAGGTCGTCGTCGCCGAGCCAGGCGTAGAACTCCTCGGCCGCTCGGGCCGCGATGCCGGCGTTCACGGCCGCCGACAGTCCCCGCCTCGGGTCGGGCACCACGGTCGCACCGAATCGCTCCGCGATGGCTCGAGCCTCCGTCGCAGCGTCCGGAACGACGACCACCAGGTGCACGGAGACCCCCTGCTGCGCCGTGACACTGGCCAGCGACTGAGCGAGGGTCGTCGTGCGTTCACCCAGCGTGGGCACGACCGCCAGGACCGAAGGCGGTTGCGGCATGGCTCCTCCTGCGTTCGTCTCCGGACGGCGCCCGGCAGTGTGGGGCTCAGCCTAGGACGCCGACCGGACGATGGCAGGCGCGGCGCGGCGCCGGTGTCAGCGCGAATCCCGCGCGAGCTCCCGCATCTGGAGCCGGGCCGGGCTCAAGAAGATGAACCGGCGGAGCGCCCAGAAGCGCGCGAGCGTGCCGAGACCGAGGCCCACGACGTTGGCCGAGATGTTGTCCGCGACCGGGTCGGAGAGCCCGAGGACGTAGCGGCTGAACGACAGGCAGCCCAGCGGGATGACCATCGAGACGATGTTGATGACGAAGAACATCACCCGGCCACCGGCGATGCCGACCGCTTCACGGTTCCTGAACGCCCACGAGCGGCTGCCCCGGTAGCTGACCAGCATCCCGACCGAGTTGGCGACGACGAACGCCACGAGCGGGTCGTCGTGCATCGGGCCCGGACCACCGAGGTAGCCGTGGACGAGGCCGTTGAAGATGACGAACGAGACGAGGGTCGCCACGCCACCGACGGTGAGGAACTTCGCAGCCTCACCGAGCACTCGCGTTGTCCGGTGGCCCACGAGGAGTGAGCGTATCCGGCGCTATCGTTATTCCCCGGCTCATTCCGGGCCTCGCCCGGGGCCTCTTCCCTGCTGCGCCAGGGGCTCCGCTCAGCCGGCGACCGGCTGAGCGGTCTCGCTGTCCCGCACGTTCGCGCGGTACCACGCCACGGTGGACTCGATGCCCTCCCGCAGGTCGATGCGGGCCGACCACCCGGCGTCCCTGAGCCTGCTCACGTCCAGGAGCTTCTGCGGTGTCCCGTCCGGCTTCGACCGGTCCCAGCGGGTGGCCCCCTGGAAGCCGACCACGTCGGCCACCATGGCCGCGATCTCCTCGATCGTGGCATCCCGGCCGGTGCCCACGTTGACCTGGTCGGGACCGTCGTAGTGCTCGAGCAGGTGCAGGCACGCAGCGGCCATGTCGTCCACATGGAGCAGCTCGCGGCGCGGCGCCCCCGTCCCCCAGTTGACCACCTCGCGGGCTCCGCTCCGAGCGGCCTCGTCGTAGCGGCGGATGAGGGCGGGGAGCACGTGAGAGCGCTCCGGTGAGAAGTTGTCCCCGGGGCCGTAGAGGTTCGTCGGCATGGCAGAGATCCAGGCCCTTCCATGCTGGCGGCGCATCGCCTGGACCTGGAGGATGCCGGCGATCTTCGCGATCGCGTACGCGTCGTTCGTCGGCTCCAGGTGGCCGGTCAGCAGGGACTCCTCCCTGATCGGCTGGGGCGCGAGCCGGGGGTAGATGCACGACGACCCGAGGAACAGCAGCCGCTCGACACCGGTCGCCTGCGCGGCGTCCATCACGTTCACCTGGATGCGGAGGTTGTCGCTGAGGAAGTCGGCCGGATATGTGTCGTTCGCCATGATGCCGCCGACTCGGGCAGCAGCCAGGACCACGTGCTGGGGCCGGACCTCCTCGAAGAAGCCGAAGACGGCCGCCCGGTCCCGCAGGTCCAGCTCATTGGAGCGGCGCCCGACCAGGTCGACGAAGCCTTGGGACTCCAGATGGGCCCAGATCGCCGATCCGACCAGGCCGCGGTGCCCGGCGACGTAGACCCGCGCCTCACGGTCGAGCGGACCGGCTTCGAAGGGGCCGCTCATCGCTGCCGGTCAGGTGTCGGCCAGCCCTCGAGCTCCGGCTGGTCGACCCAGGCCCCGCCCTCGTGCTTGAGCGCCTCGATGTCGGCGTCCACCATGATCCGCGCCAGCTGCTCGGTGTCGACCTGCGCCTTCCAGCCGAGGTCCCGCTCCGCCTTGCCGGCGTCCCCCACCAGGGCCTCGACCTCGGTCGGGCGGAGATAGCGCTCGTCGAAGCGCACGTGCTCGGTCCAGTCCAGACCGGCGTGCTCGAACGCGGTTCTCACGAAGTCCCGGACCGTGAAGTTGCCGCCGGTGGCCAGCACGAAGTCGTCCGGCTTGTCCACCTGCAGCATCCGCCACATGCCCTCGACGTACTCCGGTGCGTATCCCCAGTCCCGGATCGAGTCCAGGTTCCCCAGGTAGACGGAGTCGGCCAGGCCGGCCTGGATCCGGGCGACCGCACGCGTGACCTTGCGGGTCACGAACGTCTCACCGCGTCGTGGCGACTCGTGGTTGAACAAGATGCCGTTGACCGCGAACATCCCGTAGCCCTCGCGGTAGTTGCGGGTCACCCAGTAGGCGTAGACCTTGGCCGCGCCGTACGGCGAGCGTGGGTAGAACGGTGTGCCCTCGTGCTGCGGCGGAGGTGAGGCACCGAACATCTCCGAGCTCGAGGCCTGGTAGTAGCGGCAGTTCACGCCGGCCAGGCGGACGGCCTCGAGGAGGCGCATGGCTCCGATGCCAGTGGTGTCACCGGTGTGCTCCGGCTCGTCGAAGCTGACCCGCACGTGGGACTGCGCGCCGAGGTTGTAGACCTCCGCAGGGTCGATCTGGTGCAGCAGGGTGACCAGACGCGCGCCGTCGGACAGGTCGCCGTAGTGCAGGAACAGGCGGGCCTCGGGGTCGTGCGGGTCCCGGTAGAGGTGGTCGATGCGTGAGGTGTTGAAGGTCGACGCCCGGCGGATCAGGCCGTGCACTTCGTAGCCCTTGCCCAGGAGAAGCTCGGCCAGGTAGGACCCGTCCTGCCCGGTGATGCCGGTGATCAGGGCACGCTTGCTCATCTGTCTCCCTCTGGGCGTTGCGACGGTCGATGATAACCACGCGAGGTCGCCGAGCTCCCTCGTCGGGGAGGGCGAGTCTGTCATCATGATGGCCATGCGTTCGCTTGTCTTCTCGGTGTTCTCCAAGGTCTTCCCCCTGCTCTACGGCACCAGGGCGGCCCGCCTCATCTGGAGGGTCCCGGGAGCGCACTCGTTCTACCGGTGGCTGATGCCGCGGATCAGACCGGCCGAGGTGCTGGTCGACGGGCACCGGATCCGGCTGGACGAGATGGACAGCCTGCTCCTGTCGGTCAACGGCCGCTACGAGGCCGTCGAGCAGACTCTGTTCGTGAGCTGCCTGCGACCCGGCGACGTCGTGCTCGACATCGGCGCTCATGTGGGTGTCTACACGCTGCAGGCGGCGCGTGCCGTGGGCCCGCAGGGTCACGTCCACTCCTTCGAGCCGTCCGCCACCACCTTCGCGCTGCTCGAGCAGAACATCGCCCTGAACGGCTACACCAACGTGACGGCCGTGCGGGCGGCGGTGTCCGCAGCAGCAGGGGACGCGGAGCTCACGCTCTCCGTCGACAACACCGGGGACAACTCGCTGCTCGCCGAGCAGACGTCCGGGCGACGCACCGAGCGGGTGAGGACGGTCACCGTCGACGACCACCTCGCCGGTCAGCCCCGCGTCGACGTGGTCAAGATGGACGTGCAGGGTGCAGAGCCCGCTGCTCTCGCCGGTGCCAGGGCGACGCTGGCGGCGAACGAGTCGCTCATCTTGTTCACCGAGCTCAGTCCCGCTCACCTCGTCGACTGGGGAGGACTCGGGGACTACACCAGGGCGTTGGCAGAGCTGGGCTTCGAGCTGTTCGAGATCCTCGACGACGGGGGCGTCGTGCCGCGCTCGGTCGATGACCTGTCGACGCGTCGGGGAGACAGCACGGCGGTGTTCTGGAACGCCGTGTGCGTGAAGGGCCCCGATGCCCTGGACCGGTTCCGGTCCGCGACGCGGGCACTGCGGACGTCCTGAACGAGCCCCAGCCCGACCCGACGCCGGCGCCCGGGCACGGGAACGGCGCCGGGATGAGGCGTCTCGTCCCCTCCGCACGCACCGCCACGAGCTCGCTGCGAGGTCCCGGTGGAGGGCTCGCGGTGGCGTCGATCGGCGCCACCGGCCTGACCTGGCTGTTGCAGGTCGCGGTCGGCCGGGTCCTCGGGCCCGAGTCCTATGCCGCCCTGATGGTCGTGTGGGGCCTGGTGATGCTCGAGATCGGCGTGCTGCTCGGGCTCCAGCAGGAGGTCGCGCGCGCCGTCGCCTCCCAGCAGCGCGACCAGGAGCAGCCTCACGCCGGCGGGTCCCGGGTGGTGGATCTCGGCCTCCGGGTGGGACTGGTCGGCGCGTTGGCATGGCTGCTCACCTCACCGGTGTGGGGTGAGCGACTGTTCGGCGTGCACTGGCTGTCGATGAGCGTGGCGATGGCGCTCGGCTGCGTCGGCTACTCCGTCTACGCCGTGGTGAACGGCACCCTGGCGGGTCGGGAGCTGTGGAGCGACTACGCGCTGTCGATCGCCACCGATGCCGCTCTGAGGCTGGTGCTCGTGCTCCCGGTCATGCTGCTCGGCATCGGGCTGGCCGGACAGTCCTGGGCGCTGAACGCGGCAGCACTGGCCTGGGTGCTGCTGTTGGTGCGCAGCGGCTTCCGCAACGCCGTGACGGCAAGGGTCCCCGGGTCTCTCGGCACCCTGGCCGGCGGTGCCACGCACGCCATGGTGGCCACCGGCTGCAGCGCGGTCCTCATCTCGGGGTTCCCGGTCCTGCTGAGGCTGACCTCGAACGGCCCTCTCGGGCCGGAGGCCGGCGTGCTGCTGGCGGCAGTGGTCGCCACGCGTGGTCCCCTGCTCCTCCCCCTCAGTGCCTTCCAGGCCTTGCTGCTCACCCGTCTCGTGCTGAACCGGGACAGGGTCTGGTCCATCCTCGGGCGCCTGCTCGGTCTGGTCGTCGGGGTGACGCTGGTCGGGATGCTCGGCGCCTACGTCCTGGGACCTCTGCTGCTCAGGCTCCTCTACGGCGGCCAGTTCCGCATCCAGCCGGGCCCGTTGGCGCTGCTCGTGCTGGCGGCCGGCCTGATCGCCGCCCAGACCCTGACCGGGGCGGCGCTGATGGCACAGGGGCGGCATCGGCTGTTCGCGGCGGGGTGGCTGGTCTCCGCCCTGGTGGTGGTGGCGCTCCTGTCGCTCGACCTGTCGGTGACCGCTCGCTCCGCCCTGGCCCTCAACGTGGGGCCGTTGGTCGGGATGACCGTCAACCTCTGCTCCTTGGCGAGTCAGCCGCGTCGCCGGTGATCTTCACCTAGCATCTTGCGCGTGAAGCTCTCCCTCATGGTTCCGACCTTCAACAGCGCCGAGACGGTACGCCGCACGCTGGGCTCGGTTCTCGAGCAGCGACACCGTCCGCTGGAGGTCGTGGTGTACGACGAGGCCAGCAAGGACGGCACGCGCGACATCGTGCGCGGGCTCCTGGAAGGCGCCGACCCCGCGATCGACACGCAGTTCCTCACCTCCGACGAGAACTCCGGACCTGTCAAGGCCTGGCGGGTCCCGCTGCACCGCATCGACGGCGACTGGTGTGCGTTCGTGTGGGCGGACGACGTGCTGGCCGCCGACTACAGCGCGAAGATGATGGCCGGCGCTGCCCGGGCGGCACAGGCTGGCCGCAGGATCGTCGCGTGCTCCGGGCAGGTCGAGCGGGACGGGACCCTGACCCCGTACTACGCCGTCGACCGCGGGGTCGTCACCGCGGCCGAGTACTCCGAGGGGATCTTCACCCGCCGCTTCCCGTTGACGCAGATCTGTGCGGTCTACGGGACGGAGGCCGCGCGAGACGTGTTCGACCGGCACATCCAGTTCGAGAACCCGCGCGACCTCGACTACAACCGTTATCCCTATGGCAACGACGTCGGCTTCCTCTCCGAGCTGGCCGCCGCCGGGGACGGCGTCGAGCTGCTCGGCGAGCGGCTGGTGACGCTCGTCGACTCGACGAGCAGCATGACCCGGCGCGGGGGTCACGAGCACCTGTGGCAGATGCGCTGGCAGTACACCTACAACCAGCTGCGCGTGTGGAGGTGGTGGGCCGCGAGCGGGATGTCGGGAGCCGCGCGCCTGCAGGCACTCGGTGAGCGCCGGCTCGCGCTGTGCTCGTTGATGCTCGGCGGCGACGGGGCCAGACGCCGACCGGCGTCGTACGTCCAGGCGGTGCAGGCCTATCGGGACTTCCGGGCGCTGGACTACCAGCGGGACCACCACTCCCTGGCCGAGCACCGGCAACGGGCCGCCGGCCGCCGTTCCGCGTCACCCGAATCGTCCGCACCGGCGATTCGCGCCACCGAGAACGGGGTGGACATGAGGCAGGATGAAAGCGATCGACGCCCACGCCTCAAGCGGCGACAGGAGACGAGCCCACCCCATGACCTCTGACATCCGAGGTGTCACAGAGCGAACCGCGTGCCGCGTCTGCGGTTCCTCACCCCTGGAGTCGGTGATGGACTTCGGCGAGCAGGCCATCGCCGGCGTCTTTCCGCCACGAGGCTCCGGCCAGCCGCCGCAGTACCCGTTGGAGCTGGTTCGCTGCAGCCCGTCCTCGCAGGCCGACGCCTGCGGGCTCCTGCAGCTCCGCCACTCGGTCGACAGCTCTCTGCTCTACGACTCCTACTGGTACCGCAGCGGGATCAACCGCACGATGACGGACAACCTGCACCAGATCGCGGCGCGTGCGGCAGCGCTGGTGGGCGGGCTGCACGACGGCGACCTCGTCCTCGACATCGGGTGCAACGACGGCACCCTGCTCGACGGCTACCAGGACGCGGACGGTTCGACGACGGGCGTCGAGTATCTCGGCATCGACCCCTCGGACGTCACCCGCTACGCCGTCGAGAAGGGCTACACGGTCGTGAACGACCTGTTCACCAAGGACTCGTTCGCGAGTGTCGCAGGCGACCGGCGCGCCAAGATCATCACCAGCATCGCGATGTTCTACGACCTCGAGTCGCCGATCGCGTTCAGCCGCGACATCGCCGCCTGCCTCGCGGACGACGGGGTGTGGGTGACCGAGTTCTCCTACATGCCCACGATGCTCGAGATGAACAGCTTCGACACGATCTGTCACGAGCACCTGGAGTACTACTCCCTGGCCGTCATCGAGCGCGTGCTGACGACCGCGGGGTTCGAGATCGTGCACGTCGAGCTGAACGACGTGAACGGCGGGAGCATCCGGCTCTTCATGGGCCACGCAGGCCGGCACGCCGTCGCCGCCGAACAGGTCGCGCGTCTGGAGAAGATGCGCGCCCGGGAACGTGAGCTGGGGCTGGGCACCGCGACGCCGTACGACGAGTTCCAGCGCCAGTCGGAGAAGATCCGCGAGGACCTCCTCGAGCTGCTCGGGGACCTGAAGCGCCAGGGCCGGACCGTGCACATCTACGGCGCCTCGACCAAGGGCAACACCACCTTGCAGTACTGCGGCATCGACAGCTCGCTCGTGGAGCTCGCGGCCGACCGCAACCCGGACAAGTGGCACTCGGAGACCATCGGCACCCACATCCCGATCGTGTCGGAGGAGGACTCCCGGGCGCGTAGGCCCGACTACTACCTCGTGCTCCCCTGGCACTTCCTCGACGAGATGATAGAGCGCGAGAAGGAGTTCTTCGAGCGGGGTGGCGCGTTCATCATCCCGTTCCCCCAGGTGCGCCTGATCGAAGGCGCGCGCTCCACGTGACCCAGGCGGTCCAGCTGCGGGACGGCTGGAGACGACTGTGGAGGCACAGCTACCGGCTCGGCGTGCGCTGGCTGGTGCGCGACCTCCGGTCGGGGTGGCGAGCCGGTCGCACCGGGTGGGTCCGCCTGCTCGTGCCGCTGGACCCGTGGCGCTACTACGAGCTGGGCCGGCTGGCCGACCAGCCGTTCAGTGGCTACTGCCTCGACGTGTCCAGCCCCAAGCTGTTCACCTCGCTGATGGAGCGGGAGGGCCGGGGCAGGTGGGTCGGCACCGATCTGTTCAGCCGTGAGATCGCCGGCTGGAGAAGGGTGGATCCCGACCTGACGCTCGAGATCCAGGACGCGACGAAGCTGGGGTATGCCGACGACACCTTCGACTCGGTCGTGTGCATCTCGGTGCTCGAGCACATCGGCGCGGGCCAGGACGCGCGCGCCCTCTCCGAGATGTGGCGGGTGCTCAAGCCGGGCGGGACGCTGCACCTGACGACCGACGTGGCACAGACGCCCAAGGACGTGCACGTCGACCATCGCGTCTACGGCGAGGCGAGCACCGGGCAGGGTGACCGGGTGTTCTTCAAGCGCGACTACTCCACCGGAGAGCTGGACGAGCTCCTCTCCCATGACGCCTGGACCGAGCTGCTGCGCGAGTACGCCGTCCAGGTCGACGCGGCCATCGAGCAGCGCTTCTACGCCCGTGCTCCGTGGTCCTACGTCTACGGTCCTCTGCTGCGGTGGAGGTGCCCCTCCAACTTCATGGTCTCCGAGGACCCCGCTGTGCTGGCCGGGCATGACCACGGCGTCGTCTACCTGCAGCTGGCCAAGGAGCCGGCCGGCCGAGCCCGATGACCGCTGACGTCGCCCGCCGGGCCATGGTCATCGGCTGCGCCGGACAGGACGGGTCGTACCTCGCCGAGCTCCTGGTCGGCAAGGGCTACGACGTCCTCGGGGTGACACGACCCTCGAGCGACCCCGAGCTGCCGAACCTCGCCGCGGTCCTGGACCGCATCCGCGTCGCCCGGGCGGACCTCGTCGACACGCCGCGGCTCGCGGACCTTCTCCACACGTTCGGCCCGGACGAGATCTACAACTTCGCCTCGGTCTCGTTCGGCCCGGACGCGTGGACCGATCCCGCCCGGACCGCCGAGCTGAGCACGGTCGCCCTGGCGCGCCTCCTCGACGAGGTCCGCGTCCGCACCCCCGGCGCCCGCTTCTTCCAGGCTTCGTCCTCGTGGGTGTTCGGACGACCGGACGAGAGCCCGCAGGACGAGGACACGCCGTTCCGCCCCCTCGAGCCGTACGGCGCCGCGAAGGCGTTCGGGAACCACCTGCTGCACGGCTTCCGGGACAGGTACGGCCTGCACGCCTCGTCCGGCATCTTCTTCAACCACGAGTCACCCCGACGTCCGGAGCGGTTCGTGACGCGCAAGATCACCAGCGCCGCCGCCCGGATCAAGCTCGGTCTCGCCGACCAGATCACCCTGGGGGACCTGGACGCACGCCGGGACTGGGGGTTCGCCGGCGACTACGTCGAGGCGGCGTGGCTGAGCCTCCAGCAGGACGTCGCCCAGGACTTCGTCATCGCCACCGGCCGGCTGCACAGCGTCCGCGAGCTGGCGCAGCGGGCCTTCGAGCGGGCCGGGCTCGACTGGACGGAGCACGTCAGGCAGGACGAGTCCCTGGTTCGGCGGGGCGGAGCGGTCGCCGACCTGGTCGGCGACGCCACCCGGGCCCGCGAGGTGCTCGGCTGGGTGCCGACGATGTCGTTCGACAGCCTGGTCGACCTGATGGTGGACAGCGACCTGTCGCGCTACCAGGAGTCCGCCGTCTGACTACTCGACCGGCAGGCCGAGACCCCGGGCGATCAGCATCCGCTGCACCTCGGAGGTGCCCTCGCCGATCTCCAGCACCT
>CAXSHL010000075.1:0-21125 GCA_964237315.1 uncultured Nocardioidaceae bacterium
CTGTGCGGCACCGCCTTCAAGAACAAGGGCGTGCAGCCGCTGCTCGACGCGGTCGTGAAGTACCTCCCCTCGCCGCTGGACATCGACGGCATCAAGGGCCACTCGGTCAAGGACGAGGACGAGGTCGTCGTCCGGCAGCCGAGCGACGACGAGCCGTTCTCCGGGCTGGCCTACAAGGTGGCCACCGACCCGCACCTCGGCAAGCTGATCTACGTCCGGGTCTACTCCGGCAAGCTCGTCGCGGGCTCCACGGTGATGAACTCCGTGAACGGCAAGAAGGAGCGGATCGGCAAGGTCTACCAGATGCACGCCAACAAGCGTGAGGAGATCGCGTCGGTCGGCGCCGGCCAGATCGTCGCCGTCATGGGCCTGAAGGACACCAAGACCGGTCACACCCTGACCGACCCGCAGCACCCGGTCGTCCTGGAGTCGATGTCGTTCCCGGCACCGGTCATCGAGGTCGCGATCGAGCCCAAGACCAAGGGCGACCAGGAGAAGCTCGGCGTCGCGATCCAGCGGCTGTCCGACGAGGACCCCACCTTCACGGTGAAGTCCGACATGGAGACCGGCCAGACGATCATCGCCGGGATGGGCGAGCTGCACCTGGAGATCCTGGTCGACCGGATGAAGCGCGAGTTCCGCGTCGAGGCGACCGTCGGCAAGCCGCAGGTGGCCTACCGCGAGACCATCCGCAAGGAGGTCAAGAACCACTCCTACACGCACAAGAAGCAGACCGGTGGTTCGGGACAGTTCGCCAAGGTCGTGGTCAGCCTCGGGCCGAACATCGACCCGGAGACCGGCCAGGGCGCGGGCTACGAGTTCGTGAACAACGTCAGCGGTGGTCGCATCCCCCGGGAGTACATCCCCTCGGTGGACCAGGGCGGCCAGGGCGCGATGGAGTTCGGCGTGCTCGCCGGCTACCCGATGGTCGACGTGCGGTTCACCCTCGAGGACGGCGCCTACCACGACGTCGACTCCTCCGAGCTGGCGTTCAAGCTGGCAGGTGGCCAGGCCTTCAAGGAGGCCGCTCGGATGGCCAAGCCGGTGTTGCTCGAGCCGATGTTCAAGGTCGAGGTGACCACTCCGGAGACCTTCCTCGGCGATGTCATCGGGGACATCAACTCCAGGCGAGGCCAGGTCCAGACGATGTTCGAGCGCTCGGGCGACCGGGTGGTCGAGGCTCTGGTTCCACTGTCGGAGATGTTCGGGTACGTTGGCGACCTGAGGTCCAAGACCTCCGGCCAGGCGTCGTACTCGATGGAGTTCGACTCGTACGCCGAGGTTCCGCAGAACGTCGCCGACGAGATCATCAAGAAGGTCCGCGGCGAGTAGTTCGTCGGACTTGCACGACAAACCCCAGCAGACGAGTCAAGTACTAACGAGGAGGAGCCCCCGTGGCTAAGGCGAAGTTCGAGCGGACTAAGCCGCACGTCAACATCGGCACGATCGGTCACATCGACCACGGCAAGACGACGTTGACAGCAGCGATCACCAAGGTGCTGCACGACAAGTACCCGACCCTGAACCAGGCCTCGGCGTTCGACCAGATCGACAAGGCTCCCGAGGAGCGTCAGCGCGGCATCACGATCTCGATCGCGCACGTCGAGTACCAGACGGAGGCGCGGCACTACGCGCACGTCGACTGCCCCGGTCACGCCGACTACATCAAGAACATGATCACCGGTGCGGCCCAGATGGACGGCGCGATCCTCGTGGTCGCCGCCACCGACGGTCCGATGCCCCAGACGCGTGAGCACGTGCTGCTCGCCCGTCAGGTCGGCGTGCCGGCGATCGTGGTCGCGCTCAACAAGTGCGACATGGTCGACGACGAGGAGCTCATCGAGCTCGTCGAGCTCGAGGTCCGTGAGCTGCTCACCGAGTACGAGTTCCCGGGCGACGACCTCCCCGTCGTACGCGTGGCCGCCTTCCCGGCGCTGAACGGCGACGAGAAGTGGGGTGAGTCGATCATGGAGCTGATGAACGCGGTCGACGAGTCGATCCCGCAGCCCGAGCGCGAGATCGACAAGCCGTTCCTGATGCCCGTCGAGGACGTCTTCACGATCACCGGTCGTGGCACCGTCATCACCGGTCGCATCGAGCGTGGCGTGGTCAAGGTCAACGAGACCGTCGACCTGATCGGCATCCGCGACGCCAAGCAGACCACCACGGTCACCGGCGTCGAGATGTTCCGCAAGCTCCTCGACGAGGGCCAGGCCGGCGAGAACGTCGGGCTGCTGCTTCGTGGCACCAAGCGCGAGGACGTCGAGCGCGGGATGGTCGTCATCAAGCCGGGCACCACGACCCCGCACACGAACTTCGACGCGTCGGTCTACATCCTGAGCAAGGAGGAGGGCGGCCGCCACACGCCGTTCTTCAACAACTACCGCCCGCAGTTCTACTTCCGTACGACGGACGTGACCGGCGTCGTTACCCTCCCCGAGGGCACCGAGATGGTCATGCCCGGCGACAACACCGACATGTCGGTCGAGCTGATCCAGCCGATCGCCATGGAGGAGGGCCTCCGCTTCGCCATCCGCGAGGGCGGCCGCACCGTGGGTGCGGGTCGGGTCACCAACATCACCAAGTAGCGTGCAGCTGAGCTAGCAGCACCGCCGAGAGGCCCGGTCCCGCCCTGCGGGCCCGGGCCTCTTCGCACGTCCACCCGGCGCGTCCGCACGCCCGGACCCCGCCGAGTCGGCGCATCTGCACGCCCGGATCCACTGTGGCAGGGTGGGCCGACCAGAGACCTACCCGCGAGAAGAGGAGCGACCGTGGCAACCGGTGTCCGACCGGCGCGACCGCACACCGGATTCACGCCCGAGGGCAAGCGGATCCGCGAGGTGCTGTCCTACAGCCGGCGAGGCAGCAGGATGGGGCCGCGCCAGGAACAGGCGTGGGCTCGCCATCGAGATCGCTGGTGGATCCCCGACGACGCGGTCGACGACCCTGGGTTCGACCTCCGGAGGTGGTTCGGCCGCGAGGCGCCCCTGGCTGTCGAGATCGGCTCCGGAGTGGGTGAGGCCACCGTCGCGCTCGCCGCCGCCCGCCCGTCATACGACGTCCTGGGGATCGAGGTCTGGCAGCCCGGGGTCGCGGACACGTTCCACCGGATGGAGCAGGCCGGCGTGGAGAACATCCGGATGATCAGCGTGGACGCGGTCTGGTCACTCGAGCACCTGTTGGGGCCAGAGAGCATCAGCGAGCTGTGGACCTTCTTCCCCGACCCGTGGCCCAAGCAGCGGCATGTCCGGCGGCGCCTCGTCGTGCCCGAGCTGGCGCATCGCGCCGCGACCAGGCTCGCGCCGGGGGCGTGGTGGCGGCTCGCCACGGACTGGGCCGACTACGCCGACCAGATGAGACGCGTGCTCGACGCGGAGCGACTCCTCGAGGGTGGGGTCGTCGACCGGTGGGCGGAGCGCCCGATGACCCGCTTCGAGCGTCGAGGGCTGGAGGCAGGTCGCCCGGTGACGGACCTGGCCTACCGACGACGGCCTGAGCCCGCCGCCTAGATCCTGCGGTGGAAGCGGACCTTGCCGCTGGGGAGCCGTTGCGTCTCGTAGTCGTCGTGGTGGGCCGTGTGATGGTGGAAGGAACACAGGAGGCGGCTGTTCGCCGCGCTGGTTCCGCCTCCTTGCGACCAGGGGAGGTCGTGGTGCGCTTCACACCAGCCGGGAGGCCGGTCGCATCCGTCGGCGGAGCATCCACCGTGCTCGATGCCCAGCGCGATGCGCTGGTGCTCGATGTGCAGCCGGGTCCTGCGGCCGGGCCTCACCGGTGTCCAGCCTGGCGGCTCCGAGACCGGACAGCAGTTTGTCGTAGTCGGTGAGGACGACCATCGTCGAGGAGACCCCACCAGCCTTGGGCAGCCAGTCGGCCGGCACCCGCTCGAGCAGCTGGCAGAAGGCCCGACCCAGGCGCTCGGGAGGAGTGGGGGCCGGCGCCGGCGCCGGCGCCTCATCGGCCGGTTCATCGCCTGTCTGTCTTGGCGTCGCGTCCTCCGAGGCAGACCGGTCGGCCCGACGCGGCGCGGTGAACGCCTGCAGCATCTTCCTCAGCGCGGCGGCGTGGAAGGAGGGCAGCTTGAACCGGCCGGTGTGGGTGCCGTCGCCGTGGTCGCGCAGGTGCAGGTAGGTGCTCCGGTTGGCCGCCCGCTCCTCTGTCGCCAGCTTGCGACCCTCCTCGACGTCGGCGACGTGGGGGTTGATGACCTCGAGGACGCGACGGCCGAGCACCTTCAAGGCCAACTCGTCGTGCTCCCGGGCCAGCACGACCAAATGCTTCTGGGCGAGCTCACGGAGCCGGGCGTCGAGCGACTCGGGAAGTGCCTCGACCGCCCGGACGATCACCCGAGCTTGTGCCACGTCCACAGCGCCGGAGGCCAGCCCGTCCCGGGTGGCGGTGTAGGCGCCGTCCAGCTGGTTGGCCAGTCTCAGGTCGGCCCGGGCCACCGTGTGCGGCCGCCGGGTCGCGTGGGCCAGCCAGGCCGCCATGGAGGACGCACCTGGATCCGCCGATGCATCGCTGCGGTCCGCGGCTGCGAGCACTCGCAGTCTCAGCTCGGCGATCCGGGCTTCGGCCTGGGCCAGCTCCACCAGCGTCGTACGCTGCTCGTCCCCGGTCATCGACCACGCCGGTGCGAGCACCAGCTCATCGAGCACCTGATGGATCCGGCCCGAGAACCGGGCGATCACGTGCCCGCTGCTCTCGGTCCCGATCGTCGACATATCCCAAGGCTAGACCGAACAGCCGACAGTTTCCGATCAGGCGTTCGACCGGTGCACGACCGGCCACACGGCGTCGTTGTGGACGGAATCTGGCTAGCGCCGAGCCCCATGCCGACTGTTCCGCAGCCGCTCGCGCAGCTGCTCCTCACGGCTCAGCCGGAGCTCGTCCCGGCGCCGGCGCTCGGCCAGCACCGCGGCGAGCACCGTCTCCGGATGGTGCCCCGGCGGGGGAGCCGGAGCCACCCGGGTGAGGGCCTGGGATGCCAGCTGGGCGCCCAGCTCGGCGCGGGAGGCCGGGTTCAGGGAGGCGGCCCGGTCCAGGAACTGCCGAGCGGCAAGCGCCAGGCCGTCCGGCAGCGGCGCGACGTCCGCGCGGGCCGCCCAGGAGGCCAGCTGCGGCGGCATCGTGGCCGGACGCACGCGCGGACGCGGGAACCGCTCGCGCACCACGTAGGTGCCGGCGACCATGTCGCCCAGCCGCTTGCCGCGGGCGCTGACCAGGGCGCACAGCAGGGCCGGCACGCCGCTCAGCGCCCAGATCTCCACCACCCCCACCAACGACCGGATGAACGCGTGGCGGAACGAGATGGGCCCCGCGTCGTCCCGGACCGTCCGCAGTCCCAGGGCCAGCTTGCCCAGGGACCGGCCGCGGGTCAGCGTCTCCACGGCGGTGGGCAGCGCGACGAGCACGCCCACCGTGGCCACCACGCCGGCGACTCCCCGCAGGGCGTCGTCGGAGGACGACACGGCGACCAGGGCGACCACCAGGAGCAGCACCAGCACCAGGACCTCGAGCAGCACGTCGATGAGTCCGGAGGCGACCCGCACTCCCACGGTGGCCGCGGGCAGGTCGAGGACGACCGCCTCGCCGGTGACGAGGTCGTCGCTGCCGCGCAGTTCCTCCCGGTCCGGCATCAGAGCGTTAGGCTACCCATCCGCCCGAGCGAAGGAGCCCCTCCGATGAGACTCGCACTGGCCAGTGACCACGCCGGGTTCTCGCTCAAGCAGGAGATCGCAGCCCTGCTCGCCGGCAGGGGGCACGAGACCACGGACTTCGGCACCCACGACGAGGCTGCCTGCGACCTCGTCGACTTCGCCTACCCCGCCGCGCTGGCGGTCGGTCGCGGGGAGGTGGACCGGGCCATCATGGTCGACGGCGTCGGCTACGGCAGCGCGATGATCGCCAACCGGGTGCGAGGGGTGGACGCGGTCGTGTGCCAGGACCCGTTCTGTGCGGGCCTGGCCAGGTCGCACACCGACAGCAACGTGCTGTGCATCGGCGGCAAGATCATCGGCTCGGCGCTCGCCCTCGCCGTCGTGGAGACCTGGATGACGACGGACTTCCTGAGCGAGGAGCAGTACGTGCGCCGGGTGGCGAAGGCCCGCGACATCGCCGAACGGCACCTGCGCCCGCTCGACGACGTCTGAGCGCCTGCGGACGCGCCTACCCTGGACCCGTGGACATCGACGCCTTCGTGGCTGCGCACGCCGGGCGCTGGGAGCGCCTGGAGCAGCTCAGCCGACGGCGCCGGCTCAGCGGGGTCGAGGCCGACGAGCTCGTCGACGGCTACCAGGAGGTGGCCACGCACCTGTCCGTCGTACGCTCCTCTGCTCCGGACGCCGCTCTGGTGTCCTACCTCTCGACCGTGCTGGCCCGGGCCCGGACGCGTACGACGGGCAGCCGCACCACCTCCTGGCACGACGCGGCGACGTTCTTCGCCGCGACCTTCCCGGCCGCTCTCTACCGGACCCGCCGATGGTGGCTCGCGACGATGGCCGCCAACGTCGCGGTTGCGGCCGTGATGATGACCTGGCTGCTCTCGCACCCCGGCGTCCAGTCGTCGCTGCTGTCCCCTGCCGAGGCCGACCGGCTGGTCGACGTGGACTTCGAGCGCTACTACAGCGAGTACGCCGCCTCGCACTTCGCCGCCCAGGTGTGGACCAACAACGCCTGGGTCGCGGCACTGTGCATCGCGCTCGGGGTGCTCGGTCTGCCGGTGGTCTACCTGCTGTTCCAGAACATCGCCAACGTCGCCGTCATCGGCGCGCTGATGATCTCCCACGGCCGCGGCTCGCTGTTCTTCGGGCTCATCCTGCCGCACGGGCTGCTCGAGCTGACCGCGGTCTTCGTCGCTGCCGGAGTCGGCCTGCGGCTGTTCTGGTCGTGGGTGGAGCCCGGTCCGGCCACCCGTCTGCAGTCCCTGGCCCACGAGGGCCGAAGCGCAGCCGCCGTCGCGCTCGGACTGGTGGCGGTGCTGTTCGTCAGTGGCGTCATCGAGGCGTTCGTGACCCCGTCCGGACTGCCCACCTGGGCACGCATCGGCATCGGGGTCGCTGCGGAGGCCGCCTTCTTCGCCTACGTCCTCGTGGTGGGCCGCCGGGCGTTCCGGGCCGGTCACACCGGCGACGCCTCCGCGGACACGCTCGAGGACCAGGTGGCCACAGCGGCCTGACCTAGAGCAGGCCACGACCCTTGAGCATCAGGTAGTGGTCGGTCAGCGCCACTGGCAGGTGGTCGGCGGACGCGTCCACGACGTCCACGCCGAGGACCCCGACCACCTCGGTCATCCGCGCCCGATCGGCCAGCACCTGCTCGGCGGCGGCCGCGTCGTAGGCCTCGGCGACGCCGCCGCGCCCGGCCGCCATCCGGTCGAGCTCAGGGTCCCGCACGGACGCGAGCACGACCCGGTGCCGGTGCACGAGTGCCGGGAGGGCCGGCAGCAGCCCGTGCTCGAGCGCTGCCGGGTCGAGGGCGCTGAGCAGCACCACCAGGGAGGACTGCCGTCCGAGCCCCAGGACCGCCGAGCTCAGCCGCGACCAGTCGGCCTCGGCCAGCACCGGTTGCAGGTCGGCCATCGCCTCGACCAGGTGGGGGAGGACGTCGGCGCGACTGCCGCCGCGGACCCGGGCGCGCACCTGCCGGTCGCCGGCGAGGAAGTCGACCGTGTCACCCGCGCGGGAGGCCAGCGCGGCCAGCAGCAGGGCCGCGTCCATGGCCGAGTCGAGACGGGGTACGTCGTCCACCCGGCCGGCCGACGTACGCGAGGTGTCCAGGACCAGCAGCACCCGCCGCTGGCGCTCCGGCTGCCAGGTGCGGACCACCGTGGTGCTGCTGCGGGCGGTGGCCCGCCAGTCGACGCTGCGCACGTCGTCGCCCCGCACGTACTCCCGCAGCGAGTCGAACTCCGTCCCCTGCCCCCGGACCCGGACCGCCGCGCGGCCGTCCAGCTCCCGCAGCCTCGCGAGCCGGCTGGGCAGGTGCTTGCGGGAGTGGAACGGCGGCAGGACGCGCACCCGACCGGCCACCGGGCGGGACCGCTGCCGGCCCGCCAGCCCGAGCGGCCCTGTGCAGCGCACCGTGACCCGGTCGCTGTGCAGGTCCCCGCGTCTGACCGGGGTCAGTGGCGTGCGGACGAGGGTCTGCTGCCCGCCGACCAGGTCCAGGACGTGGCGGTTGTCCCGCGCCCCTGCCGAGGGCTGCCAGGCGTCGCGCAGCAGACCGTGCATCCTGCGGGTGCCCCGGTTGGTCAGCACCAGCGTCGTCGTCGTGGTCGCCCCCTGGCGCAGCTGGTCGACCGGCCTGCGGGTCAGCTCCAGCGCCGAGGGGCTCGCCGCCAGCAGCACGTCGAGGCCGACCAGAAGGACGACAGCGAGCACCCACCACAGGGCGGTGCTCGATGCGGGACGGGCGACCAGGGCGGCCACGCCGACGAGCAGCACCAGCGGCACGCGGCCGGTGAGGGTCATCGGGGCACGGCCACCGAGTCGAGCGCACCGGCCAGCACCTGGGCCACCGCGACCCCCTCGAGCTCTGCCTCCGGGCGCAGCCCGAGCCGGTGGGCCAGGGTGGCGGCGGCGAGCGCCTTGACATCGTCGGGGGTCACGAAGGTCCGGCCCTGCAGCCACGCCCACGCGCGGCTGGTGCGCAGCAGGGCCGTGGCTCCACGCGGGCTCACCCCGAGGCTCAGCGACGGCGAGACCCGGGTCGCGCGGGCGATGTCCACGATGTAGCCCGCCACCTCGGCAGACACCGACACACTGCGGCAGGCGGCCGCGGCCGCCTGCACGTGCTCGGGACCGGCCACCGCGCTGACCCCGGCCGCGGCGAGGTCGCGCGGGTCGAACCCGTCGGCGTGCCTGCGCAGGATCGTGAGCTCCGCCTCGCGCTCGGGCACCGGGAGCACCACCTTGAGCAGGAAGCGGTCGAGCTGCGCCTCGGGGAGCGGGTAGGTGCCCTCGTACTCCACCGGGTTCTGCGTCGCCGCCACCAGGAAGGGGCGCGGCAGTGGCCGGGTCACGCCGTCCGCGGACACCTGGCCCTCCTCCATCGCCTCCAGCAGCGCCGACTGCGTCTTGGGGGGCGTGCGGTTGATCTCGTCGGCGAGGAGCAGGTTGGTGAAGATCGGGCCCTCCCGGAACGACAGCTCGCCGGTCCGGCCCTTCTCTCCTCCGATGACCAGCGAGCCGGTGATGTCACCGGGCATCAGGTCGGGGGTGAACTGCACCCGGGTGGTGTCCACGGCGAGCGCCGCCGCGAGCGACCTCACGAGCAGCGTCTTGGCCACCCCCGGCACGCCCTCCATCAGGACGTGACCGCCGGTCACCAGGGCGACCAGCAGGCCCGAGACGGCGGCGTCCTGACCGACGACCGCCTTGGCGACCTCGGCGCGGACAGCGTCCAGCGCCTCGCGGGCGGCCTCCGGAGTGACCAGGGCAGTGGCCGGCCCGGCTGCTGGGTTCGTCATGGGTGGACCTCTCGCTCGAGGGCGGCCAGGTCGGCCGCCAGTCGGATCAGGGCTCGGTCGTCGGTGACCGGGCCGGCGACGAGCACGGTCCGCACGACCTGCTGGTCGGCACCGGCCGCCTCGGTGACGGCGGCCACCAGCCGCTCGGGATCGGTGCCCGGCGGCAGCCGCAGGCGGTCCGCGAGCCGACGCCGCGCCGCGGCACGAAGGATCGCCGCTGCGTGCTCGCGGTCGCGTACCCGGCGGTAGAGCCGGCCGCGGCCCTGGGTCGACTCCACCGCCTTGACGACGACCGGCAGCGGCTCGACGACGAGCGGGCCCAGCCGGCGACCCCGCCACAGCATGGTGGCGACCACGCTCGCTGCCAGCAGCCACAGGGCGGGCAGCAGCCCGCCCGGCAGCTGCGCCGCCAGCGAGCCGGTGTCCCCGGCGGTCACGTCCCGCAGGTCCGGCACGTACCACACCAGCCGGTCGTGCTGGCCGAGCAGCCGCAGCGCGACGGCCGCGTTGTCGGACTCGTCCACCCACCGGTTCGTGAACAGGGCGACCGCGCCCACGACGTACGTCGAGGGGCCGGCCCCGTCCACCCGGGAGATCCAGGCGGGCGGGCGCGCCCCGGGACCGGTGAAGCAGGACACGACGGTGCCGCCGCGCGCACGGTAGGCCGGCGAGGGCGGGACCCGCAGGACCAGCCCGGACAGCAGCGGGTCCGCGCAGCGTGCGGACGTGCGGCCGCCGGGGCTGTCCTCGTCGGCGACGACCGGCAGATCCAGAGCCCGGGCCAGCGTGGCTCCCGGACCGGGGAGCACCAGTGCTCCGGCTCCGGCCGTGTGCTCCTCCAGCTGCCGCGCGGTGGAGCGGCCGAGGCTCCCGGATCCCGTCACCACCACCGTGGTGTCCCCGTCGACCGGCGTGCGCTCGAGCCGCGCCGCCCGTCGTACGACGGACACCTGCACGCCGTGCTCCGCCAGCACCCGCGCGACGACCTGGGCGCCGTCCGGCGACGGGTTCTGGGGGTCCAGGGCGGCGGTCCGACCTGCGGGGGCGACGGTCAACACGGTCAGCGCCGTGATCGTGAGCACCACCAGGGCACCGATCGTCAGCACGCCGCGTCGCCGGCGCACCCACGAGGCCGGACTGGAGCCGGGGCCGGGCGAGGCGCCGGACAGGTCGGAGGTCACGAGCGGGCCGTCGTCTGGACAGTCGCGGAGACCAGGCCGGGACGGGCCGCCCGGATCCCGTCGTCGAGGTCCAGCACCCGACGGGCGTCCTGCGCGGTGACGCCCGCGGCCGGGCCGGGCTCGGACCGCTCGCCGTAGAAGACCCGGTCGAACAGTGCGGAGCAGTCCACCAGCTCCTCGGCGAACCCGGGGAAGACCGGGCCCAGCTCGGCGGCGAGCTCGTGCGCGGTGCGGCCGGGCCGTTCCTCGAGCACCCCCCGCTCGACCGCGCGGGCGGCGACCGCCCGGAACCCCTCGACGAGGGCCGACCCCGGGTCGCCTGCGGCCAGTGCGACGTCGGCCGCGGCCCGGTGCTCCTGGGCCGAGACCGGGCCGGGGCCCAGGACCGGGTGACGACCCGACGCGCGCAGGGGCTCGCGCCGGACCCGGCTCGCCACCAGCACGAGCAGCACCACCAGCACCACGAGCACCAGGGCGGCCGCTGCGGTGGACAGAGGTGAGGCGCCGAGAGCCGAGGCCTGCAGCTGCTGCCACTGGTCGCCGAGCCAGGACAGGAACCGCTGCACGAGGCTCTGGCGGTACGGCGACCGGCCCAGCTCCCGCTCCACCCAGGACCGGGCAGGCCCTGGGTCGGGTCGGAGGGAGGTGCCGACGAGCACCAGCAGTCCGGGCACGGGCTCAGCGAGGCCCCGGCTGGGACGCCGGGTGCGCGGGCTGCTGGGCGGCGGCGATGAGCTGCACGTCGAGGCCCTCCTTGCGGATCCGCTGGTCGATGTACTGCAGGGCGACCACGGCCGAGGTGAACGGCGTGGTGACCGCTCCGACCACGACCTGCGAGAGGTAGCTGGAGAAAACGAGCACCAGGGCGCCGCCCGTGCCCGGCAGCAGCAGCGGCCCCGCCACCCCGAGCAGCCCGAGGGGGATGGCCACCACCTGGCTGACGACGCCCACCACCAGCGTGGTCAGCAGCGTCACGCCGAGCAGGCGCCAGAACTGCTGTCGGCTCAGCTGGCCGGCCCGGCGGACCGACGCGAGCACCCCGACCCGCTCCAGGACCAGCGCCGGCGCGGCCAGCAGGAAGTAGCGGACGGTCACGAAGGCCAGGGCGGCCAGCCCGGCGAGGAACAGGGGGACGCCGACGAGGAAGCCGACGCCTACCCCGCCGCCGATCCCGGCCAGCACGCCCGCTGCCACCGGCACGCCCAGCAGCAGGACCGCCACCACCGAGCTCAGCACGGTGAGACCGACCAGTCCCAGCAGCCGCCCGCGGGTCGCGGCCCACGCCTGGCCGGGAGTGGTGCGGCGGCCCAGCACCGCCTGCGCCACGACCTGCACCAGCATGCCGTTGAGCACGACGGTGGCCAGGGCGCCGACCAGCGTGCCGAGCACGCTGAGCGCCGTCCCGGCGTCGAGGGACGTGAGATCGACCCCGGAGTCCGAGGAGGACACGAGGGGGCGGGTCAGGTCGCCGGTGGAGGCCAGCACCAGGGTCAGCACCACCGGGATCACCAGGAACACCGTGGTCACCAGCGCGGCCAGTCCCACCATCGCGGCCGGGTTGCGCCGGATCGTCTTGAACGCGCCGTCGAAGAAGTCGCCGAGCCCGAGCGGACGCAGCGCGACCACACCCGGCCTGTGCACCGGCGCGGTCCAGCCGTAGCCCGGGGCCGACGCGTCGGGACCCGGCCCCGGGTACCCTGGCGGGACCCAGCCCGGAGGCGGCTGATGCGACACGTGCGATCCCCTCGCAGGCCAGGTGCCCTCGTGAGTGCCCCGGGAGGGTGAGCCTCGTGACCGAGCCTCGTGGGGGCGAGTCGCGATCCTAGTCGACGGCCTTCCCACGCGGGCGGCGATTTGATTAGGACGGGCACTCTCTGACAAGATAGTTCGGTTGCTCCGGCGGGGTCGCCGGGGCGTGGACGTACAGCAGCCTCGTGCTGCACTTGACCACTGAACAGGCTCTCCTGGTTGCGGTGGTCCGGATTGTGTGTCCGCGCCGAACCAGGAGACCCCTCCCAGCTCGATGACCGGTCCACGAACAGTGGCCCAGGCGTCGGGTGCCCTCCGACACGGACCTCCTCGAGACGTGGGTCGCGCCGCCACACAGCGCGACACACCCGACCTCGGGGGTGGGCGGGGGCAGCAACGGGCACGGCCCGCCGGGCCGGCTCGTGAGACGGCGGTACAGGTCGACCGGCACCGGCCGGCCGCACCGGATGGACTACAGAGTTAGGACGAACTGAGAGCTATGGCGGGACAGAAGATCCGCATCAGGCTCAAGGCCTACGACCACGAGGTGATCGACACCTCGGCGCGCAAGATCGTTGACACGGTCACCCGTACGGGCGCGAAGGTCGCCGGCCCTGTGCCTCTGCCGACGGAGAAGAACGTCTACGTTGTCATCCGGTCGCCCCACAAGTACAAGGACAGCCGGGAGCACTTCGAGATGCGCACCCACAAGCGGCTGATCGACATCATCGACCCGACCCCCAAGACGGTCGACTCCCTGATGCGCCTCGACCTGCCTGCCGGTGTCGACATCGAGATCAAGCTCTGAGCTGACGAGGTCCTGATATCCATGAGCACTCTTGAACGCAACGTCCGCGGTCTGCTGGGCACCAAGCTCGGCATGACCCAGACTTGGGATGAGAACAACAGAGTCGTGCCCGTGACCGTCGTCGCGGCCGGCACCAACGTCGTCACGCAGGTACGTCGTCCCGAGACCGACGGCTACAACGCGGTGCAGATCGGCTTCGGCGAGATCGAGGGCCGCAAGGTCACCAAGCCGCAGGCCGGCCACTTCGGCAAGGCCGGCGTGACGCCGCGCCGCCACCTGCTCGAGATCCGCACGGCCGACGCCGACTCCTACTCGGTCGGCCAGGAGCTCAGCCCCGAGCTGTTCAGCGCCGGCGAAGAGGTCGACGTCACCGGCACCAGCAAGGGCAAGGGCTACGCGGGTGTGATGAAGCGGCACGGGTTCCACGGCTCCCGTGCCTCCCACGGCGCGCACCGCAACCACCGCTCGCCGGGCTCCATCGGCGCCTGCGCCACGCCGGGCCACGTCTTCAAGGGCACCCGGATGGCCGGCCGGATGGGTGGCGACACCGTCACCGCCCAGAACGTCTCGGTGTTCGCGGTCGACGTCGAGAAGGGCCTGATCCTCCTGAAGGGTGCCGTACCCGGACCCAAGGGCGGCCTCGTGGTCATCCGTTCCGCAGCGAAGGCACTCGACAAGGAGGTCAGCGCATGACCGCCCAGGCAGTGAAGGTCGACTTCCCCGCCGAGATCTTCGACGTCCAGGTCAACATCCCGTTGATCCACCAGGTCGTCGTCGCCCAGCAGGCCGCTGCCCATCAGGGCACGCACGACACCAAGTCCCGCGGCGAGATCCGCGGCGGTGGCCGCAAGCCCTACAAGCAGAAGGGCACCGGTCGGGCCCGCCAGGGCTCTATCCGCGCGCCCCAGTTCGCCGGTGGTGGCACGGTGCACGGCCCGACGCCGCGCAGCTACGACCAGCGCACGCCCAAGAAGATGAAGGCCGCTGCTCTTCGTGGCGCCCTCTCCGACCGGGCCCGCGCGGGCCGCGTGCACGTCGTCGAGGGCTTCGTCACCGACTCCAGGCCGAGCACCAAGGCGGCGATCGCCTCGCTGGCCGGGCTCACCGGCGCCGACCAGACGCGTCGCCGCACACTGGTCGTGCTCGAGCGGGGCGACGACATGACCTGGCTGTCGCTACGCAACGTGGACACCGTGCACCTGCTCGCGGTCGACCAGCTGAACACCTACGACGTGCTGCTCTGCGACGACGTGGTCTTCACCAAGGCGGCCTACGACACCTTCGTCGGCAGCCGCGCCTCGGCCACCGACAGCACCGTGGCCGCAGACAACGCCGAGGCCACCGACAGCACCGTGGCCACGGACAGCGCGGACAGCGCGGAGACCAGCACCGAGGCCACCACGGAGAGCACCGAGACCAGCAGCCAGGACAGCACCGAGACCAGCGAGGAGCAGGCCCAGTGAGCACCTTCCACAAGGACCACCGCGACGTGCTGATCGCCCCGGTGGTGAGCGAGAAGAGCTACGGCCTCCTCGACGCCAACAAGTACACCTTCCTGGTGCGCCCCTCGGCGAACAAGACCGAGATCAAGATCGCGGTCGAGAAGATCTTCAACGTCAAGGTGACGAGCGTGAACACGCTGAACCGGCAGGGCAAGACCCGGCGCACCCGCTTCGGCACCGGCAAGCGTGCCGACACCAAGCGCGCCATCGTCAGCCTGGCCGCCGGCGAGCGCATCGACATCTTCGGGGGTCCGGTCTCCTGACCGGGCTCGACGACAGCAGAGTCTGCGAGGACTGACACACCATGGGCATTCGCAAGTACAAGCCGACCACACCGGGCCGCCGCGGCTCGTCGGTGGCCGACTTCGTCGAGGTGACGAGGTCGACGCCGGAGAAGTCGCTGGTGCGCCCGCTGCCGAAGAACGGCGGTCGCAACAACCAGGGCCGGATCACCACCCGGCACCAGGGCGGCGGGCACAAGCGCGCCTACCGCATCATCGACTTCCGTCGCTACGACAAGGACGGCGTCCCGGCCACGGTCGCGGAGATCGAGTACGACCCCAACCGCACCGCCCGGATCGCGCTGCTCCACTACGCCGACGGCGAGAAGCGCTACATCGTCGCTCCGCAGGGCCTGCGTCAGGGCGCTGCGGTCGAGGCCGGGGCCCGGGCCGACATCAAGGCGGGCAACAACCTGCCGCTGCGCAACATCCCGGTCGGCACGACGATCCACTGCATCGAGCTGCGGCCCGGTGGCGGTGCCAAGATCGCCCGCTCGGCCGGCAACTCGGCCCAGCTCGTCGCCAAGGAAGGCAGCCGCGCCCAGCTGCGGATGCCGTCGGGGGAGATGCGGTACGTCGACGTGCGCTGCCGCGCCACCGTGGGTGGGGTCGGCAACGCCGAGCAGTCGAACATCAACTGGGGCAAGGCCGGCCGGATGCGCTGGAAGGGCAAGCGCCCGACCGTCCGAGGCGTCGTGATGAACCCCGTCGACCACCCGCACGGTGGTGGCGAGGGCAAGACCTCCGGTGGTCGCCACCCCGTCTCGCCGTGGGGCAAGAAGGAAGGCCGCACCCGCAGGGCCAAGGCCAGTGACGCCCTCATCGTCCGTCGTCGCAAGTCCGGCAAGCGTCGCTAGCGCGACTGACGGCAAGGAAAGGGAACCGAGAAGATGCCTCGCAGCTTGAAGAAGGGTCCGTTCGTCGACGACCACCTGACCAAGAAGGTGGACGTCCAGAACGACAAGGGCACGCACAACGTCATCAAGACGTGGTCGCGTCGCTCCATGATCGTGCCGACGATGATCGGCCACACGATCGCGGTGCACGACGGCCGCAAGCACGTCCCGGTGTTCGTGACCGACTCCATGGTCGGGCACAAGCTGGGCGAGTTCGCGCCGACCCGCACCTACCGCGGCCACGTCAAGGACGACCGGAAGGCCCGTCGCCGCTGATGCGGCCAGGCACACCAGTCCGGACCCGGCCAGCTGAGCACCGCACCGACAGAGTCGAGAGAGTCAGAAGATGAGCACTATGGAGCGCAGGCGCGTGAGCGCCCGCCGAGAGAGCCTGCTGGGCGACGAGCCCGGCTCTTTCGCCAGCGCACGCTTCGTCCGCATCGCGCCGATGAAGGCACGCCGGGTCGTGGACATGGTCCGCGGCCAGGACGTCGACGACGCGTTGGCCCTGCTGAAGTTCGCGCCGCAGGCCGCTGCGTCGACCGTCTACAAGGTCCTCGAGAGCGCCGTGGCGAACGCGCAGGGCACCGAGAGCCTCGAGCGGGCGACCCTGGTCGTCAGCAAGGCGATGGTCGACGAGGGACCGACGATGAAGCGGTGGCGGCCGCGCGCCCAGGGCCGTGCGTCTCGGATCAACAAGCGGACCAGCCACATCACCATCGTGGTGCAGCCACGTGCTGACGAGACCAGCACCAACAACGCCAACAACTCCAGCAGGACGAAGAAGACCAGCACGTCGAACCGGAAGGGCTCCTGATGGGTCAGAAGATCAACCCGAACGGGTTCCGCCTCGGAATCTCCGTCGACCACAAGAGCCGTTGGTACGCCGACAAGCTGTACAAGTCCTACGTCGGTGAGGACGTCGCGATCCGACGCCTGCTGTCCAAGGGCATGGAGCGCGCCGGCATCTCGCGCGTGGAGATCGAGCGCACCCGTGACCGGGTCCGCGTCGACATCCACACCGCCCGGCCGGGCATCGTGATCGGCCGCCGAGGCGCGGAGGCCGACCGGATCCGTGGCGAGCTCGAGAAGCTCACCGGCAAGCAGGTCCAGCTCAACATCCTCGAGGTGAAGAACCCCGAGGTCGACGCCCAGCTCGTCGCCCAGGGCGTGGCCGAGCAGCTCGCCGGTCGGGTGGCGTTCCGTCGCGCGATGCGCAAGGCGATGCAGACCACGATGCGCAGCGGCGCCAAGGGTGTGCGGATCCAGTGCTCGGGTCGTCTCGGCGGCGCCGAGATGTCCCGCTCGGAGTTCTACCGCGAGGGCCGCGTGCCCCTGCACACGCTTCGTGCGGACATCGACTACGGGTTCTACGAGGCCAAGACCACCTTCGGCCGCATCGGCGTCAAGGTGTGGATCTACAAGGGCGAGGTCGCCGGCACGCGCGCCGAGCGCGAGGCCCAGGCGGCAGCTCGGGCGGGTGCTCCCGGCCGTGGCCGGCCCGCCCGAGGTGGCGCGGCCGACCGGCCGACCCGGGGCACCCGCGCTGACCGGCCCACGAGGTCGGCTCGCACCGAGGACGCTTCCGCCGAGACCGCTCCCGAGACCGCCGCCCCCACGGGGGCTCCCCTCGCCGAGACCGCACCTCCGGCCGCACCCGCGGCTGCTCCAACGGCCGCACCCGCGGCGACCGACCAGACGACCGCACCGAGTGGGGAGGCCTGAGCACCATGTTGATGCCCCGCAGGGTCAAGCACCGCAAGCAGCACCACCCCCGGCGCACGGGCGCCGCCAAGGGCGGCACCGAGCTCGCCTTCGGTGACTTCGGGATCCAGGCCATCGAGCCCGCCTACGTCACCAACCGGCAGATCGAGTCAGCGCGTATCGCGATGACCCGGCACATCAAGCGTGGCGGGAAGGTGTGGATCAACATCTACCCCGACCGTCCGCTGACCAAGAAGCCCGCCGAGACCCGGATGGGCTCCGGCAAGGGCTCGCCCGAGTGGTGGGTGGCCAACGTGAAGCCGGGCCGGATGATGTTCGAGCTGTCCGGTGTCACGGAGGACGTGGCCCGCGAGGCGATGCGCCGAGCGATCCACAAGCTGCCGATGAAGTGCAAGTTCGTGACCCGCGAGAGTGGTGAGTTCTGATGCCGACGACGACCCACGAGCTCGACGACCTGACCAACGTGGACCTCGAGACCAAGCTGCGCGAGGCCAAGGAGGAGCTGTTCAACCTGCGCTTCCAGGCCGCGACCGGGCAGCTCGAGAGCCACGGCCGGCTTCGGCTGGTCAAGCGCGAGATCGCCCGCATCTACACCGTGGTGCGTGAGCGCGAGCTGGGGATCCGGCAGACGCCCGACGTCTCGGGTGCCGACAGCGCCAAGGACGGTGCCGCATGAGTGAGGAGACCAACGTGAGCGACCAGACCGCGGTCGAGGAGACCAGCAGCCCGGCCGAGTCGGGCCGCCCGTACCGCAAGATCCGTGAGGGTCTCGTGGTCAGCGACAAGATGGAGAAGACCGTGGTCGTCTCCGTCGAGGACCGTGTCAAGCACGGTCTCTACGGCAAGGTCCTGCGCCGCACGAGCAAGCTCAAGGCGCACGACGAGCAGAACCAGTGCGGCATCGGTGACCGGGTCCGGATCCAGGAGACCCGCCCCCTGTCCGCGACCAAGCGCTGGCGCATCGTCGAAGTGCTCGAGAAGGCGAAGTAGCCCGTTGAACCGTCGAGCGAAGCGAGCTTGGTTCGGCGGAACGAGAAGATAGTCCGGCGGAGCCGGCCCAAGTTCGTTGGGTTGGTTTGTCGGAACAGAAAAAGGCCCGTCGCGAAGCGGCGGAACAACGCAGTGCCGGCGGCGAAGCCGCTAGGTCGACGTAGGAGACAGGGATGATTCAGCAGGAGTCGCGGCTCAAGGTCGCCGACAACACCGGTGCGAAGGAGATCCTTTGCATCCGTGTCCTCGGTGGCTCGGGTCGGCGCTACGCCGGAATCGGGGACGTCATCGTCGCCACCGTGAAGGACGCGATCCCCGGTGGCAACGTGAAGAAGGGTGATGTGGTGAAGGCAGTGGTGGTCCGCACCGCCAAGGAGCGCCGTCGTCCCGACGGTTCCTACATCCGCTTCGACGAGAACGCCGCCGTCATCCTGCGGGCCGACAGCGGCGAGCCGCGAGGCACCCGCATCTTCGGCCCGGTCGGCCGTGAGCTGCGGGAGAAGCGATTCATGCGGATCATCTCGTTGGCCCCGGAGGTGCTGTAGCCATGTCTGCGGAGAAGAAGAAGAACTTGAAGATCAAGAAGGGCGACGTCGTGCGCGTCATCGCCGGCAAGGACAAGGGCGCCGAGGGCAAGGTCATCTCGGTGATCTCCGAGCAGGACCGCGTCATCGTCGAGGGCGTCAACCGCATCAAGCGGCACACGAAGGTCGTCAACCAGGGCGGTCGCGCCGGTACGACGGGCGGCATCATCACCCAGGAGGCCGCCATCCACGTGTCGAACGTGATGCTGCTGGTCGACGCCCCCCAGGACAGCACGGACTCAGAGGGCAAGGCTGTGAAGGGGAAGGTCACCACGCGCATCGGCTACCGCCGTGACGAGGTCGCCAAGCGTCGCGCCGACGGCTCGACGTACCCGGCGCAGCGCAGCATCCGCGTCGCCCGCAAGTCCGGTGAGGAGATCTGATGACCACCACGAGTGACGAGACCACCCAGAGCACTGCGAGCACGGACTCGGCGGCACCGTCGACGGAGCCGAAGCCGCGCCCGCGCCTGCAGACGAGGTACCGCCAGGAGATCGTGCCGGCGCTCCAGGAGCAGTTCCACTACACGAACATCATGACCGTGCCCGGCCTGACCAAGGTCGTGGTGAACATGGGTGTGGGCGAGGCGGCCCGCGACTCCAAGCTGATCGAGGGTGCGGTGCGTGACCTGACCGCCATCACCGGCCAGAAGCCGCAGGTCACCCGGGCCCGCAAGTCGATCGCGCAGTTCAAGCTGCGCGAGGGGATGCCGATCGGCGCGCACGTCACGCTGCGCGGCGACCGGATGTGGGAGTTCATGGACCGTCTGCTGTCCCTGGCGCTCCCGCGGATCCGTGACTTCCGGGGTCTCTCGCCGCGTCAGTTCGACGGCCGCGGCAACTACACGTTCGGTCTGACCGAGCAGGTGATGTTCCACGAGATCGACCAGGACAGGATCGACCGCTCGCGGGGCATGGACATCACGGTCGTCACGACCGCGACGAACGACGACGAGGGTCGCGCGCTGCTCAAGCAGCTCGGCTTCCCCTTCGCTGAGCGATGAGCTGAGCTGAGCAATGACGATGCATATCAAGGAGCAGTGAGATGGCCAAGACTTCCCTGAAGGTCAAGGCAGCACGCAAGCCGAAGTTCAAGGTGCGCGGCTACACGCGCTGCCAGCGCTGCGGACGGCCCAAGTCGGTCTACCGCAAGTTCGGTCTCTGCCGGATCTGCCTGCGCGAGATGGCGCACCGCGGCGAGCTGCCCGGCATCACCAAGAGCAGCTGGTAGTACCCCGCACGGGGGCTCCGCCCCCGTGTACCCCCGCCCGGGGGCTCCGCCCCCGGGACCCCCGGACCGTGGTCACCTCCGCGGCACGCAAAGCGAACGACAACACGAACATCAAGGTCGGCCCGAAGCGAGCTTCGGACCGAAACCAGGTGAGGAAGGGCCGGAACGGCCATGACGATGACAGACCCGATCGCAGACATGCTCACCCGCCTGCGCAACGCCAACCAGGCGTACCACGACGAAGTGTCGATGCCCTACAGCAAGCTGAAGGCTGGCGTCGCCGAGATTCTGCAGCAGGAGGGCTACATCACCTCCTGGAAGATCGAGGAGGCGGGCGACGCCGTCACCGACGGCACAGCCTCGGCCCAGACCGTCGGCAAGCTGCTCGAGCTGACCCTGAAGTACGGCCAGAACCGCGAGCGCTCCATCGCCGGCATCCGCCGCATCTCCAAGCCGGGACTGCGCGTCTACGCCAAGCACACCGGCCTGCCGAAGGTGCTCGGTGGCCTGGGCGTCGCCATCATCTCCACCAGCCAGGGTCTGCTCACGGACCGCCAGGCGAACAAGAAGGGCGTAGGTGGGGAAGTCCTCGCCTACGTCTGGTAACGCCGAGACCGAGAGGAGACACTCAGCAATGTCACGCATCGGCAAGCTGCCCATCACGGTCCCGTCGGGTGTCGACGTCGCCGTCGACGACCGCCTGGTGACGG
>CAXSHL010000076.1:0-16256 GCA_964237315.1 uncultured Nocardioidaceae bacterium
TGGTGCTGCAGTCGGAGAACGGCATCCTCGGCGTGGGCGCCTACCCGTTCGAGGGGGACGAGGACGCGGACCTGATCAACGCGGGCAAGGAGACGGTGACGCTGCGCAACGGCGCCTCGTTCTTCGACTCCGCCCTGTCGTTCGGGATGATCCGCGGCGGCAAGATCGACGCCGCGATCCTGGGGGCCATGCAGGTCTCGGCGGCGGGTGACATCGCGAACTGGATGATCCCCGGCAAGATGGTCAAGGGCATGGGCGGGGCGATGGACCTCGTGCACGGCGCCAAGCGGGTGATCGTCCTGATGGAGCACGTCGCCAAGGACGGGTCCTACAAGATCGTCGAGGAGTGCTCCCTGCCCTACACCGGCAAGGGGGTCGTCCAGCGGATCATCACCGACCTGGCCGTCATCGACGTCGACCCCCGCGACCCGGTGACCGGTGAGGGCGGCGGCCTCCGGCTCGTCGAGCTGGCCCCGGGTGTGACCGAGGACGAGGTCCGGGAGAAGACCGAGCCCGCGCTCGGGTGACGCGCCGCTTCCCCTCTGGTGAGTTCCGGCCCCGAGGCTGATTACCAGGGGATGCAGGAAGTTTGGCGCTTCCCATGGGTCATGGTTGAGTGCCGAGTCCAGGACGCCGAGACCAGCGTCGGCTGGGAGCAGGGAGGCAGTCTCGATGGCGGCGCGAGCAGGATGGGTGACCAGGACGCCGTCGATGGTGCGCAGGTCGCCGGGCACGCTGAAACCCTCGTGGTGCACGACGCCGGACTCCGTTCGTCCCGCGCCACCGTCGAGCCGGGTGACGTGCACCTGGGACAGGTCGGCACCCCAGACGCGCAGGCCGTGCGCCAGCGCCGCCGACGTGTGGCTCAGCGCGACCGCCGGGCCGAGCTTCGTCGCGACCGCATGCGCGAGCACCCGATGACGCTGGTCCGCGTCGGAGTTCCAGAGGTCGGTGAAGGTGAAGGTGCCAGGGCGCAGGCGCACCCACACGCGCAGCTTGACCGAGCGCCTGATCATCTTGTCGTCGTAGCCTGCTGCAAGAACATCCGGCCGGGTGAAGTAGCCCCGGGCCTCGGCCAGGTGGCGAAGAGAGTCCATGCGTCGATGCTCTAGATGTGATGCCCAGATGAGGAGAGCCTCGCGCGAGCCTGTGTACGACGCCGGGTCGGTCGGGCCTGTGGACGCCACCTGGCCCGTCGTACGACGTGAAGGGGGGCACGCACGACGAGCCGGCTCGACGTGCGCGTTCGCGGAGCGGCTGCTCGTGTATGGATCGGACTGCTTCCCATGGAAACCTGGCGCTTCCCATGGGTCATGGCCCATGGGAAGCGCCAAACGTCCTGCATCCCCTGGTAATCGGCGGGGAGTGGAAGACCAGGGGCTCGCCGCCGGGGGCCTGGTAGGACTCGATCTCGCCCAGGAACACCACGTGGTCGCCGGCTTCGAGGCGGCCCGACCCGGGGAGGCGACGGCAGACGAAGTGGGCGACGGTGCCCTCGAGCAGCGGCAGGTCACCGGGGAGGAGGCGGACCCCGTCGAACTTGTCGGCTCCCGAGATTGCGAACTGCCGGGCGAGGTGGTGCTGGTCCGAGGCGAGCACGTTGACGGCGAAGCGGTCGCTGGCCTCGAAGGCGGCCAGGGACGGCGAGGACCTGCCGGCGGCCCACAGCACCAGGGGTGGGTCGAGGGAGACCGAGGTGAAGGAGTTGGCAGTCATCCCGAACGGCTCGCCGTCGGCGTCCACGGTGGTGACGACCGTGACGCCGGTGGCGTACTGCCCCAGGGCCTGACGCAGGTCCCGGGGGTCGAAGCGCGCCGCCTCCGCGAGCCGCTGGGCCGCGAGGAACGCCTCGGCCTCGGCCGGGTCGAACCACCACGGGGCGAAGAGCCGGGCGTCGTCGAAGCCGGCTGCGATGCGCTCGGCCACCGCGGGGTGCCGCCCGGCGGCGTCCACCACGGCGCGCTGGTGCGGACGGGCGGGCTGCAGCCACGAGCTCGTCCACTCCGTGGCCCACTGCGCCCAGCCGCGCCAGAAGTTGTCGAGGGTCCGCTGCATCCAGGCGGCGTCGAAGTCGCCATGGTGCGCGGTGATCGCCTCGAGGTAGAACGACGCCGACTTGATCGCGTTGTTGGCGCCCTGGCTGGTCAGCGGGTCGTTGAGCACCACCACGTCCGCCATCCCGAGCACGGCCGCGCCGGACGGCAGCAGCCCCGCAGCACGGCGTACGACGGGCGAGATCCGGCCCCGCAGCACGGACCCGTCGTCGACCAGGCGCGCGTCGCGGACCCGGACCGCCTCGGCGGGGAAGTGCCGCGCGAGGACCTCCTGCAGCCGGGCGAGGTGCTCGGCCGGGGTCGCGACGTCGTCCCACGCGTCCAGCAGGCCGCCGGGCACGCCCTCGACGACGAAGATGTCGCACGGCCCGTCGACGGTCAGCGCGGGGCACGTGTAGCACTCACCGACCCCCTCGACGGCGTGGTACCTCAGCGTCGGCCCGGCCGGGTCCGGTGCGACGCCGTGCAGGTAGGTCAGGGTCGCGACCCGCTGAGCAGAGGCGTACGGCGTCCGCTCAGCGTCCACCGGGAACAGCGAGGCGAGCCCGCCGCGCCCGGTGGACACGACGACGAGGTCGTGGTCCACGGCGAGGTCCTCGAGGTCCTCGACGGAGGCGAGGCCGGTGACCACCTTGCCGCCGCGCCGCTCGATCTCCTCGATCAGGAGCGGCAGCCGCACCCGCTGGTCCAGCGACCGCGCCGGCGCGGCGAGCCGGGTCGTGAAGCCGGCTCGCGAACCGTCCGCCCGCTCCACGGAGAACGACATCCGCGCCACTGCGGGCGGAGTCGGGAGCAGCTCGCTGATGCCGAGCGCCGCCTCCGTCTCGAGAGCCGACTCGAAGGTGATCTGGCTCGACATCACCGAGCCGCTGCGGATCTCCGCCGGCGTGCGCTCGGAGACCAGCGTCACCTCGTGCCCCTGCCGCAGCAGGCCGAGCGCGAGCGCCGTACCGGCCGGTCCGGCGCCGACGACCGCGATCCGGCGGGTGGACGACATGCGGGCAAGCCTCTCACCCGGGTCCTGCCAGGCGGTCAGTCGGCGGTGAGGCCCTGCGCCGGGGCGACCCGTGCAGCACGCCGCGCCGGCAGCACGCAGGCGACCAGCCCGGCAGCGGTGGCCGCGAGCACCAGCAGCACGAGCTCGCCGAGAGGCAGCACCACCGAGACGTCGTCCAGCACCTCTCCGACCACCGCCTGCACCGCCACCCAGGCGTAGGCCGCGCCGAGCACCGAGCCGAGGAGCCCCGCGACCGTCGCCAGCAGGACCGCCTCCGTCGCGAGCGTCCCGGCCAGCTGCCGGCGGGTCAGACCGAGCGCCCGCAGCACCGCGTGCTCCCGCTGCCGCTCGAGCACGGAGAGGCCCAGGCTGTTGCCGATCCCCACCAGGGCGATGACGATGCCGATGCCCAGCAGGGCGATCACCGCACGGGTCATCACGTCGAGCTGCAGGTTCACGAACGCACGGCCCTCCAGGCCGCCGGAGGCGTCGGCGTGCGAGGACCAGCCGATCGTGGTGACCGCGCTCCGCACCTTCGAGGCGTCGGCGTCGGCCGCAGCCCTCGCCCACACCGCCTGCGTGGACGTCGCCGCCCCACCGGCCAGCTCGCGCAGGGTGGCGGCGGAGACCACGCCCGACTGCCCGATGCCGTCGGCACCCCGCATCGTCAACCGGCGCTCCCGGCCTCCGACGCGGACCACCACCTGCTTGCCGTCGGCGAGCTGGCCGGTGTCCAGCACCTCCCAGGGCAGGTACACCGTGTTCCGGACGGGCTGCGCGAACGCGGTTCGGGAGCGCAGGACCGCCGCGGTCTGCGGGGACATCGCGAGGACCGGCAGGGTGACCGGCTCCGCGCCCCTGGGCAGGAGCGTGGCGGACGCACCCGGCAGGCCGACAGCGGAGGCGACCCCGTCGACTGCCCGCACCCGCTGCACCGCGTCGGGCTGCAGGGGCCCGCGCGTGGCGGTGAGGGTGACGTCCAGCGGGTACTGCACGTCCAGCTCGGTGTCGATCGAGGCCCGCACCGTGGCCATCCCGACCACGAGGCCGGCGACGAGCGTCACGCCGACGAGCAGAGACGCCGCCGTGGCCGACGTACGCCGGGGGTTGCGCAGTGCGTTCGCCGCGGCCAGCCGGCCGGGGACACCGAAGCGGCCGGTCAGCAGCCCGAGCACCCGGATGCAGGCGGGCACGAGGACCGGCCCGAAGGCGAGCACCCCGACGAACGAGACCGCGCCGCCCGCGATCATCACCGGCAGGCTGTGGGCGGTGACGGACTCCTTCAGCAGCATGGTCCCACCCGCCAGCAGCACCAGTGCGACGGCGATGCGCGTGCGTCCCGCGGAGGAGCGCACGTCGACGGCGTCGTCCGGGCGCAGGGCCGCCAACGGGCTCACTCGCGTGCCGCGCACCGCCGGCACCAGGGACGCGGCGGTGGTGACCAGCACCCCGAGCAGCCAGGCGCCGACCACCCACAGCACCGACAGTCGCACCGTGCCGAGCGGGAACGCGGGGAACAGTGCCGCGCCGACGGTGGTCAGGGCGACGGCGAGGCCCCAGCCCAGCAGCACCCCGGCGGTCGAGGAGGAGACCCCGACCACGAGTGCCTCGGCGAGGACCGAGCGCCGGATCTGCCGGCGGGTGGCGCCCACGCAGCGCAGCAGCGCGAAGTCTCGCACCCGCTGGGCGAGGAGCACCGAGAACGTGTTCGCGATGACCAGCGCGCTGACGAAGAACGCGATGGCCGCGAACACCAGCAGCACCGCCGCGAGGACGTCGACCCCTCGCGTGAGCTCGGCCTGTGCGTCCTGCAGGTAGCCCGAGGTGGTCTGCACCTTCACCTGCGGCGGTACGGCGGCCCGCACCGCGGCCACGTCCCCGGAGGTGGTCACCAGGTCCGTGACGAACGTGCTCTGCGGCCGGGCGGCGAGGTCCTGCCAGGTCAGGTAGAGCGGCGCGGACAGCTGCCCGCTCGATGCGCCCGCGAAGCCGGTGACGGTCACGGTGGTGGCGTCCGCACCTCGACCGACCGTGACCCGGTCGCCGAGGTGCACGTGGTTGTCGGCGGCGGCGTTCGCGTCGGCGAGGGCCTCACCGGGAGCGGCGGGGAACCTGCCGCGGACCAGGCTCTGCCAGCGCAGCGACGGTGCGGTGGCGACCGTGCCCACCTGGCCCTGGTCGGTGAGGGTCCGGCCGTCCAGCGCGAGGGGCTGCGTGGTCTGCGCGTTGACCGCTGCGGTGCCGGGGCTGCGGGCGAGGACCCGGCGCGCGGTCGCCACGTCCGGGATGTCGCTGACGACGGCCCGCGAGCCGGCGTACTGCTGAGCGGCGTCGGCGAGCAGCGCGGACCTGGTGGCCGAGGCCAGCCCGTCCGTGGCGACGACGAACCCGACACCGATCACGATGGCCACGACCGTGGCGACGTAGCGGCGGGCGTAGATCCGCACCGACGCCCACATCACCCGCCTCATCGCCGGGTCCTCGTCGCCGGGTCCTGGTCGCCGGCCGGGCCGCTGCTCGTGACGCGGCCGTCCTCGAGCACGACCACGTCGTCGGCGTACGACGCGGCGACCTGGTCGTGGGTCACCATCACGACCGTCTGGCCCAGCTCGCGCACACACCGGCGAAGCAGGCCGAGCACCTCGATCGACGCCCGGCTGTCCAGGTTGCCGGTCGGCTCGTCAGCGAACATGATCGCCGGCCGGGCGACGAGACCGCGGGCGACGGCGACGCGCTGCTGCTGGCCGCCGGACAGCTCGCCCGGACGGTGGTCGAGGCGGTCCCGGATGCTCAGCACGTCGACCAGCAGGTCGAACCACTCCGGGTCGACCCGGGCGGAGGCGAGCTCGACCGGCAGCAGGATGTTGTGCCGGGCGGTCAGCATCGGCAGCAGGTTGAAGGACTGGAACACGAAGCCGATGTGCTCGCGGCGGAACACCGTCAGCGTCCGGTCGCTCATCCGGGCCAGCTCGCGGCCGGCGACGGTGACCGAGCCGGACGTGGGCACGTCCAGCCCGGCCAGGCAGTGCATCAGCGTGGACTTCCCGGACCCGGACGGCCCCATGATCGCGGTGAACCGGCCGGCCGCGATGTCGAGGTCCACCCCGTCCAGGGCGTGCACCAACGTGGCACCTGAGCCGTAGGTCCTGGTCAGGGAGGTCGCCCGGGCGGCGACGTCCGGTGCTCCCTCGGTGCGTGGGTTGCTGCTGGTCTCGGCCGGTACGGCGGACATGGTGGCCCTTCTGGTGTGGCTCGATGTGGATGTCTCCACGCTCGCAGCCACAGCGGCGTCGCACCCGAGGCCGTGGGCGGAACCTTGGGTGCGACCAGGGGTGGACTGGGCGTCCGACGTACGACTCAGGTAGTAGAGCCCGGCGCGACGATGCCCGTCTCGTAGGCCAGCACGACCAGCTGCACGCGGTCCCGCAAGCCCGTCTTGGCGAGCAGGTGGCCGACATGTGTCTTCACGGTGGCCTCCGCGAGCACCAGCTGCGCGGCGATCTCGGTGTTGGAGCGTCCCCGCGCCACCAGGTGCAGCACCTCCCGCTCCCGATCGGTGAGGTCCGCCAGCCGGGCATGACCGCTGTCGTGCGGGCTGTTCGGCCCAGGCAGGGCGGCGGCGAAGTGCTCGAGCAGCCGGCGGGTGGTGCTCGGCGCGACGACGGCGTCCCCGGAGTGCACGGAGCGGATCGCGCTCAGCAGGTCGGCGGGGGCGGCGTCCTTGAGCAGGAAGGCGGAGGCACCCGCCCTGATGGCGGCGAAGGCGTACTCGTCGAGGTCGAACGTGGTCAGCACGATCACCCGCGGGCCACCCGCCCCGGCGGCCCGTGCGCGAGCCGACAGCTCCCGGGTGGCGGCGACGCCGTCGAGCACCGGCATCCGCACGTCCATCAGCACCACGTCGGCGGCGGTGACGCTCAGCCGGTGCAGAGCCTCGCTGCCGTTGCCGGCCTCCCCGACCACGGTCATGTCGTCCTGGCTCTGGACCAGCATCGTGAAGCCGGCCCGCACCATCGCCTGGTCGTCGACCAGGAACACCCGGATCACCGGACCGGCTCCGTCCGCAGGGGCACCTCGGCCCGGAGCAGGAACCCGCCGCCGGGTCGAGGTCCCGCAGACAGCCGGCCACCGTGCACCGCCACCCGCTCCCGCATGCCGATCACGCCGTGCCCGTCCACGCCGTCAGCAGCCGGTCCCCGGCCGTCGTCGGACACCTCGACGACCACCACCTCCTCGGCCTCGGCCCCGTTCCGGTGCCCGCCGACCGAGCGGACCGTGACCGTCACCCGGGCTCGCGGGCCGGCGTGCTTGCGGACGTTGGTCAGTCCCTCCTGCACGATCCGGTAGACGGTCAGCCCGACCCCGGCCCCGAGCTCCGGAAGGGGCTCCTCGAGGTCTGCGCTCACGTCCATCCCGGCCGCGCGGGACTGCTCCAGGAGGCCGGCGAGGTCGGCCATCCCCGGCTGTGGCCGGTTGCCGGTGACGTCGTCGCCACGCAGCAGCCCGAGCATCCGGCGCATCTCGGCCAGGGACTCCCGTCCCGTCGCGGAGATCGCCTCCAGGGCGCCGGCGGCGGAGGCAGGGTCCCTGCTCACGGCATAGCTGGCGCCGTCGGCCTGCACGATCATCACCGACAGCCCGTGCGCGACGACGTCGTGCATCTCACGGGCGATCCGGGTCCGCTCCTCGACGGCGGCCAGCTCGGCCCGCTGGGTGGCCTCCCGCTCGAGCCGCTGGCCGCGGTCGACCAGCTCGGCGACGTAGGCGCGGCGGGTGCGGGTCAGGCTGCCCAGTGCCCACGGGGCGATCACCAGGAGCTCGGTGGCGACGAGGGTGCCGAAGAACAGCGTGGTGGGGGCCTCGCTGGCCGGCATCGGCACCAGCCAGTCGACCGGCCCGATCACACCGCCGACCAGGGCGACGGCGAACGCGGCTCGTGCCTGGGCGCGCGGCGCGTACGCCGCGACCGAGTAGACCACGACCGGCATCGCCACCTGGCCCCACACCGGCAGGTCGGTGAGGAAGACCTGCACCGCCATCGCCGTCGCCACGAGCGCGAAGCTCAGGGTGGGGAGCACCCGGCGGATGGCGAGCGGCAGGATCTGGACGAGGCTGAGCACGACCTCGGACGAGCGGCCGGGTCCGACCGCGAGCACGACGACGCCGAGAAGGAGCGTCGCGGTCAGCGCGAGGTCGAACGCCAGCGACCTGCGCGACGACCACGGCGACGCGCGCAGAGGGGGCACCTCAGACATGCCCGGGGACATGCGGGGCTCCGATCGCGTCCAGGACGGCCGGCCAGGCATCGGACACCGGGTCGATGACGGCGAAGTGGTCCACGCCCGCGAGCTCCCGGTAGTCCAGCCAGTCGAAGCGCGCCTTGAGCCCGCGGCTGCTCTGGACGGGCACGTCGTCGTCGAGGTCGCCGTGCACGACGACGACCTCGCACGCGGGACGGTCGCGCATCCGGGTGGCGGGGTCCGCTGCGTCGTACGCCTCGGGGACCTGCTCGGGGGTGCCGCCCAACAGGTCGACGGTCGCGCCGGCGCCCATGCCGACCTCGGCGGCCTTGCGGAGGTTGCCGACCGGGGCGAGGGCGACGACCCTCTCGAGCCGGACGCCGGGCTGGTTCGCCAGCCAGAGCACGAGATGTCCGCCTGCGGAGTGGCCGACCAGGGTCGTGGTGGTCGTCGGGACGCCGATGCCCGCGAGGAGCGCGGGGGCCGCGGCGAGCGCGGCGTCCACGTCCTCGCCCGTGGCGGGCCAGCCGCCGGCCCCGCCGACGCGGCGGTACTCCGGCACCGCGACGACGTACCCCGCCTGCGCCAGTGCGTTGGCCAGCGGTCTGGCATGGCGCCGGTCGTACTCCTGGCGCCAGAACCCGCCGTGCACGAAGAGCACCAGCGGTCGCGGAGTCGCCGGTCCCGCAGGCAGGTGTACGTCGATGATCCCGTCGTCGTGGGCGGCGTAGCGCAGGACGGCGTCCGGGGGCTCCGAGACGCGCGTCGTCACGCCACCGGGATCCATGAGGCCCACGCTAGCCACCCTCGGGGGCGACCCCTAGGCTCGCGGGCATGACGAGATGGGAATACCTGACGGCGCCGGTCCTGGTCCACGCCACCAAGCAGATCCTCGACAACTTCGGGCAGGACGGCTGGGAGCTCGTGCAGATGGTGCCGGGGATGAACCCCGAGAACCTGGTCGCCTACTTCAAGCGCCCGCTCCAGTGAGCGCCGCCACGACTCCCGAGCAGCGGCTCGCCGAGCTGGGGCTCACGGTCCCTGAGGTGCCCAAGCCGGTGGCGTCCTACGTGCCGGCACTGCGCAGCGGCAACCACGTGTTCACCTCGGGACAGCTGCCGATGCGCGACGGTGCGCTGATGACCGTCGGCAAGGTGGGCGGCGAGGTGAGCGCCGAGCAGGCTGTCGAGTGCGCCCGCCAGTGTGCGCTGAACGCGCTGGCCGCCGTCGCGTCCCTCGTCGGTGACCTCTCGGCGATCCGTCGCATCGTCAAGGTCGTCGTGTACGTCGCCTCGACCCCGGACTTCACCGGTCAGCCCGGTGTCGCCAACGGGGCCTCGGAGCTGCTGGGCAACGCGTTCGGCGACATCGGGCAGCACGCGCGCAGTGCGGTGGGTGTCGCGGTGCTGCCTCTCGACGCCCCCGTCGAGGTCGATCTGGTCGTCGAGGTCTGAGTGCAGATGGACCCCACTCGGCGGCTGCCCGACCGCCTCGCCGCGCACGCCCGTGCGTTCGCCGCGGAGGCGCACGAGCCCGTCGTACCCCGAGACGCCTCGACGGTGGTGCTGGCGCGAGCCGGCGACGGGGCGCCCGGAGGTCTCGAGGTCTACCTGCTGCGACGGCACGTGGACATGGCCTTCGCGGCAGGCATGTGCGTCTTCCCGGGCGGCGGCGTGGACAAGCGGGACTTCGACGCCGACATCGGCTGGGTCGGACCCGACCCGGCCCGGTGGGCCGAGCTGCTGGGCACCGACGAGGCGTTCGCCCGGGCGCTCGTGTGCGCGGCGGTGCGGGAGACGTTCGAGGAGTCCGGCGTGCTGCTCGCCGGACCGACCACGGACACGGTCGTCTCCGACACCACCGGCGAGGACTGGGAGGCCGACCGCCGGCGCCTGGAGGCGCGGGAGGTGTCGTTCACCGACTTCCTGGCCCGTCGGGGCCTCAAGCTCCGCACCGACCTGCTGCGGCTGTGGGGGTCCTGGGTGACACCGGTCTTCGAGCCGCGCCGCTTCAACGCGCGGTTCTTCGTCGCGGAGCTGCCGGCCGGCCAGGTCACCCGCGACGTGTCCACCGAGTCCGACCAGGTCGTGTGGCTGCCGGTCCGCGACGCGATCCGGGCCGTCGACGAGCACGAGATGCTGATGCTGCCTCCGACGTACTGCACCTGCCTGGAGCTCTACGACTTCACCCATCCCGAGCAGATGCTGGCCGCCGCGGAGAGCCGGGACCTGACCGTGATCGAGCCCGAGGCGCAGGTCGGCGAGGACGGCGCCTACCTGTCGATCCCCGACCGGCTGGTGCGGCTCGGTGCGGACGTCGCCGCGAGGATGCGCCGGTGAGCTGGGCCGGCGGCGCGTTCGGGGAGCGGGCCCGGTGCGTGCTGGCGCCGAACGCGAACCTGATGACACTGGACGGCACCAACACCTGGGTGCTGCACGAGCCCGGCTCCTCGCGGTCGGTCGTGGTGGATCCCGGTCCGGACCTGCCGGAGCACCTGGATACCGTGGCCGAGGTCGCCGGCGACGTGGGCCTGGTGCTGCTGACCCATGGTCACCTCGACCACTCCGAGGCCGCGCGGACGTTCGCGGAGCGGATGCACTGCGGGGTGCGTGCCCTGGATCCCCGCCACCGGCTGGGGGAGGAGGGGCTCGGCGACGGCGACGTGGTCGAGCTCGACGGCCTGGAGATCCGGGTGCTCGGCACGCCGGGTCACACCTCGGACTCGCTATCCTTCGTGCTGCCCGCCGAGCGTGCGGTGCTGACCGGAGACACGGTGCTGGGCCGGGGTACGACGGTCGTGGCGCACCCCGACGGCAAGCTGGGGGCCTACCTCGACTCGCTCCACCGCCTGCATGCCGTCGCCGAGGCGGAGGAGGTGACCGCCGTGTGGCCGGGGCACGGGCCGGTTCTCGAGGACGCGCTGGCGACCTTGGACTACTACCTCGCGCACCGCGAGCAGCGGCTCGAGCAGGTGCGGCAGGCCCTCGGCACGCTGTCGTCGGACGGTGCCGTGCCTGTCGAGGAGCTGCCGCGCCGGGTGGTGGAGCAGGTGTACGCCGACGTGGACCCGGTGCTCTGGGGTGCCGCCGAGCTCAGTGTGCGGGCACAGATCGACTATCTGCGGGCCCCGGCTGGCTGATTACCATGGTATGCAGGAAGTTATCGACCCTTCCCATGGAGAACTGGCACTTCCCATGGGTCATGGCCCATGGGAAGCGCACAACTTCCTGCATCCCCTGGTAATCAGCAGGGCAACCGGCGGACCCAGGCGAACCGGCGTGCGGGCGGCAGCGGTCAGCGGGCCCGGCGGGACATCCGCTCGACGTCCATGATGACCACGGACCGGGGCTCCAGGCGCAGCCAGCCGCGGGAGGCGAAGTCGGCGAGCGCCTTGTTGACCGTCTCGCGGGAGGCGCCGACGAGCTGTGCCAGCTCCTCCTGGGTGAGGTCGTGGTGCACGTGCACCCCGTCGTCCGCGGTCCGGCCGAACCGGTCGGCCAGGTCCAGCAGCGCCTTGGCCACCCGGCCGGGGACGTCGGAGAAGACCAGGTCCGCGACCACGTCGTTGGCACGTCGCAGGCGGCCGGCGAGCTGGGTGAGGAGCCCGCGGGCCACCCCGGGCCGGCCGTCGAGCCAGCGCAGCAGGTCCTCGTGCGACAGCGAGGAGAATGTCGTGTCGGTGACCGCGGTGACCGTCGCGGAGCGCGGCCCCGGGTCGAACAAGGAGAGCTCGCCGAACATCTGCCCCGGCCCGAGGATGGCCAGCAGGTTCTCGCGGCCGTCCGCGGAGGTCCGGCCCAGCTTCACCTTGCCCTCGGTGACGATGTAGAGCTTGTCGCCCGAGTCGCCCTCGTGGAACAGGACGTCGCCGCGGCGGAGCCGGTTGTCGGTCATCGACGAGCGCAGAGCAGTGGCCGCCTCGTCGTCGAGGGCACTGAACAGCGGGGCTTGGCGCAGCACGTCGTTGTCCACGAGTGCTCCTCTCCGAGGGATGGGGCCGGGAGCCCAGTCTGTCGTACTACCCCCGACAGTGCGACGCACACCCTCCCCGCGGACGCGGATTAGGGTGGGCGACGTGCCCGACACCTCGTTGGTCCGCCGCGCCCGCAAGATCGACCGGGTGCTGGCCGAGACCTACCCCGACGCCAGCAGCGAGCTCGACTTCACGAGCCCCTTCGAGCTGCTCGTGGTGACGGTGCTGTCCGCGCAGACCACGGACCGGCGGGTGAACGCCGTCAGCCCGACCCTGTTCGCCGCCTACCCGGACGCCCGGGCGATGGCCGGGGCGGAGCGGGAGAAGATGGAGCAGATCGTCGCCTCCACCGGCTTCTTCCGGGCCAAGACCGAGTCCCTGCTCCGGCTGTCCCAGGCCCTGGTCGAGCGGCACGACGGCGAGGTGCCGCCGCGCCTCGACGACCTCGTGAAGCTCCCCGGCGTGGGCCGCAAGACCGCCAACGTCGTGCTGGGCAACGCGTTCGGCCTCCCGGGCATCACGGTGGACACGCACTTCGGCCGGCTGGCCCGACGGTTCGGCTGGACCGAGCAGACCGACCCGGTCAAGGTCGAGCACGAGGTGGGTGCCCTGTTCCCCAAGCGGGACTGGACGATGCTGTCCCACCACCTGATATGGCACGGCCGCCGGATCTGCCATGCCCGCAACCCCGCCTGCGGCGCCTGCCCGGTCGCGCGGTGGTGCCCGTCGTACGGCGAGGGACCGACCGACCCGACCGTCGCCGCTGCGCTGGTGCGCACCGAGGGCCGCGCGTGAGGAAGGTGCTGGCTGCCCTCACGGCCTGCCTGGCGCTGGCGTCCTGCACGACCGACCAGCCGGCACCGGGCTCGGGCGCCGCTGCCACGAAGGTGTCCCAGGCGCGGGTCGACGTGGACACCCCGGCGCTCCGGGCCCTCAAGGCCGAGGCCGGGGTCGAGCCCTGCGCGCCGGCCACCGGGCCCGCCAGTTTCCCAGGGGCCCCTGGGAAACTGGCAGCGAGCGGGCTTCCGCGAGTGACGCTCCCCTGCCTCGGAGGTGGCCCGGCGGTCGACCTCGCGAAGCTGAGGGGACCCATGGTGGTCAACCTGTTCGCGCAGTGGTGCGGGCCGTGCCGCACGGAGCTCCCCTACTTCCAGCGGCTGCACCGGGCGGCCAAGGGCAGGGTCCATGTGCTGGGGGTGGACTACCTCGACACGCAGCCGAGCCAGGCCCTCCAGCTGGTGCGTCGGACCCGCGTCACCTATCCGCTCCTGGCCGACCCCGCCGGCGCCCTGCGTTCGCACCTCCGCATCCGCGGACTGCCCGGCGTGGTGCTGGTCGACGCCGACGGGAAGGTCGCCGACGTGGAGTTCCGGGTCTTCGGCTCCTACGCGGAGCTCCGGACGTTCGTCGAGAAGGGCCTCAAGGTCACGGTCCCGTCCTGACTGCTCGGTAGGCTCACGGCGTGTCCGTCCCTCCGCCGTCCGCCCAGCTGCCCTCCTGGCTGGAGCCGGTACGACGGGCAGCAGTCGACATCTCGGCCGCCGACCTCACCCAGTTCGTGCCGCCGGAGGGCGCGAAGACCCGGCGGGGCGCCGTGCTCCTGCTCTTCGGCGAGGGACGGGCCGGTCCCGACGTGCTGCTCACCGAGCGGGCCCACACCATGCGCTCGCACCCGGGGCAGGTGTCGTTCCCCGGTGGCTCGGTCGACGCGGACGACGACGGGCCCGTGCAGACGGCGCTGCGGGAGGCGCAGGAGGAGATCGGCCTGGCACCCGAGGGCGTCGAGGTGTTCGGGATGCTGCCCGAGCTGTGGCTGCCGCCGAGCAACTTCGCGGTCACCCCGGTGCTCGGCTGGTGGCGCACGGAGAGCCCCGTGCACGTCGTCGACCCGGCGGAGGTGCACGCGGTCTACCGCGTGCCGATCGCCGACCTGCTCGACGCAGCCCACCGGGTGTCGGTGCGGCACCCCTCCGGCTGGGTGGGTCCCGCGTTCCTGATCGGGGAGGACAAGGACCTCGTCCTGTGGGGCTTCACCGCCGGGATCATCTCCCGGCTCTTCGACTTCCTCGGCTGGACGCGCCCGTGGGACGCCGGCGTCCTTCGTGACCTGCCGGAGCACATGCTGACCGCGACCCGCGAGGTCCGCCGGGCCGACCCGGCCGTCTCGACCGACCCGGGCCCACGCTCCTCTTGAACGGCCTCGACTGGCTGCTCGTCGTGCTGGTGGTCGCCTACGCCATCTCGGGCTACTGGCAGGGCTTCATCGCCGGTGCGTTCGCGACCGCCGGCCTGTTGCTCGGTGGGTTCCTGGGCATCGAGCTCGCGCCTGTGCTGCTCGGTGACGTCCGGCCGTCGGTGTGGGTGTCCTTGGCCGCGCTCGTCGTGGTCCTGGTGTGCGCTTCGTTCGGGCAGGCCCTGCTGCAGTTCACCGGCGCCCACATCCGCTCCCGTGTCCGGTGGCAGCCGGTGCGCGCCCTGGACGCGATCGGCGGTGCCGCGCTGAGCATGGCCGCGGTGCTGGTGGTGGCCTGGGCCCTCGGCGTCGCGGTCAGCGGAGCGAAGCTGCCGTGGGCCAGCACCCAGGTGCGCGCCTCGAAGGTGCTCGACCGGGTGGACAGCGTGATGCCCGCCGACGCCGTCGGACTGCTCAACGGGTTCAACGACGTGGTCGGGCAGAGCTTCTTCCCGCGCTACCTCGAGCCCTTCGCGCCAGAGCGGATCGTCGGGGTCACCCGGCCCCCGGGGCGGATCGCCCGCGACCCGGACGTGATCCGGGCCGAGAGGAGCGTCTTCAAGATCCGGGGCGAGAACTCGTGCGGCCGCGGGGTCGAGGGCAGCGGCTTCCTCTACGGCGCGGGCCGGGTGATGACCAACGCGCACGTCGTCGCCGGGGTCACCTCGCCCGTCGTGGTGGTGGGCGAGCACGAGGTCCGGGCGAAGGTCGTCTACTACAACCCCGAGACGGACATCGCCGTGCTCTCCGTCGGCGGTCTGGCGGCCGCGCAGCTCCGCTTCGACCGGGGTGGTCGGTCCCGTCAGGGGGCGGCGGTCCTCGGATATCCCCAGGACGGCCCGTACGACGTCCAGGCAGCCCGGATCCGTGGCCGGCAACGGCTCAGGAGCGCGGACATCTACGGCACCGGGACCGTCGTACGCGAGGTCTTCTCGCTGCGGTCCCTGGTGCGCCCGGGCAACTCCGGCGGGCCGCTGGTGTCCTCGGCGGGCACGGTGCTCGGCGTCATCTTCGCCGCGTCGGTGACCGACACCGACACCGGCTACGCGCTGACCGCGAGCCAGGTGGCACCTGCTGCAGCGAGCGGGCTCACCTCTCGCAACGCGGTCAGCACCGGCGGCTGCGCGTAGGTAAAACCTGCGCCCAACCGGCCTCCGTGTACGTGTTCGGCGCCACCGGTCCAGGTGCGGGTGTTGACTCGCAGCGACCCCAGAAGTGAAGCGGCGGTCCCACATCGGAGGAACGCCCTGATGAGTCTGCCCGGAACCAGTCGTCGCACGCGTGCGTACCTGGTAGCCGGGCTGGTCGCGGCCGTGGTGGCGACGCCCCTCGCGGTCGCCTCGCCGGCAGTCGCCGATCCGTCGTGCTCGAGCGGGCCGACGCCCGCGCCGCTGAGCACAGTGACGTGCACGTACGCCGGCACCTACACCTTCGCGGTCCCCGCCGGCACGACGTCGGTCGACCTGGACGTCCTCGGTGCTGGTGGTGGTGCGGGCAATCCTGTGCGGAGACACATCGGCGGCAACGCCGCCCAGGTCACCGGGACTGCCACTCTGCCGACAGGGACGACGTACCTGTACGTCGTCGTGGGTCTGGCGGGGACCGGCGACAACACAGTTTCCAGCACAGGTGGTGGTGGCTCGGGCGTGATCGCCCTGGACAGCGCATCTGCTTCGCTGGGCAAGCTGGCCATCGCCGGAGGCGGTGGCGGTGGTGCGTATCACGGGGACGGTGGAGACGCCGGCTCCGCGGGCACGAG
>CAXSHL010000076.1:16266-21019 GCA_964237315.1 uncultured Nocardioidaceae bacterium
TGGCGTGTATGCGCTTGCTTCAGGCGGTGCGCTTGCTCGTCGGCTTCTCGCCGCCGGTGGCACAGCCGGCGAGGACGACACCGCCACCGCCCTGACCATCGCTGGTGGCGGCATCGGTGGAATCACGCTTGGAAGTACGAAGGGCGGCGGTGGCGCAGGCGGATACGGCGGGGGCGGCGGGGGCGGTGGAAACAACACCAGAACCCGGATCAACGCGGCCGGCGGCGGCGGAGGAGGGTCGCTGGCCTCGTCCTACCTGGACTCGAGCAACCTGACGGTGACGTTGGGCACCGGCGGTGTCCAGCTGCCGGACTCGGTTGCCGGCGATGGGACCGCCGGCGAGGTGACAATGACCTTCAACGGCGTCGCGGTGCCGGGTGCCCCGACGGGTGCGTCGGCGATCCGTGGGAACGCCTCGGCGTCGGTGTCCTTCACGGCGCCGGTCGACGACGGCGGGTCGGCGGTCACCGGCTACACGGCGACCTCGTCGCCGAGTGACCTGACCGGCACCTGTGCGGCCAGTCCGTGCACGGTCACCGGGCTGACCAACGGCACGCCGTACACGTTCACGGTGCACGCCACCAACATCGTCGGCGACTCGCCGGAGTCGACGGCCACCTCCGCGGTGACTCCGGCGACGGCGCCCGGCGTCCCCACGAGTGCGTCGGCGTCGGCCGGGGACGGCGAGGCGACGGTGTCGTTCAGGGCCCCCGGCAGGACCGGTGGGGCTCGGGTCACCGGCTACACGGTGACCTCGACACCAGATGGTCTGACCCAGACGTGCGCCGCGCGGATCCTCGGGATCCTCGCACGGGGCGCAGCGGCGCCTCCCGTCGTGCAGTGCACGATCACCGGGCTGACCAACGGCACCGCCTACACGTTCACGGTCCATGCCACCAACGATGCCGGTGACTCCGCCGAGTCCGCAGCCACCTCGGCGGTGACCCCGGCGAGCGCCCCCGGTGCTCCGACCGGTGCGTCGGCGACGCGTGGGAACGGTGGGGCGACGGTGTCGTTCACGGCGCCGTTGGACAACGGCGGGTCGCCGATCACCGGCTACACGGTGGCGTCTACGCCTGGGGGGCTCACCCAGACCTGCCCGGACAGCCCGTGCACGATCGGCGAGCTGGAGAACGGCACCAGCTACACGTTCACGGTGCACGCCACCAATGTCCGCGGTGACTCCGAGGAGTCCACGGCGACGGACCCGGTCACTCCGGCGTCGGCTCCTGGTGCTCCGACGGGTGCGTCGGTGACCGCCGGGGACGGCGAGGCAACCGTGGCGTTCACACCGCCGGGCAGCACCGGCGGGTCGGCGATCACCGGCTACACGGTCACGTCCGCGCCGGGTGGGCTCATGAAGACGTGTGCGGACAGCCCGTGCACGGTTCCGGGGCTGGCCAACGGCACCAGCTATACATTCACGGTGCACGCCAGCAACGGCGCCGGGGACTCGGCAGAGTCCGAAGCCACCTCGGCGGTGACGCCGGTGACGACGCCGGCAGCACCCGGCGGTGTCACGCTGAAGGCCGGTGACGGCTCCGTCGCGGTGTCCTTCCCGCAGCCGGCCAGCGGTGGCAGCCCGATCACCGGCTACCAGATCAGCACCGACGGCGGAGCCACCTGGCACGCGTTGGACGCGACCACGACGGGCGGCACGGTGACCGGCACCGTGAGCGGACTGACCAACGGAACCGCCTACCAGGTGAGGATCCGGGCCCTGAACGCGCAAGGCCCTGGTGCCGCCTCCGCGGAGCAGCAGGTCGTTCCGCGCACGGTGCCGGGGTCCCCCGGCGGGGTGCGCGTCACGGCCGGTGACACGGTAGCGACCCTGTCGTTCACCGCCCCGGGAAGTGACGGCGGAGCCACGGTGTCGGCCTACGAGTACTCCCTGGACGGCGGAAAGTCCTGGCACCGGCTGGCCACCACGACCACCGGTTCCCGCCTGTCCGGCGTGGTCCGGGGCCTGCGCAACGGCACGACGTATGCGGTGACGGTCCGGGCGGTCAACACCGTGGGAGCCGGCACGGCCTCGGCGACGGTGCGCGCGACCCCGGTGGCGCCGACCACCGCAACCGGGTGGTTCCAAGATCCCCTCGGCCCGGGCCAGCGCTCACACCTCGCGCCGATCCCGGCGAACCCGAACGCGACCCACGGGAGGTTGCGGCACACCAAGGCGCTCTACCGCACGCACAGCGGCCGCCTCGCGGTCCCGTTGAGCAGCGTGCGGGGGCACCAGCTGTCCAGGCCGCAGGCTGTCCAGGTGCAGGGGTTGTTCCGGTTCGATTCCGCGTCCTTGTCGGCCTCGGGTCGACGCCAGCTGCGGGTGCTGGCCGCGAGCATGCGCAACGTGCACGCGCTCACCTGTGAGGGCTACACCGACTACGCAGGCACCAGGCGGCACCACCAGGTGCTCTCGCGCTACCGGGCACTGACCGTCTGCCGAGCGCTCGACCGGTTCACCTCCGGGGTGGTGGTGCACCCGATCGGCTACCGGGCCGACCGCCCGGTCGTCATCGGCGGCCAGCAGAAGAACCGCATCGAGAACCGCCGCGTGGACGTGGTGGTCACCCGCTAGCGCCCGCCGAGTCAGCGTCCGGGGCTGCGGCCGGTGACCTGGCTGAGCCAGACGAGCAGGAGCCCGGTGAACCCGGCCGGGTCCTCCTCGTGCGGGAAGTGCCCGACACCGGGCATCCGGTGCTCGGTCAGCTGGCCCGGCACGTAGGAGCGCGCGCCGCGGTCGCCCGGCAGGACCGGGTCCTCGGCTCCGCGCACGGTACACACCGGCTGCTCGACCGGTGATCTCATCAGCGACCTGAACCGGAGGCCGTCCGCCCGCAGGCGGGAGCGGACCAGCCAGCGGTGGTACTCCAGCGCGCAGTGCGACGCCGGCCAGATGCTGATCGCCCGCTGGTAGGTCGACACCGTCGCGTCGTCGGGGAACGGTGACCCCGGCGCGCTCCAGGACCGCATCAGCCGGCCGAGGAAACCTGACGAGGCGTCGGCGAGGCGACGCTCAGGCAGCATCGGCACCTGCATGGCGAGCAGGTGGCGCAGGGCGCCGACGTGCCGGCCAGGTGTCAGCGGGTGCGGTGCTGAGACCGCGCAGAGCGCCGACACCTCGCGCGGGTGGAGTACGGCGGTCGCCCAGCCGACGTACCCGCCCCACCCGTGGCCGACGACGACCGCGGTGCCCGCTCCCAGCGCCTTGACGACGCCCGAGACGTCCTGGGACAAGGTGAGCGGGTCGTAGCCGTTCGGGGTCTTGTCCGAGCCTCCGTAGCCGCGGAGGTCCATGGCGACGACGCGGTAGCCCGCTGCGGCGAGGGCCGGCAGCTGGTCGCGCCAGGACCACCAGAACTCCGGGAAGCCGTGCAGGAGCAGGATCGTGGGGCCGTCGGCCGGTCCCGCCTCCGTGACATGGAACCGGGCCCCGTTCGCAGCGACATAGCGGTGCGTCCAGGGGCCCGGTATCTCGACGAGGCTCCCCAAGCTGCCGGCCGAGCCGGCTGCCGTGAGGCGGTCAGCCACGCTTGCGGATGTTCTTCATCTCCTGTGCCTGGTGGATCGCCCGCTCCGGGGCCTTGACCTGCTTGACCTTGCGCAGGCCGATGAAGGCGAGCAGGCCGGCCAGCAGCACGTAGAGCAGGAAGACGATCAGGAAGCAGAACGCGAGGTGCAGGCCGGTCATGTGGATGAAGTAGGCGATCGACACCGACAGCATGATGATCGCCAGCAGGCCGATGAAGGCGGCACCGGCGAACAGCCCGATGCCGAGACCACCGGCCTTGACGCTGACCTTCAGCTCGGTCTTGGCCAGCGCGATCTCCGAGCGCACCAGCGACGAGACGTCCCGGGTGGCGTCGGCGACCAGCTTGCCGATCGTCGGGTCGTCCTTGCGCGGCAGGTCGGGAACGTCGGCTCGGTCGGGGGTCTGGGGTGCGACTGCGTGGCTCATGGTGCCTCCTTCGTGCCCAGACACTACCGGTCCGAACCCTCCCCTCTCGCGCGCCTCAGTCGTCGGCGGCCGACGAGTCCTCCTTGAGGTTGTCGGAGATCAGGTTCATCACCGTCGAGTCGGCCAGCGTCGTGACGTCCCCGACCTCGCGGTGCTCCGCGACGTCCTTGAGCAGCCGGCGCATGATCTTGCCCGAGCGGGTCTTCGGCAGCTCAGGCACCACCATGATCTGCCGTGGCCGGGCGATCTTGCCGATCTCCTTCGCCACATGGGCCCGCAGCTCCTCGACGATGTCCTTGCCGCCGTCGCCCGCGGAGTCCCGCAGGATGACGAACGCGCAGACCGCCTGGCCGGTGTCCTCGTCCGCGGCGCCGACCACGGCGGCCTCAGCGACCTTGGGGTGCGACACCAGCGCCGACTCGATCTCGGTGGTGGACAGCCGATGGCCGGACACGTTCATCACGTCGTCGACGCGGCCCAGCAGCCAGATGTCGCCGTCCTCGTCGAGCTTGGCGCCGTCGCCGGCGAAGTACATGTTCTCGAAGCGGGACCAGTAGGTGTCCTTGAAGCGCTGGTCGTCGCCGTAGATCGTGCGCAGCATGGCCGGCCACGGCTCGGTGAGCACCAGGTAGCCGCCCTCGCCGTTGCCCACCGGCTTGCCGACGTCGTCGACCACCTTGGCCGAGATGCCCGGCAGCGCCTTCATCGCCGACCCCGGCTTGCCGGAGGTGACGCCGGGTAGCGGGCTGATCATCAGCTGGCCGGTCTCGGTCTGCCACCAGGTGTCCACGATCG
>CAXSHL010000077.1:0-685 GCA_964237315.1 uncultured Nocardioidaceae bacterium
GCTGCTGAGCACAGCAGCGTGAACCCCCGTTGCTAAGACCCCTTGACATCGCCGCTCCAGAACCTGCGAGCCGTCACGGACTAGACCCGAGCTGGACCCCGAAGGACACCGGCTCGGATCAGACCTCGAACTGGCCGGCCTCCAGACGCTGCTTCACGTCGGTGAGGAAGCGGGCTGCGTCCGCGCCGTCGACGATCCGGTGGTCGTAGGTGAGGGCCAGGTAGACCATCCGGCGGATCGCGATGGTCTCGCCGAGGTTCGCGTCGTCGATGACCACCGGTCGCTTGACGACCGTGCCGGTGCCCAGGATGGCCACCTGCGGCTGGTTGATGATCGGGGTGTCGAACAGCGCGCCCCGGCTGCCGGTGTTGGTCAGGGTGAACGTGCCGCCTGCGAGCTCGTCGGGACCGATCTTGTTGGTGCGGGTCCGCTCCGCGACGTCGGCGATCTTGCGGGCCAGCCCCGCGATCGAGAGGTCGCCGGCGTCCTTGATCACCGGGGTGAGCAGGCCCTTCTCGGTGTCCACGGCGACCGAGAGGTTCTCGTGGTCGAAGTAGGTCACCTCGCCCTTCTCGGTGTCGATCGAGGCGTTCAGGGACGGGTGCGCCTTGAGGGCGTCGATCGCGGCCTTGGCGAAGAACGGCAGGAACGACAGCTTCACGCCCTCGCGCGCAGCGAAGTCCGC
>CAXSHL010000077.1:714-21016 GCA_964237315.1 uncultured Nocardioidaceae bacterium
ACCTCGACCACCGTGGTCAGCTGGGCGGACACCTGCAGCGACTCGACCATCCGCTTCGCGATCACCTTGCGCAGCCGGGTCATCTTCTCGGTCTTGCCGCGCAGCGGGCTGGGCGAGACGGGTGCGGACTTGTCTGCGGCCGGCTGCTGCGCGGCCGGCGGCGCCTGCGAGGCTGCCGGTGCTGCGGGCTCCTCCGGCTTCGCCTTCGCCGCGGCGGCCGCGTCGAGCACGTCCTGCTTGCGGATCCGGCCGCCGACGCCGCTGCCCTCCAGCGAGGTGAGGTCCACGCCGTGCTCGGCCGCCATCTTGCGGACCAGCGGCGTCACGTAGGGACCACCGTCCCCCGACGACCCGGCCCCGTCCGCAGAGCCACCCGCCGACGGCCCCTGGGAGCCGCCGCCCTGGGCCGACGTGTCGGACGAGCGCTGCTGGCCCGGAGTGGGCTCCTGGCTGGGGACCGGCTCGGTCTGGGCGTCGGGCGCCTTGCCCTCGGACTTGGGAGCGGTGCGGGCGTCGTCAGACGTCGGCTCCGAGGCGGCCTTCTCCTGCTGACCGGACCCGGACGAGGAGTCCTGCTGCTGCGCTGGCGGCGTCGGGTCCGGAGTCGCCTCCTGGGTGGCCGCCTCGGGCGCGTCACCGTCACTGGTCGTCGCGTCCTCGGCGTCGTCGGCCTGTGGCGCGCTCGCCTGGCCCCCGTCCGAGCCTCCGGAGCCGCCGGGCTGGCCCGAGCCGATGACAGCCAGCTCACCGCCGACCTCGACGGTCTCGTCCTCGTCGGCCTTGATCTCCAGCAGTGTGCCGGCGACCGGTGAGGGGATCTCGGTGTCGACCTTGTCGGTGGAGACCTCCAGGAGCGGCTCGTCCACCGCCACCTCGTCCCCGACCTGCTTGAGCCAGCGGGTCACGGTGCCCTCGGTGACGGACTCGCCGAGCGCGGGCAGGGTCACCGACGTGCCGGATCCGCCGCCGCTGCCCGACCCACCACCGGAGCCACCCGACCCGCCACCGGAGCCACCCGACCCGCCACCCGACGGGGCGTCGTCGCTCTCCTGCGCGGCCGGCTGCTCGGGCTCGGCCTCCGGCTCAGGCTCCGGCTCCGGCTCTGGCTCCTCGGCCTCGGCGTCGCCCGAGGAGTCGTCGGACCCCGCGGACTCGCCCTCGTCACCGATGGTGCACAGCTCCGCCCCGACCTCGATCGTCTCGTCCTCGTCGGCCTTGATCTCCAGCAGTGTGCCGGCGACCGGTGAGGGGATCTCGGTGTCGACCTTGTCGGTGGACACCTCCAGCAGTGGCTCGTCGACGGCGACCTGGTCGCCAGGCTGCTTGAGCCAGCGGGTGACGGTGCCTTCGGTGACGGACTCGCCGAGCGCGGGGAGGGTGACTGAGGTCGCCATGGGGTGTCTTCGCTCCTAGTGATGACTGCCGGGGGTGACTGCCTTGGTTGGCTGCCTGGGGTGACTGCCGTGGTGCTTGTCTGCGGTGCTGCGGTGTGTCCGGTGAGCTGCTGGTCGGGCTGGGTCGGTGGGTGGGCCGGATGGAGTCTGGTCGAAACCGGGTCCGGAGTCTATGCGTGGGCGTGCAGGGGCGTGCCGGCCAGCGCCAGGTGCGCCTCACCGAGGGCCTCGTTCTGGGTGGGATGGGCGTGCACGAAAGGCGCGACGTCCTCGGGGAAGGCCTCCCACCCGTGGATCAGCTGCGCCTCGCCGACCAGCTCGCTGGCGCGCGACCCGATGATGTGGATGCCGACGACGGGTCCCTCCCTGCGGCGGACCAGCTTCACGAAACCCTGGGTCTGCAGGATCTGGCTCTTCCCGTTGCCGCTGAGGTCGTAGGTCAGCGACTCCACCTCGCTCTCGCCGTACGTCGAACGCGCCACCGCCTCGCTCAGCCCGACGGAGGCGATCTCGGGGTCGCAGTAGGTCACCCGGGGGATGCTCGCCTCGTCGACCGGCGTCGGGCGCAGACCGGCGATCTCCTCGGCGACGAACATGCCCTGCGCGAAGCCGCGGTGCGCCAGCTGCAGCCCGGGCACGATGTCGCCCACAGCGAAGACCCCCTCGAGGCTGGTGCGGAGTCGCTCGTCGGTGACCACGAAACCGCGCTCCATCGCCACCCCCTGCTCCTGGTAGCCGAGGTCGGCAGTGGCGGGTCCGCGTCCGACCGCGACCAGCAGCAGCTCGGCGTCCAGGGTGTCGCCTCCTGCCAGGCTCACCCGCACCCCGGTGCCGCTGTCGGCCACCGACTCGAACGCCGTCCCGAGCCGGAGGCCGATGCCACGCTTCTTGAAGGCGCGCTCGAGCTGGCGGGAGACCGCCTCGTCCTCGCCGGCCACCAGGCGGGGAAGGGCCTCGAGGATCGTCACGTCGGACCCGAAGGACCGCCAGACACTGGCGAACTCGCACCCGATCACCCCGCCGCCGAGCACGACCACCGAGGCCGGGACACGGTCCAGCGCCAGAGCGTGCTCGGAGGTGAGCACCCGGTGCCCGTCGACCTCGAGACCCGGCAGCGAGCGCGCGTAGGACCCGGAGGCGAGGACGACCGCACGACCGTCGTGCCGGACGCCGTTGACCTCGACCGTGTGCGGCCCGACCAACCGGCCCTCTCCCTCGAGGACGGTGATGCCGCGACCCCGGATCAGCCCGGTCAGCCCCTTGAACAGCTTGGTGACAACGGCGTCCTTGTACTTGTTGACGCCGCCCATGTCGATGCCCTCGAGGGTGGCGTTGACGCCGAACCGCTCGGAGTCGCGGGCGGCGTCGGCGACCTCAGCCGCATGCAGCAGCGCCTTGGTGGGGATGCAGCCGACGTGCAGGCAGGTGCCTCCGAGCCGGCCCTTCTCCACCAGCGCCACGGAGAGCCCGAGCTGGGCGGCGCGCAGGGCACAGGCGTAGCCGCCGCTGCCCGCCCCCAGCACCACCACGTCGAAGCTGTCCGCCACCCGTGCCCTCCGGTCCTGCGCTCGAATCCGCCCCGGTCCTCGTGACCAGTCATCCTCGCACCAAACCTGGCCATGTCCACCCGGGTCCCCCTCCGAGCGTTCCGGGTCGATTCAGGAGAACCTCAGTTCCTACGGGCACACTGGGGCCATGGCTTGGAGAGACCGGCTGCGCAGAGGCGGTCGTCCCCGGATGCGGCGGCCCGGCCGCAGCGGTGCGGCGACGACCGTGCGGGCCTCGGACGCCGCCGACGAGCAGCACCTCACCGAGTTCGCCACCACCCGGCGGGGCGTCGAGGGCTTCGTCGAGCCACGCACGGCGGTCAGTGACGTGACGATCATCCTGGTCGCGCACGACGGTGAGTGGACCCGGCGACGGGTGCCGTCGGTGGAGTGGGCGCACCGGTTCGCCAACCAGCACGGCGTCCCGTCCTACGACGCGGCGGTGGTCGGCTATCCCGAGCGGATGCGGGAGTTCAACCGACGCAGGAAGCAGAGCGGTCTCTAGCAGTCACCGAGTCAGCAGTCACCGCGTCAGCACTCACCGGGTCAGCTGTCACCAGGTCGCGGCCACCGCTAGCGTGGGCCCGCGAGCTCGGTGGCCAGCTCGACCAGCGTGGCGACGCCGAACCCGGTGCCTCCGCTGGGCACGTGCCCGTAGGCACCGCGCGTGTTGAACCCCGGCCCGGCGATGTCGAGATGCGCCCAGGTGGCGTCGCCGACGAACTCCTGCAGGAACGCCGCCGCGTAGATCGCCCCACCCCAGGACTCGACGTTGTGCTGCATCAGGTCCGCGACGGTGCTCGAGGTGCGGACCTTCTCCGTCATCTCCGCCGTGATCGGCAGCTGCCACAGGGCCTCGCCGGCCCGGGCCCCGGCCGCGACGGTCCGCGAGACGAGGTCGTCGTCGTTGCCGAGCACGGCGGCCACCCGGTCGCCGAGCGCCATCATGGCGGCCCCGGTCAGCGTCGCGACGTCGAGCACCACGTCGGGCTTCTCCTCCGTGGCCAGCACCAGCGCGTCACCGAGCACCAGCCGTCCCTCGGCATCGGTGTTCAGCACCTCGACGGTCCGGCCGCCGTACATCGTGAGGACGTCGCCGGGGCGGGACGCGTCGCCGGACACCATGTTCTCGGCCAGCGGCGCGAGGGTGGTGACCTTGATCGGCAGGCCCAGCTCGGCGATGGCGAAGGTGGCGGCGACGACCGCGGCCGCTCCGGCCATGTCGCACTTCATGGTCGTCATCCCGGCGGCGGTCTTGATGGACAGGCCGCCGGAGTCGAACGTGATGCCCTTGCCGACCAGGGCGAGATGGGCGGTGGCGCCTCGCGGAGAGTAGGTCAGCCGCACCAGGCGCGGCGGGTTGGCCGACCCCTGGCCGACGCCGATGATGCCGCCGAAGCCCCGCTCGCGCAGCTCGGGCTCCTCGGTGACCACCACCTTCGTCCTCGCGGGCTTGCGCTCACGGTGCTCCGCGACCACCGCGTCCGCGAACAGCCGGGGGGTCAGGTCCGCCGCCGGGGTGTTGACCCAGTCACGCGCCAGGGCGGTGGCCCGACCGACGACCTGCGCCACCTCGAGCGCGCGCTGGGCGGCCGCGGTGCGGGCCGAACCGGTGAGCACCACGACCTCGCCGGGTGCCTTCGAGCCGGGCTTGGAGGAGTAGCGCCCGAACGTGTAGCCACCCAGCACCGCACCCTCCACGACCGCACGCACCTGCTGGTCGTCGAGCGTGGGAAGGGCCAGGGCCACCGAGGCGGCGTTGGCGACGGTGCGGATGGCAACGCCGGCGGCCCGTCGTACGGCGGTCGCGTCGAGGTCCTTCTTCTCACCCATGCCCACCAGGATCAGCAGCGGCGACCTGATCGCCCCAGCGGTCGGCACCTTGGCGACCTCGTCGACGCGGCCGGAGAAGCCGATCGTGGACAGCAGCGGGACGAGCTTGCGACCGTACGCCGCTGCCACGCCCTCACCACCGGGTGCCGCCTGCAGCCCCTTGCGCGTGCGCTGCATGCCGATCACCACGACGTCCGCCCTGGTCTTCTCGGCAGCGCCGTTGCGCAACGTGTAGCCGGTCACGGACCGCCTCCCTCGACTTCTTGGCCCACCGGCCTAGAACTCTAGTCGGGACGCGCAGCGCCCACGGGCGGCCGCCGGACTGGGGTAGGTTCGTGCGCCATGTCCCCCTCCCTGCTCACCTCGCCGCTGCACGACCAGCACCTCGCCCTGGGCGCCAAGCTGGCCGAGTTCGGCGGCTGGTCGATGCCGCTGGAGTACGCCGGGTCCGGGGTCGTCAAGGAGCACACCGCGGTGCGCACCGCCGTCGGCCTCTTCGACGTCAGCCACCTCGGCAAGGCCGTGGTCCGGGGACCCGGTGCGGCGGCGCTCGTGAACGCCACGCTGAGCAACGACCTGGGCCGGATCGGACCGGGGCAGGCGCAGTACACCCTCTGCTGCGACCCGACGACCGGCGGCATCGTGGACGACCTGATCGCCTACCTCTACGCACCGGACCACGTGTTCCTGGTCCCCAACGCCGCCAACACCGCCGCCGTGGTGGGCCGGCTCGCGGCCGAGGCCCCGTCGGGTGTCGAGGTGGTCGACCAGCACCGCTCGCACGCGGTGCTCGCGCTGCAGGGCCCACGGTCCGACGAGGTGCTGCAGGCGGTCGGTCTGCCCAGCGGGCACGCCTACATGTCGTTCGTCCAGGGCACCCTGGGCGGCGCCGACGTGGTGGTGTGCCGCACCGGCTACACGGGCGAGCGAGGTTACGAGCTGGTCTGCGCGAACGAGGCCGCGCCGGCCCTGTGGGACGCGCTGCTCGCTGCCGGTCAGCCGATCGGCCTGCTGCCGTGCGGGCTGGGTGCGCGGGACACCCTGCGCACCGAGATGGGCTACCCGCTGCACGGCCAGGACATCGGTCCCGACGTCACACCGGTGCAGGCCCGGCTGGGCTGGGCGGTGGGCTGGTCCAAGGACGCGTTCTGGGGCAGGCAGGCCCTGGTCGCGGAGAAGGAGCAGGGGCCGGCTCGACTGCTCCGCGGGCTGGTCGCGACCGGCCGCGGCATCCCTCGACCCGGGATGCGCGTGCTGCTGACGGCCGACGTGCCGCTGGGACAGGTCACCTCCGGGACCTTCTCGCCGACGCTGCGCACCGGCATCGGGCTCGCGCTCATCGCCAGCCAGGTCACCGAGGGCGCCGAGGTCTCGGTCGACGTACGCGGGCGTCGTGAGGTGTTCACGGTGACGCGACCGCCGTTCGTGCGGACCGACGTGCGCGGGTAGGACTCCGCTCAGCCGAACGCGAGCACCAGGAGGGAGGCGGTGAGGCTCACCTCCACGCACGCGCCCAGGACGTCGCCGGTGACGCCCCCGAGCCGGCGTAGGCACCGCAGCACCAGCAGTCCGGCCAGGAGCAGGGGCACCGCGACGGCGACTGCCAGCCTGACCGGGGAGGCTGGCCCGAATCCGCCGGACACCGCGGCGACGACCGTGACGGCCACGGCGGCGAGCAGCAGCGCGACCACCAGGCCGGCCCGGGAGACGCTGCCGGCGACGGCGCTGCCCAGCCCGTCCGCCCGGGCCGCAGGCACGCCGCGCGAGCAGACCACCGGCAGCGCGAGTCGGCTGGTGACGACGGCCAGGACCACGGGCAGCGCCCAGGACCCCCGGGTCAGCAGGCCTGCGAGGCAGCCGACCTGCAGCAGGAGCGTCAGCACCAGCGTGACCACGCCGAACGGGCCCACGTCGCCTCTGCGCATCAGCGCCAGCGCCTCGACTCCGAGCCGGCCCGAGCCGAGGCCGTCGGCCGTGTCGGCCAGGCCGTCCAGGTGGATGCCGCGGGTCAGGGCCGCCAGCAGGGACACGGCCAGCGTCGCGGCCACCAGTGGCGGCAGGCTCCGGCACAGCCACAGCGCCCCGAGCACCAGGCCGGCGAGGAGCAGCCCGACCAGAGGAGCCAGCACCATGGCGTGCCCGCCGGTGCGTCGGTCCACCCGGCTGGGCGGCCGCACCGGGACGACGGTCAACGTCCCGAGCGCCAGCCGCAGGGCGTCCCTCACAGGCTCACCACCCTGCCGGCGACGCACCACCTGACGTCCTCGGTCTCGGCCGCCAGTCGCGCGTTGAGCCGGCCCATGGCGTCGCGGAACCGCCGGCCGGAGGCGGTGTCGGGCACGACGCCCTGGCCGACCTCGTTGGTCACCGCGACCACCCGGCGGCGAGTGTCGCGCCATGCCTCGACGAGCGCGTCGATGTCCTCGTGCACGGCCTTCTCGGCGGTGGCGCCCCACACCTGGTCGTCCCAGGCGTTGTGGTCGTCCATCACCCGGGTGAGCCACAGGGTCAGGCAGTCCACGAGCAGCGGGGCTCCGGGCTCGGCCAGCAGCGGCACCAGGTCGGTGGTCTCCAGCGTGGACCAGTGACCGGGACGACGCGACCGGTGCAGCCGCACACGCTCCGCCCACTCGCCGTCCTGCTCGCCGCGGTGGGCGGTCGCCACGTAGGTCACCTGCTCCTCGGCGGCCAGCAGCCGCTCGGCCTCCTGCGACTTCCCGGACCGCGCACCGCCGACGACCAGGGTCCGCCCGGTCGACACCGGCGCCGGGCGAGCGCCCAGAGTGGTCCCGTCGTCCACCACCCGGGCGCCCCAGGCCGCCAGCCGCCTCGACAGCTCGGGTGTCGGCGGGTTCCGGTGCGAGAGGTGTACGGCGACCACGTCGGTGTCCGACGTGACCGCCCCCGCCGCACGGAGCCGCCGCAGCTGCTCGGGGAACGTGCCGAGGTCGAGGTGGTCGGTGCCGTGCGAGATGTGGTCCCCGAAGGTCTCCTCCAGCAGCACCACGTCGAACGCGGCGCCCCGCACCGCCTCGACCGTCTCGTCCGGCAGCGGGCCGGTGTCGGTCGCGTGGAGCAGCCGCCCGCCGGGACCGGTGACGTCGTAGAGCACCGCGGCTCCCGCGTCCCCGTGCTGTGCGGCGAGCACCCGGACGTCGTACGCCCCGAGGGTGAGGCGGTCGCCGGCGGTCACCGGCGTGAGCCGCACCGGTGAGCCGGGCGCCACCCACGGTCGGGCCTGCTCGACCACCGCGGCCGGGCCGACGACGTCGAGCGGCCGGTCGCCGGCGACCCGGGATCGGAGCAGCGGGGACGCCGGTGTCCAGTGGTCGGGATGCGCGTGGGTCATCAGCAGGTGGCGCAGCTCGACGAGGTCCAGCCCGGCCCGCTGCGCTGCGTGCGGGGTGTCGGGTCCGCAGTCGAGCAGCAGCACCCCGTCCAGGAGCGCGGACGTCTGCACCCGCAGCGCACCGCTGCGCCGGGAAGCGGTGCACGAGGCGCAGGCACAGCGCGGGTTCGGCCAGCCGTCGGCCGACCCGGTGCCGAGCAGCGTGAGGTCCACCGCAGGACCGTCCCACGCGCACCGGTCACCGTCAAAGCCGCCCGTCCATCAGCGGCCACCCGTCCATCAGCGGGTCGTGGGGGTGAGCGGGCGCCCTGGCGCCCGCTGGGACCCACGACCGCCTCGAGATGACCTGTCGGACCGCGCGGTTAGGCTGCCCGCATGACGAACTCACTCGAGCCCTCCTCGTCCTTCACCAGCAGTGAGCCGACCGTCAAGGCGAGCTGGCGCTGGCGCCTCGAGGACTCGTCGGGTGCCGAGATCCGGCTGCCGGACGGCAGCGTCACCGCCGGCGTCAGCGGCTTCCCGTCCCAGAGCGACGCGGAGTCGTGGGTGGGGGAGGCGTGGCAGGACCTGCTCGAGGACGGGGTGGACCAGGTCACGCTGTTCGAGGCCGACCGGGAGGTCTACGGGCCGATGAGCCTGCACGCGGAGGTCTGAGCCCCGGTCACCCGGAGTCGCGGGCGGCTAGCCGAAGGTGCGCCGCTCCGGTGACTTCGTCTTCGCGGGGTCGGTCTCGACGGCGTCGCCGAGCACCTCGTCGATGCGGGTGAGCAGGTCGGCCTCGAGCGTGACGCCGGCGGCCTTGACGTTCTCGGTGACCTGCTCGGGACGGGAGGCGCCGATGATCGCGGCCGACACGTTGGGGTTCTGCAGCACCCAGGCGACCGCGAGCGTGGCCAGCGAGAGCCCCGCCTCGTCGGCCAGCGGCTTGAGCCGCTGCACCCGGGTCAGCACGTCGTCGTCGAGCCAGCGCGAGATCATGTCGGCGCCGCCCTTCTCGTCCGTCGCCCGCGAGCCGGCCGGGTAGTCCTCGCCCGGCTTGTACTTGCCGGTCAGCACGCCCTGCGCGATGGGGGAGAACACCACCTGACCCATGCCGAGCTCCTCGCACGTCGGCACCACCTCGGACTCGATGACCCGCCAGAGCATGTTGTACTGCGGCTGGTTGGACACCAGCGGGATCCGCAGCTCGCGGGCCAGCCGGTGACCCTCGCGGATCTCCTCCGCGCGCCACTCCGAGACCCCGATGTAGTGCGCCTTGCCGGAGTGCACGACGTCGGCGAAGGCCTCCATCGTCTCCTCCAGCGGCGTCTCGTAGTCGAATCGGTGCGCCTGGTAGAGGTCGACGTGGTCGGTCCCCAGCCGCTCCAGCGAGCCGTTGATCGACTCCCTGATGTGCTTGCGGGACAGCCCGTGGTCGTTGTGCCCTCCGGGCCCGGTGGGCCAGTAGACCTTGGTGAAGATCTCCAGGCTCTCGCGGCGCTCGCCCTGCAGGGCCTTGCCGAGCACCGACTCGGCCTTCGTGTTGGCGTAGACGTCGGCGGTGTCGAAGGTCGTGATCCCCTCGTCGAGCGCCTGCCGGACGCAGGCCAGCGCGGCGTCCTCCTCGACCTGCGAGCCGTGGGTCAGCCAGTTGCCGTAGGCGATGGCCGAGATCTTCAGGCCGCTCGAGCCGAGGTTGCGAGTCTCCATGGGCCGACCCTAGATCAGCCGCCCCAGCGTCATGGCTGGGGTCGATCGCTGGGGTCAGTAGCGCTCGGGCAGCTTGCTGCCGAGCTTGACCTTCGTCTTCGGCATCCGGGTGAAGCGCAGCTGCAGGGAGCGCAGGACGCCGTACCCGACGGACCCCTTGGTGACCTGGCCGGGGAACCGGCGGGCCAGCTCGCGGCGCAGCCGGAAGACCAGCAGCATCGTGTCCAGGGCGACCAGCAGGATGGTGGCGGTCCACAGGCCGTTGCTCAGGCCTCGGGCGAACGCCTGGCTGACCATGATGATCAGCAGCAGGGGGAGCAGCAGCTCCGCCATGCACAGCCGGGCGTCGACGAAGTCGCGCACGAACCGTCGCACCGGCCCCTTGTCCCTCGCCGGCAGGTAGCGCTCGTCGCCGGACCTCAGGCCCTCGCGTGCCTTGGCGTTGGTCTCGCTGCGCCGCTCGCGCTGGAGCCGGGCAGCCGCCTTCTTGTCCTGCGGGCCCTTGGCCCGCGCCTTGGCCGCCGCCTGGGCCTGCGCCCGGGTGGGCGTGGCGCGCCCCTTGCCGCCCTCCTTCACGGGGATCGACGGGACGGGGTCCTGCGCGGTCTTGCGACGGAACAAGGGCTGTCTTCCTCGAGGGGGCGGTCACGTTGGGGTACGACGAGCAGCGTGCGCTGCCACGATACCGGCGCACGGCGTGCGAAGGGGCGAGGGAACCTCCTACTGCCCCCAGCCGTTCCCCCGTAGGCTGGCAGTCCACCGACTGCACCACCGAGGAAAGAAAGAGGCCGGCCCTCCATGACTCTCATGCAGCGCATCAGCCTGATCTTCCGGGCCAAGGCCGACAAGGCGCTGGACCGGGCCGAGGACCCCCGGGAGACGCTCGACTACAGCTACAAGCGTCAGCTCGACCTGCTCTCGAAGGTACGCCGGGGGGTGGCCGACGTCGCGACGAGCCGCAAGCGGGTAGAGCTGCAGGTCAACCAGCTGCAGCAGCAGGCCGACAAGCTGACCCAGCAGGCCCAGAAGGCCCTGTCCATGAACCGCGAGGACCTCGCGCGTGAGGCGCTCACGCGCAAGTCGGCGCTCAACGCCCAGCTGACCGACCTCGAGCAGCAGCGCAGCCAGCTGCAGGCCGAGGAGGACAAGCTGGTGATGGCCTCGCAGCGGCTGCAGGCCAAGGTGGAGTCGTTCCGCACGCAGAAGGAGACGATCAAGGCCAAGTACACCGCGGCCGAGGCGTCCACCAAGATCAACGAGGCGTTCTCCGGCATCTCCGAGGAGATGGGCGACGTGGGGATGGCCGTCCAGCGCGCCGAGGACAAGACAGCCCAGATGCAGGCCCGGTCCGGTGCCATCGACGAGCTGATCTCCTCCGGGGCGCTGGACGACGTGACGGCGATCAACCGCGGCGACGACATCTCCCGGGAGCTGGACGCCATGTCCTCGGGCTCCGACGTGGAGAACGAGCTGGCCGCCCTCAAGGCGGGCACCACCGGTGGGGCCGGCACCCAGGCGCTCGGCGCCGGCGGAGCGACGACTCCGCCTCCCGCCCAGATCGAGGCGACTCCGGTGGAGGCGACCCCGGTCGAGGCGGCTCCGGTGGCGGAGCCTCGTCGGGAGGGGGAGCAGGCGTGATCGTGCGCATCCTGACCGAGGGTCAGTGGGACGTCTCGACGGACCGCCTGGACGCGTTGAACAGGCTCGACTCCGAGCTGGAGCGGGCCGTGCAGGCGGGTGACACGTCTGCGTTCTCCCAGTGCCTGGACGCTCTGCTGCACGCCGTACGCACGGAGGGGGAGCCACTGGCCGACGACGTGCTGCACGACTCGGACCTGATCCTTCCCCCGTCCGACTCGACGATCGAGGAGGTGCGGGAGCTGCTCGGTGACGACGGGCTGATCCCGGGCTGATGGCAAGCACCCGTTTCATCAACGACCGGGGCTTGACGGCCCGGATGACCCTGGTCATGTTCCTGCTCGGCGCGCTGTTCGTGGCGCTGGTCGTGGGCCTGATGTACGCCGGCGGCAGCTATGGCGGCGGCGGGCTCGCGGTGCTCATCGGCATCGCCGGCCTGGGTGTCGCGTGGTGGCAGTGGTACAACTCCGACAAGCTGGCGCTCAAGGCGATGCGTGCCGTGGACGTCACCCCGGAGCAGGCCCCCGAGCTGCACGGCGTGATCGACCGGCTGTGTGCCCTGGCCGACATGCCGAAGCCGCGGGTGGCGATCGCCTACACCGACATGCCGAACGCGTTCGCGACCGGCCGCTCGCCCAGCCACTCCGCGGTCTGCGTCACCACCGGCATCATGGACCGGCTGACGGCCGAGGAGCTCGAGGGCGTCCTGGCCCACGAGCTGTCCCACGTCGCCCACCGCGACGTGCTGGTGATGACCCTGGCCGCGTCGGCGGGCATCGCCGCGGGGCTGCTGACCCGCGGTGCGCAGTACGGCATGCTCTTCGGCGGTGGTGGCGGACGCCGCGACAACAACAACAACAACGGCCCGCCGTTCTGGCTGATCGCCCTGGTGATCAGCCTGGTGGTCTACGCCGTCAGCTTCTTCCTGACCCGGCTGCTCTCCCGCTACCGCGAGCTGTGCGCCGACCGGTCGGGCGCGTTCCTCACCCAGAAGCCCGGCGCCCTCGCCAGCGCGCTGACCAAGATCAGCGGTGACGTGGCCTCCATCCCGAGCAAGGACCTCCGCGAGGTCCAGTCGATGAACGCCTTCTTCATCACCCCGGCCATCAGCGGCATGGGGCTGCGGACGCTCACCTCGACCCATCCCTCGCTGGAGCAGCGCCTCGAGCAGCTCGCCCGGGTCTCCGCCGAGCTCGGCAAGCCCCTGGACGGAGGGTTCTCCGCTCCCGGCTTCGGGGTCTGAGCGGATACTCGGATGGGTCTCTGGGACGCCCTGACGGGCCGGAGCAAGCCGGTGCGCCCGAACCTCGACGCGCTGTTCTCGCTCCCGGCGGCGGCCGTCACCCTGCAGACGGCGGCGGCCTTCACGCCCACCGGTGTCGGCTCGGTCTGCTACCGCGCGGCCGAGGGAGCGGCGTTCGCCCAGACCCAGTCCGACGTGGTGACGCTGCTGGACAACGACGACGACCCCGACGTGGAGCGCAGCACGGACTCCTTCGGGTTCACCTGGCTGGTCGCCCGGCAGGATCCCGACGACCTCTCCGCGCTGGTCACCGACCTGCACGCGGTGAACACCTCGCTGGAGGGGCAGGGGTTCGGCTCCAGCCTGCTGTGCTCGATGGTCGGCTTCACCGACAGCACGAACCGCCGGCTCGGGCTGGTCTACCTCTACAAGCAGGGCACGTTCTACCCGTTCGCTCCGCAGGGGCCGCAACGGCGGGACAACCTCCTGGAGATCCAGGTGCGCGACCTGCTCAAGGACGATCTCCCGGTCGAGACCCAGCTGAGCCGCTGGATGCCGCTGTGGGGCGCCCCCGGGCTCTGAGGCCCCCGGTCGAGCCCCGGGAGCGCGTCACAGGAAGGCGCCGCTGTGCAGGTAGGGCATCGGCGGCTTCATGCCGCGCAGGCCCAGGTAGCCGCTGGTCCACAGCTGCAGCCGGCAGGCCATCCCGACGTCGATCGCCCACTCGTTGGCGGCCGTGACGTGCGCGACGGTGACCGGCTCGTCCGGCGAGGTGGCGGCGAGGGACTCCCAGAGCAGGTCGGTGGCGAGGCGCCGGTTGGTCGCCGCCAGCAGGTACGGCGTCCCACCCGGTCGCACGTAGGCGTAGCCCGAGCCCGTCGGCCGGTCCACCACCAGCAACCGCAGGCTCGCGGCGAGGACCGCGTGGTCGGTGCCGTGCGCGGACCCCCGCACCTGCCGGTCGACCGAGTTCATCAGGTCGACGTCTCCCGGCGACCCCTCACGCACCCGGTCCACCACCGGCAGGGCCGCTCGGGGCACCGCGCCGCGCAGCAGCATGGTCGGGTGCAGCGTGAAGCCGGCCTGCCGGTACTGACGCGCGGCGACCGGGTCGTCGGACGAGGCGACCATGGCGCGCAGCGACCCCGACCCGTGCTCCAGGGCGGCGTGCAGCAGCTGCCGTCCGACCCCTCGACCCTGGCGGTCCGGCCGTACGACGTACGCCGCCAGCAGCCACATCAGGTCGCGACGGGCGCTGACGGCTGCACCGAGCAGGGCGGAGTCGTCCTCGGCGACCCAGCAGCCGCGCGGGTCGGTGCGCACCAGGTGGGCGACCCGGTCCTGCCAAGTGGCCGACGAGGCCGGGCTGCGCCGGACCGGCGGCGGCCAGCCCGGCCGGTGCATGCGGGTCTCGAGGTCCAGGAAGGCGTCGTCGCTGAGCCGCTCGACCGCCGCCACGTCCGCGAGGGTCATCGGGCGCAGGAAGTAGTCGGCGGGCGGGCGGGCCATGGCCGCGATTCCATCACGCGGGAGGATGACCGGATGCGTGTGCTGATCGCCCCGGACGGGTTCGCCGGACCGTCGCTGGCACTGAGTGCCGTCGAGGCGGCCGAGGCCATCGCCGAGGGCTGGCGGCGCCGCGCCCCCGATGACGAGCTCGACCTGGCGCCCATGAGCGGCGGCGGTCCCGGTCTCCTCGACGCGCTGCACCACTCGCTGGGCGGGGACCTGCTGGCGGTGACGGTGCGTGGGCCGTACGGCGATCCGGTGCCGGGGTCCGTGCTGCTGCGGGACGGCACGGCCTACGTGGAGGCCGCCCAGGCCGGCGGTCTGCACCTGACGGCAGCCGACGAGCGGGATCCGGAGATCGCCGGCTCACACGGCATCGGGGAGCTGGTGGTCGCTGCCGTGGACGCCGGGGCGCGGGAGGTGTGCGTGGGCCTCGGCGGCGTCGGGACGAACGATGCCGGCGCCGGGCTGCTCGCCGCCTTGGGCGCCACCTCGTCCCCCGCAGCGGCGCTCGAGCAGGGACCCACGGGCCTGGCCACGCTGGAGACGGTGGACCTCGTCGCGGCCCGGGCCCGGCTCGAGGGGGTGCGACTGGTCGCGGCCACCGACGTGGACGGCCCGCTGCTGGGACTCATCGGAGCCACCAACGTCCATGGGGCTGCGCGGGGGGTGGCGCCGGACCGTGTGCAGGCCGTCGACGCGAGCCTCCAGCGGCTCGCCGACGCCACCGACCGCAAGGTCTCGCTCGCGAAGGGCGCCGGTGCGGGAGGCGGGGTCGGCTTCTCGCTGCTGCTGCTGGGTGCGACCGCGAGGCCAGGCGTCGACGTGGTCACCGAGGCGATCGGGCTCCTCGAGCGGGCCCGGCGAGCGGACCTGGTGGTGACGGGGGAGGGCGCGTTCGACTTCTCGTCCGGGTCCGGCACGGTGCCCTACGCGGTGGCACGCCTGGCGGCCACGGCGCTGCAGCCGTGCATCGCGCTGGCCGGGCGGGTGTTCGTGGGCTCGCGGGAGATGCGGACACTGGGCATCGAGTCGGCCTACTCGGTGGTGGACCTGGTGGGTGAGCAGGCGGCCCTGCGGGACCCGGCGGGGAGCCTCTCCGCGCTGGCCGAGCGCACGGCACGCTCCTGGTCACGCTGAGCGACGGCCCGGTCCGCGGATTGCGGGCCCCCCTTGGGAATGCCCGACGATGTGCGACCATTGAACTATGTCGTCGGCCCCCTTCGGAGGGCGCGGCACATCCGATACGTCTTCAGTTGGGGAGCAAGCATGACCGAGCAGGTCGACACCACGATCGGGACGCAGGTCCGCCCCGACGGCATCAACGTCAGCGACGCCGCCGCCCTCAAGGTCCGGACCCTGCTCGAGCAGGAGGGACGCGACGACCTGGCTCTCCGGATCGCCGTGCAGCCCGGTGGCTGCTCGGGTCTGCGCTACCAGCTGTTCTTCGACGAGCGCACCCTCGACGGCGACCAGGTCAACGACTTCGACGGGGTCTCCGTGGTCGTGGACCGGATGAGCCTGCCCTACCTCAACGGTGCCGTCATCGACTTCGTGGACACCATCGAGAAGCAGGGCTTCACCATCGACAACCCGAACGCCGGCGGCTCCTGCGCCTGCGGCGACTCGTTCCACTGACGCACCCGGTCCCCTGAGGGACCACCGGCCCGGCTGCCCGCGCGGCGCTCGGCCGGTGGGCACCTGCCCCGACCACGTGAGGACCTCCCTGTGTCGCTGCTCGTGACCGGATCCATCGCCACCGACCACCTGATGTCCTTCCCGGGTCGGTTCGCCGACTCGCTGGTCGTGGACCAGCTGGACAAGATCGCGCTGTCCTTCCTGGTCGACGACCTCGAGGTGCGCCGGGGCGGCTGCGCCGCGAACATCTGCTTCGGGCTCGGCAACCTCGGCCTGCGACCGGTGCTGGTCGGTGCGGTGGGGGAGGACTTCGTCGACTACCGCTCGTGGCTGGTGCGCCACAACGTCGACTGCGACTCGGTGCGAGTCTCCACCACCAAGCACACGGCGCGCTTCGTGTGCACCAACGACTCCACGATGGCCCAGATCGCGTCGTTCTACACCGGGGCGATGAGCGAGGCCCGCGAGATCGAGCTGGCCCCCATCGTGGACCGGGTCGGCGGTGCGACGTACGTCCTGATCGGCCCGAACGACCCCCAGGGCATGATCAGGCACACCGAGGAGTGCCGCAAGCGCGGCTACGACTTCATCGCCGACCCGAGCCAGCAGCTCGCGTTCTCCGACGGCGACATGATCAAGCAGCTCATCGAGGGCGCCTCGATCCTGTTCAGCAACGAGTACGAGTCGGCGCTGATCGAGAAGAAGACCGGCTGGTCGACCGACGAGGTGCAGAGCAGGGTCGGCATCCAGGTGGTCACGCTGGGTGGCGAGGGCGTCCGCGTCGAGCGGTCCGGCCACGCCCCGATCTTCGTCCCCGCGGTCCCGGCGGTCGCCACGGTGGAGCCCACCGGTGTCGGCGACGCGTTCCGGGCAGGCTTCCTCGCGGCGCTCGAGTGGCAGCTGTCCCTCGAGCGCGCAGCTCAGCTGGGCTGCCTGCTGGCGGTCCACGTCGTGGAGCAGGTCGGCACCCAGGAGTACTCCCTGCACCAGGGCCGGTTCCTGGCCCGGTTCGCCGACGCGTACGGCGAGGAGGCCGCCGCCGAGGTGGCCGCCCACGTGCGCACACCGCACGCCTGACCCGGACAGACGTGCCGCGGGCCCTCAGTCGAGCCCGAGTCGCTGCAGCACCCGGTCGGTGGCGTGCCCGTCCTCGAGGTGGCCGTAGGTGTGCCGGAAGGCCTGGTAGCGGGCGGCGTAGCGGTCCCGGTTCGCCTCGAGCGCCACGAGGTCCTCGACCAGCTCGTCCTCCGTGGTGGCCACCGGCCCCGGCGCGTCGGGGAACAGGTCGAAGTAGAACCCGCGGATCTCGTCGCGGTAGCGGTCCAGGTCGTAGGCGTAGAACACCATCGGCTTGCCGGTGAGGGCGAAGTCGAACATCACCGAGGAGTAGTCGGTGACCAGCACGTCGGCGGCCAGGTAGAGGTCGCGGACGTCGCGGAAGTAGGACACGTCCAGCACCCCGGGGGCGACCTCCGCGCGGGACCGGTCGCTGACCATGTTGTGGGTGCGGGCCAGCAGCCGGTGCCGGGGCGTGCTCCCGTAGTCCCCGGCAGCATCGGAGCCGGCAGCGTCCAGCCGCTCGACGAGCGCGCCCAGCTGCAGGCGCAGCGGGATGTCGGGGACGTCCTCGCGATACTTCTCGTCGTCGCGCCAGGTCGGCGCGTAGAGCACGGCCGTCTCGTCCTCGTCGAGCCCGAGCTCCGCGCGCACCTGGGTGCGCACCGCAGCGGCGAGCGGGCCCACGAGCAGGTCGTTGCGCGGGTAGCCGGTCTCCCACACCGGGCCGTCGTAGCCGAACGCCTTGCGCAGGCGCGGTGTGCTCACGGCGTTCGGGGACAGCAGGACGTCCCACCGGGCGACGTCCTGGTCCAGGTAGTCCAGCCGCCCCGGAGGCACGAGCAGCACGTCGTAGTGGATCCGCTTGAGCGGGGTGCCGTGCCAGGTCTGGAGGTACGTCGTACCGGCCGGCTTGTCCCAGTCGAACTCCGTGTGGGTGTTCGCCACCACCAGATCGGCGGACTCGAGCACCTGGCGGACGCCGGGATCCTCCACGCTGACCACGTCGACGCCCTCGGGGAACGCGGCCGCGTGACCGGGGTCCTGCAGCCACGTGTGGTGCAGGTCCGAGCGCTCGCGGAGGCACTCGTAGATCGCGCGGGGACTGTCGGAGTAGCGCCCGAGGAAGCTGTTGTAGACGACGTGCATCAGGTCGCTCGGCAGCTGTCCGCGTCGGTGTCCATCGGGTCAGGATGCCAGGTCGGCGGCCCCTTGCGCTCCGGTGGGTGTCGGGACCGGAAACCCGCGGCCACCTACCCATCGAAGGTGCTGGACGCAGTAGTAGCCTTCTGGATGACCGTCGCTTTTCAACGCTTCGTCTCGAAAGGCCCAACGTTGCGTCAGCTTCTTGCCCCTCGGGGGCGCCGGGTCGCCCTGGTGGCCCTGGCCGCCGTGGGTGTGCCCGTGCTGGGTGCCTGCGACTCGGCTGAGAAGACCTCGATCAAGCGACTGGCCCAGCCCGTCGGCGTGACCGACCGCACCGATGCCATCCACAGCCTCTGGATGGGGTCCTGGCTGGCGGCGATGATCGTGGGGGTCGTGGTCTGGGGTCTGATCATCTACGCCTGCATCGCGTTCCGTCGCCGTCGCGACGACGAGGTCCCGGTGCAGACCAGATACAACCTGCCGCTGGAGATCCTCTACACGGTCGCGCCGGTCATCGTGGTCCTGGTGCTCTTCTACTTCACGATCGTGGCCCAGAACCACACCCTGGCCCAGGCAAGTGAGAGCGGCCCGAACGACGGGGCCGACCACAGCGTGACGGTCGTCGGCCAGCAGTGGTCCTGGACGTTCAACTACGACAAGGACCCGGCATTGGACGGGAAGACCACCGTCTTCGAGGCGGGCACCCCCGCGACCCGTCCGACCCTGGTGCTGCCGGTCAACAAGAGCGTCGACATCAAGCTGCGCTCGGCCGACGTCAACCACTCGTTCTGGGTGCCGGCGTTCCTGTTCAAGATGGACGTCATCGCCGGCAAGGTGAACACGTTCAGCTTCACCCCGACCCGTGAGGGCACCTACATCGGCCGGTGCGCGGAGCTGTGCGGCACCTACCACAGCCGGATGCTCTTCAACGTCAAGGTCGTGAACGAGGCCGACTACGCGAGCTACCTCAAGGGTCTCCAGGCCAAGGGCGACATCGGCCCGGCCCTCGGCGGCTCCGAGATCGACCAGCAGAACGGTCTGGAACAAGAAGTGCAGGACAACGACCAGTCGACGGGAGCCTCCGAGTGAGCGCCACTGCTGAAGGTGCCTACCGCACCGCCACGGTCACCCGGCCGAACACGCTGGGCCAGCAGATCGTCAAGGTCATCACCACCACCGACCACAAGATCATCGGCAAGCTGTATCTCGGCACGTCGTTCGCGTGGTTCCTGGTGGCCGGCCTGATGGCGATGGTGATCCGCTCGGAGCTCGCGTTCCCGGGTCAGCAGATCGTCAACGACGAGCTCTACAACCAGCTGTTCACGATGCACGGCACGATCATGCTGCTGCTGTTCGCGACGCCGCTGTTCTTCGGGTTCGGCAACGCGATCATGCCGCTGCAGATCGGCTCCCCCGACGTCGCGTTCCCGCGGCTGAACATGTTCAGCTACTGGCTGTTCCTCTTCGGCGGGCTGATCGCCGCGTCGGGCTTCCTCACGCCGAACGGCGCGGCCGACTTCGGCTGGACCGCCTACACCCCGCTCTCCGACGGCGTCCGCAGCCCCGGCGCCGGTGGTGACCTGTGGGTGATGGGCCTGTGGATGGCCGGTCTGGGCACCATCCTGGGCGCGGTCAACTTCATCACCACGATCATCTGCATGCGCGCCCCCGGGATGACGATGTTCCGGATGCCGATCTTCGTCTGGAACACGCTGGTCACCAGCCTGCTGGTGCTGATCGCCTTCCCGATCCTGGCCGGCGCGCTGCTCTCCCTGGAGGCCGATCGAGCGCTCGGGGCGCACATCTTCGACCCAGCCAACGGCGGGCCGATCCTGTGGCAACACCTGTTCTGGTTCTTCGGGCATCCCGAGGTCTACATCATCGCTCTGCCCTTCTTCGGGATCATCACCGAGATCCTTCCGGTGTTCAGCCGCAAGCCGGTCTTCGGGTACGTCGGACTGGTGGCCGCGACCATCAGCATCGCGATCCTCTCGGTGGCCGTGTGGGCGCACCACATGTACGTCACCGGCTCGGTGGACCTGCCGTTCTTCTCGGGCATGACCTTCCTGATCGCCGTACCGACCGGGGTGAAGTTCTTCAACTGGATCGGCACGATGTGGGGGGGATCTCTGTCCTTCGACACCCCGATGCTGTGGTCGGTCGGCTTCCTGGTGACCTTCCTCTTCGGTGGCCTGACCGGCATCATCCTGGCCAGCCCGCCGCTGGACTTCCACGTCTCGGACTCCTACTTCGTGGTCGC
>CAXSHL010000078.1:0-13027 GCA_964237315.1 uncultured Nocardioidaceae bacterium
GTGACCCAGCCGATGTCGGCCGCGGTCCAGAACACGTCGTCGTCCTTGAGGTCGAAGACCGACCAGTGCGTGTAGGACGTGCCGACCAGGTAACCGCCGGTGGTGTGCAGGATGCCCTTGGGCTTGCCGGTGGTGCCGGAGGTGTACATCACGTAGAGCGGGTGCTCGGCATCGAACGCCTCGGGGGTGTGCTCGGTGCTCTGCTTGCCGACGGCGTCCTCCCACCAGACGTCGCGGCCTTCGGTCCAGCCTCCCTCGCCCAGGTCCTGGCCGGTGCGCTTGACGACCAGGACCGTGCGGACGTCGGGGCAGCGCTCGACCGCCTCGTCGACGGCGGGCTTGAGCCCGGCAGCGCTGCCACGCCGGTAGCCGCCGTCTGCGGTGATCACCACGCGCGCGTCGCAGTCCTGGATCCGGTCGACGAGCGCCTGGGAGGAGAAGCCGCCGAACACCACGATGTGGGGTGCGCCGATCCGGGCGCACGCCAGCATCGCGACGACCGTCTCGGGGATCATCGGCATGTAGATCGCGACCCGGTCGCCGGCCTGGACGCCGAGCTCGGTCAGGGCGTTCGCCGCCTGGCACACCTCGTCCTTCAGCGCCGCGTAGGTCACGTCACGGGTGTCGCCCTCCGGCTCGCCGACCCAGTGGAACGCCACTTTCTCGCCGTTCCCGGCCTCGACGTGCCGGTCGACGCAGTTGTACGACGCGTTCAGCTTGCCGCCGACGAACCACTTGGCGAAGGGCGGGTTGCTCCAGTCCAGCACGTCGGTGAACGGCTCCGCCCAGGTGATCCGCTCGGCCTGCTTGCCCCAGAAGGCCACTCGGTCCTTGTCGGCCTCCGCGTAGACGTCGCCGGTGACGTTCGCGTTCTTCGCGAGCTCCTCGGGCGGGTCGAAGTGGCGTTCCTCGTGCATGAGGTTGGACAGGCCCTGTTCGCTCACTGCGACTCCCTTGTCGTCGATCGTCATCGATGTGCTTCCCGTCACCCTAGGCGGTGAGTGGCGGGTGGTGAACCCTTCTGCCGCGCTGTCCGGCCGCCGCCTCAGCGGGGACCGGTCGGGACGAGCGGGCGCTTGAACGTGAAGGCGGTGACCCCGGCGAAGGACGCGTACCACGCGGCCAGGGCGGTCAGGATCCCGACGTACCCCCCGAGCTTGGAGATGTTCTCGGTGCCGGACATGTCGCCGATCCCCAGCAGGAAGAACGTGACCGTCAGCAGCGCGAAGACCGCGAGGACCGCACCACTGACCCGGCTGGCGGCGACGGTCATGTAGGCGGTGAAGATGCCCCAGGCGATGAGGTAGAGACCGACCCCCTTGCCGACGTCGGCCTCCGGGATCTTGTAGCCCGCCAGGTGCGCGGTCAGCCACCAGAACGACAGCCAGAACGCGCCGTACGACGTGAACGCCGTCGCGCCGAAGGTGTTGCCCTTCGCGAACTCCCACATGCCGGCCGCGAACTGCGCGGCGCCGCCGTAGGCGAGTGCCAGCCCGAACACGACCGGCTCCACGCTCGCCGGGACCCAGCCGGCGTTCACGAAGCTGAGGAAGAACGTGGTGAGGGCGAAGGCGGCGAGCCCGAGTGGTGCGGGGTCAGCGATGTGCGCGCCGGGCACGAGCCCGGTCGAGCCGGCTGACGAGGTGGGTTCCGAGGTGGGCATGAGCGCTCCTGTGGGGCGGAAGGACGAGGTTGCTGTCTCGTCAGGTTATGACATGCGTCACTTGTGGCATACACCCGAAGAGGCGCGTTCTCGTCGTGTCGGTCACCACCGGCCCACCGCTGCGTCCGCTAGGCGAAGTCGATCAGCAGCGCGCCGTCGTCGCCGTCGTCGCCAGGGCTGCTGGGAGGCGGGTCTCCCCGGTCGACCAGAGCCGGTGGCCGGACGACCGCCCGGTAGCAGTGCGTGACGTAGGGCATCAGCATGCCGTCCGGCCCGCGGCCGTAGGACTCGTAGAGGTCGTCGACCTTGCGCAGCACGCGGTCGCGCTCGGGGTCCGACATCATCGCGACGTTCGAGCGGGACTGCACGAGGTCGTGGAGACGGGGACGGTCCAGCGGCTGCCAGAAGCGGTAGGTCGACCTCTCCACGAAGCCGAACAGGTGCGAGGCCAGCAGCGCGTTGGTGGGGTCGCTCTCGTGAGGTGCGCTGCCGATCAGGGCGCCCAGACGTCGTACCCAGGGGATCCGGTCGTCGCGCAGGTTCCACACCAGGCCCAGGTGCCCTCCCGGGCGCAGCACGCGCGCGATCTCGGGCAGCGCCCGCTCCAGGTCGAACCAGTGGAACGCCTGGGCCCCGATCACCGCGTCGACCGACCGGGACCGCAGCGGGATCTGCTCCGCGGTGGCCAGCACCGCTCGGGGGCGGGGCAGGCGACGGACCAGGTGGCGCAGCATCGGCTCGAGTGGGTCGGTCGCGATCACCCGGTGCCCGAGCGCGTCCAGCTGTTCGGTCAGCTTGCCGGTGCCGGCGCCGAGCTCGAGGACGTGGGCGAAGTCGCTGGCCACCAGCCAGCTGACCGCCTCGCGCGGGTACGACGGCCGGGCGCGGTCGTAGGCGTCGGCCACTGCGCCGAACGACAGCCCCGGCGCGGGTCGCGCCGGCAGCGGCTTTGAGATGTTCTCTGAGATGTTCTCGCCCATCGCGGTCGAGGCTATCAACGCTGCTTGCGGTCGACGCACATGCGACGTAATCTCGATTACATGATTACAAACGAAGCACAAGAGAGGGTCCGCGGCTGGTTCACCGGCCGCATCCCGGAGGAATGGCAGCACGCCCCCGTCGACGTGGTCGTGGACCGCGAGGAGATCAGCGTCCGACTGACGCTGCCCGACGTGGAGCTCCCGGACGGGACGTCCGCGGCCGAGGGTGACGAGGCGCGGGCCGGACGCACCAAGGCGTTCCGCGAGGACACCCGCACCCGGCGGATGGAGATCGCCCGGGAGGCCGAGCACCGGTTCGAGCGCAAGGTGTCGTGGCAGGTCACCCTCGGCGACCGCACAGAGCTGTTCACGCATGTCGCGGCCCCGGTGATGACCCGGTTGCGGCAGCCGCAGCGGCAGGTGCTCGACACGCTGGTGGACGCGGGCGTGGCCCGGTCGCGGTCCGAGGCGCTCGGCTGGTGCGTGCGGCTGGTCGGGCAGCACGAGGACGACTGGCTCTCGGCGCTCCGTGAGGCCATGAGCAGTGTCGCCGACGTCCGAGCGCAGGGCCCGGCCGCCTGAGGTCGCCTGACGCCGCGTCGGGTGCTGGAGGGCCCCACCGGCTCGGACGGGCTATTGCCGGTGGAGCGGGTCCGGTCGAGACTGGCCGACATGACGCATGACCCGGTGGTCACGAACCCGCTCTTCTACACCGTGGTGTTCGAGAACGACAGGGTGCGGGTGCTCGAGTACGCCGACGCCCCCGGCGACGCCACGACCGACCACCGGCACCCGGACAGCGTGATGATCACCCTGTCGTCGTTCCGGCGCCTCCTCGTGCACGGGGACCAGCAGCGCGAGGTCGAGATCCCCGCCGGTCTGGCGTCCTGGCTGCCGGGCCAGGAGCACCGCGGCGTCAACATCGGGGACACCGGGACCCACACGATCTTCGTCGAGCTGAAGGAGCCCGCGCCCGGAGGGTTCGAGCAGCCGGCTCAGATCGGGCCCGCCGACTGACCTGGCCCGGGCTGATCGCGGGACCCGGTCTAGCCTGCGACGGTGCGCGACCCTGACGGAGATCTCGACCCACTGGCCCGGCTGACCGGCCTGGAGGGCGTGGCCTCGGCCATGGCGGCGAGCCGTGACGGCATCGACGCCCTGCTGCGCGACCGTGGCCTTCGTCGTACGGCGCCGGCGATGACCGCCGAGTCGCTGCTGCGCGGGTCGCACGCCAGCGCGGTCCTCGAGGGGTCCGCCAGCTCGCTGCAGGCCGTCCGCGACGGCCTCGGTGATGCGACGGCCACAGCCTCGGTGCGGGTCGGCACCGAGCTGCTGGCTCTGCTGCCGACGCTGTCCCGGTCGCCGTTGCAGGCGCTCGCCAGGCTGCACACCCTGGCCGGCAAGGGCCTCACCGGTGACGAGGCTCTCGGTCGCCCCCGGGACGCCGGCTCGGCCGAGCGGTTGCACGCCCTCGCCCGGCTGCTCCTCGCACCCACGACGGCACCTGCTCTGGTGGTCGCGGCTGTGGTGCATGCCGAGCTGGCCACGACGGCCCCCTTCGCGTCGCAGAACGGGCTGGTGGCCCGCGCAGCCGAGCGGCTGGTGCTGGTGGCGCGGGGTGTCGACCCGTCGTCGCTCGTCGTGACCGAGGCGGGCCACCTCGCGCTGCGACCGGAGTACGAGTCGAACCTGCGTGCCTACCGCGACGGCGGCGACGCAGGCGTGCACGCATGGCTGCTCTACGCCGCCGAGGCCTACACCCGGGGAGCCGAGGCCAGCCCGCTGACGGACGGGCCCTGAGGAGACCACAGCAAACGGCGCCGCGAGTCGGGACTCGAAGCGCCGTCGCTGACACGTGAGACGAGGGCTACCAAGCGTGCATCATCAACGGTTGGTCCGGGTGAACCCGGAGGCAACGCCCAATTAGGAAGGGTAGTTCGCCGCGTGGGTACCCCACTCACGTGCGGTCTTCAGTTGTTGAACCCTTTGTACGCCCGGGGTCACATCGCCGACAAGAGGGACGACGTCTGGTCTAGCGGTCGCGCGACACCCGGCGGCGGGCCGCGACGTACGCCGCCCCGCCCATCACCGCGACCATCCCGAGTGCCATGGTGGCCGTCGCGGGACGGCCCTGCGGCAGCCGCATCCGGCTGCGCAGGGCGACCGGCCGGGTGAACACGAGGATCGGCCAGCCACGCGCGACCGCCTCCCTGCGCAGCTCCCGGTCAGGGTTGACCGCATAGGGGTGACCCACCACCTCGAGCATGTGCACGTCGGTCACCGAGTCGCTGTAGGCGTAGCTGGCCGAGAGGTCGTAGTGGTGCTCAACCGCCAGCCGCTGCAGGGCTGCTGCCTTGTTGGCGCCGTAGGCGTAGTAGTCGATCTCGCCGGTGTAGCGACCGTCGAGGATGCGCATCTGGGTCGCCACCACGCCGTCGGCACCGAGCATCTCCCCGATCGGCTCGACCACCTCGCTGCCCGAGGCGGACACGATGATGACGTCCCGACCGGCCAGCTGGTGCTCCTCGATCAGGGACACGGCCTCGTCGTAGACCAGCGGGTCGACGACGTTGTGCAACGTCTCCGCGACGATGTCTCGGACCGTCTGCACGTCCCAGCCGGCGCAGAGCGCGGACAAGAACTGCCGCATCTTCTCCATCTGGTCGTGGTCGGCGCCGCCGACGTGGTACACGAACTGCGCGTAGGCGCTGCGCAGGACCGCTCGGCGCGAGATCAGCCCGCCGGCCTGGAACGGCTTGCTGAACGCCAGGGTGCTCGACTTGGCGATGATCGTCTTGTCGAGGTCGAAGAACGCTGCCGGACGGCCGAGCGACCGCCCGGGCTCCACGCTTCTGCCGGTCGCAGGGCCGGTCGTGCCGGTCGCGGTGCCCACCATCGGGCATCCTCTCGTTGTCAGGGCGAAGCCACCCTCGTTATGGTCAGCGTAATGGCTCGGCTTCAGGTAAAGACCGCGCTACATTGGGAGGGCAGTCGACGGCCGGCCCGGGCATAGGTCTCTGGTCCCGTTCTGCGTACAAGGTTCTCGACCGTGGGTTACGGTGCGAGCAAAGTCCCAGCGGCAACACCCCCCCGGCCGCTGGCCCGGTCCGTCTCCGGTTCCCGGACGCGGACCACGCGGTCCCTGGTCCTCCCCCCGGCCAGGGACCGCCTCTCTCTCCAGCTGCACCGGGGGTGCCCCAGCGCCGAGCCAGTTCCTGTCCACAGCCGCGCTCCTGGCCGCCTCGTCCCCAGCCCGTACGGCGGCCCTGTCGAAGGTTCCCGAGGGCGCCGATAGTCAGACCATGACCTCCGCTCCGGCCCTGGTGATCACGGGCGACCGACTGCTGCTCGACGACCTGTTGCGGCTGTGCGCGGCCGCCGGGGTCGCGCCCGAGGTGGCTCGGGACCCGACCGCGGGACTGCGCGGCTGGACGGCGGCGGCCGTCGTGCTGCTGGGCGCGGACCTCGTCGCCCCGCTCGCCGCGCAGCAGCCGCCGAGGCGCGACCAGGTGCACGTCGTGGGTCACGGCCCGGTCGCCGACGGTGTGTTTCGCAGCGCTCTCGCTGCCGGGGCGCTCGACGTGGTCGAGCTGCCGTCCGCCGAGGCCCTGCTCGTCGAGGTGCTCACCGACGCCGCGGACGCTGTCGACGGCGGTCGCGGCGGTCGAGCCCGGACCATCGGGGTGCTCGCCGGCTCGGGAGGCGCCGGGGCGACGACCTTCGCCTGCGCCCTCGCCCTGGTCGCCTCCCTCACCGAGACCGCCGTGCTGGTCGACCTCGACCCCCTCGGACCGGGTGTGGAGCGCGTGGTCGGCCTGGACCAGGGCGACGGCGCCCGCTGGGACGTGCTCGTGTCCTCGCGCGGCCGGCTGGGCTCCCGCTCGCTGCGAGCAGCCCTTCCGGTCAAGGAGGCCTTGGCAGTGCTCGCCTGGCCCGCCGGTCCCGTGCCCGCCATCGACGGAACCACGGTGCGCGAGGCACTCTCCGCCCTCCAGCGTGGGAACGACGTGGTGGTCGTGGACCTGCCCCGCACCGTCGACGACCTCACCGCCGAGGTGGTCACGCGCTGCGACCTGCTCCTCGTCGTGACAGAGGCGTCCGTCGCCGGAGTCACCGCGGCCGGCAAGGTGGTCTCGCTGCTGCAGCCACTGAGCGACAGGCTCGGCCTCGCCGTCCGGGGCGGCCGGGCAACGGTCCCCCCGGGACAGGTGGCCACGGCGCTGCGGGTCCCGCTGGTCGTGACGGTGCCGCAGGAGCGGCGGCTCGCCGAGCAGATCGATCTCGGACTCGGGCCGGTGCACTCCCGCCGCTCGCCCCTGGCGCGGGCGGCTCGCGCCGCGCTGGCCGCCTGCCCGGCTCCGCCCGTCGTCGCGAGGGCCGTCGGTGCCGGCGGTGCCGGCGGTGCCCTTTCCAGCCTCTCCGCCAGCCCGGTCCACCGGTGAGGTCAGTGCCGTCCGTCGAGCCACACGCGGCGGACGTGGTCGACGAGGTCCGGGAGCACCTCGCACGCAGCGGGGCGGTGCTGAGCCCTGCTGTGGTGGCGTCCGCGCTGCGGGACCGGGGCCGGCCGGTCGGGGACGCCACCGTCCTGGCGGTGCACGACCTGTTGCGTCAAGACGTCCTCGGCGCCGGGCCCCTGGAGCCGCTCCTGCGCCTGTCCGGGGTCACCGACGTGCTCGTCAACGGTGCGGACGCGGTCTACATCGACCGGGGTGCCGGACTCGAGCTGACCTCGACCCGGTTCCCCGACGACGGCGCGGTGCGGCGGCTCGCGCAGCGCCTGGCCAGCTCGGCGGGCCGTCGTCTCGACGACGCGACGCCGTACGTCGACCTGCGGCTCCCCGACGGCACCCGCTTCCATGCCGTGCTGGCGCCGCTGTCCCGGCCGGGGTCGGTGATCTCCCTGCGGGTCCCCCGTGCCCACGTCTTCACCCTCGAGGAGCTGGTCGCCAGCGGCACGGTCAACGCGGACGGTGCCGTGCTGCTGCGTCGGCTGGTCAGCGCCCGGCTCGCCTTCCTGGTCAGTGGCGGCACCGGCTCGGGCAAGACCACTCTGCTGTCGGCCCTGCTGTCGCTCGTGGACCCGGCCCAGCGGATGCTGGTCGTGGAGGACGCCAGCGAGCTGAGGCCGGACCACCCCCACGTCGTCGGTCTGGAGTCGCGGTCCGCGAACGTCGAGGGGGCCGGCGAGGTGCCGATGCGGGTCCTGGTCCGGCAGGCGTTGCGGATGCGCCCGGACCGGCTGGTCGTCGGCGAGGTCCGCGGCGCCGAGGTGACCGACCTGCTGGCCGCCCTGAACACCGGGCACGAGGGTGGGTGCGGCACGCTGCACGCCAACTCGGCGGGAGACGTCCCGGCCCGCATCGAGGCGCTGGCGATGGCGACCGGCATGCCGCAGGCGGCGGTGCACAGCCAGCTCGCCTCTGCTGTCGACGCGGTCGTCCACGTGGAGCGCGGCACCGGCGGCCGCCGCCGGGTGTCGGAGATCGCCGTGCTCAGCCGCGGTCGGTCCGGGCTGGTCTCGGCCGACCCCGCAGTGACGTTCCCTGCGGACGGCCGCACGATCGAGCACCCGGCGGCCGAGGTTCTCCAGCAGCGGTTGCAGCGGTCGCAGCGGTCGCAGTGATGACGGTGGTGGCACTGCTGCTGGCTGCGGCGACGGCGGCACTCCTGGTTCCCGCAGCTGCCGCTCCGCTGGTCGACCGGGCCGTTCCGGCTCGTCGCGGAGCCCGCCTCGGCCCGGGACTCACCGCGCTGGTCGCGGTGACCGTCGCCGGGCTGGTGGTGACGGTGGACGGCCTGCGGCTGGCCCTGGCCCTGGTGGTCCTGGGGTCGGCAGCCTGCGCAGGTGTGCTCGTGAGGCGCTCGCGACGCGCACGGGTGACCGAGCGACGGCAGGCGCAGGTCGTGGAGGTGGCCGAGGCACTGGCCGGCGAGCTCCGCGCCGGCCAGCCGCCGGCCGTCGCCCTGGAGCACAGCGTGGAGGTGTGGTCCGAGCTCGCGGCCGTGGTGTCCGCGGCCCGGCTCGGCGCCGACGTGCCCTCCGCCCTGCGCCGCCTGGCCGAGCGTCCCGGCGCCGAGGGCCTGCGCGAGGTCGCTTCTGCGTGGCAGGTCTCCGAGCGTTCGGGGGCGGGGCTCGCCGCGGCTCTCTCCCAGGTCGCGGACACCGCGCGGGCGCGGCAGGGCGCGCGGCAGCTGGTCCAGGGAGAGCTCGCCTCGGCGCAGGCGACCGCGCGGCTCGTCGCGGGCCTGCCGGTCGTGTCTCTCGCCATGTCAGCGGGCATCGGCGGGCACCCGTGGCACTTCCTGCTCGCCACCGCACCCGGCCTGGCGTGCCTGACCCTCGGCATGCTGCTCGCCTTCGCCGGACTCCTGTGGATCGACCGGATCGCGATCGGGGTGCTCCGTGGGTGACTCGCCGTGACCGGTCCCTGGGCGCTGGTGACGGTGGCTGCGTCCGCGGCTGCCGTCGCCCTGGCTGTTCCGGGAGCCCGCGCCGTCCTCCCCACGTCGCCCGGTGCCACGACGGCCGCCGTACGCCGTGAGGACCCGCCGGTGCTCCGGGTCGTCGGCACGCTGTCGGTCGGGGCAGGGGTGCTGTTCTTCGTCGGAGGGCCGGTCGGAGGCGCCGCCGCACTCGTGGCGGCGATGGCGTGCTGGTGGGCCACCGGACGGATGGAGCCGGCGTCGATCCGCCGTCGCCGCGAGCGGCTCGTGGCCTCGATCCCGCACGCCGTGGACCTGCTGGCCGCTGCCCTGGCGGTGGGACTCTCGCCGGGCGCGGCGCTGGAGCAGATCACCGAGGTCGTGGAGCCGCCGCTGGCCGACGAGCTGGCCGAGCTGACCTCGCGTCTGCGGATGGGTGTCGACCCGGTCACCGTGTGGCGTGACCTGTCCCGGCACCCGGAGCTCGGCGGCCTGGGGCGGGCTGTGCTGCGAGCGGTGGAGAGCGGCGCGTCGGTGGCGGACGCCATGCTGCGGCTCGCCGACGACCAGCGGCGCCGCAGCCAGGCGGTGGTCGAGAGCCGAGCGCGCGCGGTGGGCGTCAAGGCAGCGCTGCCGCTGGGTGTGTGCCTGCTGCCCGCCTTCATCCTCGTCGGGGTCGTGCCGCTGGTGGCGGGATCCGTGTCCGTGCTCGTCGGTCACTGACCCGGTCCGGCTGTCCAATCCCACCCCACCTCGGTCTGCCAGAGCCAGTTCGCCTCCACAGCAGCGGCGGGGTCGCAGTCGTCCCCAGCATCGCAACTGCCCGTCGTGGAGCCACCCCGATCCGACCAGAGTCGGCGCTTCAACCAACCGACGCCCACTCGAGGTGGGCACACACACAGGAGATCGCCATGACCAAGTCCCCCGTCGCCCGGCTGCGCAGTGAGCGAGGAGTGACCACGGCGGAGTATGCCGTGGTCACCGCAGCCGGATGCGGCTTCGCGTCCGTGCTCATCAAGCTGCTGACGAGTGAGTGGGGTCAGAACCTGCTCAAGACCCTGTTCAAGATGGTCCTCACGGTGCTCGGGATCTGAGTGTCCGAGCGATCCGGCACGACGGTGAAGGGGGCGCGCCGTTCCCGGCGCGTCCCCGGCGCTGCGCGACCTCGAGGACACGTGACGCGCTGCGCTCGGGGGGCGGTGACCGCCGAGACGGTCATGGTGCTCCCGGTGCTGGTCGCGGTGGCTCTGGGACTGGCGTGGCTCCTCGCGCTGGCGTCCATGCAGGTGCGGGTGGTCGACGCGGCCCGCGAGGTCGCTCGATCGGCCGCCCGTGACGAGAGCCGGACCCAGGCGGTGTCCTTGGGCCTGCGGGTGGCTCCTGCGGGCTCGCACATCGAGGTGCAGGTCGAGGGCGACACGGTGGTCGCCAGGGTCCACGCGAAGGTGCGAGGGCCGGGCGGGGTGCTCGACCTGCTGCCCGCCGTCGACGTGCACGCCGAGGCCGTCGCCGCTCTGGAGCAGCGGCAGTGACGGGCGCGTCGAGGGCCGCAGTCAATGGCGAGCGCGGCAGCGCCGCAGTGCTCGCCACCGTCCTGGTCGGCGTGCTGGCCGTCGTGGCCACCTTCGTCGCGGTGGTCGGCGGCGCCGTTGTCGCCCAGCGGCGGGTGGAGTCCGCGGCGGACCTGGGCGCGCTGGCCGGGGCGGTCGCCGCCCAGCACGGCGAGGACGGCTGCACTGCGGCCGGGAGCATGGTCGCCGAGAACCGGGCCCGGGTCACCGCGTGCACGAGCACCGCCGGGATCGTCACGGTGCAGGCCGCTCGAGGCACCCGGCCCGTGCTGGGTCTGCGCTTCACTGTGACCTCCCAGGCCCGGGCCGGCCCCACCGACGCTCTCCGGCCTCCCTGACCTGGGGCTCGGCGAGGAGCACGTCGAGCAGGGTGACGGCCCGGTGCTTGTCCAGCGGCTGGTTGCCGTTGCCGCACTTCGGTGACTGGACGCACGAGGGGCATCCCTGCTCACACCGGCAGGCCGAGATCAGGTTCCGGGTAGCGGTCAGCCAGCTCCCCGCGGCCTGGAAGCCGCGCTCTGAGAAGCCGGCCCCACCCGGGTGCCCGTCGTAGACGAAGACCGTCAGCCGACCCGTGTCCGGGTGGAGGGCAGTGGACACGCCACCGATGTCCCAGCGGTCGCAGGTGGCGAACAGCGGCAGGAGCCCGATCGAGGCGTGCTCCGCCGCGTGGGCGGCGCCCGGGAGGTCCGCGGGCGCGATGCCCGCGTCGTCGAGCATGGCTGCGGGCAGTGTCCACCACACCGCGGTGGTGTCCAGGGTGCGCTCGGGCAGGTCCAGCGGCTCGTCCCCGAGCACCTCGCCGGTGGGCATCCGCCGCCTGGTGTAGGACACCACCTGGTGGGTGACCCGCACTTCGCCGAAGCTCACGCGCGCCGGTCCCCACGAGACGTGGCGGTGCTCCTCGGTGATCGCGATGTCGGTCAGCTCTCGCGCCGAGGTGCTGTAGCCGGGATCCGCCCGCTCGAGCACCGCGACGTGGTCCTGCAGGTCCAGGGAGCGGACCAGGTAGGTGTCGCCGAGATGCAGGTAGACGGCGCCCTCGTGCACGGTGCCGTGCGAGGAGCCTGCGTCCACCGTGCCGACCAGCCGTCCGGTGACCGCCTCGACCAGCCGCACCGGCGGCCCGCCGCTTGACCGGATGTCGGCGAGGTCGCTGGCCCGCCGGCGATCGGTCCAGTACCACCCCGCCTGGCGCCGGCGCAGGAGTCCGGCGGCCGCCAGGGCCTCGACGCCGTCCCGGGCCCGGGCGCCGAACAGCGCCAGGTCCGCGTCGGTGAGCGGCAGCTCCGCCGCGGCCGCGCAGAGGTGCGGGCCCAGCACGTAGGGGTTTCCGGGTCGAAGACGTTGGCCTCCACCGGTGCTCCGACCAGCGCCTCGGGATGGTTGACCAGGTAGGTGTCCAGCGGGTCGTCGCGAGCGACGAGCACCCCCAGGGCGTCCTGGCCTCCGCGCCCGGCGCGACCCACCTGCTGCCACAAGGCCGCCCGGGTCCCCGGGAAGCCGGCCATCAGCACCGCGTCCAGGCCGGCGATGTCGATGCCGAGCTCCAGGGCGTTGGTGGCAGCGAGACCGACCAGGCTGCCGTCGCGCAGCGCGCGCTCTATCTCCCGGCGGTCCTCGGGCAGGTAGCCCCCGCGGTAGGCCGCCACCCGGTCCCCGAGCTCGGGTGCCACCTCGCGGAGGTTGCGCCGCGCGCTGAGGGCCACCGACTCGGCTCCGCGGCGGGAGCGGATGAAGGCCAGGGTGCGGACGTCCTCGACGACCAGGTCGGTGAGCAGGTCCGCCACCTCGGCCATGCTCGAGCGACGCACCGGGGCGCCGTGCTCGCCGCCGTGCGAGACGAACGGCGGCTCCCAGAAGGCCAGCGACACCTGCCCGCGCGCCGAGCAGTCCTCGGTGACGGCCCGCATCGGGAGGCCGGTCAGCCGTGCACCGGAGACGTGCGGGTCGGCGACGGTCGCCGAGGAGAGCACGAACGTGGGCGAGGCGCCGTACGCCGCGCAGACCCGGCGCAGCCGGCGCACGATCTGCGCGACGTGGGCTCCGAAGACGCCGCGGTAGTGGTGGCACTCGTCGACCACCACGTAGCGCAGCCCGGACAGGAAGCCCGCCCAGCGCTGGTGCCCCGGGAGCAGGGAGTGGTGCAGCATGTCCGGGTTGGTCAGGACGTAGTCCGCGTGGTCGCGTGCCCAGTCCCGCTCCTCGCGCGAGGAGTCGCCGTCATGGGTGCAGGCCCGCAGGCCGGAGAGGCCGAGCGCGTGCAGCCCCTGGAGCTGGTCCTGCGCCAGCGCCTTGGTGGGGGAGAGGTACAGCGTGGTGGCACCGCGCCGCCCCCGAGCACCCCGCGATGCCTCGATCTCGCTCAGCGCCGGCATCAGGTAGCC
>CAXSHL010000078.1:13037-20387 GCA_964237315.1 uncultured Nocardioidaceae bacterium
TGCGATGACCTTGGACACGAACCAGGCGATGGAGACCAGCGTGGTGAGCACGGGCAACAGGTAGCCCAGCGACTTGCCCGACGCCGTGCCGGTGGACAGCACGACGTGCTCGCCCCTCCGGGCGGTCTCGGCCGCCTCGACCTGGTGCCGCCACGGCTCGCTGATCCCGCGTGCCGACCAGGCGTCCACGAGCTGGGGCGGCACCCACGGCGGCCAGCTCACCCGTTCGCCGGCCCGCGCGGGCAGCACCGCGAGGTGGGTGAGCCGGTCGTCGTCGCCCGGTGGAGAGGTCAGCCGGTGCAGCACGCCCGCCGTGGTGTGCATCCCGCCTCGCATGCCTCCACCCTCTCAAAGTCCACCCCCAGATCTCGGACGTCGGGCCGTGGTCCAGGGGACCCTCGGGCGTCCCAGCAAAAGGCGGGGACCGGTCCAGCGCCGGGGAGGTGCATGGTTCAATTAGGCAGATACGTCCGGGGGTGGCCGCTGCTGCACCCGAGAGCCGCATCCGACGTCGGTGAGGAGACACAGTGGATCTGTCACTCGAGACGCGTCACGAAGACAGTCACACCATCATCGAGGTGGGCGGGGAGATCGACGTCTACACCGCCCCCAAGCTGCGCGACAAGATCACCGAGCTCGTGGGCAACGGGGACTACCACCTGGTGATCGACATGGAGAAGGTCGACTTCCTCGACTCGACCGGGCTCGGCGTGCTGGTCGGCGGACTCAAGAAGGTGCGTGCGCACGACGGGTCGATGAGGCTCATCTGCAACCAGGAGCGACTGCTCAAGATCTTCCGCATCACCGGTCTGGCGAAGGTGTTCGCGATCCACGGTTCTCAAGCCGACGCGCTCGCCGAGCGTTAGGCCGTGCAGCCCGGCGTGAGCCCGGCCACGACCGGCACCGCCACGGCGATCACGGTCTCGATCGCCCGGGACCCAGCGCTGGTCCGCACCGTCCGGCTGGTGGTGGCCGCCGTCGCCCGCCGTACGACGGGCGACGACGAGATCGTGGAGGAGATCCGGCTCGCCGTGGGCGAGGCCTGCGCCCTGCTCGTCGGACCCGGGGCTGCCTCGCCCGAGGCGGCGACCAGCCCGGTCGAGGTGAGCATGCGCCTGGAGGACCGGCTGCGGGTGGACGTGCGCGCGGCCGGCGAGGTGGCCCTGCACGACGCCCCGACCGGGGACATCGACGGAGTCGAGCCCTGGGCCCTGCTGAGGGGCCTGATCGAGGACTTCGCTATCCAGCGGGACTCGGCCGGCACGACGCTCTCGATGTCCTGGCCCCTGGTCTGACCCGGGTGGGTCACAGGCGGGCGTGGAGCGTCCCGAGCACCGAGGTGGGCGCGTCACCGGGCCCCACGGCCCGCGACGGGGCGCCTTCTCAGTAGACTCCCTCTCATTCTGTGAGGAGCAGGTCACACGCCTGCCCGCACCCGCGGAACTGCTGTCGCGGGTGTGCGACGCATTGCACGGGGCCCGGGTGCCCCTCGGAGGAGAACGATGTCTGGTCACATGCTTGCCGCGGGGGAGACGAGTGCGAACCTGTCCGGCGGGAACCTGACGCTGGTCGGCGTGGTCGCCCTCGTCGCCCTCGTCGCCCTCGCCATGGGGGTGATGTTCCGTCTGCAGGTGCTCAGCGCCGGCGAGGGCACCACCAACATGCAGACCATCGCGCGGGCGGTCCAAGAGGGCGCCTCGGCCTACCTCACCCGGCAGTTCAAGACGCTCGCCGCCTTCGTGGTGATCGCGTTCCTGCTGCTCTTCCTGCTCCCCGCCCACGGCGGGCTGGACGTGAAGATCGGACGGTCGGTGTTCTTCGTCGTCGGGGCAGGGTTCTCCGCGGCGATCGGCTACATGGGCATGTCGCTGGCGGTCCGGGCGAACCTGCGGGTCGCGGCTGCGGCCGCCGACCGCAGCCAGGGCCGGGAGCCCGCGATGCGGGTGGCGTTCCGCACCGGCGGCACGGTCGGGATGGCGACCGTGGGGCTCGGCCTGCTCGGCGCGTCCGTCGTCGTGTTCCTCTTCAAGGGTGACGCGCCGACCGTCCTCGAGGGCTTCGGCTTCGGGGCGGCCCTGCTGGCGATGTTCATGCGCGTCGGGGGTGGCATCTTCACCAAGGCAGCCGACGTGGGCGCCGACCTGGTGGGCAAGGTCGAGAACAACATCCCCGAGGACGACCCCCGCAACGCAGCGACGATCGCCGACAACGTCGGTGACAACGTGGGTGACTGCGCCGGGATGGCGGCCGACCTGTTCGAGTCCTACGCGGTGACCCTGGTCGCCGCCCTGATCCTCGGCTCCGCCGCCTTCGGCGACAAGGGCCTGGTCTACCCCCTGATCGTGCCCGCCATCGGGGCGCTGACCGCGATCCTGGGCGTCTACCTCTGCAAGCCGCGCGCCGGCGAGGGTGGCCTGAAGACCATCAACCGCGCGTTCTACATCTCGGCGGCCGTGTCCGCGGTGCTGTGCACGATCGCGGCGTTCGTCTACCTGCCCAGCTCCTTCGGCGAGCTGGTGGGCGCCACCGGTGCGGACGCGACCGGCGACCCCCGGATCATCGCCACCGTCGCCGTGCTGATCGGCATCGTGCTCGCGACCGTGATCCTGGCGCTGACCGGCTACTACACCGGCACGGAGTTCCGTCCGGTCAGGGACATCGGCAAGACCTCGATGACCGGGGCCGCGACGGTCATCCTCGCTGGTCTCTCGGTCGGCTTCGAGTCCGCCGTGTTCACCAGCCTGGTGATCGCCGCTGCTGTCTACGCCGCCTTCCTGCTCGGCTCCGGCGTCGTCACCGTCGCGCTGTTCGCGGTCGCGCTGGCCGGCTGCGGGCTGCTGACCACCGTCGGCGTCATCGTCGCGATGGACACCTTCGGCCCCGTCTCGGACAACGCCCAGGGCATCGCGGAGATGTCCGGGGACGTCGACGAGGAGGGCGCCCAGATCCTGACCGAGCTCGACGCGGTCGGCAACACCACCAAGGCGGTCACCAAGGGCATCGCGATCGCCACTGCGGTGCTCGCCGCGACCGCCCTGTTCGGCTCCTACACCGGCGCGATCACCGACGCCCTGCGCAACGCCTCCGGCGCGGTCGACCCGGGAGACTCCTTCATCACCGCGGTCTACAGCCCCAACGTGCTGGTCGGCCTCATCATCGGTGCCGCCGTGGTCTTCTTGTTCTCCGGGCTGCTGATCAGTGCCGTGGGCCGGGCTGCGGGCGCGGTCGTCTACGAGGTGCGCCGTCAGTTCGCCGAGATCCCCGGGATCATGGAGGGCACCGGTCGCCCGGAGTACGGCAAGGTCGTCGACATCTGCACCCGCGACTCGCTGCGTGAGCTGGCCACCCCCGGCGTGCTGGCGATCATGGCGCCGATCGCGGTCGGCTTCGGTCTCGGTGTCGGCCCGCTGGCGGGCTACCTGGCGGGCGCCATCGGCACGGGCACCCTGATGGCGGTGTTCCTGGCCAACTCCGGTGGCGCGTGGGACAACTCCAAGAAGCTCGTCGAGGACGGCTACCACGGTGGAAAGGGCTCACCGGCCCACGAGGCGACGATCATCGGCGACACCGTCGGCGACCCGTTCAAGGACACCGCCGGGCCGGCGATCAACCCGCTGCTCAAGGTGATGAACCTGGTGTCGCTGCTGATCGCGGCGGCGATCGTTGACCTGTCCGTCGGCACGCACGAGAACGACGTCCTGCGGATCGCCATCGCCCTGGTCGCGACCGCGATCATCGCGGGTGCGGTCTACGTCTCGAAGCGGCGCCCGATCGCCCTGGACACGGGTGCAGACGTCAAGGTGGTCGCCTGAGGGGCGTGGACCTCCTCCCACCCGACGTGGTGGCCCGGCTGCGCGAGGCACTGCGCACCGGGTGCTTCGGGTACGACGGGGTGGTCGGCCTGCTCGGGCCGACCGCCCACGCCGCTCTCTCGCGCAACGAGACGACCCCGGCCCTACGTGCCACCACCGGCGGGTCCCCGCTGGAGACCCTGGTCCGGCTGTGGCCCCTGCAGGCGGCCGTCCGGCTTCGGGACGCAGAGCGCGCGCTGCCCGGCCTCGTCGAACCACTGGCCGCCGCCGGTCTGCTCGAGGTGTCCGGCGGCGAGGCCCGCGCCCTGGTCGACGTACGGCCCTATGCCGACGACGAGGCCGGTCCCGGCTGGTGGGTGGTCAGCGACCTGACCCCCGGGCTGGACGGCGCGCCGATCAGCGTGGCCGGCGACCACGTCCTCGGCATCTCCTCGGCCTCCACTTCCCTGGCCCAGCTGACCGTCCGGGAGCCGGTCGGCCGGGCGCTCGACCTCGGCACCGGGTGCGGGGTCCAGGCGCTGCACCTGGCCGGGCACGCGCGACACGTGGTGGCCACCGACGTGAACGTCCGGGCGCTGGCGATGACCCGGCTGAACGCCGCCCTCAACGAGGTCGTCGTCGAGGTGCGCGAAGGCAGCCTCTTCGAGCCGGTGGCCGACGAGCGCTTCGATCTCGTCGTCACCAACCCGCCCTTCGTGGTCTCCCCGGCCGACGAACGGCCGGGTGAGCGGCTGGTCTACCGCGACTCGGGCCTGCCCGGCGACGAGCTGGTCCGCCGGGTGGTGAGCCGGGCGCCGCGGCACCTGACGCCCGGTGGCTGGTGCCAGGTGCTCGCCAACTGGGTGCACCGCCGCGGCGAGCCGTGGCAGGACCGGGTGACCGGCTGGCTGGACGGCACCGGTTGCGACGCCTGGGTGGTGCAGCGGGAGGCAGCCGACCTCGCGGAGTACGTCGAGCTGTGGCTCCGGGACGCCGGGGTGCACGGCCGGCACGACTACGCCCGCCGGTACGACGCCTGGCTGGACTGGTTCGAGACCCAGGACGTCGAGGCCGTCGGGTTCGGCTGGCTGCATCTTCGCCGGGTCGACGGCCGCGAGCCGGTGCTGCACCTGGAGGAGTGGGCCTCCGAGATCGAGCAGCCGCTGGGTGGCGAGGTGCTCGACCGCGCCCGGCGGCTGGACTTGCTGGCCGGCGCCTCTGACGACGCGCTGCTCGGCAGCAGGCTCACGCGCCGGGTCGACGTACGCCAGGAGGCCGTCGGGGAGCCCGGGGCCGCGGACCCGGAGACCCTCGTGCTGCGGCAGCAGCGCGGGATGCGCCGCGCCCGACGGGTGGACACCGTCGAGGCGGGCCTGGTCGGGGCGTGCGACGGTGACCTGAGCGTCGGGCAGATCCTGGACGCGCTGGGGTCCCTGCTCGGCGAGGAGCCTGCCGCCCTGCGCCGAGAGCGTCTCGGTGCGGTGCGCGAGCTGGTCACGGACGGCTTCCTGCTCCCTGGCTGACGTCGTCCGTCATGGCCGCCAGCTTGTGTGCGGCGCGGTAGCCCGCCGGCACGCCGTCCACGACCGTGGCCATGCTGCGGGTGTGGTCCAGGCGCAGCGGGAGGATCTCCTGGTAGGCGGGTGAGGCGTACCAGTCGAGCGCGGCCTGCCGGTCCGGGAACCGGATGACGACCAGGTCGCCGTCCCAGGTGTCCTCGAGCGGCGACAGGTGGCCGCCGTGGACGACGAACTCGCCGCCGAACGGGTCGAGGGTGGCGTCGATCCTCTCCAGGTAGGCCACGATCGCAGGTCCGAAGTCGATGTCGCGCAGGTAGCCCACGGCGTAGGCGGGGATGCCGGTGCTCGCGGTGTGGATTGTGTCGGTCATGTCGGTCTCCTCGGGTTGGCTGAGCTCGGCTGAGCTGGTGGGTCCAGCCTGGGACGAGGCGCCGTGTGCCGTCGATTACCTCCGAGGTAGTCGTGGGCCTGACGGGTCCTTGGCTACGTTGACCTCCATGTCGAGCCTCCTGGGCACAGCCGGGCCGCCCCCGCACGCCGGGCGGCTGCTCCGGGGGTGGCGCGAGCGTCGGCGGCTCTCCCAGCTGGAGCTGGCCGGTCGCGCCGGGGTCTCGGCGCGGCACCTGAGCTTCGTGGAGACCGGCCGGTCGCGCCCCACCGCCGATCTGGTCCTGCGCCTGTGCGGGCCCCTCGACGTGCCGCTGCGCGAGCAGAACCGGGTGCTGCTCGCGGCCGGGTTCGCCCCGGCGCACCCCGTGCACGGTCTGGCGGAGCCCGAGATGTCCGCCGTGCACGACGCCGTCGAACGGGTCCTCGAGGCGCACGCCCCGTTCCCCGCCCTGGTCATCGACCAGGGCTGGGACCTGGTGAGCGCGAACGACGCCGTCTACGCGCTGCTGGAGGATGTCTCGCCGTGGCTGCTGGAGCCGCCCGTCAACGTGGTGCGGCTGACCCTCCACCCCGACGGCCTGGCTCCGCGGATCGGCAACCTCGGCCAGTGGCGGTCACACCTGCTCGACCGGGTCGCCCACGACCTCGCGGCGAGCGGCGACGTCCGGCTGGAGGAGCTGCTCGAGGAGGTGGGCTCCTACCCCGGGGTGGTGGACCCGGGGTCGGGCACCGGCGCGCTCGTCGTACCCCTGCAGCTGCGGACCGCCGACGGGGAGCTCTCGATGTTCAGCACGACGACGGTCTTCGGCACCCCGCGGGAGGTCACCCTCAGCGAGCTCGCGATCGAGTCCTTCTACCCCGCCGACACGCAGAGCCGCAGCCTGCTCGCCGCGCTGGCCGCAGGGGTTTCCGGTCCGACCGGTTGACCAGAGGCGTTACCGTGTCCACGCCGAACAAGCAATAGAGGGAGCACAACCGAGTTGGCGAAACAAGCGGGGACGACCACCGGTGCCGGTCGCAAGCTGGTCATCGTCGAGTCGCCTGCCAAGGCGAAGACGATCGCGGGCTACCTGGGCAACGGCTACGTCGTGGAGTCCTCCATCGGACACATCCGCGACCTTCCGCAGAGCGCCGCCGACGTCCCGGCCAAGATCAAGGGTGAGCCCTGGGCGCGGCTGGGTGTGGACGTGGACCACGACTTCACGCCGTACTACGTGGTGTCGCGGGACAAGAAGGCCCACATGACCAAGCTCAAGGGGCTGCTCAAGGATGCCTCCGAGCTCTTCCTGGCCACCGACGAGGACCGCGAGGGGGAGGCGATCGCCTGGCACCTGCTGGACGAGCTGAAGCCCAAGGTCCCCGTGCGGCGGATGGTGTTCCACGAGATCACCCCGCAGGCGATCAGTGCGGCGGTCGACAACCCGCGCGACATCGACATGGACCTCGTCGAGGCGCAGGAGGCCCGGCGGATCCTGGACCGGCTCTACGGCTACGAGGTCTCCCCGGTGCTGTGGAAGAAGGTGATGTCCGGCCTGTCCGCGGGTCGGGTCCAGTCGGTGGCGACCCGGCTGGTGGTCGACCGGGAGCGCGAGCGGATGGCGTTCCGCACCGCGTCGTACTGGGACCTCGAGGGCACCTTCGACGCCGGC
>CAXSHL010000079.1:0-20378 GCA_964237315.1 uncultured Nocardioidaceae bacterium
TGGGGGTGGGCGTCGGGGTGGGTGTCGGGCTGGCGCTCGGGCTGGCGCTGGGGCTGGGGCTGGGGCTCGCGGGGGTCGCAGAGGCGGGCGTGGACGGCCGCGGGGTCGGCCTGACCACCGGGTGGCTGCCTGGCTGCACCACCGGATGTGCTCCGCCGGTGGCCGTGCCGGTGCCGGCGGAACCGGGCAGGTTCGGGTGCGGGACCCCCGGCCGGGGGACTCCCGGGTGCGACGGCGTCGACGGGACGCCCGGACGGGTGCTCGCGGGCAGAACGGCCGGTGACTCCGGAGAGGTCGCCGCCGCCGCTCCGGCCGCCGGTGAGGAGGCACCCGAGGTGGCCGGGTGCCGGGCCGGCCGGCTGCCGCCGGCGGGCCGGCCGGCCGGCTGCGAGCCGGACACGTCCACGCCGCTCACCGGTGCGGAGGCGAACGCCACGCCGGTGGACGGGACGCCGACGACCGTCATGCCCCGGTCGAGCCCGAGCTGGGCGAACCGCTGCTGATAGGTCATCACCAGCTGCTCGTAGGCGGCGGAGTGGTTGTAGGACAGGACCGCGGAGCGCAACATGGCCGGCTGGGAGAGGTCCCGTCCCCCGTAGCAGAGGTACGCCGCTGCCGACGCAGCCGCGTCCTCGACGTCCTGGGGGTCCGCGACCCCGTCGCCGTCGCCGTCCACCCCGAACGCGCGCCACGTGCTCGGCACGAACTGCATGGGCCCGACGGCGCGGTCCCAGGCGGTGTCGCCGTCGTACCGGCCGTTGTCGGTGTCCGGGATGGTCGCGAAGCCGTGGCCGTCCAGGACCGGACCGAGGATCGAGGTGCGGTGTCGCGCATCCAGCCGGTCACCGACCAGCGAGCCCGACTCGACCTGGCCGATCGCGGCCAGCAGGCTCACCTGCAGGTGGCAGGAGGCCGGCACGGAGCCGGCGGCTGCGCGGTAGGCCGCCAGCAGGACCGCGGGGACGTCGCCCTGCGTCATCTGGCGGGCCGGAGCCTCCGCGGCGGCGACCCGGACGGCAGGCGGCAGTGACTGCGGCTGGGCGGGGACGGGTGCGGGCGACGCCGCTCGGTTGTGGACGTCGGTCATCGAGGCAGCTGCCTGGCTCGCCGGAGCCGACGGCAGCCCGGACGTGGCGTCGCGTGCGTCGGAGGTGGGCAGGGGAGAGGCCGAGCCCGCGAGCACCAGCGTCAGTCCGAGCGCCAGCGGCGCGAACAGACGACGAGCGTGAACGGAGACCCCCATGGCGCCCATTGGACACGGTGCGAGCCCGGAATACCAGCGGAATGGCGAAAGCGTGGCAGCCCGGCCGGGCGCGGCACGTTGGGTACGCTGACGGCCGCCGGTGGTCCCGACCGAGATGCCCGCCGTCGGCCCCGGCCACCATCCGGCACAGCCCCAGCAGCAGCCCAGCAGCAGGCAACATCCGACCTGGACCGAGGGAGCCGCGTGTACCTCAAGAGCCTCACGCTCCGCGGCTTCAAGTCGTTCGCGTCCGCGACCACGCTGCAGCTGGAGCCGGGCATCACCTGTGTCGTGGGGCCGAACGGGTCCGGCAAGTCCAACGTCGTGGACGCGCTGGCCTGGGTGATGGGGGAGCAGGGCGCGAAGTCGCTGCGCGGCGGCAAGATGGAGGACGTCATCTTCGCGGGCACGTCGGGGCGTCCGCCGCTGGGTCGGGCGGAGGTGGCGCTCACCATCGACAACACCGACGGGGCTCTCCCGATCGACTACGCCGAGGTCACGATCAGCCGCACGATGTTCCGCAACGGCGGATCGGACTACGCCATCAACGGCTCCGGGTGCCGGCTCCTGGACGTCCAGGAGCTGCTGTCCGACTCGGGCATCGGCCGCGAGATGCACGTGATCGTCGGTCAGGGACAGCTCGACTCGATCCTGCACGCGACCCCCGAGGACCGGCGTGGCTTCGTCGAGGAGGCCGCCGGGGTGCTCAAGCACCGCAAGCGCAAGGAGAAGGCGCTCCGCAAGCTCGACTCGACCGAGGGCAACCTCACCCGGCTCCAGGACCTGCTCAACGAGATCCGTCGGCAGCTCAAGCCGCTGGGCCGGCAGGCCGAGGTGGCCCGCAGGGCGGCGGTCGTCCAGGCCGACGCGAGGGACGCCCGGGCCCGGCTGCTGGCCGACGACCTCCTCGGCGTGCGGACGGCGCTGGAGCAGGAGCTCGTCGACGAGACGATCCTGCTGGAGCGGCGCGCCGAGGTGGAGGCGGCCCTCACCGCAGCGCGCCTCGAGGAGACGACGCTCGAGCGCGCCCTGCGCGAGGACCTCCCGGCGCTGGCCTCGGCACAGGAGAGCTGGTTCGCGCTGGTCGGGCTGCGTGAGCGGCTCGGGGGGACGGCCGCGCTCGCAGCCGAGCGGGTCCGCAACGCCCGCGAAGGAGGTGAGCCGGCCGGCACGTCCGGACCGGAGCCCCAGGAGCTGGAGGCCGAGGCGCAGCGGGTCCGGGCCCAGGAGCGCGAGATCGACGCGGAGGCGGTCCGGCACCGGCAGGCCCTCACCGATGCGGTCGCGACCCGCCAGGAGCTCGAGCGGGCGCACACCGACGAGGACGCCCGGGTCACCGGTCTGCTCCGCGCCGCCGCCGACCGCCGCGAGGGGCTGGCGCGGCTGCACGGGCAGGTCAACGCGCTGAGGAGCCGGGCGGCCGCAGCGGGCGAGGAGATCAGCCGACTCACCGAAGCCCGCCAGAACGCCACCGGTCGCGCCGACCGGGCTCAGCGCGACTTCACCTCGCTCGAGTCCCGGGTCGCCGGCCTCGACGCCGGCGAGGAGGGCCTCGACGCGGAGCACGAGGGTGCCGCGTCCGCGCTCGCGGACATCGAGGACCGGCTGGCCAAGACCGTCGAGGAGGCGCAGGCCGCAGAGCGTCGTCGCGCCGGGCTGATCGCCCGCAAGGAGGCCCTCGAGCTCGGCCTGAACCGCAAGGACGGTGCCGGGGCGCTGCTCGCCGCCGACGAGCCGGTCTCCGGACTGCTCGGCTCGGTGGCGGCGCTGCTGAGCGTCCGGGCCGGATACGAGACCGCGGTCGCGGCCGCCCTCGGCAGCGCGGCGGACGCCGTCGCCGTCGAGCACCTGGACGCCGGACTGGCCGCGATCGAGCGACTCAAGGACGAGGACCTCGGCCGGGCCGGACTGGTGCTCGGCGATCCCGATGCCCCCGACGGCATCGGTGGCCCCCAGGACCCATCATCCTGGCCGGCCCTCCCCGAGGGCGTCAGCTATGCGGTGGACGCGACGCAGTGCCCGGCCGCCCTGCGTCCCGCCCTGTCCCGCCTGCTCCACCAGGTCGCCGTGGTCCCCGACCTCTCGGTCGGGCGGGCCCTGGTGGCCGCCCGACCCGAGCTGACCGCCGTCACCCGGGACGGGGACCTCCTCGGGGCGTACTTCGCCTCCGGCGGCTCGTCGTCGCGCCCGAGCCTCATCGAGGTGCAGGCCGCTGTCGACGAGGCCGACGAGCAGCTCCTCGAGGCTGCCCGCACCGCCGAGCGCTCTGCCTTCGACCTCGCCCGCCTCACCGACGAGCGGGCCGAGGCGCGGCGTCGGGTGGACGTCGCGCTGGCCAAGCTGCACGAGTCCGACGCGACGCTGGCGGCCGTCGCCGAGGAGCTCGGCCAGCTCGGTTCGCTGGCCAGGTCGGCGCGGGCCGAGGCAGACCGGATGGCGACCGCCATCGCGACCGCTGAGGAGTCCCGGGACCGCGACCTGGCCGGTCTGGAGGAGCTCGAGCAGCGGGTCGCGGCGGCCGAGGACGGACCCGAGGAGGAGCCGGACACGTCCGAGCGCGACCGGCTCGCCGTCCGGGCGCGCGAGGGCCGGCAGAGCGAGATGGACGCGCGACTCGCCCTGCGGACCGCCGAGGAGCGGGCGCGGGCCCTCGCCGGACGCGCCGACTCCCTCCTGGCGTCGGCCGCCGCCGAGCGCGAGGCGCGCGCCCGGGCCGCCGTACGCCGTCAGCGTCTGGTCCGAGAAGGCCAGGTGGCCGAGGCAGTGGGCCGGGGCGTCGCCGTCGTCCTGGACCGGCTGGAGGTCTCGGTCGCACTGGCCGCGGCGCAGCGCTCGCGGGTCGAGGAGGGCCGCGTCGGTCGGGAGGCGGAGCTGATGTCGGTGCGTGCGCGGCTCCGCGACCTGGCCGCCGAGCACGACGAGCTCGTCGGCACCGTGCACCGCGACGAGCTCGCCCGCACCCAGCAGCGGATGCGCCTGGAGCAGCTGGAGGAGCGCGCCCTCGACGAGCTCGGCCTGGACCCGGACTCGCTGGTGGCCGATTACGGACCGGACGCTCTCGTGCCGCCGGTGCTGAGCGCGGACGAGATCGCGGCCCTGGACAGGGACCCGGAGGCCGTGCCTCCCGAGCCGGTGCCGTTCGTCCGCGAGGAGCAGCTCGCGCGGCTGAGGTCCGCGGAGCGCGCCCTGGCCACGCTGGGCCGGGTCAACCCCCTGGCCCTCGAGGAGTTCTCGGCGCTCGAGGAGCGGCACCAGTACCTCGGTGAGCAGCTCGAGGACCTGCGTCGGACGCGCCGCGACCTGCTGGACATCGTCCGCGAGGTCGACGAGCGCGTCGAGCAGGTGTTCACCGAGGCCTGGCACGACGTCAGCGCCGCGTTCGGCGGGGTCTTCGCCCGGCTGTTCCCCGGTGGCGAGGGCACGCTGGTGCTCACCGACCCGTCGAACATGCTGACCACCGGCATCGAGGTCGAGGCCCGGCCGGCGGGCAAGAAGGTCAAGCGCCTCTCGCTGCTCTCCGGCGGCGAGCGCTCCCTGGTCGCCGTGGCCTTCCTGGTCGCGCTGTTCAAGGCCCGGCCCTCCCCGTTCTACATCCTCGACGAGGTCGAGGCGGCCCTCGACGACACGAACCTCGGGCGGCTGCTGGAGATCTACGAGGAGCTCCGTGAGACCAGCCAGCTCCTGGTCATCACCCACCAGAAGCGCACGATGGAGGTCGGCGACGCGCTGTACGGCGTCAGCATGCGCGGCGACGGCGTCTCGACCGTGATCAGCCAGCGCCTGCGTGACCGGGTCGGGGCGTAGCCGTGCCCGAGGGACCCGGGCGTCCGGCGCGAGCGCGACGGCCCGTCCGGGCGGACTACGTCGTGTGGCGCCGCGCCACCACCCGGTGGGCCGACGACGACGTCTACGGGCACATGAACAACGCCCGCTACTACGAGCTGTTCGACACCGCGGTGAACGGGCACCTGGTCGACGCCACCGGGCTCGACATTCGCGCGCTCCCGGCGGTCGGCATCGTGGCCGAGACCTCCTGCCGCTACTTCGAGGAGATCGTCTTCCCGACCCCGGTCGACATGGGACTGCTGGTCGAGCGGGTGGGCACCTCCTCGGTCGTCTACCGCATCGGGCTGTTCGGCCCGGACGCCGAGGAGGCCTCCGCCGAGGGGCGCTTCGTGCACGTGTACGTCGACAACACCGCGGGCCCGGGCCGGCGCCCGGTGCACCCGGTCCCCGAGGAGATCCGCGCCGTCGTGACCTCGCTCACGAAGCCCGCCTGAACGGCCCGAGCGACCCACGGTGCTGCCTACATTGGTGGGGTGACCCTGATCCTGCTCGCCATGCTCGGCATCCTGCTGCTCGCCCTCCTCGTCGTCGTGTACGTCGCCTACCCGCACCGCGGCCAGGAGGTCCCGAACGCGCCCTGGGTCGGGGACCTGATGCGTCGCGGTGCGGAGAAGCTGCCCACTCTGGAGGACGACCGGTCCTGAGCCTGCGCGGCTGCGGCCGCTCGCCGACCGTGTGATGGGATGACCCGCGTGGCTGACTACGTCTACCTGATCATCGGCATCGCCGTCCTCCTGCTCGGGGGGCTCGTGGGTCTGGTCACCTCCCGGGTGCGCGGGCGTGGTCGGTCCGAGACCCCGCAGGCGCCGGCCGGGTCCGCGACCGGCACGCTGACAGCGCCCGAGCCCGGGGTCGGGGACGACGCGGAGCCGCCGCGCGACACTGCGACCCGGACGGTCGAGGACACCGACCTGCTGCCGGGACCGACCGCCGGTGTCGAGACCCCCGAGTCCACCGCGAGCCGGCTGGTCCGGCTGCGCCAGCGGCTGGCCCGCTCCCAGAGCCCGCTGGGCCGGGGCCTGCTGGCGCTGTTGTCGCGCGACGTCGTCGACGAGGACACCTGGGAGGAGATCGAGGACACGCTTCTCACGGCGGACATCGGGGTGGGCCCGACCCAGGAGCTCGTCGCGCGCCTGCGCACCCGGGTCAAGGTCGAGGGCAGCTCGTCGTACTCCGTCAGGGACATCCTGCGCCAGGAGCTGGTCACGCTGGTCGACCCGAGCCTGGACCGTGAGCTGGACGTGGACCGTCGCGACGGCCGGCCCGCCGTCGTGCTGATGGTCGGGGTGAACGGCACCGGCAAGACCACCACCGTCGGCAAGCTCGCCCGGGTGCTGGTCACGCAGGACAAGCAGGTGGTGCTCGGTGCCGCGGACACGTTCCGGGCAGCGGCCGCGGAGCAGCTGGCCACCTGGGGGGAGCGCGTGGGTGTCCCCGCCGTGCGGGGTCCCGAGGGCAGCGACCCGGCCAGCGTGGCCTTCGAGGCGGTGCGCACCGGCATCGAGCAGGAGGCGGACGTCGTGCTGGTGGACACCGCCGGGCGACTGCAGAACAAGGCCGGGCTGATGGACGAGCTCGGCAAGGTCAAGCGGGTCGTCGAGAAGCAGACGCCGGTCACGGAGGTGCTGCTCGTCCTCGACGCGACGACCGGTCAGAACGGCCTCCAGCAGGCGCGGGTGTTCAGTGACGTCGTCAAGGTGACCGGCATCGTGCTCACCAAGCTCGACGGCACGGCCAAGGGCGGCATCGTGGTCGCCGTGCAGCGTGAGCTCGGGGTGCCCGTCAAGCTGGTCGGCATGGGCGAGGGGGCCGACGACCTGGCTCCCTTCGATCCGGAGGCGTTCGTCGACGCGATCCTGGGCGTCGACGACTGAGTCTCGGCACCTTGACCAACTCCTGACCGAGGAACGCTCCGACACGCGTTCGTAACACAGCGCGGTCAACCGTCACCTCGACGAAACGTGGGCAGGCGCACCTGGAAACCTTGGCCCACCAAGGTGAGGGCACCGGGGCTGGGAGGTGCGACAGGGACGTCGCGCCTGCCCGTCTCTCTCCCGCAACCTTCAAGAGGTAGAGATACATGGATACAGGCGATACCGCTTGGGTGCTGGCCTCGTCGGCGCTGGTGCTGCTGATGACGCCCGGCCTCGCATTCTTCTACGGCGGCATGGTTCGCTCGAAGAGCGTCCTCAACATGCTGATGATGAACTTCGTGACGATCGGCATCGTGTCACTGCTGTGGGTCCTCTACGGCTTCTCCGTGGCCTTCGGCGACGCGAAGAGTGGGCTCTGGGGCGGCCTGGACTGGGCCGGCATGAAGCACATGACCGCGATCGAGACCACCTTCAACGGCAGTGAGTACCACATACCGCTGCTCGTGTTCGCCGCCTTCCAGCTGATGTTCGCCGTGATCACTCCCGCCTTGATCAGCGGTGCGATCGCGGACCGCGCCAAGTTCGGGGCGTGGATGCTGTTCGTCGTCCTCTGGGTGACGATCGTGTACTTCCCGGTCGCCCACTGGGTCTTCGACTTCGGCGGCCCCAAGGGCGACCCCGGCTGGCTGGCCGGCAAGGGCGTGCTGGACTTCGCCGGTGGAACCGCGGTCCACGTCAACGCCGGGTCCGCCGGTCTCGCGCTGGCTCTCGTCCTGGGCAAGCGGATCGGCTGGAAGAAGGACCCGATGCGCCCGCACAACCTGACCCTGGTGATGCTGGGTGCTGGGCTGCTGTGGTTCGGCTGGTTCGGGTTCAACGCCGGCTCCGCCCTCGGCGCCAACGCGCTCGCCGGCCAGGCCTTCTTCACCACCATGATCGCCACCGCCACCGCGATGCTCGGCTGGCTGGCCGTCGAGCGGGTCCGCGACGGTCACTTCACCAGCCTCGGCGCCGCCTCCGGCGCGGTCGCCGGCCTGGTCGCCATCACGCCCGCCTGTGCGTTCGTGACACCGGTCGGCTCAGTGATCCTCGGCCTGCTCGCCGGCGCGATCTGTGCGCTGGCTGTCGGCCTCAAGTGGAAGCTCGGCTTCGACGACGCGCTCGACGTCGTGGGCGTGCACCTGGTCGGTGGCGCCTTCGGTGCGATCTCCCTGGGCTTCCTGTCGGTGTACGCCGGCAGCAAGGGCCTGTTCTACGGCGGGGACCTCACCGTGCTGGGCAACCAGGCGCTCGCGGTCGTCTCGGTGGGCGGCTTCTCCTTCGTGGTCGCCTACATCCTGGGCAAGCTGATCGACATGACGATCGGCTTCCGGATCACCGAGGAGGAGGAGGTCGAGGGTGTCGACCTGTTCGCACACGCGGAGACCGGCTACGACATCCACTCGGCCGGCACCGGGTCCGGCGCGCTCCTCGGCGCAGCATCCCCGGTCGCCCAGGCCAAGGCCGAGGCTCGTGGGGTGAACGCATGAAGCTCATCACCGCGGTGATCAAGCCGCACAAGTGGGAAGAGGTCCGGGAGGCCCTCGAGACCTTCGGGGTCACGGGCATGACCGTCAGCGAGGTCAGTGGCTACGGCCGGCAGAAGGGGCACACGGAGGTCTACCGTGGGGCGGAGTACGACATCGCCCTGGTGCCCAAGATCCGCATCGAGATCGTCGTGGAGAACGCGGACGTCGACGACGTCCTCGGGATCATCGTCAAGACGGCGCAGACCGGTCGGATCGGGGACGGCAAGGTCTGGGTGCAGCCCGTCGACTCCGTGGTGCGGGTCCGCACCGGGGATCGCGACGAGGCAGCCATCTAGGACGCGCACGTCGCATCGGATCGTCGACGCCGGGCGGGGACCGTGGGGCAGCACCCCTGGTCCCCGCCTGGCGGCCGTTGGGGCACCGGTGCCACCCGGCGAAGGCACGGACACGACAGGGAGAGGCAACAGATGAAGCTGGTCACCGCGGTCGTCAAGCCGCACAAGTGGGAGGACGTCCGCTCCGCTCTGGAGGCCGTCGGCATCACCGGCATGACGGTCAGCGAGGTGAGTGGCTACGGCCGGCAGAAGGGCCACACGGAGGTCTACCGGGGCGCGGAGTACGACATCGCCCTGGTGCCCAAGATCCGGATCGAGATCGTCGTGGACGATCCCGAGACCGACGAGGTGGTCGCGGCCGTCGTCGAGGCGGCGCGGACCGGCAAGATCGGGGACGGCAAGGTCTGGGTCACCTCCGTCGACAACGTCGTCCGGGTGCGCACCGGGGACCGCGACGAGGCCGCGCTCTGAGCAGCCCGAGGCCGGGAGCCCGGTGACGCAGGCCGCGCGCCGCCGGCGCACCGCCGACGCCGACGCCCTGTGCGTCAAGGCCCTGGAGCAGGCGCTCGCAGGCGCGGACGACACCGGCGTCGCCCTGGTGGCCGTGGGCGGCTTCGGTCGGGGCGAGCTGGCTCCGCACAGCGACCTCGACGTGGTGCTGGTGCACGACGACTGCGACCCGGACATGGGCGGCCGGGACGACGGCAGCCGGGGCGTCGGCAGCCGGGGCGAGCGCACCTGCGGGGTGGACGTCAGAAGCGTCGCCGAGCGGGTGTGGTACCCGATGTGGGACGCCGGGGTGAACCTCGACCACTCGGTGCGCGCGCTCTCGGAGGTCACCGAGCGCGCACGTGCCGACCCACGGGTCACTCTCGGGCTGCTCGACGCGCGGCACGTGGCCGGTGACCCGTCGATGACCCTGCGGCTGCGCGCCGATCTGCTCGCCCACTGGCGACGCGACGCCCGCGACCAGCTGCCGGCGCTGCGCACCCTGGTCGTCGCGCGGGGTCGCCGTCAGGACGAGCTCGCCCACGCGTCGATCCCCGACCTCAAGGAGTCCGTCGGCGGGATCCGTGACGCCACCGTCTTGAAGGCACTGGTCGCCACCTGGCTGGTCGACGTGTCGCATGCCGACCTCGAGCCGAGCCGGCTGCAGCTGCTCGACGTCCGCGACGCACTGCACGAGCTGACCGGACGTGCCACCGACCGCATCGCCCCCGAGCTCTGGCCGGACCTCGCCGATGCGTTGGGGCTCAGGGACGCAGAGGCGGCGCAGCGGCAGGTCCGCGAGGTCGGTCGCCGGATCACCCACCTGTCCCGGCTGACCTGGCACCGGGTGGACGCCCTGCTTGCCCGGCCGCCGTCCCGGCTGCGTCGCGCACCCGACCTCGAGCGGGTCGCGGCCGGTGTCGCCGTCTCGGGTGCCGAGGTGGTCCTCGAGCGTGGGACCCGACCCGCGGCGGCCCCGCTCCTGCTGCTGCGGGCTGCTGCCGAGGCGGCCGAGCGGGGGCTGGTGCTCGCCCCCGCGACCGCCGCGCGACTCGGTCGCGAGGGCGCCGCCCTGCCCGAGCCCTGGAGCAGGGAGGCCCGCAACCTGCTCACCCGGCTGCTGGCGGCCGGCTCGGGACTGCTACCCGTCTGGGAGACCCTCGACGAGACCGGCGCGCTGCTCCGGATCCTCCCCGAGTGGGACCGGGTCCGGCTGCTCCCGCACGCCTCGGTGGTGCACCGCTTCACCGTGGACCGGCACCTGGTCGAGACGTGCACGGAGGCGTCCCGGATGATCCGGCGGGTGCCGAGGCCCGACGTGCTGATGGTCGCCGCCCTCCTGCACGACATCGGCAAGGGAGAGCTCGTGGACCACTCCCTGGCGGGGGAGCCGCTGGCCGCCGCCGCCGCGGAGCGGATGGGCTTCGACGCGCGCGAGGTGCGGCTGATCGCGACCCTGGTGCGCCGGCACCTGCTGCTCGCCGACGTGGCCACCACGAGGGACCTGGAGGACCCCGGGACCGTCGCCCACGTCGTCGAGCGGATCCACGACCTGGAGTCACTGGACCTGCTCGAGGTGCTGACCGAGGCCGACGCACGGGCGACCTCGGCCAAGGCGTGGACGACATGGCGCGCCGGCCTGGTCGCGGACCTGGCGCAGCGGACTCGCGCGGCTCTCGGCGGCACTCCGGCGTCCACGTCCCTCGCCGACCCGCTCTCCGGCTCGTTCCCCACCTCCCTCCCCGGGGACGCACCGGCCCAGGTGGACGTGCCGGTAGCCCTGCGCGAGGACCCGCGGCGGGTCGACGTACGGGTGGAGAAGGTGGGTGACGGAGCCACCGTCACCGTCGTCTCGCGGGACCGGATCGGTCTGATGGCAGATGTCGCCGGGGCCCTGGCCGTGCAGCGCGCCTCGGTGCGCTCGGCCCGCGTGTGGAGCCAGGACGACATGGCGGTGTCGGTGTGGGACATCGACGAGACCCACCTCGACGAGGCGATGCTCCGCGAGCGGTTCGACGCCATCGCGGCCGGCCGGCTGGCTCCGGGCGCCCGGCTCCGGGCTCCCCGCGGACAGCACCTCGACCCGGCCGTGCAGATCCGGCACGACGCGTCCGCCGAGGCCACCGTGATCGAGGTGCGCGTCGACGACCGGCCGGGGGTGGTCTACCTCGTGTGCGCCGCTCTGGCCCGGCTCGAGCTCACGGTGCGCTCGGCGCACCTGACCACCTTGGGGCCGCAGGCGGTCGACGTGTTCTACGTCCAGGAGGCGGGAGCCGGGGTGTTGTCCGACGAGCGGGCCGCCTCGGCGGTGCACGCGGTCCGGCGGGCTCTGCAGGACACGGTTACCCTTGACGGTGGTCGCGGCTGAGGCCCGTGGCCCCGCTGTAGCCCACCGCCTGACGCCCCGACCTGACCCCACCTCTCCGGCACACCCCAGCAAGGACTGACCACCTGTGTTTGCGACTCTCTCCGACCGTCTCGCCGCGACGTTCAAGAACCTGCGCGGCAAGGGCCGGCTCTCGGACGCCGACATCGACGCGACCGCCCGGGAGATCCGGATCGCCCTGCTCGAGGCGGACGTCGCGTTGCCCGTGGTCAAGGAGTTCGTCGCCGCGGTCAAGGAGCGCGCGCGAGGGGCCGAGGTCAGCGGGGCACTCAACCCGGCCCAGCAGATCGTCAAGATCGTCGACGACGAGCTGGTGACGATCCTCGGCGGCGAGACCCGCCGGCTGCGGTTCGCCAAGAACCCGCCCACCGTGATCATGCTCGCCGGCCTGCAAGGCGCAGGCAAGACCACGCTGGCGGCCAAGCTCGCGCTCTGGCTCAAGGAGCAGGGCAACAGCCCGATGCTGGTGGCTGCGGACCTGCAGCGCCCCAACGCCGTCACCCAGCTCCAGGTCAACGGTCAGCGGGCCGGGGTCACCGTCTTCGCCCCCGAGCCCGGCAACGCCCAAGGGGTCGAGCACGGTGGTGACCCGGTCGCGGTGGCCCGGGCAGGGGTCCAGGAGGCCCGCCGCACGCTGCACGACGTGGTCATCGTGGACACGGCCGGACGCCTCGGGGTGGACGCCGAGCTGATGCAGCAGGCCTCCGACATCCGCGACGCCACGTCGCCCGACGAGATCCTGTTCGTCGTCGACGCCATGGTGGGCCAGGACGCCGTCAACACCGCTCGGGCCTTCCTCGAGGGAGTCGGGTACGACGGCGTCGTGCTCACCAAGCTCGACGGCGACGCCCGCGGCGGGGCAGCCCTGAGCATCGCGTCGCTGACCGGCAAGCCGGTGATGTTCGCCTCCAACGGCGAGAAGCTCACCGACTTCGACGTGTTCCACCCGGACCGGATGGCCTCCCGGATCCTGGACATGGGCGACATGCTCACCCTGATCGAGCAGGCGGAGAAGACCTTCGACGCCGACCAGGCCGCCGCGGCCGCCGCCAAGCTGACCGGCCAGGGCGGCGAGTTCACGCTCGATGACTTCCTGCAGCAGATGCAGCAGCTGCGCAAGATGGGCTCGCTGTCGAAGATCATGGGGATGCTGCCCGGGATGGGGCAGTTCCGCGAGCAACTGGAGAACTTCGACGAGCGTGAGATCGACCGCATCGAGGCGATCATCCGCTCGATGACCCCCGCCGAGCGGGCCAACCCCAAGATGATCGACGGGTCCCGGCGTTCGCGCATCTCCAAGGGGTCCGGCACCCAGGTCTCCGACGTCAACGGGCTCGTCGACCGGTTCTTCGAGGCCCGCAAGATGATGATGTCGATGGCGAAGGGCGGCGGGATGCCTGCTGGGATGCCGGGCATGCCCGGCCTCGGTGGTGCCAAGCGCGCGAAGTCCAAGCAGCCGCCGAAGCGGGCCAAGGCCAAGCGGGTCTCCGGGAACCCGGCCAAGCGGGCTGCGGACCAGAAGGCGGCCGCCCAGCGCCCCGCCAGCGGTGCGGGCGCCAACCCCTTCGGGGTGCCGGCGGGGGCCGAGGACGACTTCGACCCGTCGTCGCTCGAGCTGCCGGCCGACCTGTCGAAGTACCTCAAGTAGCCCCCTCCTCCCCGCCGGGTCACCGGGGTCACCGGGACCGGTCGGTCGGCGGTGGGTAGGGTCCCCAGCCATGACCCAGCCGAGCGCCCTCCGGTTCCGAGGACCGGTGCTTCCCGACGGGGAGACCCGGGACCTGTACGTCGTGCAGGGCCGCGTCACCTACGAGCCCGTCGCCTCCGCGGAGCTGGTCGCCGAGGGATGGATCGTGCCCGGGCTCGTGGACGCGCACTGCCACGTCGGGCTGGACGAGAACGGCGCGGTGCCGCCCGACGTACAGGAGCAGCAGGCGGTGACCGAGCGGGACGCCGGTGCCCTGCTGCTCCGCGACTGCGGGTCGGCCGCGGACACCTCGTGGATCCACGACCGTGACGACCTGCCGCGGCTGATCCGGGCCGGCCGGCACCTGGCCCGGCCCCGGCGCTACATCCGCGGCTACGCGCACGAGATCGAGCCCGAGGAGCTGCCGGCCTACGTCGCCCAGGAGGCGCAGCGGGGGGACGGCTGGGTGAAGCTCGTCGGCGACTGGATCGAGCGGGAGGCCGGTGACCTCGCTCCCTCGTGGACGCGCGAGTCGCTGGACGCCGCGATGCGGACCGCGCACGAGCACGGTGCCCGGGTCACCGCGCACGTGTTCGGCGAGGCGGCGCTGCCGGACCTGATCGGCTCCGGCATCGACTGCATCGAGCACGGCACCGGGCTCTCCGCCGACCTCGTCGAGGAGATGGTCGCCCACGACGTCGCCCTGGTGCCGACGGTCAAGCAGCTGAACAACTTCCCCGGCTACGCCGAGGCCGGCCGCGCCAGGTTCCCCGCCTACGCCGACCACATGCTGGCCCTGCACCGCACCCGCCGCGAGGTGATCGGGGCGGCGTACGACGCAGGCGTGGCGATCTACGCAGGCACCGATGCGGGCGGCGTGCTGCCGCACGGACTGATCGGGCAGGAGGTGCTGGAGCTGGCGACCTACGGGCTCACCGCCTCCGACGCCCTGGGCGCAGCGTCCTGGCGAGCCCGCTCGTGGCTCGGGCTCGACGACAACCTCGCCGAGGGCACCACCGCGGACTTCGTCGTGTTCGACAGCGACCCGCTCGAGGACCTCACCGTGCTCGGTCGGCCGGCCCGCATCGTGCTCCGGGGGGCCCTGGTGGGCTGACCCGCCCCGACGCGGCCGCGTCTCCGACCGGCGCCGGTCACCGGCGACAGCCGGCTTCGCCGATCGCGCGCACCCACTCCTCGGCGGCGTCCGCCGTGGTCGGGCAGACCCAGGTGGACGCGGAGCCCGGCCGCACGGAAAGACCCAGCCGGACCCGGGCGCGCTCCCGCAGAGCCAGCACGCACGCGGACTGGCCGGCGCTCTGCGACCAGTGCTGCACCGCGTCGGCGCTTGCCAGGCAGGGAATGCTGCCGGCGTCCCGCACCGACACCTGCTGGACCGCGGAGGGGGTCCCTGCCCGCGGGGGGTGAGCCTCGGCGGTCCCGCACCCGGCGGTGGCGAGCGCCACCGCTGCCAGGACGCCGGCCGTGCGCCGGCCAGTGACACGAGCGGCGAGGCGAGCGGGACCGAGGATCGTGCGGGTGGGGCTGGTGGGTGATCCGGTGGTGTGCATGTCGTGGTCCTTCCGGCGGTGGGGCCTGGCGGCTGCCGGTCCCTTCTCCACGAGCGTCGGGTCGAGCGGTGTCACCGCGCCGTCGACCCGGTATCAGCCGGGTATCGACCGCGTTGACGGCCACCCCCGACCGCTCCCACACTCGGGAGCGTGCAGGTGCGTCTGCTCGGCCCGACGGAGACGGGGACCGACGGCTCGGGGCTCAGCCCCCGGGACCGGGTGGTCCTCTCGGCGCTGTCGGTGCGCGCCGGGGACAGCCTGAGTGCAGAGCGGCTGGCCGACGCGCTGTGGGGGGAGAGCCCTCCCTCCTCCTGGGCCAAGGTCGTGCAGGGATGCGTGGTCCGGCTCCGCCGAGCACTCGGGGCTGACAGCATCGAGACCACGCCGACCGGCTATCGCCTGCGCCGCGACCGGGTGCACCTGGACAGGGACGAGTTCGAGGACCTGGTCCACCGTGGCCGCGAGGCTCTCGGTGCGGACCGCCCCGAGGCCGCTGCTCAGCTGCTGGCTGCCGCGCTGGAGCTGTGGCGGGGACGGCCGTTCTCGGACCTGGAGGAGTGGCCTCCCGGACGGCTCGAGGCGGCGCGCCTCGACGAGCTGAGGCTCTCGGTGCAGGAGGACCTGCTGCAGGCCCGGCTCGACGCCGGTGACCATCGCGGGGTGGCCGCTGACGGCCCCGTGCTCGTCGGCGAGCAACCCTGGCGCGAGCGGCGGTGGGCTTTCCTGGCACTGGCGCAGTACCGCAGCGGACGACAGGCGGACGCCTTGGCCACGATCCGCAGGGCCCGCCGGTCACTGGGCGACGAGCTCGGACTCGACCCGGGCTCCGACCTGGTGCGGCTCGAGCAGGCCATCCTCGGCCAGGATCCCGGCCTCGCTCCGGAGCACGAGGCCCGGCTCGCCAGCCAGCGGTGTCCCTGGAAGGGACTGGCGTCCTACGACGTGGAGGACCGCGACAGCTTCTTCGGGCGCACCGCAGAGACGGCCGAGTGCCTGGAGCGGCTGGAGCGCCAGCCCCTGCTGGTGCTCACCGGCCCGTCGGGCTGCGGGAAGTCGTCACTGATGAACGCCGGCCTGGCCCCCGTGCTGCGGAGCCGTGGCAACGTCGCGGCCTTCACGCCGGGGGCGGACGGGTCGTCGGCGACGGCCGTGGCGCGCGCCGGCTGCGCCGGTGACCCGGTGCTGCTCGTGGACCAGCTCGAGGAGGCGTTCACCTCGGCACGGGACCCCTCGGCGGTGGCCGCTTGGCTGGACGAGCTCGCGACGTACGCCGTGGAGAAGGCTCCCGTCGTGGTGACCCTGCGGGCGGACCACGTGGCGCAGCTGACCGTGTCGACCGCCTTCGCCCGGCTCGCCGAGCACGGGATGCACCTCGTCGCCCCGCTGCGCGGGAGCGGACTGGTCGAGGCGATCGAGGGGCCGGCAGGGCTCGCCGGGCTGAGGCTCGAGCGTGGGCTGGTGGACCTGCTCCGGGTCGACGCCGAGGACCAGGCCGGCGCTCTCCCGCTCGTGTCGTTCGCACTGGTCGAGACCTGGCAGCGCCGGGAGGGAACCGTGCTCACGGTGGCGGGCTACCGCGCCAGCGGAGGCATCCGCGCGGCTGTGGCCCACGCTGCGGACCGGCTCTACGAGGGCCTGTCGGGTGACGAGCGGGAGAAGCTGCGGTGGCTGATGCTGCGGATGGTCACCGTGTCGGCCAACGGCGAGGCGGTCCGCGCACCTCTGGCCCGCGAGACAGCGGCTGCCGATCCGGGGAGAGCCAGGGTGATGGACCTTCTCGTGCGCGCCCGGCTGGTCACCTCACTGACGGACAGCTTCGAGCTGGCACACGAGGCCCTGGTCCGCGCCTGGCCGCGGCTGCGCGCCTGGCTCGACGAGGACACCGCGGGGCAGCGGATCTGGCGACACCTCGCCACCACGGCGCAGGGATGGGAGTCACTGGGACGGCCGGTGGGGGAGCTCTACCAGGGAGCTCGCCTGCAGGCGGCCCTCGAGTGGGTCGAGCAGGGCGGAAGCGACCTCACGCGCTCGGAGGCGGACTTCCTCGAGACCTCACGCGAGCGAGCGCTCGACGAGCGGCGGGCCTTGGAGGAGGCCGGCCGGCACGAGCGTCGGATGAACCGGCGGCTGCGCAGCCTGCTGGGCGGGGTCGCCGCCCTGCTCGTGCTCTCCCTGCTGGCCGGCTGGACGGCTGTCGACCGGTCCCGCGCCTCCGCACGCCAGCGGGACACCGCGCAGTCTGCGGAGCTCTCCGCCCGCCACGAGTCTCTCGTTGGCCGGTCACTGACCCTGCGCGCCACCAACCGGCAGGCCGCGGCGCTGCTGGCTGTGGAAGCCTTCCGTCAGCGGCCCGACGCCCTGGCGCAGTCCGCACTGCTGGGCACGCTGACGGCCACCCCGGGCTTCTTGGGCTACCACTACGTCGAGGGCGTCGGCTCGATGAACGCGGCCCTCGTCCCCGGCACCGATCAGGCAGTCGTGTCCGCCGCACGAGGTCAGCTCTCCCTGCTCGACCTGGCCACCGGGGTGCGCACGGACCGGTTCGCGCCGCCGCCGGCGGACGGTCAGGACTACGCGGTGCTCAAGGTGAGCGCCGACGGCCGCCGGGTCGCGCAGCTGCTCTTCACCGGAGCCGCCGGCAGGTGCGGCTACTACGAGGCGCTGCTCGCCGACAACGGGCGAGGCTGCACGACCGTCACCGTCTACGACATCGCGACTGGGCGACGGCTGCTGGGTCCCAGGACCACCCCCTTCAACGGCGGTGACGTGGCCATCGACCGCACGGGATCGGTGATCGCCGTCGCAGGCGGTCTGAACGGGGATGTGGTCACCTACGACGTCGCGACCGGGGCGCGCACCGGCCGGGTCGCCGGTCTGCGGCGGCCCAAGGACGTGTTCCTGTGGCGGGACACCGCGCCCGTGGTGTTCGACCGACGCGGGCACCTCTACCTCGGCTCGATGGCCGGACCGGTGCGAGACCTGGCGCCGAGGCCCCTGCGGGTGGTCCGCACCTTCGCGGCGCCCCCATTGTCGTCCCACAACTACCTGGTGCTCACTCGAGGCGGCCGGCTGCTCGCCGCCGGTGACGAGGCCGAGGTCGCGTTCGACGTACGGACCGGGAGGCAGCGGTGGAAGGTCGACCTGAGCGACGAGCTGTTCCCCGAGCCGTGCCCGTTCTTCGCCGTCGCTGAGTCCGTCGCCCGCATCTACTGCGGCAACTACTTCGGTCAGATGGAGGAGCGGGATCTGGCGACCGGTCAACGGACCGGTGTGGCACTCGACCCGCAGCTCGGCAGCGTCGGCGACCTCCTGTCCAACGGACGCGAGCTGGTGGCGTTCTCCGCCGTCACCCCGGTCTACTCACGCTGGAGCCTCGACGGGTCGGGATTGGCCGCCCGGCTGGTGGCGCCGGGCAAGGCATCGACCGGCGGGTACGACCGCACCGGCACCCGGCTCCTGGTGACGCCGCGCGCGGCCCCGGACCCGGCCACGGTGCTCGACCTGTCCACCGGGCGGACCGTGTGGCGGGCGTCGGGCACGGGCGACGTCAGGTGGCTCGGCAGGGACACCGTGTCCGTGCAGGGACCCGGGGGCAACGGTCTCGCGACCGTGCCCGGCCGACCCACCGAAGGGCGGCGCACCGGTGCCGTCCCCACCACGCCGGCCCGCGCCGCCGTGAGGTCGTCGAAGGTGCTGACGGCCGACACCCAGGCGATCTTCCCGGAGAACGACCGACGCCATGCCTGGGCCGCCTCGGCCATGTCCGAGGCCGGACAGCCGGTCCAGGTGAGGCGGCTCGACGCGTCGTCCGGTCGCCCGACGGGGGAGCGTGTCGTCGTACCCGGCTACGTCCAGTCCGTCGTCACCTCACCCGACTCCCGCACCGTCCTGGTGACCTACGCCGCCGGTTTCGGCTGGCGGACGCAGCTGTTCGACCTCCCCGGACGGGCGCCGGGGAGCATCGGGCCTGCGCCAACAGACACGGACGGCCTTCGCTGCCGACGGCACTCTCGTGGCCTCCGACGAGACGGGCGACGTGACCCAGTTCGACCCGAGGACCCTGGCGCCCCTCGCCACCCTGCCCGGCTCCCGCGGTGGCCCGTCGTCCCTGCAGTTCAGCGACGACAGCTCCCGGCTGGTGGTGACGACGGCAGACCAGTCCGTCCAGGTGTACGACGTCGCCACCCGCGCCCGGCTCGGCGACGCACTGCCCAGCGCCGCGCTGAACGGGCTGACCGAGGGCTGGTTGCGACCGGACGGACTGGCCGTCGCCGTCAACGCCCGCCAGGGCGTGGTGGAGTGGACCCTGGACCCCCGCCGGCTGGTTCGCGCGGCGTGCACGCTTGCCGGGCGCAACCTGACCAGCACCGAGTGGCGGACCTACGTCGGCTCAGCGGCGTACCACGCCACCTGCCCGGCCGCACCCCGCACGCCGGACGGGTCCTGAGCGCTCCCTTGCTTCTCCTCATGCGCGAAGGCGGATGAGGGCGTGGCCCGGGCCAGGGCCGAGCGCCTGCGTTTCTCTGGTCCGACAGCCGGCCAGGGGAACACGAGTTCACGGTAAAGTCGTCTGTGGGTGAGCGGCTTCTCAGGTGCAGGAGCGAGCGCCTGCGAGGACGGGGACGTCATGGACGATCACACCGACACCGATCACAGCTCTCACGGTGATCCAGCCGAACGGCAGCGACTGATCAAGCGGATCAAGGACCGTCGGCGAACGGTCGACTCCTACCTCCGCTCAGAGAGGCCGCGCGCCTCGCGACTGACCTATGTCTCCATCGTCAGCAGCGCACTGGCTGCCGCCTTGACGGCCGGGCCGGGACTGGGCGGCACCCACTTCACGGCTCAGGCGTCGGAGGCCTTCGGGCTCGACAGGGCCGCGCACGTGTGGCAGCCCCTGTGCTTCGCAGCCTTCGTCGTCTCGGTCATCGCCGCCATATCCGCGAATCTCAGCAAGTCCAAGAACGCCGAAGCCCACATCATCCACGCCGAGGCGTGCAACGCGAACCTGGAAGGGCTGCAGGCCCTCGTCGAGTTCCAGCAGGTGCCGCTGGAGGACGCCGTCAAGCTGTACCAGCACTACGTGGCCGACATCCCGTTCGTTGCTGAGAGGTCCTCGCGGACCAAGAAGTCGGTGGGGGCTCGCAGATGACCTTCGCCAACGCAGCACCCGACACCGATTGACACCACCGATCCTCGACCCGCCGGGCGCCCGAACCACCTGCGATTTCAGCGTGGAGCGGGCTTCTGGCACAATGACTGGCTGAGTCTTCGTGCCCGGACCCTCTCATCCGGCCGCGACCGACACCCCGCAGCGCGTCCGGCCTGCCCCACCAGGCCCGGGCAGCTCATCTCACCTCGAACACCTCAAGGAGACACCACACTCGTGGCCGTCAAGATTCGTCTCAAGCGTATGGGCAA
>CAXSHL010000080.1:0-19534 GCA_964237315.1 uncultured Nocardioidaceae bacterium
TGCTGGGCGACGAGATGATCGACGAGGCCTCCGCCAAGATGGCCCTGGTCATCTCGGGCAAGGGCCGCGCCGCCGGCATGCAGCGCAACGAGGTCTGGATCCCGCCCGAGCAGTGAGCGCGCCGGGGTGAGCCTCCCGTACCATCCGTGACGTGCCCCCGGACCTCGCCTCCGCCCAGGTCTCCGGCGTGCGGGTCGACGACGAGGGGATCCGCGCGGTCAGCGACGCCGAGGTGGTCCTCGACGTGCTCTTCGACGGCCGGCGGATCTGGTCGTTCTGGCTGCACCGCGACGGTGAGCAGCGCGGCGGCTCCTACTTCGTGCCCTGGCCCTCGGCCCTGCGCCGCTTCCTGCACGGTACGACGCGCCTGCAGCTCGTCGTGCACGTCACCACCGACACGGTGTACGACGAGGAGGTGCGCCTCGGCGACGCCCCGGAGGCCGAGCGGATCGCCGTGGTCAACGACCGGGGGCTGCCGCTGGGGATCGACAAGTCGCTCCGCCTCGCGCAGACCTTCGACACCCGCAGTCCCGAGCAGGTGGCCCCCCTGCTCGACTCGATCGAGGAGGTCCTGGCGGCCCTGCGCACGGCCGGGATCGAGGCGTTCCCGGCCTACGGCACGCTGCTCGGCGCCGTGCGGGGCGGCCGGCTGATCGGCCACGACAGCGACGCGGACCTCGGCTACGTCAGCGAGCACACCCACCCGGTCGACGTGGTCCGCGAGTCGTTCCGGCTGCAGCGCGCGCTGGCCGAGATGGGCTACCGGATCCAGCGCTACAGCGGCGCCGCCTTCAAGGTCGAGGTCATCGAGGCAGACGGGTCGGTGCGCGGTCTGGACGTGTTCGGCGGGTTCCTTGCCGAGGGACGGCTGAACCTGATGGGCGAGATCAGCACGCCGTTCCGGCGGGAGTGGATCTTCCCGCTCGGCACCACCACCCTCGAGGGCCGTGAGCTGCCGGCCCCGGCGAACACGGACGAGTTCCTCACCGCGACGTACGGCCCGAGCTGGCGGGTCCCCGACCCGGCGTACCGCTTCGAGACGCCGCGGACCACGCACCGTCGCCTCAACGGCTGGTTCCGCGGCACTCGGGTCAGGCGCGAGGCGTGGGACCGCACCTACTCCCGGCTGCCGTCCGAGCCTCCCGCCATCGAGCCGTCGTCGTTCGCGCGCTGGGTCCGCCACTGCGAGCGGGGCGTGCCGGCGCGGGTCGTGGACATCGGCTGCGGCCGGGGCGTGGACGACCTCTGGTTCGCCCGCCTTGGGGCGTCGGTGCTCGGCCTGGACTACGCGATCCGGGGCAGTGAGCCGGTCGCGGCCCTGGCCGCCGACGAGCCGGTCGACCTGGAGTTCCGGTCCATGAACCTGTGCGAGCTCCGCTCCGCGCTCAGCGAGGGCGCCCGCGTCTCCCGGCTTCCCGGCCGGACGGTGGTCACCGCCCGCAACGTGGCCGAGGCGACCGACCGGGTGGGGCGGAGCCACCTGTGGCGGACCTGCGAGATGATGCTGGGCGGCGGAGGACGGCTCTACCTCGAGCTGCTCGTCGGGCACCCCGGGAGCGGGGACGACTTCGCCCGGCGCGAGCACCTGCGGCCCCTGCCGCTGAACGCAGTGGCCGCCGAGCTGCGAGGGCGGGGCGCGACGGTCGTGTTCCGCAGGCACGTGCACGAGTCAGGCCCCGAGGGTGGGCCGGGACACCGGATCGGACGGTTGGTGGTCGAATGGCGTCGTTGAGGCCGAGTGCAGGGCGGGGCTCGTGGCAGAGCCGCCTGAAGGTGCGCGGCAAGGAGGCGGCGCGCAACCTGGGCAGGTTCCGCGCCGGCGTGCAGGCCGAGGGCGTCGAGGCGCTCCGCGAGCGGGTCACCCTGCTCGAGGCGGAGGTCCAGGAGTGCCGGCAGCTCAACCTCCGGCTGGCCGAGCTCACCGACGTCGTGCAGGAGCTGCTGGTGCCGGTGGCGCAGCGCGACGAGGAGAAGGTCTCCGCGGTGCTGGAGAAGTACTCCCGGAGCCTGTGAGCTGCTGACGTGGCGCGCACGGTGTTCTTCCACATCGGTCTGCCCAAGACCGGCACCACCTATCTGCAGACCCTGATGTGGAGCAACCGCGACGAGCTGATGCGGCAGGGCGTGCTGCTGCCGGGCGAGTCCGGTCGTCAGCACCTGTGGGCCAGCGGGGTGGTGCGCGAGGACCCCAACCTGGACCGCCGCAGCCCCGAGGCCGAGCACGCGTGGGACCTGCTGGTGCGGGAGATCAACGCCTGGCACGGGACGGCCGTGGTCAGCCACGAGTTCTTCGCCGCCGCCAGCGCTGAGCAGGCGGTGCGGGCCGCGTCGGCGCTCGAGGATGCCGAGGTGCACGTGGTGGTCACGGCTCGCGACACGCTGTCGCTGGTCACCGCGCGCTGGCAGGAGTACGTCAAGAACGGCGCGACGGTGCCCATCGACGACTACCCGGAGACCGAGGACACCGACCCCGTCAAGGAGTGGGACTGGGGCACGCTCGACCTCGCGGACGTGCTGGCGAGGTGGGGCGCAGCCGTGCCCGCCCACCGCGTGCACGTGCTGACGCTGCCGAGGCCCGAGGAGCCGCGGGAGACGCTGTGGGTGCGGTTCGCGACGCTGGTCGGCATCGACCCCGCGTCGCTGGCCGTGACCGAGTCGGTGCACAACGAGTCGCTCGGGGTCGTCGAGGTCGAGCTGCTGCGCCGGGTGAACTGCTCACTGAGCGACTTCCGGTCGCCCCAGGACCGCGGCAACTGGATCCGTGGCTACCTCGCCGAGGGCAAGCTGGTGCCTCGTGGCGGCGACCGGTTCTGGCCCTCGGCGAAGCGGGTGCAGGAGCTGCGCGCCCGCGGCGAGGCCATCGCGGACCGGGTCGCCGTCGCCGGGTACGACGTGATCGGGGATGCCGAGGACCTCCGGCCGCCCTCCGTCGTACCCGAGCGTCGGCACCCGGACAGCGTGACCGACGACGAGCTGGTCCGCGCAGCGGCCGACGTGATCGCGGCGACCATGTCCGACGTACGCCGGCTGACGCGGGCGAACCGAGCCCTCGAGAACCGGCCGCCGCCCCCACCGCCGCCACGACGGGTCCCGGAGTGGGTCCGCAGACCGGTTCGGCCGGTGCTGCGCCGGGTGCGCTCGCTGTGGCCCGGTTCACAGCGCGACGACGGGTGATCGGCGATACTCGGCACTGCCGGCCGCCCCGCGCCGCACCCCTGATGTGAAGGACGGCCCGCATGGCTCGTCTCTGCGAGACCGAGGACCTCACCGAGATCCAGACCGACATCCTGAGCACGGTCCGCGCGTTCGTCGAGGCCAAGATCCTGCCCGTCGCGACCGAGCTCGAGCACCGCGACGAGTACCCCACCGACATCGTCGAGGGCATGAAGGACCTCGGCCTGTTCGGTCTGACCATCCCCGAGGAGTACGGCGGCCTCGGCGAGTCCCTGCTGACCTATGCGCTCGTCGTGGAGGAGATCGCCCGCGGCTGGATGAGCGTGTCGGGGATCGTGAACACGCACTTCATCGTCGCCTACCTGCTGATGCAGCACGGCACGGAGGAGCAGAAGCAGCACTACCTGCCCAGGATGGCCACCGGCGAGGTGCGCGGCGCGTTCTCGATGTCCGAGCCGGGCTGCGGGTCCGACGTGGCGGCGATCCGGACGAAGGCGGTGCTCTCGGCGGACGAGAAGTCCTACCAGGTCGACGGGCAGAAGATGTGGCTGACCAACGGCGGCTCCTCGACGCTGGTGGCGCTGCTGGTCAAGACCGAGCTGGGCAACGCCAGCGTCTACCGGAACATGACCACGTTCCTGGTCGAGAAGCCGGCCGGCTTCGGTGAGGTGCTGCCGGGCCTGACGGTCCCGGGGAAGATCGAGAAGATGGGCTACAAGGGCGTCGACACCACCGAGCTGATCCTCGACGGGTTCGAGATAGGCGCCGAGGCGGTGCTCGGGGGGGAACCGGGCCGCGGCTTCTACCAGATGATGGACGGCGTCGAGGTCGGCCGGGTCAACGTCGCGGCCCGCGGCTGCGGGGTCGCGAACCGGGCCTTCGAGCTCGGCGTCGCCTACGCCCAGCAGCGCGAGACCTTCGGCAAGAAGATCGCCGAGCACCAGGCCGTGCTGTTCCGGCTCGCCGAGATGGCCACCAAGGTCGAGGCCGCCCACCAGATGATGGTGCGCGCCGCACGGAAGAAGGACGCCGGCGAGCGCAACGACCTCGAGGCCGGGATGGCGAAGTACCTCGCCAGCGAGTACTGCTCGCAGGTGGTCGAGGACTCCTTCCGCATCCACGGCGGCTACGGCTTCTCCAAGGAGTACGAGATCGAGCGGCTCTACCGCGAGGCGCCGATGCTGCTGATCGGCGAGGGCACCGCCGACATCCAGCGGATGATCATCGGCCGCCGGCTGCTGGAGGACTACAAGCTGCGCTGACGGCCGCGCCGATTACCAGGGGATGCAGGAAGATGTGCGCTTCCCATGGGCCATGACCCATGGGAAGCGCCAAAGTTCCTGCATCCCCTGGTAATCAGTCAGGGCAGCCGGGTCACTCCGGGGTGCCGGGGTCCTCGGGGCTGTCGAGGGTCTTGTTGAGGTTCGCGAGCGCCTGCCGGAGGCGCTCGTCGTCCCGGTCGGCTGCCGGGACGAGCACCTCGGTGACCACGTCGACGACGTCGGCGAGGCGCTGGTTGAGCCGGCGGCTCTCCTCGAGCCCGGCCTCCAGGACGGTGACCCGCTCGGCGAGGCGGCGGCCCTGCTCCGCGGTCATGGCAGCGTGCCGGCGACGACGGGACCTGGCTCGGGCCAGCAGCCGGGCGGGAAGGGTCGGTGTGCTCATGCGGTCCACCTCACGACGAGTCGACAGATCTCCGGATCCTCCGAGCCCAGCGGTGCGAGCCCGCGCCCGATCTCGCGGTGCACCACCCGGCCGCCCGCCGCCTCGACCTCGCGCACGGCGGTGTCGGGGCCGACGTACGTCCGCTCGTGCGCGCCGAAGAACTTGGGCTCCTGCCGCGACCGGGGGGTGCGGAACTCCACGAAGGTCTCCCCGCCGCGACGCTGCACCATCGAGGCGAAGCGCCAGAAGTTGCCGCGGGCGCTGGGTCCCAGGGTGTCCAGCAGCCCGCGGGCGTAGACCTCGCGCGAGCCCTTCTGGTGGGCGAACCGTGAGCCGGTGACGAGCACCGATCGGAGGTCCTCGAAGTTCAGCCATCGCGTGGTGAGCCGGACGCCCCGCTCGGTCCTCAGTGCCTGGGTGCGCCGCATCCCGACGGTGCTGAAGTCCAGGGCCACCACCCGGTGGCCCTCGGCGGCGAAGTGCGCCGCGTCCCGGCCCGTGCCGGCTCCCACGTCCAGCACCCTGGTAGGGACGGCGTGCCGGTCCCGCAGCCAGTCGTCCACCCAGAGCGCGAACAGGGACGGCTCCGTGGGCACCCGTGCGGAGTCCGGGCCCTTGTAGAAGTCGTGCCAGAACCGCAGGCGGCGCCGGGGCGAGCGGAACCACGCGTCCATCCGGTGTACGTCGACCGGGTCGTGGTCGAAGTGGAAGGCCGGGTCGGGCACCCGCCAGTCCGGGCCGTAGGTGAAGGCGAGCACCTCCTCGGGTCGCGCGGGCGCCACGACCTCGCGGCCCTCGAGGGTGACGGTGCCGAAGGGCACCAGGGCGGAGCGGTCCAGCCGGCCCGTCAGCGAGCCGGTCACGTGGAAGCTCTCACCGATGTGGAAGGACCCGAACACGTCGATGCCGACGCGGCGCCCGTCCGGCAGCGGGACCCAGACCTTGAAGTTCGCGCCCGACATCCGCACCACCTGCCAGCCCAGCGCCTTCATCTGCCGGGTGGCCTCCGTGCACTCGCGGATGATGTCGAAGGGATGGTGGTGCGGGCTGAGGTAGGCCACGTCGGCGTCCGAGTCGTGCCCGATCATGTGTCCGTCGCGGACGGCGCCGAGCAGGCAGCCGTACATCAGGTAGGCGTCCAGCCCGCACCTCTCGGTGAGGTCGTGCAGCACCTGCTCGAGGGCGTCCATGATGTCGTCGCGCGCCGAGTCCTCGGTGTGGCTGAAGTCGCGCTGCAGCCGACCGCCCTTGTCGACGGCGAGCGGGTTGCCCTCGCCGTCCAGGACGCTGACCCGCTGCTGATCCTCGCCGAACTGCACCGTGTCGGCGTACAGCACCTCGCGGCTCACGTGGTCGACGAGCCGCACGTCGGCGAACCCGTCCAGGTGCGGACGAAGTGCTCGGGGCCACGCCACGGACAGCCGGTCACCCGTGCCCGGGCGGCCGTCGCGGACGGGGTTGAAGGACCACACCCGCTGCCCGTCCAGCAGCACGTCGACAGCGCCGGACATCGACGCGGGGACGGCGAGGCCCTCGGTGCTGACCTGGATCCCGTCGCTCACCTAGGCCTCCTGGGGAAGAACCCGACGACCCTATCCCGCGCCGTAGCGCAACTGCCTCGACGCCTCGCCCGCCCGCGTGCGAGTCTGGTGCCGGACGCACCCGCACACTCGAGGAGACCCCGATGCCGGACAGCCCGGACAGCCCAGAGACCCCCGACAGCCAGGTGGACGGCCAGGCCGACCTCAAGGCCAAGATGCGCGAGGCGCTGGACCGCAAGAACGCCAATCGCAAGGGCGTGGCGCACCCGGCGGGCTCCAAGGAGAAGGCGCACGGCTCGGAGGTGGTCGGCGGGGGCCCGAAGATGCACCGTCGCAAGGCCGGTGGCGGAGGCTCCTGAGCCGATGCGGTTCGGCCGCAGCTACGAGGAGTTCGAGGTCGGCGAGGTCTACCGGCACTGGCCCGGCAAGACGGTCACGGAGTACGACGACCACCTGTTCTGCCTGCTGACGATGAACCACCACCCGCTGCACCTGGACGCGCACTACGCCGAGGGCAGCACGCAGTTCGGCAGGAACGTGGTGGTGGGCAACTACGTCTACTCGCTGCTGCTCGGGATGAGCGTGCCCGACGTCTCGGGCAAGGCGATCGCCAACCTCGAGGTCGAGTCGCTGCGGCACGTGGCGCCCACGTTCCACGGCGACACCATCTACGGACAGACCGAGGTGCTCGACAAGTGGGAGTCGAGGTCCAAGGACGACCGGGGCGTCGTGCACGTGGAGACCAAGGGCTGCAACGAGGACGGCACCCTGGTCTGCGTGTTCCGCCGCAAGGTGATGGTGCCCAAGCAGTCCTACCTCGACGCCCGCGGTGGTGACCAGCCGGGTCGCCCTACGCTGCGCGAGCCGGGTCCCACGCCCTGACCGCGGCGCTGCACGGGCCGGCCCACCGGTAGGTTGACGCCATGAATGCCCACAGCCCCCGCCACACCGACGCCGAGCTGTGGCTGGTCCGCCACGGGGAGACCGAGTGGAGCCGCGACGGCCGGCACACCTCGACGACCGACCTCGACCTCACCGAGAAGGGCGTCGAGGTCGCCTGCACGCTCAAGGAGCGGCTGTCCGGCACGTCGTTCGACCTGGTGCTGACCAGCCCCCGGCACCGGGCCCGTCGTACGGCGGAGCTGGCGGGGTTCACCGACGTCGAGGTGGACGAGGACCTGGTCGAGTGGGACTACGGCGACTACGAGGGCGTCACGACCGTGGAGATCCGCGAGACGGTGCCGAACTGGACGGTGTGGACGCACCCGACGCCCGGGGGCGAGACCGCGAAGGAGGTGACCGAGCGGCTGGACCGGGTGGTGGCGCGGGTGCTCGCCCACGGCGGCCGGACGGTCGTGTTCGGGCACGGACACTCCCTGCGGGCGCTGGCCGCGCGCTGGATCGAGCAGCCGGTGGACGAGGGCCGGTTCTTCCAGCTGGACACCGCGACGATCAGTGCGCTGGGCTACGAGCGGGACTTCCCGGTCGTGCTGCGCTGGAACAGCTAGAGGATCCCCCAGCCGGTCAGCGCGTCCACGAGCCCTGGTGCCGTGTCGAGCGCGGCCACCTGTTCCGGGGTGAACCAGGCGGCGTCGCCCGCGCCCTCGACCGGGCGGCACAGGTAGTCCCGGATCACGTACACGCCACCGCCCGGCGCCGCTCGCTCCACGCTCCCCACCAGCCGGCCGACCTGGACCGGCAGACCGGTCTCCTCCAGCACCTCGCGGGCGGTCGCGACCGGATCGGACTCACCCGTCTCGACGCGGCCCCCGGGCACCGACCAGGTGCCCATCGCCGGCTCCTGGCCGCGCCGCACGAGCAGCAGCCGCTCGTCGTCGCCCACGACGATGCCTCCCACGCAGTCGATCCGGCGCTCCGTCACCGCAGCAGACTAGTGGTGCGCGTCGACGGGCGTTCGAGCCGCCGAGCAGACGGGCCGGGTGCTTGACGGGGGGCGAGCGGGACCAGCACCGTGGACCCATGGGACTCACAGCCAGCTGTCCCCGCTGCTCCTCGTCCGTGGAGGACCTCGGCGGCATGTGGCGGTGCGAGGACCACGGCTCGATCATGCCGCTGTGGCGGCCCACGGTCGCGGACTACGACTCGTTCGCCCGGCACGTCGCCAGCGCCGAGGAGATGCCGACGTTCATGCCCTGGCCGATCTCACCCGGCTGGACGGTGACCGACTTCGGCTGCGTCGCGGCTCCCGGGCGCGATGCGCGCGCCACCTTCGCCACCTGCACCGGAGCCAGCGACCCGGACGGTGTGGTGGAGGTCAGCGTGGTCTCCGAGGAGCCGGGCGTCGGGCTCGGCGCCCGCTGCGCCGGGCTGCTCCGCAGCGACCCCGGCGCCGAGATCGGCGACGGCCCCCCGCACGCCAAGGTGCGCATCGGCGGGCACCCCATCTCCTTGTGGTCGGTGCTCACCAGCGACGTCGACGTCGCCTTCGACCGGTCGGTGTTCGCCGGCGAGGCCGAGGGGCGCTGGCTGTGGGTGGTCCTGCGGCCGGCGTCGGCGGCGCTGATGCTCCGCGACGAGTGGGTCCTGCTCAACGTCGCGGACCTCGGTCCCGAGCTCATCGACCTGCCGTTCGGTGGCGGCCCGCCGGCCTGGTGACCTCTCGGGCGGCCTCGCGGCTCGGGCCCGGCCACTAGGCTCGCCCCCGTGCGCATCGACCTCCACACCCACTCGAACCGCTCGGACGGGACCGAGTCGCCCGGCGACCTGGTGCGTCGTGCGCACGCCGAGGGGATCGACGTACTCGCGCTGACCGACCACGACACGACCGCCGGCTGGCAGGAGGCTGCGGAGGCGGCCGAGAGCACCGGGATCACCCTGGTGCGGGGGATCGAGGTGAGCTGCACGTTCGTCGGGTACGGCGTCCACCTGCTGGCCTACCTGCCAGACCCGACCTACGGACCGCTCGCCGAGGAGCTGCAGCGGGTCCTGGACGGGCGCAACTCGCGGCTGCCGGCCACCCTCGCGCGGCTGCGCGGCCTCGGGATCGACATCGACGTCGCCGACGTACGGGCTGTCGCGGGGGAGACGGCCGCCATGGGACGGCCGCACGTGGCCGACGCTCTGGTGGCCCTCGGCGTGGTGGCCGACCGCAACGAGGCGTTCGACGCCTACCTCGGTCCGCAGGGGCCGGCGTACGTCCACCGCTACGCCGCCGACCTGGAGACGATGATCGGCGTGGTCGCCGACGCGGGCGGTGTCACGGTGCTCGCCCACCCCTGGGCCTCCCGGCACGACCACGAGGCGCTGGACGCCCTTGGCATCGCCCGGCTGCAGCAGGCGGGGCTGTCCGGCGTGGAGGTCGACCACGAGGACCACGCCCCCGACGTGCGCGTCCGGCTGCGGGCGCTCGCGGAGCGGCTCGACCTGGTCGTGACCGGGTCCAGCGACCACCACGGGGACGGCAAGGTCGACCACGAGCTGGGCTGCAACACGACCGCGCCCGAGGAGCTCCGGCGGCTGCTGGACCTGGCCGCTGTCGCTGCTGAGGCGTCCGGGCGCGACACGCCGAGGGTGCTGGGCCCCGTGTGCTCGTGACGAGGATGCCCTCAGTCGTCCGAACGGGCGAGCATCCGTGAACGCGGTGGTCAGCATCAGCCTGCTGACCGAGGTGTTCGTGACGCTGTTCGTGATCATGGACCCGGTCGGCACCATCCCGATCTTCCTGAGCCTGACCCGGGGGCGGTCCTCGGCCTCGGCCCGGCGGGCCGCGTGGCAGGCGGTGACCGTCTCGTTCGGCGTGATCGTCGCGTTCGCGTTCTTCGGCCAGCGGATCCTGGACTACCTGGGCATCTCGCTGCCCGCCCTGCAGTGCGCCGGCGGCCTGCTCCTGCTGCTGGTGGCGCTTGAGCTGCTGACCGGCAAGGAGCAGGCGCCCACCGGGTCCTCCGACGTCAACATCGCCCTGGTGCCGCTGGGCACGCCGCTGCTGGCCGGGCCCGGGGCGATCGTCGCCACCATGGTGCTCTCCCGCGAGGTGGACAGCGTCCCGGACTTCGTCGCCGTCGGGCTCGGGGTGGTCCTGGTGCACGTTGCGCTCTGGCTCTCGATGCGGTTCTCCCTGCCGATCCTGCGGGTGCTGCGCGAGGGCGGGGTGGTCCTGGTCTCCCGGATCGCGGGTCTGCTGCTGTCCGCGATCGCGGTCCAGCTCGTCGCGGACGCGGTCCGGGCCTTCATCGCCGGGAAGGGCTGACGGCCTCGGTGACCGACGCGGGCCAGGCGGCGTTCGAGGGCATGCCGGAGCGGCTCTACCCCGCCACGCCGGCCCGGCTCTCGACGTACCTCGACTGCCCCCGGCGCTACCGGTACGCCTACCTCCAGCGGCCGACCCCGGCGCGTGGCGCCCCGTCGGCGCACCACTCGGTCGGGGCCTCGGTGCACACCGCGCTGGCCCGGTGGTGGCAGCTGCCTCGCGACCGTCGTACGCCGGAAGCCGGAGGGCGGCTCCTCGTGGACTGCTGGCTGACCTCGGGGTTCCGGGACGACACGCAGTCCTTCACGGTGCGGCAGCGGACCCGCGGGCAGGTGGAGAGGTACCTCGCCGGCGTCGACCCCGACCGGACGCCTCTCGCCGTCGAGCGCACGGTCGCGGTCCGCACCCCGAGGGCGGTGCTGTGGGGCCGCGTCGACCGGGTCGACCAGCGGCCCGACGGCAGCGTCGTGGTCGTCGACTACAAGTCCGGGCGGTCGGTCCTCACCGTGGACGACGCCCGGAGGTCCCTGGCGCTCGCCGTCTACGCGGCAGCGACCGCCGACACGCTGCACCACTCGTGCACCCGGGTCGAGCTGCACCACCTGCCCACCGGTCGGGTGCTCGCCTGGGACCACACGGAGGAGTCGCTGGACCAGCAGCTCCGGCTGGCCGACTCGCTCGCCGCCGAGCTGAAGGCGCTGGACGAGCGGTACGCCCGCGGCATGTCCTCGGCCGAGGCCGACGAGGCCTTCCCCGCGCTCGTGGCGTCGCGGTGCGGCTGGTGCGAGTTCCGCTCCACATGCCCGTCGGGCCGCGTCGTACCGCCCCGGGCGCCCTGGGACGGCCTCGCCGACGCCGACGCCGACTGACCCCTCTTTGCCGACCCAGCCCGTCTGCACGCCTGCATCCCGCCGACCCGGCCCGTCTGCACGACGGGCCCCCGCCCGGCCGCCAACCGCCACATCCGTTCCTCGCGACCGGTTATGGCTCTGATCCCTTCGTCCGTGTCGCCCTGTCAGGTCAGAGCGACCGATTGTGGCGGTCACCGGGCACGGCGGCGAAAGCCCCGGGCAGTCGACCGGGTCTGGGCGTGCAGATGCGCCGACTCGACCGGGTTTGGGCGTGCGGATGCGCCGACTCGACCGGGTTTGGGCGTGCAGACGGGCCGGGTCGACGGGGCACCGCCTCTTGACACCTGCCCGCGGGTTGGCAACGGTGAAGGCCATGCCCGCATCCGCGGGCTCCCGTGTCGCGACGCCGAGTCCTGCTCCCGCGACGTGGGCCCTGTCCCGTGGGAGCAGGAGCGGGGGACCCACCTTCGGGCGACATCGCACCACGTCGTCCTTGGGGTGAAGCCGCGCCAGCGGCCGGGCCACCTCACGGCCCGAACCCGACAGCTCACCCCGCAGGCGTCGTCGAGGCCCCCTCATGCGACCTGCCACGCCCGTCAGTCATCCCCGCACGCCCTCCAGCGGTCGGCCCGTCCGCCGTACCCCCGACCACCCGGTCCGTCGACTGCTCACCACTCTGGCTCTGACGCTCGCCCTCGTCGGTGCCCTGGTCGGTGCCGTGGCCGGGCCGGCTGCCGCCAGCGGCTACATCGTCCTCGCCCCCGGCGACCACGGCAGCCGGGTGGTGGCCCTGCAGCAGTACCTGCAGGTCAGCCCCGCCTCCGGCTTCTACGGCCCTCGCACTCGCCAGGCCGTCGTGGGCTGGCAGGCAGCCCACCACCGCAGCCAGACCGGTCTGGTGGGGAGATACCTGTGGAGCGCGGTCCAGGGTCAGTCAGGCCGCGCGCCCGAGCCGTCCAGGTCCGGAGGCCGCGCCGCCGGCCTCAACTGGCCCGCGCTCGCGCAGTGCGAGTCCGGTGGCAACCCGGGGGCGGTGAACCCGGCCGGCTACTACGGGCTCTACCAGTTCAGCCCCGGCACCTGGAGCTCCGTCGGCGGCAGCGGCCTGCCGAGCAACGCGTCGTCGGGTGAGCAGACCAACCGAGCCATCATCCTGTTCGGCCGCACCGGTGCCGGCTCGTGGCCCTCGTGCGGACATCACCTCTTCGACTGAGCACCGGGCAGCCGACCGGGAAGGCGGCTACTTGCGCCCGAGCCCCTGGAAGCGGGCCTGGACCGAGGTCGGGGTGTACTTCGCGACCGCGGCCAGCACCTTGTAGCGACGGCTCGGGATGGACACCCGGCGACCCTTCGCGAGGTCGCGCAGGGCCTCGGCGACGAGCCGGTCGGCGTCCAGCCACAGCCAGCGGGGCGCCGAGTCGCGGCTGACGTCCATCCGGGCGTGGAACTCAGTCTTCGTGAAGCCCGGCAGCAGCGCCATCACTCGCACGCCGCGGTCCCGGTAGGTGAGGTCGGCCCACTCGCTCAGCGAGGTGACGTAGGCCTTGGCGGCGCTGTAGGTGCCGCGCGGCAGGTAGCCCGCGACGCTCGAGACGTTGATGACGGCGCCGCTGCCGCGCGCCACCATCGGCCCGAGCGCAGCATGGGTGAGCCGCAGGACCGCTGTGACCAGTACGTCGAGGAGGCGCTGCTCGTCGGCGGCCGAGTTGTCGAGGAACGGGTGCTTGAGCCCCAGGCCGGCGTTGTTGACCAGCAGGTCGACCGGTCGGGACGGGTCGGCGAGCCGTGCCTCGACGGGGGCCAGCTGCTCGCGGTCACCGAGGTCGGCGACGATGACCTCCACGCGGCTGCCGTGCTGCTCCTCGAGCTCGGCGGCCAGCTTCTCGAGCCGTTCTCGCGTGCGGGACACGAGCACCAGGTCGTGGCCCGAGGCGGCCAGCTGGCGGGCGAAGGACAGCCCGATGCCGGCGGTGGGGCCGGTGACCAGGGCGGTGGGTCGCGACATGCCTCCAGCATCCCCGCCGGGTGGTCGGATCGCCAACCGCGCTGCGGCATGATGGGCGTGTGCCTGCCACCAAGACGCAGATCCTCGCGGTCGCCAACCAGAAGGGCGGCGTCGCCAAGACCACCACCGTCGCCTCGCTCGGCGCAGCCTTGGCCGAGCAGGGCAGCAAGGTGCTGCTCGTCGACCTCGACCCGCAGGCCTGCCTGACGTTCTCCCTCGGCATCGACCCCGAGGACCTCGAGCTGTCGGTGCACCACGTGCTGACCAAGGGCCTGGACGCCCGTGAGGTGATCATCGAGACCGAGGACGGCGTCGACCTGCTGCCCGCGACCATCGAGCTGGCGCGCGCCGAGTCCGACCTGCTCACCAGGACCGGTCGCGAGCACGTGGTCAAGCTGGCGCTCGAGGACCTCACCTACGACTGGATCCTGCTGGACTGCCCGCCCTCGCTGGGAGTGCTCACCGTGGCCGCACTCACGGCCGCCCGCGGGGTGCTGATCCCGCTGCAGTGCGAGACCCTCTCCCACCGGGGTGTCGGGCAGCTGCTGGACACGGTGCACGACGTACGCCGGTTCACCAATCGGAAGCTCGCTGTCTGGGGCGTCCTGCCCACCCTGTACGACGGGCGCACGAACCACGCGCGTGCGGTGCTGGAGAACATCTCCGAGACCTACCAGCTGGACGTGATCGAGCCCCCGATCCCGAAGTCGATCCGGTTCGCGGAGGCCCCGGCGGCGGGTCGCTCGATCCTGACCACCACCCGCAACCACCCGGGAGCCGAGGCTTACCGCCAGGTCGCGGCCAGCCTCACTCGGCGCGTCCGCCAGCGCGTCTAGGGTGTCGGACATGCCACGGCAGCCGACGGAGCGAGGAGCGAGCCCCACGGCCGCGAGCACCCGACCCCGCTACGGGCGGATCACTGCCGCGGCGGCCGCAGTCGTGGTCACCCTGGTGTCCGTGCTCGGCGGCCTCGGCGTGCTGCCGGGGGAGCAGGCCACCGCCCGTCCGGTCGACGCCCCCGGCGCCTCGCGGCCCACCGTGAGCGAGCCGGCGCCCGAGCCGACGGGCGGTGCCATCGCGCTGGCAGACGGCAAGGGGAGCCCGGAGACGACGACCGGGACGGACCAGGCGCTGCCCGCGGACAGCGGCAGCGGCCGCCGGATCGTGTTCGACATGACGCGTCAGCGGGTCTGGCTGGTGGACCGGAGCGCCGGCCGGGACGTCGTGCGCCGCACCTACCTGGTCTCCGGCAGCGTCACGGACAACCTCCAGCCCGGCACCTACTCGGTCTACAGCAGGAGCAAGCGCGCCTGGGGCGTCGACGACTCCGGGATGATGCACTACATGGTGCGGTTCGCCCACGGCGCCCGGGCAGCGATCGGCTTCCACGACATCCCGGTGAGCAACGGCTCACCTGTGCAGACCCGCGCGCAGCTGGGCACGCCGCAGTCGCACGGCTGCATCCGGCAGTGGCGCCCGGACGCGATCGCCCTGTGGAGGTTCGCCCCGCAGGGCACCAGGGTCGTCGTGGTGGCCTGACGGGGGTCAGTCCCGAGAGAGATCAGTCCGCCAGGTCAGTCCGCCGAGCGGGCCGGCTGCTCGCTGCCGGTGCGGCGGCGCCGGTTGCGGCTCCTGCTGCGGGTGCCGGCCGGCTTGGCGTCGACCGACTCGCCGTCCACCGGCGGAGCGGCCGTCACGGTCGCGGTCGCCGTGCCCGCCGCGTCGACGGGCTGACCGCTGCGCGTGCGGCTCCTGCCACGGTCGCGACGCGGACGGTCCTCGCGCGGCGCGCGCTCGGCCGACCCGCCGGCCTTGCCGCCCGACTGGCCACCGGACCGGCCCGTCGACCTGCTGGAGGGCCGGTCACCGCGAGGCTCGGCCGGCCGCTCGGGCTTGAGACGGCCCTTGGTGCCGGGGGCGATCCCCATGTCGTGGAAGAAGTGCTCGGAGGTCGAGTACGTCTCCGGCGGGTTGTCGAAGGGCAGGTCGAGCATCTTGTTGATGACCTTCCACCGGGTGACGTCCGCCCAGTCGACGAAGGTCACCGCGACCCCGGAGGCGCCGGCGCGGCCGGTGCGGCCGATCCGGTGGACGTACATCTTCTCGTCCTCGGGACAGCTGTAGTTGATCACGTGCGTCACGTCGGCGACGTCGATGCCGCGGGCGGCCACGTCGGTGGCGACGAGCACCCGCAGCTTGCCCTCGCGGAACTTCGTGAGCGCCTTCTCTCGCGCCACCTGCTGCATGTCACCGTGCAGCGGGCTCGCGTCGAAGCCGCGGTCCTCGAGGTCCTCGGCGAGCCGCTGGGCGGCGCGCTTGGTGCGGGTGAAGACGATCGTCAGCCCGGAGTTCTCGCTCTGTAGGATGCGCGAGATCAGCTCGGGCTTGTCGAGGTCGTGCACCTGGTAGATGAACTGCGCGGTCGCGGGGACCGTCTGCTGGGCGTCGCCGGACTCGGCCCGGATGTTCATCGGGTGCCGCATGTGGGTGCGGGCCAGGGACACGATCGCGCCCGGCATGGTCGCCGAGAACAGCATCGTCTGCCTGGTCTCGGGGGTCCGGGCGATCAACCGCTCGACGTCGGGCAGGAAGCCCAGGTCGAGCATCTCGTCGGCCTCGTCGAGCACCAGGACCTTGATGTGGCTCAGGTCGAGGGCGCGGCGGTTCATCAGGTCGATCAGCCGTCCCGGGGTGCCGACGACGACGTCCACCCCGGACTTGAGGGTGTCGAGCTGGTGGTCGTAGCCGACTCCGCCGTACACGGTGAGCACTCGCGTCCCGCGGTCCGCGCTGGCCACCGACATGTCGTTGGACACCTGGAGCGCCAGCTCGCGCGTCGGAGCGACGATGAGCGCCTGCGGCTTGTCGGGGGCCGCGAGGTCGGCATGGTCGGGGTCGTGGGGCGCGACCGTGCGCTGCAGGACGGGGATCCCGAAGGCCAGCGTCTTGCCGGTCCCGGTCCGCGCCTGGCCGATGAGGTCGGTGCCCATCAGGGCGACCGAGAGGGTCATCTCCTGGATGGGGAAGGGGGTGGTGATGCCGACGCGCTCGAGGGCGTCCGCGATCTCGGGTAGCACCCCGAGCTCTCTGAAGGTGGTCAGGATCTTGCCTGTTCTGTCGATGTGCGTGAAGTGTGCGTGAGGTTGTGCGGTGACGTGCGGCACCCACCGCGAGGCTCCCACTGCGCTGTCTCCGGGCTTCTGGAGAGCTGCGCTGCGTCGTGCGCTCGACGGCGGTGTGCCGCCATTCTATCGGTAGGGTGCCCACATGACTGAATCCCCGGCCGAGGAGGCTCCCAGAGCCGAGCCCGCCCGGTGGTCAGCCCAGCTGCCGGTCGCCTTCTCCGACCCCGTCTACATGGCCGCGGTCGTCGACCTCCTGGGCGTGATCGCCTACGGCGAGCTGTCGGCGTTCGAGCGGCTCGCCGAGGACGCGAAGATGGCCCCGACCCTGCTCGACAAGGCGGAGCTGGCCCGGATGGCGTCCACGGAGTTCGCCCACTTCGAGGCGCTCAGCGCCCGTCTCAGGGAGCTGGGCTACGACCCGTTCGAGGCGATGGCGGCGTTCGTCCCGCCGTTCGAGGCCTTCCACCGGCGTACGACGCCCGCCGACTGGCACGAGGGCCTGATCAAGGCCTACGTCGGGGACGGGATGGCCGCGGACTTCTACCGCGAGATCGCGACGTTCCTCGACGCGGACACCCGGGCGATCATCGTCGAGAGCCTGGCGGACGCGGGACAGTCCGCCTTCGTCGTGGACCGGGTCCGCGCGGCGATCGCCGCCGAGCCCCGCCTGGGCGGCCGACTGGCGCTGTGGGGTCGCCGGCTGATGGGCGAGGCACTGTCGCAGGCTCAGCGGGTCGCCGCCGAGCGGGACGCGCTCACGGCCCTGCTCTCGGGAGGGGTGGACCGCCCGGCCATGGACCTGGTCGCGATCGGCCGGCTGTTCACCCGGCTGACGGAGAACCACTCCCGTCGCATGGAGGCACTCGGCCTCGCCGCCTGAGGGAGGGGCCGCCTGAGGGAGGGGATCCGGGCTAGGAGCGGAACCCGACCGTGCCGCTGCTGCTGGTGCCGATCTCGACGTAGGCCAGCTTGTCCACGGGCACCAGGACCCGGCGGCCCTTGGTGTCGGACAGGGCCAGCAGGCCGTCGCTCCCGGACAGGGCGGCCTCGACGGCCTTGGCCACGTCGTCCGCGGACTCCGAGGAGTCGAGGACCAGCTCGCGGTTGGCGTTCTGCACGCCGATCTTGACCTCCATGGGAGGACCTCCTGATTGGTGGTGCGGTGATGAGCTGTGGGGCCGGCTCAACCCTGCTCGTCGGCCCGGGGGTATCCCCGGATGCCGCGCCAGGCGAGACCCGAGACGAGCCTAGCCGCGTCGTCCTGAGAGATGCCGCCGCTGGTGTCCAGCCAGAAGCGGGCGCTGACCTGGGCCATGCCGACCAGGGACACGGCGAGCAGCTGGGACTGCTCGTCGGTGAGCCCGGTGTCCTCGTGAATCACCTCGGCGATCGCCTCGGCGCACTCCCGGGTCACCCGGTCGACACGCTCCCGGACGGGCGGCTCGTTGGTCAGGTCGGACTCGAAGACCAGCCGGAAGGCGCCGAGCGGGTTGGCCACGTAGTCGTAGAACACCTGCACGGTCGCGGTCACGCGGAGCTTGTTGTCGTCGGTGGACGCGAGGGCCTGCTTGGAGGCCTCGATGATCGTGTCGCAGGACTGGTCCAGCAGCGCCAGGTAGAGCTCGAGCTTGCCGGGGAAGTGCTGGTACAGCACGGGTTTGGACACCCCGGCCCGCTCCGCGATGTCGTCCATCGCCGCGGAGTGGTAGCCCTGGGCGACGAAGACCTCGAGCGCGGACTCCAGCAGCTGCGTGCGGCGAGCGCTGCGCGGCATCCGCCCACCCCGGGGCTTCTGGTCGGAGGTGGTCGTCACCACGGCAGCGTACTCCCGGCGTACGCCGGCCCCGGTTCGTGCGAAGCGGGAGGTTCCACATCACGGGACGAGCCACGGCGTGCGGCGAGGTCGGGGAACATGGCAGGACGTCGGCGTGTTGGACCAGGGAGTTCGAGGGTCGACGACCAACCGCAGACGTCCGAGGAGTGGAACGTGTCACTACCAGCCCTGGTGGAGCCCGCACAGGAGCTCACCATCGACGAGGTACGCCGCTACAGCCGGCACCTGATCATCCCCGACGTCGGGATGACGGGCCAGAAGCGGCTGAAGAACGCCAAGGTGCTGGTCATCGGCGCCGGCGGTCTCGGCAGCCCGGCCCTGCTCTACCTGGCGGCGGCCGGCGTCGGCACCCTCGGGATCGCCGAGTTCGACGAGGTCGACGAGTCCAACCTGCAGCGCCAGATCATCCACGGCCAGAGCGACGTCGGCAAGTCCAAGGCCCAGTCGGCCAAGGAGTCGATCGCCGAGACCAACCCGCTCGTGAACGTGGTGCTGCACAACGAGCGCCTCGACAACGACAACGTCATGGAGATCTTCGCCGACTACGACCTGATCGTCGACGGCACCGACAACTTCGCCACCCGCTACCTGGTCAACGATGCGGCGTACTTCTTGAAGAAGCCCTACGTGTGGGGCTCGATCTACCGCTTCGACGGCCAGGCATCGGTGTTCTGGCCGACGCTGGAGCTCGACGGCAAGCAGGACGCGCCGTGCTACCGCTGCCTCTACCCCGAGCCGCCGCCGCCCGGCATGGTGCCCTCCTGCGCGGAGGGCGGGGTGCTCGGCGTGCTGTGCGCGTCCATCGGCTCCATCCAGGTCAACGAGGCGATCAAGCTGCTCACCGGCATCGGGGACCCGCTCGTCGGCAAGCTGATGATCTACGACGCCCTCGAGATGGAGTACCGCAAGCTCAAGGTCCGCAAGGACCCGAACTGCGCGCTGTGCGGGGACAACCCGACCGTCACCGGGCTCATCGACTACGAGGCGTTCTGCGGTGCGATCTCGGACGAGGCGGCCGACGCCGCTGCCGGCTCCACCATCTCGGTCAGCCAGCTCGAGCACATGCTCAAGGAGCGCGACAACGGCGAGCGCGACTTCGTGCTGGTCGACGTGCGCGAGCCCAACGAGT
>CAXSHL010000081.1:0-2091 GCA_964237315.1 uncultured Nocardioidaceae bacterium
GCGTCAAGGCGATGGCTCGCGCCGACGAGGCGCTCTATCAAGCCAAGCGGACAGGCAGAGACCGGACAGTCTGGGTTGACGCACCCGGTGCCGGCGCCGACCCGGACGCGGACCCGGCCCCGGACCCGGACCTTTCAGGGCTCGCGGCGGGGTCGTTGTCCAGGTCGAGCGGGAACGTCGGGTCCTCCTTCGCATGACCGACCATGTTGTGCAGGGTCCGTATGCCTACGGGTGGACGAACCGAGCCGGTTGACGTCGTCGTAGTTGCCCTTCCCTGCCTCTGACACGTCTGGGCTACTGGACGTCCTAGTCGCTCATGTTCAGGGGGATGCGTCTCGGCGATTCCGCGGGTTCGATCGTCATGTTGCCTTCACGTTGGCCGCATACGTTGCGCACTATGGACAAGACACGTGCGGTCGAGGCCACCGGCGTGACCAAGAGCTTCGGCAGTGTGCGGGCTGTTGATGACATCTCGATCCAGGTCGTGGCTGGTGAGGTCTACGGTGTTCTTGGACCGAACGGCGCTGGCAAGACCACGTTTCTGCGGATGTTGTTCGGCCTCATTCGCCCCGACAGCGGCACCATCCGGGTCTTCGGCAAGACGTGGGACGAGGCCGGTGTCGCCGTGCTGGACGGAGTCGCCGGCTTCATCGAGAGCCCTCGGTTCTATCCCTACCTGACTGGGCGCGCGAACCTCGAGGGCCTCGCTCTGCTCGACGGTGGGGCCCGACCCGGCCTGGTGGAGGAGGTCCTCGACATCGTCGACCTCGCAGACCGAGCCGACCGCAAAGTGGGTGGCTACTCCTACGGCATGCGCCAGCGCCTCGGAGTCGCGGCCAGCCTGCTGCGCGAGCCGAAGCTGCTGGTTCTCGACGAGCCCGCCAACGGCCTGGACCCCGCCGGCATTCGCGACATGCGCGCGCTGGTCAAGCGGCTCGTCGGCAGCGGGCTGACGGTGCTGCTCAGCTCCCACGACATGGGCGAGGTCGAGGACATCTGCGACAACGTCACCATCCTGAGCGCCGGCTCGGTCGCCTTTCACGGCTCCATCGCCGAACTGCGCGCGATGGCACCTGACCCCGGCTACCTGCTCGCCACCACCAGCGACGACCGCGCGCTCCGGCTCGCCGCACACCACCCTGCCGTCGAGGTGACCCGCGACCCCGACGCTGCGCTGGTGGTGACCGGACTGCGGGCGGATGTCTCCGCCTATGTCGCCTCGGTCGTGCGCGCCGATGTCGAGCTGCTCGGCTTCACCGCAACCCAGACCCCGCTGGAGGCCCTGTTCTTCATGCTCACCGACGAGACGAGACCCGGCCCCGCCCACCGATCCGAGCCCTTCGAGGAGGCCCTCGGATGACCGCCGTGGTGACGCCACCGGCAACCGGACGCGAAGGCCTCCCCCTCCCCGCACGCCGGGGTGGCCTCGGTGCCGCTCTGCGCTTCGAGCTGCGCAAGCTGCGTGCGCAGTACCGCGGGTGGGCTGTGTTGCTGGCCGCCCTGCTCGCGCCCCTCCCCATCGTGGTCATCATCCACGGCCAGTCCCGGCCGCCGAAGGACACCCTGTTCGGCCGGTTCGCCACCGACAACGGGTACGCCCTCACGTTGCTGGTCCTGGGGTTCGCGACCCAGTGGGTGCTGCCGCTGCTGACAGCCATCGTCGCCGGCGACATCTTCGCCAGTGAGGACCAGCACGGCACGTGGAAGACCGTCCTGACCCGCTCCACCAGCCGGGCCCGGATCTTCTGGGCCAAGACGCTGACCGCGTGCGGATTTGCGGTCCTGGTGCTCACGCTGCTCGCCGCGTCCACCATCGTGTCGAGCCTGCTCATCGTCGGCCACCAACCGCTGGTCGGACTCTCAGGGCAGATCATCCCCGCCGGCACAGCCCTGACGCTGGTCACCGCGAGCTGGGCCACCACGCTGGCCCCTACGCTCGGCTTCACCTGCCTCGCGATCGCGCTCTCGGTGTGGTTCCGCAACCCTGCGGTCGGCATCGCCGCACCGGTCGTGCTCGGCATGGTGATGGTGCTCCTCGGCGGCCTGGGTGGCATCGAGGCTGTCCGCTCGGGCCTGCTCACCACGCCGTTC
>CAXSHL010000081.1:2101-18364 GCA_964237315.1 uncultured Nocardioidaceae bacterium
TCATGCAGCTCGCCGGCAGCATCGGCGGCCTCACCACCGTCCGGAAGCTGCTGCTCACCACGCCGTTCGAGTCCTGGCACGGCCTGCTCACCCAGCCCCGCTTCACCGGACCCCTCGTCGAGGGGCTGCTGGTCAGCGCCGCCTGGAGCATCGCTTGCCTCAGCGCCGCGTTCGCCATCGTCCGCCGACGCGACATCACTGGAGGCTGAGGGCCATGCGTCGCACCATCCTCATTGCATTGACAGCCCTCGTCGCACTGGTCGCATTCGCCGGGCTCGCTTCGGCCGTGACGGCCAGCGGAGGCGCCAGCAGCGTCACCCGCGCCCGCCTCGAGAAGTCACTCCCGGTCGTGTTCGCCAACACCTACGTCAACCAATCCCACATCCTGGGCCGCAATCTCACTGCTGCTTCCCTGCACGCGAAGGCGATGTGCGACAAGCACGGACCCGACGTGGCCGACATCGGGCCCGGAGGCGACTGGAACTGCCTGATGAGCTGGACCGACCCCCAGGTCCCGATGCCACCCGAGGGCTACGGCAAGTTCGAGCTCAACGTGCACAGCAACGACTGCTTCACCGCCGGCGGCCCGTCGAAGCTCACCGGGTTCCTCACCATCACCGACAAGCACGGCAACGACGTCACCAACCCGCTCTTCGAGTTCGACGGCTGCTTCGACCCGAACAGCGACAACACCCCTACCGGGGTCCACTTCCCCTCCCTGTTCGCCGTCACCAGCCCCAACCTGACCTTGGACGCATCGGGACGCACCGACGTGGCGGTCACCTGCGGGACCGGGGCCCGCGGCTGCGCCGGGACCGTGGTGGTGAGCGCGGGCAACGTCAATCTCGGGTCGATACTGTTCACGCTCAAGGAGGAGACCACGGGCAGACTGCGTCCGCCCGAACCCGTTCCGACCAACGCGAAGGAGGTCACCTTCACCGTGAAGCCGACCACCGGCGTCGGCCCGACAGGACCCGCGACCATCCCGGTCCAACGGCAATGACGGAGACCCAGGCGGGCGTTTCCTGGACGCCTTGGCGGACCGTGGTCGCCTTCGGGGTGGTCAGCCTCGCCGGCGACATGGTGTACGAGGGCATGCGCTCGATCGCCGGCCCGTTCCTGGGGTCCCTGGGAGCGTCGGCCCTCGCCGTCGGGCTCATCACCGGGGCCGGCGAAGCGCTGGCACTAGGACTGCGGCTGTTCTCCGGACCGCTTGCAGACCGCAGCGGCCGCTACTGGTCGCTAACCTTCCTCGGCTACGCGATGACAGCGATCTGCGTCCCTCTGCTTGCTGTGACACCGCTCGTCGGAGGCCTGGGGCTCGGGCTCGCCGCGAGCCTGATTCTGCTCGAACGAGCGGGCAAGGCCATCCGGAGCCCGTCGAAGTCCGCACTGCTGGCCCGGGTTGCGGTCGCCGTCGGACGCGGCCGCGGGTTCGCGGTGCACAAGGCGCTCGACCAGGTCGGGGCATTCGCCGGGCCGCTTCTGGTCGCCGGGGTCATCGCAGTCGCCGGCGTCGAGTGGCCCGCGTTCGCCGTACTCGCAGTGCCGGGCGCCGCGTGCATCCTGCTGCTGCTCACCCTCAAACGCCACACCGACGCTGCAGAGCCCGAGACGAGCAGCCCGAACTCGGCTCCGATACCGGTGAGCTCCGTCGTCGAGCCGCGGGCTCTCCCGAAGCGGTTCTACGCGTTCGCCACCTCCTGTGCCCTGGGCACCACGGGGCTGATGACGTTCGGCGTCATCTCCTTCCACCTCGTCGACTCCGGGCTGGTGCGCACCGCGGTGGTGCCGCTGATCTACGCCGCCGCGATGGCGACCGAGGCCATTGCCGCACTGCTGACCGGAGTCGCCTACGACCGTTGGGGAGCCGCCGTTCTGTTCACGCTGCCGGCGGTCATCGTCGCCGTTCCCGCCCTCGCCCTGGACGACCGGCTCATCGTGGTGCTCGCCGGCGTCCTGCTGTGGGGCGCCGTGACCGGAGTGCAGGACTCCACCATCAAGGCACTGGTGGCCGACCTGGTTCCCCAACCTCGCCTAGCGACTGCCTACGGCGTGTTCGCCGCATTCCAAGGCGTCGCCGCTCTGGTCGGCGGAACCCTCGCGGGTGCCCTCTACACCGACCACCGCCGCCTGCTCATCACACTCGTTGCGCTGACCCAGGTCCTCTCGGCAGCACTGCTGGTCGTGACGCTGCGGCGACGCCCCCAGCGCCTGCCGGGGTGAGACGGCGCGCACGTCAGTCGCCATCGATCCGCCCGCCTACGCTGACGTCATGCACGTAGTCGTGGTCGACGATGAACGCCGCATGGTGGACCTCATCATCGGCTACCTCGAGGAGCTCGACGTGCGTGCCACCGGTGCCCACGACGGGACCAGCGGCCTGGCGGCCGCCCGACAGGCCAACGTGGACGCGGTCGTCCTGGACCTGATGCTTCCCGGCATGAGCGGCACGGAGGTCTGCCGGCAGCTGCGCCGTGAGGGCAACGACGTGCCCATCTTGATGCTCACTGCCCGCGGCGCGGTTGCCGAGCGGGTCGCCGGGCTCGAGGCGGGCGCAGATGACTACCTGGTCAAGCCGTTCGCGCTCGAGGAGCTGCACGCCCGCCTGCGCGCGATCCGGCGCCGACGTGAACCCGAGGAGGACCGGCTCGTCGTCGGCGACGTGGTCCTGGACGAAGGTCACCGCCGAGTGTGGGTCTCCGACCGTGACGTGCAGCTGTCGCGACGCGAGTTCGACATGCTCCGGTCCCTGATGGGCAGCCGCGGGCGCGTAGTGACCAGAGCACGGCTGTACGACGATGTGTGGGACTTCGAGGTCGATATCTCCAGCAACGCCATGGACGTGCACATGTCCCGGCTCCGGCGCGCTCTCGCAGGATCCGCCTCGGTCACCATCTCGACCTTGCGCGGCGTGGGCTATCGACTCGAGCACCACCCCCGATGAGCCTGTGGCGTCGGCTCTTCGGCGATCGACCAGTCGTCACGCGCCTCGTGGTGGCGGTGGCGACCACCATGACCGTGGTCCTGCTGGCAGCCGGCGCGTTCGTGTTCTGGCGCGTCGAGTTCGCGCTGAACCGCCAGCTCAACCAGGACCTCGACGCCTACCGCGCCGTCGTCACGCGCGACCTCGCCACGGCTGACACTCCTCCGTCGGACACCCCCGGCCAGAGCTATCAGGTGTATGACAGCGCCGGCCACGTCATCGGCGGCGACGCCACCGCACGCCTCGTCGACACCGAGACGGTCGCCCGAGCCGGGGCCGGCGTGACCGTCCGCCAGGACGTCGGCAGCATGCTGCCGTCCTCGGACCGCCCCTACCGCGTCATCACCTCTCAGGTGAGGACCCCGAAGCGCACCGTGGTCCTTGCCGCAGCCATCAGCCGACGCAAGCACGACGAGGCGTTGCGCGAACTCCTGGCACAGCTGGTCATCGCCGACCTCGCCACCCTGATCGCGGCGTCACTGGTGGGCTACGGCGTCGCCCGCGCGGCGCTGCGGCCCGTCGAGCGGTACCGGGTCGCAGCCGAGCGCGCCGGCGATGCCCCGGTCCTTCCCGTCGACCCAGGAAAGGACGATGAGATCACCCGCCTGGGGCACACGTTGAACGCCCTTCTGGCGCGCATCAGCGCCGCGAACGAACGCGAACGACAGTTCCTCGCCGACACCTCCCACGAGCTGCGCTCCCCGCTGTCGGTGATGCGTACAGAGCTCGAGATGCAGCTGCTTCGACCCCGGTCAGCGCAGGAGACCAAGGCAGCACTGGAGTCCCTCCAGGACCAGGTGGAGCGCCTCATCGCCATGTCCAACGCGCTGCTCGACCTCGAAGAGGTGCGAACCGGGAATGTTCCGACCGGCGAGCAGGTCGACCTCGCCGAGCCCATCACCGACCTCGTCGAGCGCTACGAACCCACGGCCACCGCCCTGGGCCGCCACATCGTGACCACCTTGGGCACGACACACGTCACCGGCAACCGGCACTGGCTCGACCTCGCTTTGCACAACCTGATCTCCAACGCGCTGCGCTACGGACGGGGCACCATCACGATCAGCACCACTCAGAGCAACCAACGCGTCCAGCTCAGCGTGAGCGACGAGGGCACCGGCTTCCCACCCGACTTCATCGACAAGGCCTTCGACCGGTTCGCCCGAGCGGAGTCCAGCCGCAGCAGCCGCGGAACCGGCCTGGGACTCTCCCTCGTCCAGGCCGTCGCCGAGGCGCACGGTGGGACCGCCACCATCGCCGGCAGCCGGGTCACCCTCGACCTGCCGAACAAGCACTCTCCCGCCTAGCTGGCGGACAACGAGACCACGTGACCGTGCGCTCTCCTGGCTCGATGGGCGAAGAACGGCACCGTCGTGCGGTAGGCGTCCACCAGCCCCTCTCGCAGAGGCCGTTGGCGGTGTACGTCGGAGGGGCTCGACGCCCGAGACCGAGACCGCGCAGATCGGCTTTCCTGGGCCACGGGGCGTCGAGGCAGGTCGGTGGGCCCTGACCAGCTGCGGTCAGACGGTGAAGCCGCGGTGGCGGCGGATCAGCTTCTTGGCCATGAACAGCGTCTGCAAGATGGTGATCATGTACAGCACCGGCCAGCCGAGGGACAGGATGAGCGACTGGACGTACACGGTCTGATGGCTCCAGGCGTAGATCAGCACGCCGAAGATCGTGCCGGCCACGATGGCGGGGAACACGTACGCTGCGCCCTTCCCGCGCTCTGCCGCTGCCTGGGCGGCCCAGTTGTCCCGCTCCACGCGGGCGAAGAACTGCACCCAGGCGGTCATGAAGTGCCCCATCCTGATCCAGGTGTACGCCTCGATGGGCAGGTAGGTGGCCGCGAACAGGAGGTCCGAGGCGCTCTTGTCCTTCATCGCGAGGGCCAGCCGGAAGTTCAGCAGCGACGCGACCACCGGCGGGATGAGCCAGACCGGGTTGAACACGAACGCGTGGATCGACAGCGCAGCAGCAAGGAGCAGGAAGAACGCCATCCGCGTGGTGATGTTGAGGAGCATCTGGAAGTTCTCGTACCACCGGAGGCGGAGGTTGGGGTGGAAGGGCTGCCCCTTCGTGTCGCCGCGCGTGCCCGGCCAGAGCAGGTCGATGGCGCCGAAGTTCCACTTGACCTGCTGGCCGTGGAGGGCTCGCAGGTTCTCCATCGGCCCCACGTAGGCCCGAGCGCGGGCGCTGATCTTGGTGGAGAAGCCGGCATCCTTGATCTGCAGGGACAGCTTGGAGTCCTCCACCTCGCTGTCCCGGACCCACGGCGCCGACTGGTGGTGCTTGACCATGACCGTCTCCAGCGCCTTCACGCTGAACAGACTGCACTGGCCGCCGAGGACCGCCATGTTGCGCCCACGCAGGAGGTTGTCCATGTTGAAGCCGGCGAACTGCGACCGCTGGCCTGCCACCAGGAACTTCGACATGCCGCCCTTCAGGTTGGACTTGTCGATGGAGTAGATGGCGCTCAGACCCCCGATGCGGGGATCGTCCAGCATCTCCTTCTCCAGCCACTCGACGGCGTACCTGTCGAGGGTCGTGTCGCCGTCCACGCCCAGGATGAAGTCGTAGCCGAGGCTCAGCTTGTAGCCGACGTTGAGCGCGCCCACCTTCTTGTCCGGGTTGTCGCCCATGTCGTGCAGGACGATCTCGGTGGTGAACTCGACGCCCTTCACCTGCCGGCTGTGGTGCCCCTCGAACTGACGGGCGATCTCCAGCGTGTCGTCGTCGGTGTTGTTGACGATGAGGTGGATCACGTTCGGCAGGCGGGTCTGGGCCAGCAGCGCCGTCAGCACCTCCGCGATGGTGTCCTGCTCGTTGTAGGCGGGGATGATGCAGCTGATCGTCGCGAGTCGGGGACCGCTGGGTTCGCGGACCTCGATCCGGGTGCTGGTCGAGCGTGGGGCCTCGGCCGGCGCAGCCAGAGCTGCCAGGCGGGAGAGCACCTGTCCTCGTACGTTTCGAACCGCAGTGCGGGGACTCGGCTGGACCCGCGCCGGCTCGGGCACGGTGGTGATCGTGACGACCGGGGCGGCGTTGCGGGCCACCAGCTCCACTCGGTCGGTGGCGCGGCGCATGCCTGGTGTGACGGTGCTCATGATGCCTCTTCGGGGACGTAGCCGAGCCGGACACGGTCCAGCACGGTGTTGCGGAAGTACTCCTGGCTGTCCGGGGCGGTCTCCACCAACAGGTTGAGCTGGATGAGCACCGTCGCTGACCGGGTGCCGCTCGCCGGGCGCGGCAGCGGCAGCGCAGTCGTGTAGGAGAACGGTGGCGTGAAGATGAACTCGCCGTCGTCGCTGCCCACCTGCGTGGTCGTCCTGCCGTCGCTGTAGGTGGCGCCGAAGTGCGTGATCTTGACCTTGTTCTTGTCTCCGCCCCCTTCGACGTGGGCGGCGACCTGCAGGACCGGGTCCGAGCTCACGGTCCACTTGTTCGCTGGCAGCCTGCTCCAGTAGTCCAGCACCACCGAGCGAGCCCCGGCCTGGACCTTGTGGGTGGCCGAGCCGGCGGCGAGCGCACCGGTGGGGGCCGGCACAGGTGGGGGCTTGGGCTTGGGCGTGGCCGCGACCAGCCTGGGTGTGGGAGAGGCGGAGGGGGACGGCTTCTTCGCCACCACCTTCGGACTCATGCTGAGGTCGCTGAGGTTTCCGCAGCCGGCAAGGGCCACGGTGGACAGCAATGCGGCTGCCAGGCGTAGACGGGTGGGACGTCGGCTCATCTGGGGCTCCGTGGGTGACGCGTCAGTGTCTTCGGTGGCTCAGCCAAGCGGCCTGTCTACTGGTTGGAGTCGCGCGGTCGACGCCAGAGTCCTCATGCAGTCAACATCGGTCGATGGCACGCCCGACTGAAGGCCTGGCGCCGGATTTCTTGGTCCGAGGGTGGCCCGGAATACCATGGCCGCGTGACCTACCTGCCTGCCGAGCCGCCCCACGGGTGGCGAGGTGCCGGTCCGGGTCGACCCACGAGCGGCGTGCTGCGGTGGCTGCGGGGGACGGTCGTGGGGCTGTCGGCCACCTGCCTGGCCTTCGGCGGTCACGCGGCGGCAGGCGGCCAGACCCCGTCGGCCGGTCCCCTGGCACTGACCGCCCTGCTGGCGGTCACCGTGGGTGTGGCGCTCAGCGGCAGGCGGTGGACAATCGCCCCGCTGCTGACGATGCTGCTCGGCGGTCAGGTCCTCTTCCACGTCGCGTTCGCCGCGCCGGCCTCCTCCCCGGTCTTCGCCGGATCCATGAGCCACGCCGGGATGGGCTCGGCCGCGGGCGTCGCCGCACCCGTGGACGGAGCCATGACGGGTATGGCGATGAGCGGGCACTCCGGCTGGCTGATGCTCGCGGGTCACCTGGTCGCCGCCGCGCTCAGCGCGCTGGCGCTGCTCCGTGGCGAGGAGTGGTCCTGGCGGCTGCTGGACCTGGTCACAGCTCCGATCCGCGGTGCGACGCTGCAGCCTCTGCGGCTGCCGACCCCGCCGCCACGACCGGCCGCGCCCACGCGTGCACGCCCGGTCCTGCGCTCCCAGCTCCTTGCGGACGTCGCGTCGCGGCGTGGGCCTCCCCCGGCGCTCGCCGGCTGAGCCTCCCGCATCCCGTCGGACCTCGCAGGGGTGGCTGCTCGACCGGGTGACGATCTGCCCTCCCTCCCTCCACCTCTCGAGAGGTTCCACCATGTTGTCCTCCCCCATGTCCTCCTCCGTGTCCACATCCAGGCGCGCCTCCCGGCGCGCCCTGCTCACCCTCGTCGCCGCCGGGGGTCTCGTGCTCCTGCCCGCGTTGCCGGCGTCGGCGCACGTGACGGTCTCCTCCACCGATGCGGCACCGGGCGGGTTCGGCAAGCTGGTCTTTCGGGTGCCGACCGAGTCCGGCACCGCGAGCACCACCCGACTCCAGGTGACCCTGCCCACGACGAGGCCGTTCGCGTCCGTCTCCACCAAGCCGCTCCCCGGCTGGACGGTGACCACCAGAGAACGCAAGCTTCCCCACCCGGTGCAGGACGACGGCTTCACCCTGACCAAGGCCGTCGGCGTGGTCACGTGGACCGCCGGTCCCGGCCGAGGGGTCAAGCCCGGCCAGTTCGAGGAGTTCGAGCTGTCGGTCGGACCCTTCCCGAATGGCGCCTCCTCGGTCTCGATGCCGGCGGTGCAGACCTACTCCGACGGCAGCGTGGTCCGCTGGAACCAGACGACGCGGTCGGGACAGCCGGAGCCGGAGCACCCTGCGCCGACCCTGAAGCTCTCGGCGGGGTCGACATCGGGGTCCGAGCACACCGAGGAGGCGAGCGTGGCAGCCACGCCCGGCACCTCGGCTCCGACCGGGACCGGCGGGACCGACGCCCTCGCCCGCTGGCTGGGCGGCATAGGGATCGCCGTCGGCGCTGCCGGCATCGCGGTCGCCGTGCTCAGGAGCGGGCGACGCGCATGACCAGGCTCCGGTCGCTGTCGCGCGCGCGTGGCCCACTGACGGCGACGCTGCTCACCGGCGTCGCGCTGCTGGTCGTCCTCGTGGGCGGTGCCGGACCAGCGGCCGCGCACGCCAGCCTGGTGGGCTCCGTCCCCGCCGACGGCTCCACGGTCGAGTCGGCGCCGACCAAGGTCACGCTGCGCTTCGACGAGAACATCCGGACGCCCTCGGTGGTCGTCGTGACCGGCCCGGACGGCAGACGCGACGACCACGGGTCGACCGCAGTGCTGGACAACACCGCGACCGTGGCGGTCCGGGTGCGGGACTCCGGCCCCTACACCGTCGCCTACCGGGTGGTCTCGGCGGACGGGCATCCCGTCTCCGCGAGCACCGGCTTCACGTTCCGAGGCGCAGACGGTGCGGTCGCGACGGCCCGTCCCTCGCCGACGGTCAGCCACCACGGCGACGGCACCCGGCTGGTCGTCGCCGGAGCCGCAGCCGCACTCGTGGTGGCGGGTGGCATCCTGGTGACCGGCAGGCTCCGCCGCCCGAAGGAGCGTCCATGACAGCCAGCGCCGACCGCACGGTCGACGGCACGACGGACCGCCGGACCCGGCCGGCCCCGACCAGCAGCGTGGTCCGCTGGCTGGCCGGGACCGCCCTCGTCGCCGGGTCGGTGCTGGTGCTCGTGCTGATCACCGGCGGAGGTGGACCGCAGCCGGTGCCGGCGGGGCTGCCCGACCCGGGGCCGCTGACCGGCTGGGGGCTGCCCGCCGCCCGGCTCGTCGCGGACCTCGCCGGGATCGCCACCCTCGGCCTGCTGCTGACCGCCGCGGTGCTCCTGCCGTCCCCCGCCGAGCAGCTGCGGTGGGTGCCCTACCGGGGCGTCCGGCTCGCCGCCCGGACGGCGGGCGTCTGGTTCGCCGCCGTGCTGGTCGAGATCGCGTTCACGATCTCTGACATCTTGGGGACACCGGTCTCCCACGCCCTCGACCCGGTGCTGGTGCACAGCTTCGTCGTGGAGATCCCGCAGGGTCGGGCGCTCGCGGTCCAGGCCCTGCTGGCGGTCGTGCTGGCTGGGGTGGCCCGGTCGGTCGTCAGCACCAAGGGGGCCTCCGCGGCGGCGGTGCTGGCTCTGCTGACCCTGGCGCCTCCCCTCCTGACCGGCCACTCGGCCGCCTCGGGCAACCACGAGCTGGCCGTCGCCAGCCTGCTGGTGCACGTGCTCGCCGCCTCCGTGTGGGTCGGCGGACTCGTCGGCCTGGTCTGGGCCGCCGCCGGTGGCGGGGACGGGTTGCGGCTCGCCGTCCCCCGCTTCTCGACGCTGGCGCTGTGGTGCTTCGTGACCGTGGCGGTCTCCGGGATCGTCAACGCGGGTGTCCGGCTCGGCGCGCTGGGCCCGCTGGTCACCTCGTCGTACGGCGTGCTGGTGCTGGCGAAGTCCGCAGCCCTGCTCGTGCTCGGCGGGTTCGGGTGGTGGCACCGCAGCCGGACCGTCCGCGCACTCGCGGCGCGCACCACGACGGCGACACGGACCCGCGACGACGTCCGGCTGTTCCTGCGGGTGGCCGCCGGCGAGCTGGTGGTGATGGCGGCGACCGTGGCCTTGGCCGTCGGGCTGTCCCGCACTCCCACGCCTGTGGGCCCGACGGTCGACACCTCACCGGCGGCCGAGCTGCTGGGCAACGCTCTCCCGCCCGCGCCGACCTTCGGGCGGCTGCTGCTCGGCTGGACACCCGACGGCTTCACGCTGGCTCTCGTCGTCTTCGCGGGGCTGCTCTACGCGGTCGGTCTGCGGACCCTGCACCGTCGCGGTGTCGGCTGGCCGGTCGGCCGGACCGTCTGCTGGTACGCCGGCCTCCTGGTGATCGTCTGGGCGACGGCAGGCGGGCTCGGCGTTTACTCACATGTGCTGTTCAGTGCGCACATGGTCTCGCACATGCTGCTCTCGATGGTCGCGCCGATCGGGCTGGTGCTCGCCGCACCCGTCACCCTGGCCCTGCGCACGCTGCCGGGTGCGCGGGTCCCCGACGAGCTCGGGCCCCGGCAGCTGCTCCTCGCCGTGCTGCACTCGTGGCCGGTGCGCGTCCTGACCCAGCCACTCGTGGCGCTGGCCCTGTGGGTGGGCAGCCTCTACGGGCTCTACTTCACGCCCGTCTTCTCCTCGCTGATGAGCACACACCTCGGACACGTCGCGATGCAGCTGCACTTCCTGGCAGTCGGCAGCCTGTTCTTCTGGGTGCTCATCGGGGTCGACCCGAACCCCCGGCGCTGGCATCCGCTGGCCCGGATGGGGCTGCTGCTGGCTGCGATGCCCTTCCACGCGTTCTTCTCCGTCGCGATCATGAGCACCTCGGCGGTGCTGGACGCGGCGTACTTCCGAGCCCTCGACCGGCCGTACTCGACCGACCTGCTGGCCGACCAGCACCTCGGCGGCGGCATCGGCTGGGCGCTGAGCGAGGTGCCCGTCCTGCTGGTCGCAGCCGCGATCTTCGTGCAGTGGGCGCGTGCCGACCACCGCGAGGCGACCCGGCTGGACCGCACGGCCGACCGTGCCGAGGCGCGCCTCGCCGGCCGGGCCGGCAGCACCGACGCCGGGTCCGAGACGGACGAGCTCAGCCGCTACAACGCCTATCTCGCCTCGCTCGCCCAGTCCAGCGGTCGGTCCAGCGGGCGGTCGAACGCCCAGTCCGGCGGACGGTCGGACAACCGTCGGTCGAGCGGCAACCGCGAGACGTAGCCGCCGGGACCCGGGTCAGGTCTGGGTGTGGGCCGCGATCTCGCGCTGCAGGTGGTCGGCGAAGCCCTCGGCGACCTCGAGCTGTTCGCGGATCGCGCCCACCCGCACGTTGGCTGCCGTGAGGTACATCGCCAGCCGGTCGGTCAACGCACGGTGCCGCTCGGAGCCGGGCTCGCTGTCGGCGAGGCCGTCGAAGACGTCGAGCACGTCCTTCATCTCCTCCAGCGAGAAGTCCAGCGGCTTCATCCGCATGATGACGCGAAACCGGGCCACGTCGTTCTCGGTGTAGAGCCGGAAACCGCCGACCGATCGAGCGGAGGGCGGCACCAGACCCATCTCCCCGTAGTACCGGATGGTGCGCAGGCTGAGACCGGTGCGCTCGGCCACCTCACCGATCTGCATCTGGTCGTGGTCCATGAGGATCTCACTCCCTTCGTGCCCCTCGCGTGCCCGAGTGCGCGGCTTCGCGGGCGCGTCTGCGCTGACTGTGCCACACGAGCATTTTCGGGGTCCACGATTTCAGCGCGAGAGCGGGGCCCTCGACGCAGGTCCAGCTGAGGTAGGCCAGCGCCAGTGCGACGACGAGCGACACGACGACATAGCCGGGAAGCCACCACGTGTCGGCGCCGACGACCAGCAGGCTGGCCTGAACCGGCCACGCGTAGACGTAGAGGCCGTAGGACAGGTCCCGGCGAGAGCCCACGGCGGCCAGGCGCCTGTCCACCCCGGCGAGCAGCACCAGGTAGGCGACAGCCGGCGGCGCCAGCAGGCTGTAGGCCAGGATGCTCCGCTCGTCTCCCTCCACCGGGACGGTCACCGCCAGTGCCGCGGCGAGCAGCAGCCCGGCGAGGATGCCGCCACGAGCCGTCAGGCGGACGCGGTCGGCGAAGAGATGCGCGAGAGCTCCGGCGAGGAACATCGTGCCGTAGCGGAGCATCAGCTCGCGGGCCGGCTGCCCGGTCACCAGACCGTTCTGGGTGACCGCCTCCACGAGGGTGACCAGCCATGCGACACCGAACATGCCCAGCACGAGCCACCGGCGTCTGCGCAGGATGCCCAGCACGCCGATGACGGCCAGCAGCAGGTAGCACAGTGACTCGTAGTACAAGGTGTGCAGCGAGCCGTTGACGACCGCGCCGTGGAACGCCCCGTCGATGTGGTAGCGCCGGATCAGCACTCCGGCGTTCGCGACGACGTACGTCGTGGCCGAGTCCGGCCCGAGGACGGGGAAGCCGGCCAGCGTCCGGTGATCCACCAGATAGGTGACCGGCGCGATCACGACGGCTGTCACCACGAGGCAGACCCAGAAGCCTGGCAGGATCCGCAGGGCACGTCGCCACAGGTAGCGCCCCACCGAGGGCGAGCTCAGGAAGCTCCCGGTGATCAGGAATCAGCTGAGAGCGAAGAAGCCGTCGACCGACATCGTGGAGAGGTCCACGTGACTGTCGGTGAACCGACCCACGGGGTCCTCGCGCCCGTCGCTGGCGAGCTGGATCGTGTGGGAGACCAGGACCAGCCCCGCCAGCAGGAGCCGCAGGGCGTTCACGCTGTTGTGGCGAGGGTCGAACCGGTGCTCCAGGCTGTCGTCGGGAAGGTGACGACGGGTGTCGGTCGTGCCCAGGGCCAGCATGGGTGGTGTCCACTCGTCCCTTCGGTGGCCGCCCGACACGCTCAGTCGGGTCCGGTCTGGAAGACCCTACTCTAACGTGAAGAGAGACTTGGTTTCGAGACCCTCTCGCCACCGGCTGCGCGGACGTCGCGGGATCGCCGGAACCGCGTCGCGGACCGGACATCTCCGTCATGCTTCTCGGTGTGGGCCGACTCGAGGGCGTCCGGCGGGGCGTGCGCGGAGGTCTCGTGCTGCTGCTGGCACTGGTCGCGGTCTACCCGCTCGTGCCGAGCGGTGCCGGCCGGAGCGCGTTGTACGACGCCATCGGCGCACTGTCCATCGGGTTCGGCTGGCTGGGTCTGCGAGCCCGGAGCCCCGACGACCGTTCGTCCTGGCTGCTGATCCTCGGTGGCTTCCTCGGCTGGGTGATCGGCGACGCCCTGTCCACCCTGGAGCAGGACTCCTGGCACCTGACCTACTACCCGCTGCCCTCGGACGCGGTCTACCTCACGTCGTACGTCGTCCTGGGCGCCGGCCTCCTCGCGTTGGTGCGTGGCCGGCGCACCCGGCACGACCTGAGCGTCGCGTTGGACGCGGCGATCATCGCCAGTGGCACGGCGGTCGTCGGCGGGGTGTTCGTCCTGGCTCCGATCGCCCAGGACTCGACCCTGACCGTGCTCGGCAAGGCGGTCAGTGCCGCCTATGTGCTCGCCGACGTCGCGATGATCGCCATCCTGGTGCGGCTGCGTGCGGGTTCGGGCGCTCGATCCCCGGCGTTCCGGCTCCTCGCCGGCGCGCTTGCCGTGACCCTGCTGGGTGACATCGTCTACAACTTCACGGTCGTCCACACCGGGGACACCGGCTCGCTGGCGTGGGACGACATGCTGTGGCTCAGCGGCTACCTGCTGGTCGCGGCCGCCTGCTGGTCGTCGTCGGCCCATCCGGTGACGCGACCTCGGCCGAGCGGGAGGCAGCGACCCAGCACCCGCGCCCACCTCGGAGCGCTGTCCGCAGGGCTCCTGCTGCCACCGATCACGCTGCTGCTGAACGGCCTTCAGTCAGGCCCGGTGCGGTGGTGGTCGATCATCGGGGCAGGTGGCATCGTGCTGTCCGGACTGGCCGTGCTCCGGGTGGCCGGGCTGCTGCGCGTCGTACAGGAGCAGGCGGTGCAGCTGGCGGCACTGGCCGACTCGGACGCACTGACCGGAGCACCCAACCGCCGGACGTGGGACCACGAGCTGTCCCACGCCTGCCAGGTCGCCCGCGAGACCGGAGCGCCGCTGTGCGTGGGCCTGATCGACCTCGACCACTTCAAGACGTTCAACGACACCCATGGTCACCAGGCAGGTGACATCCTGCTGAAACAGGTCGTCGCCTGCTGGCACGACCTGTTGACCGACGGGGAGCTGCTGGCGCGCTACGGCGGCGAGGAGTTCGCCGTGCTGCTGCCCGGGCGCACGGCGGTCGAGGGACGCGCCCGCCTGGACCAGCTGCGGCGCGCCACACCGGGCCACCAGACCTTCTCCGCCGGCGTCGCCACCTACGACCCTGCACTCGAACCCGCCACCGTGGTGGCGGCCGCGGACGAGGCGATGTACGACGCCAAGCGCTCGGGACGCAACCGGGTCTGCCTCGCAGAAGGAGCGGCGGCGCACGGCCGGCTGCCGACCCCCGACATCGTCCTGCAGCCGATCGTGGACCTGAGCACCGGCGAGCTGGTCGCGGTCAGGGCATCGAGCCGGTTCCCCGAGGAGGACTCGCAGGCTGTCCTCGACCGAGCTCGGTCGGCGGGCACCGGGCCCCAGCTGGAGGCCGCCGCGATCGTCGCGGCACTGCTGTGCAGACCGCCGGACATCGGCCTGTCGCTCAACGTGCGCCTCGCGTCGCTGGCGCATCCGGACATCGTCGATGCGCTTCCCGCCGACCTCACCGGCATCACTCTGGAGGTCATCGACCACGCCGTCACCGCCAACGACCTGGAGGCGGTCCTGCGGGACTTGCAAGACCGAGGTGCCCGGCTGGCCGTCGACGGCTGGGAACGCGGGGTCTTCGACCTCCACCGCCTGCTGTACCTGCGGCCGGGGGTGGTCACGCTCGACCCCTCGATCGTGCAGGGACTGGTGCAGGACACAGGATCGGAGTACTACCGGGCGACCATCAGGTCCGTGGTGAGCTGGGCGGACGAGCTCGGGATCAGCATCCACGCGAAGGGCGTCGGGACCCAGGAGCAGCGCGGTGCCCTCGTCGAGCTCGGCGTGCACACCGGGCAGGGCGACCTGTTCGGTCTGCACGCCGCTCCGGGTGCGTTGGCCCAGACGACGCGGACCGGCTGACTCCGTAGAAGTGCGCTCGGCCGCCCGACATGCTAGACACGTGAGTCCACTGCAGAGCGAACCCCATGGAGGGTGCCGTGACCGCTGACATCTGGCCCACCGTTCACACCGAGCGGGTCGCGCTCGCCGACGACCTCGCGGTGCTGAGCACCGAGCAGTGGCGCACGCCCTCGCTGTGCAGTGAGTGGGACGTCCACCAGGTGCTGGCACACATGGTTGCGTCGGCGAAGATGACACCCGCCCGGTTCCTCACCCGGTTCGCCTCCGCGCGATTCAGCTTCGAGCGGTTCACCACCACGCAGGTGGCCACCGAGAGCGCCGGCGGGCCGGTCGCGACGTTGGCTGCGTTCCGGCAGGCCGCTCGCCGCTCGTCGGCACCGCCAGGACCGAAGGAGACGTGGCTGGGTGAGGCGTTCGTCCACGGCGAGGACATCCGGCGACCACTGGGCATCTCGCGCGACTACCCGGTGGCCGAGGTGATGCGCGCACTAGCGTTCTACGCCCGCAGCAACGCGATCATCGGCGGCAAGACGCGGGTGGCCGGGGTGACACTGACGCCGACCGGTGCGGGTGCCGCCAGCGCCATCGGGTCCGGGCCGGTCGTGGAGGGACCGGCCATCTCGCTGCTGCTCGCCGCCTCCGGACGGCCGACGGCCCTCGACGAGCTCTCGGGCCCGGGTCTCGACGTGCTTCGCACCCGGTTCTGACCCTACGGACACGTCCCGCCTGGTCCGTTCGGTTGGCTCCGTGCGCCGGGTTGAAGAAATCTGAGAAAGTTGTTGTGGGGAACGGCTTTCGGGCCGTTTTCGGGCCGATCTTGTCGGTGGTCGCTGGGAGAGTTGCACCCATGAGCGAGACCACGACTGAGCCGGGTGACGTGCGGGATCTGGACACGCGTGGGGTGCTGGACCTGGTGGTCGGGGAGCGTCGGATGGCGGATGCGGCCGACGCGCGGCTGTTGGCGGCGGTGGTGCATCTCGCTGACCTGCATCCGGCTCTCGATGTGGAGGATGCTGCGTATCTGCCGTCGAACGAGAACCCGCAGACCGCCGAGGAAGCCGGCCTGGCGACCCGGGTCCCGATCGCTGGGGCCGGGTGCCCGCAGGTGCATCAGGACGCAGTCGCTGCCCTCGGCGCCGCCCTCGGCCTCCCGTACCGCTCCGCCTTGTACCTGGTCGGGGAGTCCCTGG
>CAXSHL010000082.1:0-17799 GCA_964237315.1 uncultured Nocardioidaceae bacterium
CACGGGCATCGACCCGGACGAGGTGGTCTCGGGCATCGACCCGGACGAGGTGGTCGCCATCGCGGAGCGTACGGCGTCGGCGATCGGCCCGCTGCTGGCCGAGCTGGTCACCCGGGCCCTCCCCCTCCGCTGACCCCCTTACGGATAATCCGTGACGGAATGCATGGTTTTGGGGCCAGAAAACCTGCGTTCCGTCACGGATTATCGGCAGGGGAGGTCTCAGGAGACCGGGGCGACCTGGGCCGAGAACGGGTCGTCGAGAACTTCGGCGAAGGCCAGCTCGGCGGCCCCCAGCAGAGCCGAGTCGTTGCCGAAGCGGGGAGGCGCCAGCTCGACCGGGTGCCCGGGGTCGAAGGCGTACTGCTCCAGGGCGTGCTCGATCTCGGGCCGCGCCAGCTCGAGCACGTTCGACAGCGACCCGCCGAGGATCACCCGCTGGGGGTTCAGCGTGTTCACCAGCGTGCCGAGGGCCTGACCCAGCCACTCCGCGACACCGCGCACCGCCTCGAGCGCGCGCGCGTCGCCCTGCTCGGCGTCCCGGAACACAGCCGCGACGTTCTCCTCGGTCGGCGCGACGTCGCGGTGGACCAGCGCGAGCAGGGCCTTGTCGCCGATGAAGGTCTCCAGACAGCCGTGCTTCCCGCAGTGGCACTTGGGTCCTGCGGTGTCCATGACGTTGTGCCCGATCTCGCCGGCGCGCCCGTCCCGGCCGTGCAGCGGCGCGCCGTTGACGACGATCCCGGCGCCGACCCCGATCCGGCCGATCAGGTAGACCACGTCCAGACAGCCGCGGGCGTTGCCCCGGCTGAGCTCGCACAGCACGGAGAGGTCGGCGTCGTTGCCGATGCTGACCGGCAGGTCGGGCCCGAGCCGGTCGGTGAGCAGCTCACCGAGGCGCACCTCCCGCCAGTCGAGGTTCGGGGCTACGCCGACTGTCCTGGTGCGGCTGTCCACCGTGCCGGGCACGCTGACCCCGACGCCGAGCACGGTCCGTCCGCTGCCCTGGGCCAGCTCGGTCACCGCCTCCCGGATCAGGTCGGCGACCTCGGAGGGACTGGGTCCCACGCCGGTCGGCACCCTGCGCCGGTCGAGGACCACGCCGCCGATGCCGATCGCCGCGGACGCGACGTGGGTGATGTCGACGTCGACCCCGACGACGAACGGCCCCGTCGAGTGGGGACCGACGACGTGCGAGGGGCGCCCGACCCGGTCACCGCCGCTGGGCACCGACTCCTCCACCAGCCCGAGGGCGGTGAGGTCCGCCACGAGCGCACCGACGGTGGAGCGGCTGACCCCGAGCCGGGAGGTGAGCTCGGCCCGGGTCAGCACGCCGTCGCGGTGCACGTGGGACAAGATGAGCGCCAGGTTGTGCCGGCGGATGGCGTCCGGGCGGGCGGCGACCGACGTGGTCGACGCACCGCCCGGCGCCTCGGGCCTGGTCATCCCAGGCCTGTGGCCCCCGCGCGACGACGGGACAGCGCGTCGATCGCAGCGGCGAGCATCAGCACGACACCGGTCACGATGTACTGCACGGACGAGCCGTTGTTGCCTTGCACGAGGTTCGACATGCCGTTCTGGATGACCTCGACGACCGCGCCGCCGATGAGGGCGTCGATGACCCGCCCCTTGCCGCCGAACAGGCTCGTGCCACCGATCACCGCCGCGCCGACGGCGAGCAGAAGCGTGTTGCCGGAGTAGTTCTGGACGCTGACGGCGGCGACGTTCGAGCCGATCATGATGCCGCCGACGGCGGCCATGAACGAGCAGATCACGAAGACGGAGATGCGGACCCGGTCGACCGGGATGCCGGCTCGGCGAGAGGCCTCCTCGTTGCCGCCGACTGCGTAGACGTGCCGGCCGTAGCGGGTGCGGGACAGCACGAACGTCCACAGCACGAAGAAGCCGACCAGGACGAGCACCACCCACGGGACGCCCTCGACGGCCGGGGGCCTGACGAACTTGATCACTCCGTCGACGTTCGTCGCGATCGGCTTGTTGTTCACGTTGCGGTTCTGGTTGAGCAGGAACACGAACAGCACCAGCCCGACGGCCACGCCGCCGATCTTGGCGCCCAGCACCACGGTGGGCTCACCGAGCAGGCCCTGGCGCCGACGCGCGCGCTGCGCGGACAGCTTGACGTAGCCATACCCCGCGATGAGTACGGCGGCCAGCAGCCAGCCCGCCCACTTCGGCATCTGGGAGTTCTCGAAGGCGAGGACCACGTTGTCGGTGATCCGGACGTCCCCGTGCGCGCCCTTGCCGTTGTTGACGATGAACAGCGCCACCCCCTGGAAGGCCAGGAAGAAGGCGAGCGTCACCACGAACGACGGGATGCGCACCTTCGTCCGCAGGAAGCCGATCAGCAGACCGATCACCATGCCGGTGACCAGGGCCGCCCCGATGCTCACCGCCCACGGCATGTCGTAGCCCACCATCAGGCGCACCATCACCGCGGCGCAGACACCGCCGGCGAACCCTGCGGACAGGTCGATCTCCCCGAGCAGCAGGACGAAGACCAGGCCCATCGCCAACAGCACCGGCCCGGAGCCCTCGGTGAGCATGTTGCCGAAGTTGTAGAGGCCGCGGAACGTCGGCTGGATCGCCGAGAACAGGATCACCAGGCCGATCAGGCCGCCGATCGCCGGCAGCGACCCCATCTCGCCCCCGCGGACCCGCTGGACGTAGAGGTTGAAGTAGCCGCCCGCCGTGTTGGCGACCGGGATGGTGGTGGCCACGGCCGCCATCCGGTCCTCGGTCTCGCTGGTGCCTGCCGGCGGCGGGACGGGGTCGGTCACCGGGTCCGTCATGCCGACCGTCGAGGCTCCGGAGGGGGTCGTGCCGCCCGGCTGGTCGCGCTCGTCGTCGAGACTGGTCATGCCAGAGCCCCTTTCCTGAGGCCGGGGATGTCACTGCCCTCGAGGCGGCCGGTGGTGATCAGCTCGACCAGCTGCTGCTGGTTGACGTCGCTGCGCTCGACCTGACCGGCCATCTGCCCGAGGTAGAGGACCGCGATGCTGTCGGCCACCTGGAGGACGTCGGTCATGTTGTGGGAGATGAGCACCACGGCGAGGCCTCGGTCGGCGAGACGTCGGACGAGGCTGAGCACCTGGGCGGTCTGGGCCACGCCCAGCGCGGCGGTCGGCTCGTCGAGCACCACCACCTTGGAGTTCCACAGCACCGCCTTGGCGATGGCCACGGTCTGCCGCTGCCCGCCCGAGAGGCTGGCGACGCGTTGCCGCACGGACTTCACGGTCCGCACCGACAGCGACCGCAGCGTCTCCTCCGCTGCCTGCTCCATGCTGCTCTCGTCGAGGACCAGGCCGCTGACGCGCTCCCGGCCGAGGAACATGTTCTGGACGATGTCCAGGTTGTCGCACAGCGCGAGGTCCTGGTAGACGATCTCGATGCCCAAGGCGCTGGCGTCGCGGGGCGAGTGCACGACGACGGAGCGCCCCTCGTAGAGGTACTCGCCGCCGTCGATGGCGTAGGTGCCACTGATGCACTTGACCAGCGTGGACTTGCCGGCACCGTTGTCGCCGACGAGTGCGGTCACCTGACCCGCGCGGGCCCAGAAGTCGACCTCCTTGAGGACGTCGACCGGACCGAAGCTCTTCTTGATGCCGCGCATCTCGAGGATGGGCTGGTCGCTCATGAGCCGCGCGCTCCTTCCGCTGGTTCGTGGGTGTTCTGGGTGTGCTGGATGTTCTGGGTGTTCAGGTGAAGCGGCGGCCGCCGCCGCGCGATCGCGACGACGGCCACCGACTGCCTAGCGGCCCTGCGTCACTTCACGCCGGCCTTGGTGCACTTGGCGGCGTACTTGCCGGTGCACACGCTGTTCTTCGGGGTGTACTTGTCGTTGATCGGCACCGCGACGTTGTCGATCGTGATCGCGACCGGTGTGGCCAGGATGGACGGGACCTTCTTCTTGGTCTGCGGGTCCGTGACCGTCACGCCCTTGGTGTCGGGCACCTTGCCGTTGGCCAGCTGCGCGATCGCGTTGATGGCGGGGTCCGCCTCGAGGGTCGACGCCTTGTAGATCGTGAAGCACTGGTCGCCGTCCATGATGTGCTGCAGGCCCTCCGCGCTGGCGTCCTGGCCGGAGACCGCGACCTTGCCGTTGAGGCTCTGACGACCGAGGTCGGTGATCACCGCGCCGGCCATCGTGTCGTTGGCGACCATCGCGGCCTTGAGGTCCGGGTTCTTGCCGAGCATCGAGCTGAACACCCGGCCGGCGGTGGGAGCATCCCAGTTGCCCGTCTGGTTGCCCACCTTCTTCCAGCCCGGAGCCTTCGACAGCACGCTGTCGTAGCCCTGCTTGAACAAGGTCGCGTTGTTGTCGGTCGGCGCACCGTCGATGTCGACGTACTTCACGCTCTTCTGGCCCTTGACCTGCGGGCACTGGGTGAGGGTCTTGCCCTGCACCTGACCGACCTTGACGTTGTCGAAGGAGACGTAGAGCGCTGCGCCGCCGCCGGGGGTCAGCCGGTCGTAGTCGACCGGGATGACGCCGTTCTTGGCCGCCTCCTGCTCGATCTTCGCGCCGGACGCGGCGTCCAGGTCGACGATCATCAGGACCTTGACCTTGTCGGCCGTCATCTGCCGGGCGATGGTCTGCATCTTCGCCGCGGAGCCGCCGGCGTTCTGGATGTTGCAGGTCAGGTTCACCTTGGTGCAGGCCGCCTTGAGCGCGGTCGGGTCGGCGGTGACCCAGCGCGGCGAGGAGGTGGTGTCGGGGAGGATGATGCCGACCTTGGCGCCCTTGCCGTCGACCGCTCCGCCCGCTGACGAGCTGGACTCCGAGGCGGACGGCGAGCTGGAGCTGGAGCTGGAGCTGCTTGAGCTGCTGTCGTCCTTGCTCGAGGATCCGCAGGCGGTGAGGGTCATCGCCGCAGCGACTCCGAGCACCGCGAGCGACACACTGGTCTTGCGCATGCGCTGTAGCCCTTTCGATGGAGGAGCTGCTTCCGGCGAACCTGCGCCAGCTCCGCGATTTGATTGTTGTGGGCGCGAACATATCGCTGTGACAGCGGTTACACGTCGTCCTGACATCAATTCGTTATGGAAAAACTTCAACTTCTCCGGCCGCCGCGCTCAGCGGGCGCCGAGCAGGTGCTCGAGGCCGAGCTGGTTGAGCCGGACGAAACCGAAGCCGTGCCGCGCCGCTGCGTCCGCGTCGAAGTCCTCGTAGGCGCTCCGGTCCGCCCGCAGGTCCTCGAGGCTCTCGCCGGGGTCCAGGGTCGGGGTGCGCAGCGTGCCGACACCGGACGCCTCCAAAGCCGCCTGCACCTCGGGGTCGGCGCGGTAGGCGTCGGCACGCTCCTTGAGCATCAGGTACGTCGACATGCACGCCTCCGCGGACGCCCAGACGCCGTCGAGGTCCTCGGTGCGCGACGGCTTGTAGTCGAAGTGCCGAGGCCCGTCGTACGTCGGACCGCCGTCGGCGCTGCCGTGCTCGAGCAGGTCGACGAGGAAGAAGGCGTTGAGCAGGTCGCCGTGACCGAACACCAGGTCCTGGTCGAACTTGATGGACCGCTGGCCGTTCAGGTCGATGTGGAAGAGCTTGCCGGCCCACAGTGCCTGGGCGATGCCGGCGGCGAAGTTCAGGCCGGCCATCTGCTCGTGGCCGACCTCGGGGTTCAGGCCGACCATGTCGGAGTGCTCGAGCTCGGCGATGAAGGCGAGGGCGTGCCCGACGGTGGGCAGCAGGATGTCGCCGCGTGGCTCGTTGGGCTTCGGCTCGATGGCGAAGCGCAGGTCGTAGCCCTGCTCCAGGACGTAGCCGGCCAGTGCGTCCACGCCCTCCCGGTAGCGGTCGAGGGCGGCGCGCACGTCCTTGGCCCCGTCGTACTCCGCCCCCTCGCGACCGCCCCAGAAGACGTAGGTCTGGGCGCCCAGCTCGGCAGCGAGGTCGATGTTGCGGAGCACCTTGCGCAGGGCGAACCTGCGCACCGACCGGTCGTTGCTGGTGAACCCGCCGTCCTTGAACACCGGATGGGTGAACAGGTTGGTGGTCATCATCGGGACCTTCATGCCCGTCTCGGCCAGCGCGTCCTTGAACCGCGAGATGTGCTTGTCGCGCTCGCTGTCCGTCGCGTCGAACGGGATCAGGTCGTCGTCGTGGAAGGTGACGCCGTAGGCACCGCGCTGCGCGAGCTGGTGCACGGACTCGACCGGGTCCAGCGCCGGGCGGCTGGCGTCACCGAACGGGTCTCGTCCCTGCCACCCCACGGTCCAGAGTCCGAACGTGAAGCGGTCTGCCGGGGTGGGGGTGGGCACCATGCGGGAGCTCCTCGAGCTATTTGTTGCGGGCCAGAACTAATCTGCTGAAGGAGACCATAGCCGCGGTCGGCCCACTGTGCCAAGGGTCACTCGGAGCGGGCCGGCCCGCGACAGGGCAGGATGGCCACGAGGAAAGGTGCATGCCTGATGAGCAGCTCGACCACCACCCGCCAGCCCACCGCCAAGTCCCCGGGCCTCGGCATCGAGGCCAACGGCATCAACGTCATCGACGAGTCCGAGCGCAAGGGCACCCCGAGCCAGCTGTTCTGGCCCTGGGCCGCCTCCAACATCTCCATCCTGGGCATGGCCTGGGGTGCCTACGTGCTGAGCTTCGGCGTCAACCTCTGGCAGGGCCTGGTCGCGGGCGCGGTGGGCGTCCTGGGGTCGTTCCTGCTGGTCGGCCTGGTGGCGATCGCCGGCAAGCGCGGCTCGGCCCCCACCCTGACCCTGTCGAGGGCGGCCTTCGGGGTCAGGGGCAACATCGTGCCCGGCCTGGTCTCCTACCTCCCGCTCGTCGGCTGGGAGATCGCCCTGGTCTCGATCGGCACCTTCGCGGCCTCCACCGTCTTCACGCGACTCGGCTGGGGCGGCGGCAACTCGACCAAGATCGTGGCCTTCCTCGCCGTCGTGGCGGTCATCGTCGTCGCAGGCGTGCTGGGCTTCGAGGCCATCATGAGGCTGCAGAAGTGGCTCACGGTCGGCACCGTGATCGCGACCGTCGTGTTCATCGGGCTGACCGCCAAGCACGTCGACCTGTCCGCAGCCACCTCGGCACCGACCGGCGGCAGCACCGAATTCATCGGGGCCGCCCTGCTGGTCTTCACCGGCTTCGGCCTCGGGTGGACCAACTGCGCGGCCGACTACTCGCGCTACCTCCCGCGGCGGTCCTCGAGCGCAGGAATCGCGGGGTGGACGACTCTCGGCGCCAGCCTCCCCGTCCTGGTCCTGGTCGTCTGGGGCCTGCTGCTGTGCGCCTCCGACCCCAAGCTGGCCACCTCCCTCAACAGCGACCCTGTCGGCGGCCTCACCGCACTGATCCCCACCTGGTTCCTCGTGCCGTTCTTCCTCGTTGCGATCGCCGGGCTGGTGTCCGGGGCCGTCCTGGACATCTACTCCTCGGGACTGTCGCTGCTCGCCATCGGACTACGGGCGCCCAGGTGGGTGGCGGCCGGCCTCGACGGGGTGCTGATGGTGCTGGGGTCGATCTACGTCATCTGGTTCGCCTCGGACTTCCTCGGCCCGTTCCAGGGGTTCCTCATCACCCTGGGCGTCCCGCTCTCCGCGTGGTGCGGGATCTTCCTGGCCGACCTGCTGCTCCGCCGGCGCGACTACGACGGCCCCAAGCTCTTCGACGCGCAGGCGGACCGCGGCTACGGGTCGGTGAACGTCGTGTCGCTCGGGCTGCTCCTGGTGGCGACCGTCGTCGGGCTCGGGCTGGTGACCAACGGCTACGCGTCCTGGCTGTCCTGGCAGGGCTACCTGCTCGACGTCACCGGCCTCGGCGGCAAGAGCGGTGACTGGGCCTACGCGAACGTCGGCGTCGTGGTCGCCCTCGTGATCGGGTTCGTCGGCTACCTGGTTCTCCAGGCCGGCGCCGTACGCCGTCAGGAGGCCGACGTCCTCGCTCGGGAGCCCGTCACCCGCTGACAAATGAGCACCCAGCCGGCGAGGCTCAGGTCAGGCGCGCTCGGCAACGAACACCGGGATCTCCCGGTCGGTCTTCGTCTGGTAGTCGGCGTAGTCCGGCCAGACCGCGACCGCCCGCTCCCACCAGTCGGCACGCTCGGCGCCCTCGGCGATCCGGACGGTGAACTCCTGGGCCTCAGGGCCGTCCTGGAGCTCGACCGTCGGGTGCCCCACGAGGTTGTGGTACCACGTCGGATGGCTGGGTGCTCCGCCCTTGGAGGCGACCAGCGCGTAGGCACCGTCGTGCTCGACGCGCATCACCGGGTTCTTGCGGACCTTGCCGCTCTTCGCGCCGATCGAGGTCACGACCACGACCGGCACGCCGCGCAGCGTGTTGGCCTCGGCGCCGCCGGAGGCCTCGTACGCCGCGACCTGGTCGCGCACCCACGCCTCCGGGCTGGGCTCGTACTCACCATGCAGTGTCATGCCGCCATCCTGCCCCGAACCGTGGACGCGGCATAGCCGCGGAACAGCACCGGTTGGCGCAGGACGCCTCAGCCCGGCGGGTAGCCTCCCGTCATGGCTGGCAACGGTGTCTCGGAGATCTTCGACCCGTCGGTATGGCGTGCGGTCCCTGGCTTCGAGGGCCTCACCGACCTGACCTACCACCGGGCGCTGGAGCACGGCACCGTGCGGGTCGCCTTCGACAGACCCGAGGTGCGCAACGCGTTCCGGCCCGGGACGGTCGACGAGCTGGTCTCAGTGCTCGAGCACGCCCGCACGTCCAGCGACGTCGGGTGCGTCCTGCTCACCGGCAACGGCCCGTCGCCCAAGGACGGCGGATGGGCGTTCTGCTCCGGAGGCGACCAGCGGATCCGCGGTCGCGCGGGCTACCAGTACGCCTCGGGGGACACCTCCGAGTCGGTGGACCGGGCCAAGCTGGGCCGGCTGCACATCCTGGAGTGCCAGCGGCTGATCCGGTTCATGCCCAAGATCGTGGTGTGCGTGGTGCCGGGCTGGGCCGCGGGCGGCGGGCACAGCCTGCACGTCGTCTCCGACCTCACGATCGCCTCCCGTGAGCACGCCCGCTTCAAGCAGACCGACGCAGACGTCGGCTCCTTCGACGGTGGCTTCGGGTCGGCCTACCTCGCGCGCCAGGTGGGGCAGAAGTTCGCCCGCGAGATCTTCTTCCTGGGCGACACCTACACCGCCGAGGACGCACACCGGATGGGCATGGTCAACAAGGTGGTCGACCACGCGGACCTCGAGCGGGAGGCGCTGGAGTGGGGCCGTCGGATCAACGGCAAGTCCCCGACCGCCCAGCGGATGCTGAAGTACTCCTTCAACCTCATTGACGACGGGCTCGTCGGCCAGCAGCTGTTCGCCGGCGAGACCACCCGCCTGGCCTACATGACCGACGAGGCCGTGGAGGGCCGGGACTCCTTCCTCGAGAAGCGCGAGCCGGACTGGTCGCCGTTCCCCTGGTACTACTGAATCGGCGCGTTTGCGCAGGTCAGAGGGGGTGTAGGGCCCCGTAGTCCGCACCTAGTCCGCAAGAATTTCAGTTCAGTTCCACGCACGGGCCCTTCCGAGGCGCTAGTGTGTACACACAGGTACACAATTTCAAGAGTAGTGGTGACGGCGACGAAGGTGGGCATCCGCGAGTTCCGAGCCGGTCTGGCCGACTACATCGACGGCGACGCACCGGTTGCGGTGACCCGGCACGGACAGACGGTGGGGTACTTCATCCCGACCAGACGTGACCGCCAGGCGGACGTCGATTCGCTCAAGGCCGCCGCTGCGAAATTGGACGAGCTTCTGCTGTTGGACGAGTCCGATGTGGACGCCGTCGTTGAAGAGTTCGGGCAGCTGCGCCGCCAGAGGAAGAAGGGTGTATCGCTCGACGAGCGCCACTGATTCTCCACGCCAGCATCCTCATCCAGGCGGCGGCGCCGTGAAGGATCGAGCTTCGAGATCCGGGCGGCTGGCCGATCCTCGCCACGACGTTGGCCGGGGACTGTCCTATCTGGACCGGAGATCAGGGCTTCTCGGTCGGGAAGCGTCCACGTGGACCACGGACCGGGTCGAGATCTAGCGCCGGCGCTCGGAGTGAGGGACAGGGCTTGCCGCGGCGCGGAGCGCCTGCCGCATCAGGCCACTGGCTGCCTTGCGGGTGCGGTCCTCGGCGGTTGGCCACAGGTGACTGTAGGTACCGAGCGTCGTCGTGGCACTCGAGTGCCCGAGCGCGCGCTGCACGGTGACAACATCGCAGCCTGCGGCGATCAGGCCTGAGGCGTAGAAGTGCCGGAGGTCGTGGAGCCGGAGGTAAGGGAGGCTGGCCGCGGTGCGGGTGGCGCGCCAGCGCCAGGTGATCGCGTTGTCGTACATCGGTTCGTCGTCGACGGTGAAGAGCCATTGGCTCGGTTCTGCGTTGTCGAGGTGGGTGTCGACGTGCTCACCGAGGATTGAGACCAGGTCTTCCGGCAAGTAGACGGTGCGTTCGGAGCCGTACTTCGGAGGCCGGATCGCGTATTCGCTGCCGTCGCGCTGCAACTGTCGGGAAACGGCGAGCTGTCGGCGCAGGAAGTCGATGTCGCCGACCTGGACGGCGGCGGCCTCGCCCTTGCGAAGTCCGGCGAAGGCGCAGAGCGCGACGTACGCCCGGAAACCCTTGCGGGTCGAGACACGGTTGCTGTCTGCGTAGGCAAGTAGGCGTCCGATATCTTCGACCGACGGGATCCGCATAGCAGCCTCGGCCTTGCGGCGCCGGGGGAGCGCTACGCCGACGCTGGGGTCGGCAGCGATCACCCGGTCGGCGACGGCGGCGCGGAAGACGGACCGCACGATGACGAAGCGGGTCTTGATCGTGCTCGGCGCCCACCGAGTCGACATCGCCTTCACCCACGCCTCTACGTGTGACCGGCGGATCGCCTTCATGGGCAGGTCGGCGAAGGTCACCGATCCAGTGGCCAGGTCGGCATTGGCTCTGGTCGAGGGAACCCACAACTGCCGCGGCGCCCAGTCGTCGTAGAACCGCTTGAAGGTGACCTTCCCGGCGGCGGGGTCAACGTAGGTGCCGGCCATGACGGTCGAGCTGATCTCGTCGAGCCAGCGTTGGGCATCGACCTTGCGGTCGAAGTGACGGGCACGCTCGGTGCCTGCCTCGTCGCGGTAGCGGGCGCGCCACTTCCCGTCGGTTCGCTTCGCAATGCTCCCGGCCATGACGCGCTCCTCTCCTGGGTCACCATCGTGACCCGGCGGTCCGACAATGTCGGCTCACATGCGGTCTACCTGTGGAGCGTTGGCGTCGGGTCGGCGGCCCTTCTCGGTTTGCCAGAGGAAAATGTCGGGGCGCCATACCGGCTTGGCAGGGCGAGCTCGGAGCTGACGGGCCAGTGCCCGCGGTAGCGCCAGTAGCCCGTGGTGGCGACGGAAGCAGTTACGCCCGATGAGGGCCGTCGCTGTCACTCTGCCGCTGCAGCCACGTGGTGACCTCGGTGCGCCAGTAGCGGACGCCGCGGCCGACTCGAAAGCTGTGGGGGCCGGTGCCGAGGTGGCGCCAGTAGCGGAGGGTTGCGACGGGCGCGCGGACGATGGCGGCGACTTCGGCCATGGTGAGGAGGTCGTCGTCGACCTCTCGTACCTCGGCAGTAGGCCGGTCGAGGCTTCGGGTGCCGGTCTTGGTGCGGTGTGTCATGGCGTCACTCCTCTGTAGATGTCGGGCCTTCTACCGGACCAATGGCGTCCTTGGGTGTCTCAGCGATCACTTGGCGCCACGGATTCTCGGTTGCTGTCTTCGATCGCGGTCGGCCGCGAGTTGCTCGTGAGCGTTAGGCACTGGAATCGGCGGCTCGTGGACAGCGGACCCCTGAGTGGGCCCACCTTGGGGACGTCCCCTCAGGGGCTAATGCCTCGCGGCGGAGTGCGACGGTCGAGCCTTCGAGGTTGGTGCCCGTCGTGCTGGGCGCCGATGTCGGGTACTGGGCCCATGGTGGCGGGCGTGAGTGCGACGCGCCTGCTGGCCGCCTGTTGGTGGTCTAGCTCCCGCTGCCAGGTGTTGTGTTCGGTCTGCAAACGGCCCTCCGGTAGCGCTTGGATGGCCGGCTCGAGCTCAAATGCGTGGACGCGGGCGCGGGCGTGCTGCAGTTCGGCGGTGACCTCGTCGAGCTGCTGTTCGGCGCCGGTCAGCCAGCGGGCGGGATCGTCCATCAAGGCGAGGCTGCGGTGGTCGACGAGCCGCCGGTCGCGGTCGTTTCGAGCACTGGTGTAGGTGGCTTCCGCCCGGGCGGCTGTCCGGGCCGCGGCGTCGGCTTCGTGTCGGGTCGCTGGGTAGTCGGGGTGGACCTGCTCGGCGGTGTTTCGGGCGTAGGAGCTGATCGCCTGGTGGAGTTGCGGTGCGTCCATGTGCGTGACCAGGGCAGCGAGCTCTGTGGGCTCGTTGGGCAGGGTGGGCAGGACTGGTCGCCAGGTGGCTGCCCAGGCTTCCAGGCCTTGAGAGGCTCGCCTGACTCTGATGCCGTGGAATCCGAGTGGCCCGACACCGGCACGAACGGTGTGGGCGTCTCGAAGAGCAGCGGGGGATTCGCGCTGCCAGGCCACGTGGAGGGCGTGGGTGACGCGGTCGGCGTCGGCGGTGACAGCGGCGTCGACCCTAACGAGCTGTGCTTGGGCGTGCGCCGCGTCGCCGCGGGCCTGTTCGACGACCGCGTGCAGGTCGGCGAGTTCCGGGTCGGTCTCGGTCCGGATCGCCGCGACCGGGATGAGCCGGTCGCGCCACGATTCGGCGGCGCTGACGCGCTCGGCCAGGTGTTGTTCGGTGGCCCAGGCCTGTCGCAGGTCGGCCAGCACCCGGTCTAGGGGTCGTAGGGTGCCGTAGCGGTCGATGTCCTCGGCGGCTCGTCGGGCGGCGTGGGCGGGTCCGAGGTCGGCGCGGTCCCGGCTGAAGGTCGCAATCCACTGGTCGCGGGCCTCCTCGACGGTCGCAGCGACGAGGTGGGCCATATTCTGGGTGCGGCCGCGGGTCATCGCGACATAGGCCGCGGCGGCGCCGGTGTGCTCTCCGAGGACCAGGTGCGCCTCGGCGACGGTGTCTCCTTGGGCGCCGTAGACGGTGGCCGCGTAAGCCAGCTCGAGATGCTGCCGGACATACGTGTCCGGGAGGCGACGCGTGGCACCGCCACTGGTGACGTCGAGGCTGCCGTCGGTTCCGACTCTGGTCACTGTCCAGGTGTCGCGGTTGGCGACGTCGAGGTCGCGATCGTTGTGACGGGTCGCGACCCGGTCACCGCTCCCGATCCGATCCCCCGCTGAAGTGGTCACCGTGGTGGTGTCGTCGACGCGGCCGGCGGTGACGAGCCGATCGCGGATCGTCGCGTTCAACGCGGCGACCTGCTCGCAGGTGTCCGCGATCACCAGCACCCGGTCCCGCCCGCTGCCACCGCCAGCTCCTCTATCCGCGGGCTCACCGGTGCTCTCACCATGCGGCTCACCACTGCGTTCGGCCGCAGCAAGGGCGAGCAGTTGCGTGCGTTCGGTCTCGCTGGCGTGCAGGCAGATCTCGCCTCGCGCGAGGAACGCGTCGAAGACCTGTGCCGGGTGTTCCCCGGTGCGCATCGCCAGCGTGAGGGCGGCGTAGTCCTCGTCGTGAAACCGGTGCACCCTGTCGAGGGTCAGGCAGTCCTCGGGGTGGCCCCAGCGGGCGGCGAGGTCCAGGACGCCGCCGCGGCCGACCGCGGGCAGCTGGTGCCGGTCCCCGACCAAAGCGAGCCGAGCCTGGGATTCGTCAGCGACCGCAACCAGGGCGCGGGCGGTGTCCTGGTCCAGCATCCCTGCCTCGTCGATCAGAAGTACGTCACCTTGACGCACTCCAGCACCCGACTGTGGACCCTGATAGGTGGCGCCTGTGCGTGAGTCGGTCTCACCTACCTGGAGTCGCCGCCAGCTGCCGTGGGTGTCCCATCGGTAGCCGTGCTGGTGGACCAACCAGGCCGCCGAGAACGCCGGCGCACCGGTCTCTGCCGCGGCGACGGTCGCGGCCTTCAACGTCGGTGTCGCGATCACCAGCCGATGCCCATGCTGCTCCAACGCTGCCCTAGCCGCCGTGAGAGTGGTGGTCTTCCCGACCCCGGCGGCTCCCTCCACCACCACCAAGGCGCTCCCGCCGGCCAGGGCTGTAACCACCGCCTGTTGTGCGGGATCCAGACCCGCCGCGCGGTCACAACCAGCGATGGCCGAATCGGTGACCCCGGCAGACACCCGCTCTGTGCCGTGACCCCGGATCAGTTCGACCGACGTGACGGCCGGCGCGGCGGCGGAAGGGGAAGAGTCGGCGCGGGCGATGAGCCGGGTGGTGAGGTCGGCCTCGACGGCAAGGACCTCGCGAGAAGTCAGGGCGCGGATGTGCTGCGGCACGAGCTGTGGTGTCCCGTCCGGCCGCGCCAGAAGGGGGACGCAGACGGCGAGTGTGCGGGCGGTGAGGTCCTCGGCCAGCTCCAACCGGATGGCGGCCTCGGTGACCAGGCCGGTGCGGGCGATCCACTGCTCGACCTCTCCCCGGATATCCGCGGTGTTCCACGCCGACCGACGTCCACCCAACCGCGCCAGCACGGTGGCCACCGCAGCCTCGCGGTCCAGCTCCCCCACCCGAGGAGCGGCCTCCCCCCACGACCGGGCACCTAGAGGAGACGACGGGGGAGGCGACGGGGGAGGTGGGGTAGCCGGTGGGGGAGGTGTGGTCGGGGACTGCGGGTTTCGGTACCCGAGCCCGTACAGCTCCTCTACCCAACGGTGGGCGAGCTGGGCGCCGTCGGTTGGGGTGACCTTGTCGGGGCGGGCCTGCGCCCACGCGCGGGCGTCCCAGGACCGCCGCAACCGTGGTCCTGGCTCGAGGCCGGGATGGTCGGCGCGCCATTGCGCTTCGTAGCGGTCGGTGTTGCGGGTGATCTGCGCGGCCCGCGCGCTGAACGGCCCCACAAAGGCAGCCAGCTCCACGATTTCTCCCGACTCCCTGTCCACTGTGAAGCCGTGTGCGGTGAGGGCGGCGCGGAAGCGCGGGTCGGTGAGGACGGCGGCGTGGCCGATGCCGTTGATTGCGTCCAGGCTGTCGCGGACGCCAACCGTGTGCAGCCCGCGCCACATGCCCTGAGCGAAGACTCGGGCGTTGATCTGGAGGTGTAGGTGTCGGTGGGGGTCACCAGCACGGGAGGTGTAGTGCCGGACCATGACCGCTTCGAGCTCTTGAACAGGGACCTGGACCTGCCGGCCGCGTGGACCGATGCGGGTGGTGGAGTGGTCGGCGAGCCAGCCGATCACCTGCGCCGCGGCGCGGTCCTGCGCGGCGTCGTATGCGGCGGCGATGTCCGGGTGCAGCGCCGCGGCGAGCGACCACGACTTCGGACCGTTCACCACTACTTCGACGAACCGCACCCCCTGGGCGTCGGTCCGCAACCGGCCCTTCGGCGTACCGGTGTCCGGGTCGTGGCCGGCCACCCAGGATTCGTAGGCGTCCCCGTCCAACGTCCCCCGCGCCTGCACGCGCCCCTCGGAGGCGATGTAGCGGTCCGCAACACCCGTCCCCTCGGCCAGGTAGTAGTCATCGGCGCGCGACCGATCCGCCTCGACATAGGTGCGGGCAGCGGTCGGAGAACCCCGATACACCTTCAATCCACCATGCATTTCCAATACCAATCAACAATGGCCGTGAAATGGCATTCGGGCCGCCAAGAAGGCGGCCCGAACTACCTCTATTGGTAGCATGCGTGCCGCTAATCAGTAAAGGCTTGGTTAATTGTGAAAGGCGTTGGTTCATCGCTATTAGCGAATTCCTCGCGAGCAATGACATGCAGTGCCTGATCTTGTCGTCGACTATGAAGGCTGTTTGGAATGCCAATGCTGGATTGGGACATGCTCCGGGTGCTGCAGGCTTGGCCTGCGCGGAGGAAGACGCTTGCCATGGCCGGGTCGCTCAGCCTGACACCGGCTCGTATATGCGTTGCTCGCTTCATGTCAGGTTGAGCGGGGGGCGCACATGATGACAGCGATTGCTATCAGGCAGATGAGCGCGCCTGTGATGTAGTAGCGGTCCGGGTGGAAGCCGTCGAGGGCCATGCCCCGAGCCAGCGAGCCGGCAACGTATATCCCGCCGTAGGCGGCCAGGATGCGTCCGAAGGTGGCGTCGGGTTGCAGGGTGGCGACGAACCCGTAGATGTCTAGAGCGACTATTCCGGCTCCGACCCACAGCCGTCCGCGGTGTTCTCTGATGCCTTGCCAGACGAGCCAGGCACCGCCGATCTCAGCTATTACTGCTGCAGCGACGCCGAGAAGGGCTAGGACTGGTGGGGCGCAGCACACAGCGCAGGCGGCCGCGTCACCGCCGACGAGGTACCTCCCGGCCGACTTCGCTCACTCATCGGCCACCACCTCGGACTTCGGCGACGGCGACGGCGACGAAGGGCATGGGATAGGACTCGCTGGTGGCGCACTCGTGGAGGTCGTCGCAGCCGGCGTCCGGAAGGCTGGATCCGCAGCAGCTGGAGATGGTCCGCCGGGCCGTTGCTTGACCCAGGTGAACCGGCGCGAGGACCCATTGCACCTGGCCGTCGCGCGCCTCCGGCGTAGCCAGCACCCGGTCACGACTCATCCTGGATCATCATCCGCGGCGTGTAGAATCGGTGCAAATCGCCATCTGGCTCAGGTTGAGCCGCCGGTTCAGGTCTGCAGCGTCTCGTTATGAGCGCTTCTCTGTGTGCCTCACCTACGTTGCACACGAGAGACTCTGATGCTCGCTGTTTCTGACTTCACTCAGTCGATTGCTGAAGCCGCGCGGACACTGCACCGGCCCCGCAGTCTCGATGAGACCTTGATGACTGTGGTGGAGGTCGCCTGCAACTCCGTTCCCGGTTTCGACCAGGTAGGTATCGCGACACTGGACAGGAAGGGCGAGGTCGTGACCAAGGCGTTCACCGGCGATCTGGTGTTGCGCCTAGATGACCTGCAGTACAGCTTGCGCGAAGGTCCGTGCTCGGCAGCCTTGCAGGGCGATGACGCGGTATCAGTGTCGAGTCTGCGGGACGAGCAGCGGTGGCCCCGGTATGTCCCCCTAGCCCGGGCCGTTGGTGTTCGGTCGCAGATGGCGCTGAGGTTAGATCTCGACCAGGGCGCCGTGGGGGGCATGAACTTCTATTCCACGAGTTCCGATGACGTCAGCCCCGACGCTCAGGCACTTGCTGGGATGTTCGCCACTCATGCGGCCATCGCGCTGCGGCACGCCCATGAGCGGCAGACACTCAAGAATGGCTTGTTGACTCGGAAAGTCATCGGGCAGGCCCTCGGTATTCTCATGGAGCGTTACGAGATGGATGAGGACCGCGCTTTCGCGTTTCTCGTTCGAGCCTCATCCCATGCGAACATCAAATTGCGCGCCGTCGCCCAAGAACTTGTCGACGAGCGGAACGCCAAGTAGTTGATTGAGCAGGGCGGTGAGTAGCGGTTCTAGGCTAGATCGAACAGATATGCCGCAACGCAGTTCAGCGCGTTGACATCTCGACAGGTTCATGTGTCAGGAGCAGTAAGTATGGGGTGATCGCGACGGGCCCAAGCTGACCGCGCAACCGCGGATGTCCGACTCAGCAACCGCAACATCGACACCCTGCCCAGCATCAGAAACCAAGATGCGGCTGGCGGGAGACCAAGGAACTCGGTGCCTGATTATGGGGGCGTCGCATCGACCCCGTCCTCGAGCGTTGCTGACTACAGTGCTGCGGCGCCAGAGGTTGGAGTCCTAACACGAATCGCCCTAGGAAGGCGTACCTCCTAGGGCGACTCGAGTACTCACGCCACCGTCTAGTGTCGCGCTTCTGAAGTTGGGTGACGGTTCGCTTTCTTGAGGACGTCGTC
>CAXSHL010000083.1:0-17104 GCA_964237315.1 uncultured Nocardioidaceae bacterium
TCACCTTCATCCCGAAGGCGCTGAGCCGTTGCGCGACGAGCACTCCGATGCGCCCCAGGCCGACGATGCCTACGGTCTTCTCGTAGAGCTCGATGCCGGTGTACCTGCTGCGCTTCCACTCGCCGCTCTTGAGAGCCGCGCTCGCCGGAGCGACATGGCGCGCGGCCGCGAGCATCAGGGCGACGGCGAGCTCGGCCGCGGAGACGATGTTGGAGGTCGGCGCGTTGACCACCATCACGCCGCTCTGCGTCGCGGCCTTGACGTCCACGTTGTCCAGGCCCACGCCTGCTCGGGCCACCACCTTGAGCCGGGTCGCCGCAGCCAGGGCCTCGGCATCCACCTTGGTCGCGCTGCGCACGAGCACGGCGTCGGCGTCCGCGATCGCAGGCAGCAGCTGGGACCGGTCCGAGCCGTCGCAGTGCCGGATCTCGAAGTCGGGGCCGAGAGCCTCGACCGTGGCGGGACTCAGCTCTTCGGCGATGAGTACGACGGGCTTGCTCACAGGGATCCTCAGGTCGGCTGGAGAGGGTGGACGTCAGTGGACGGTCGGACCGGCCTCGACCCCTCGCCCGGTGTTCGGAGGGGGATGCCGTGCACGACGCTGTGCCGTGCCCGACTGTACCGGAGGCGATGGGCTAACCCGCCTGCTCTCGGCCCGCCGACGTCGAGGTCTGCAGCCGAGCACCGAGCACTCGGGCCAACCGGAGGGTGAGCCCGTCGGCCGTCCCGTCCAGCTCGACCATCGAGAGCACGTCCCCGCTGCGCAGCACCACCAGCTCGTGGAGTCCTCGCGGGCCCGCCGGCGGCACGGGGAACCTCAGGCGCACCCGGAGGGCGAGCGTGCCGGGCTGCTGCACCGGGCGGGGCGGCACCGGACGCGAGCACGAGCGGGGAGCGTCCCGCAGCCGCGCGAGCGCCTGCTCGACGAAGCCCGGTCGGTAGGCGACCACCACGGTGCGCACGCTGCGCCCCGGCGCGACGTAGACGCGCCCGTCCGTCGCGAGCCGGTGCCCTTGGCTGGGCGCCGGGGCTCCGCACAGGTCGAGGTAGTCCAGCGCGTCGCGCTCTCCTCGGTTGCGCGGGTTCAGCTCGCGGAAGCCGGCGGGCAGGTCCCGTCGCCCGAGGGCCGCCCGCTGCACGACGAGCGCTGCCGCGGCATACGTCGACCGGTCCTGCGCCGCGTGCCTTCGACCGGGCGGCTCGGGAGGAGTCGTCCCGCCCCAGCCGGCGCTCACCAGCGCCACCGCGAGGAGCACGCCGCAGCCGACCCACGCGAGCAGCGGTCGACCCATCTGCTCAGTCTCACACCTGGCGACTGCACCCACCGTCGTACCCGGCGAGGCGGAGGCAACCCCGGGGTGGGCACCAGGGTCACGCCAAGGGAACCTCAGGGTGGCGTCGGGTCTCGCCCCTGATGCGCGGCCGGACGGTTGCCAGCAGCCTTGAGACATGATCACCGTAGAGGCACTCACCAAGACCTACGGCCGCTTCGTGGCCGTCGACGACATCACGTTCACAGCGCTGCCGGGGCGGGTGACCGGCTTCCTGGGACCCAACGGTGCGGGGAAGTCGACCACCATGCGGGTCCTGGTGGGCCTGACTCCGGCCGGCTCGGGCTCCGCCACCATCTCCGGGCGACGGTTCGCGGACATCCCGAACCCGGGGCGCGAGGTCGGGGTGCTCCTCGACGCCTCCGCCCAGCACGCCGGACGCACCGGCCGCGAGATCCTCAGCATCGCCGGCCGGTTCATGGGACTGCCGCGCGGCCGCGTCGAGGAGATGCTCGAGCTGGTCAGCCTGTCCCCCGAGGAGGCCGGGCGCCGGGTCCGCGACTACTCGCTCGGGATGCGACAGCGGCTCGGGATCGCCACCGCCCTGATGGGCGAGCCCGAGGTGCTGATCCTCGACGAGCCCGCCAACGGCCTGGACCCCGCCGGCATCCGGTGGATGCGCGGCCTGCTGCGCGACTACGCGGACGGCGGCGGCACCGTGCTGCTGTCCTCCCACCTGCTGCACGAGATCGAGGTGATCGCCGACGACCTCGTGGTCATCGGCAACGGCCGGATCGTCGCCCAGGGCGCCAAGAGCGACCTGCTCCGCACGGCCGGCTCCCTGGTCCGCGCCACCGACCAACGCCGCCTCTCCGAGGCGCTGACCGCCGCCGGGGTCACCACCACACCGGCCGGTGGCGGCGCCCTCCTCGCCCAGGCCGACACCGAGCCGGTCGGCACCATCGCCTTCGCCGCCGGCATCCCGCTCGTCGAGCTGCGGCCCGCAGACGGCGCCGGCCTCGAGGAGATGTTCCTCCACCTCACCTCCGACACCCAGCGCGACTCGACCATCACCACCACCACCTCCCGCGAAGGAGCAGCGGCATGACCACCGCCGTCAGCCCAGCCACGTCCACCCTCCCCGCCAGCCACCGCTCCGACGAGCGGGCCGGTGGCATCCCCCTGCACCGGATCACCACCACCGAGCTCCGCAAGATGTTCGACACCCGCTCCGGCTTCTGGCTGATGGCCAGCATCGCGATCACCGCGGTGCTCGCCACCGCGGCGGTCGTGCTGTTCGCCCCCGACGACGAGCTGACCTACAACTCGTTCGCCGCCGCCATCGGCGTCCCGATGACGATCATCCTGCCGATCGTCGCGATCCTGTCCGTCACCGGCGAGTGGAGCCAGCGCAGCGGCCTGACCACGTTCACGCTGGTCCCCCACCGCAGCCGGGTGATCCTGGCCAAGGCGATCGTGTCCGTGACCGTCGCGGTGGTGTCCATCCCGGTGGCGTTCGCCGTCGGAGCGCTCGGCAACGTCGTCGGCACCGCGATCGCAGGCGTCGACCCGGTGTGGAACCTGTCCACCACCGACTTCTTCAACATCATCCTGGCCAACGTCCTCGGGCTGCTCGTCGGCTTCATGCTCGGGGTGCTGATCCGCAGCTCGGCCGGCGCGATCGTGGCCTACTTCGTCTACTCGTTCCTGCTCCCGACGCTGTCGATGCTGCTCGCATCCTCGCAGGACTGGTTCAAGGACCTGCAGCCGTGGGTGGACTTCAACTTCGCACAGGGCGCGCTGTTCGACGGGTCGCTGAGCAGCGAGCAGTGGGCCCACCTCGGCGTGACCGGGGTGATCTGGCTCATCGTGCCGACGGTCGTCGGCATCGCCATGGTGCTCCGGTCGGAGGTCAAGTAGGCCCCCCGTCCCGGTACGGATTACCAGGGGCCGGTCAGCGGGTGGCGGTGCCCTCGACGTAGTCGGAGTCGTCGGTCTTGACCCAGGCCATCAGCTTGCGCAGCTCGCGACCGGTGCCCTCGATCGGGTGCTGCTCGCCCTTGGCCCGCAGCGCCTTGAACTCCGGCGCTCCGGCGTCCTGGTCGTCGATGAACCGCTGCGCGAACGCCCCGCTCTTGATGTCGGCGAGGATGTCCTGCATCCGGCCCTTGACCGAGTCGTCGATCAGCCGGGGGCCCGAGACGTAGTCGCCGTACTCCGCGGTGTCCGAGATCGACCAGCGCTGCTTGGCGATGCCGCCCTCGTACATCAGGTCGACGATCAGCTTCAGCTCGTGGAGGCACTCGAAGTAGGCGACCTCGGGCTGGTAGCCGGCCTCGGTGAGCACCTCGAAGCCCTTCATCACCAGCTCGGACATGCCGCCGCACAGCACGGCCTGCTCACCGAACAGGTCGGTCTCGGTCTCCTCGGTGAACGTCGTCTTGATCCCGCCCGCACGCAGCCCGCCGATGCCCTTGGCGTAGGCGAGCGCGAGCTCCCAGGCCTTGCCGGTGGCGTCGTTCTCCACCGCGACCAGGACGGGTACGCCGCGTCCGGAGACGTACTCACGCCGGACCAGGTGACCTGGACCCTTCGGCGCGACCATCGCGACGTCGACCCCCGAGGGCGGCTTGATGTAGCCGAACCGGATGTTGAAGCCGTGCCCGAAGAACAGGGCGTCCCCGTCGACGAGGTTCGGCTCGACCGCCTCGGTGTAGAGCTTGCGCTGCACGTGGTCGGGCGCGAGGATCACGATCAGGTCGGCCTCCTCGCAGGCCTCCGCGGGAGTGAGCACCCGCAGTCCCTCGGCCTCAGCCTTGGCACGGCTCTTGGAGCCCTCGGGCAGCCCGACCCGCACGTCCACCCCGGAGTCGCGCAGGGACAGTGCGTGGGCATGGCCCTGGCTGCCGTAGCCCAGCACTGCCACGCTGCGATTCTGGATCACGGACAGGTCGGCGTCGTCGTCGTAGAACATCTCAGCCACTTCTTCGGCACTCCTCTTGGTGGGCCCGGTCGGGCCTAATGGTTGGCCCGGTTGGTTGGCCTGGTTGGTTGGTGAACAGGTACGGCGGTCAGCCGACTGCCGAGGGGGCCCGGACCGGCACGGCTCGCACGCTGCGATCCGACACCGACCGGCTGCCCCTGCCGATGGCGACCACACCGGACTGGACCAGCTCGCGGACGCCGTACGGCTCGAGCACGCGCAGGAAGTCCTCGAGCTTGCCCTGGTTGCCGACGATCTGGATGGTGACGGCCTCGGTGCCGACGTCGACCACCTTGGCACGGAACAGCTGCACCAGCTCGAGCACCTGTCCGCGCGACGTGGCGTCGGCCTTGACCTTCACCAGCATCAGCTCGCGGTTGACCGACATCTCACGGTCCAGCTCGACGACCTTGATCACCTCGACCAGCTTGTTCAGCTGCTTGGTGACCTGCTCGAGCGGGGACTCCTCCACGTTGACCACTATCGTCATCCGGGACACCTCGGGGTGCTCGGTGGGACCCACGGCCAGGGAGTCGATGTTGAAGCCGCGACGGCTGAACAGCCCGGCGATCCGGGCCAGCACGCCGGGCTGGTTCTCGACCAGCACCGACAGGGTGTGCCTGCTCACGAGTGCTTCCCACCCTCCAGATCGTCGTCCTCGTAGTTCGGGGCCATGTCGCGGGCGAACTTGATGTCGTCGTTGCTGGTGCCCGCAGCGACCATCGGCCACACCATCGCGTCGCGGTGGACCCTGAAGTCCACCACGACCGGCACGTCGTTGATCTCCATCGCCTTGGTGATCGTGGCGTCCACGTCCTCGGCGGAGTCGCACGAGAGCCCGACGCAGCCGTAGGCGTCCGCGAGCTTGACGAAGTCGGGCACCCGCTTGGACTGCAGGTCGGTGTTGGAGTAGCGCTCCTGGTAGAAGAGCGTCTGCCACTGCCGGACCATCCCGAGGGACTCGTTGTTGATGATGGCGACCTTGATCGGGATGTTCTCCAGGGTGCAGGTCGCGAGCTCCTGGTTGGTCATCTGGAAGCATCCGTCGCCGTCGATGGACCAGACCGTGGCGTCCGGTCGCCCGACCTTCGCGCCCATCGCGGCGGGCACCGAGAAGCCCATCGTCCCGAGCCCGCCGGAGTTGATCCAGGTGCCCGGGTGCTCGTAGCCGATGAACTGCGCGGCCCACATCTGGTGCTGGCCCACGCCCGAGGCGTAGATCGCGTCCGGGCCGGCGATCGCGCCGAGCCGCTCGATGACGTACTGCGGCGCCAGGGAGCCGTCCGAGGGGATGTCGTAGCCGAGCGGGTACTTCTTCTTCACCCCGGCGAGGAACCCCACCCAGGCCTCGTAGTCGCCGTGCTCGCCGGCGTCCGCGGCGGTCCGCAGGGCCAGCACCAGGTCGGCGAGGACCTCGCGGGCGTCGCCGACGATGGGCACGTCGACGCGCCGGTTCTTGCCGATCTCCGCCGGGTCGATGTCGGCGTGGATCACCTTGGCGTGCGGGGCGAACGAGTCGAGGTTGCCGGTGACCCGGTCGTCGAAGCGGGCGCCGAGGCTGATGATCAGGTCGCTGCGCTGCAGGCTGGCGACGGCGGCGACGGTGCCGTGCATGCCCGGCATGCCGAGGTGCTGCACGTGGCTGTCGGGGAACGCCCCCCGCGCCATCAGCGTGGTGACCACCGGCATCCCGGTGAGCTCGGCCAGGGCGAGCAGCTCCTGGTGCGCGCCGGAGCGGATGACTCCTCCTCCGACGTACAGCACCGGACGGCGCGCCTCGAGCATCAGCCGGGCCGCCTCCCGGACCTGCTTGGCGTGCGGTCGGGTCACCGGGCGGTAGCCGGGCAGGGACAGCTCGCTCGGCCACGCGAAGGTGGTCCGGGCCTGCATCGCGTCCTTGGCGACGTCGACGAGCACCGGTCCGGGCCGCCCGGTCGAGGCGATGTAGAAGGCCTCAGCGATGGTGCGCGGGATCTCTGCCGGGTTGGTGACCAGGAAGTTGTGCTTGGTGATCGGCATGGTGATGCCGCGGATGTCGGCCTCCTGGAAGGCGTCGGTGCCGATCGAGCGGCTGGACACCTGCCCGGTCACCGCGACCATCGGCACGGAGTCCATGTAGGCGTCCGCGATCGGGGTGACGAGGTTCGTCGCCCCCGGGCCGCTGGTGGCCATGCAGACACCGACCCGGCCGGTCGCCGTGGCGTAGCCCTGCGCGGCGTGGCCGGCGCCCTGCTCGTGACGGACCAGGATGTGCCTGATCCGCTCGGAGTCGAACAGCGGGTCGTAGGCCGGCAGGATCGCCCCGCCCGGGATGCCGAAGATGTTCTCGGCGCCGGCGCACTCCAGTGATCTGATCAGGCTCTGCGCACCTGTCACGGGGATCCCGGCAGCCTGCTCGCTCATGATGGCCTTTCTCTCTTGTCGTCGCAGTGTGCTCGCATCACGTCAGCCCAGCAAAGAGCCCAGCAAAAAGCCCCCCGGCCCGGAGGGCAGACGAGGGGCGACGCGCGTGCGTGAAGGTGCGGGCCTTCAGCAGGCGCGTCTCGGGCGTACGAGAATGTCCAGACGCATGTGCCCACCGTCCCCGGTGACGCCCGCATCGTCAACCCGCCGCTCCCTCCGTCCCACGATATGAGAGCGAAGTCCAGGATGTGGCAGGGCGGGCCGACGTGCGCCGGTTCCGACGGGGGTGTTGAGTGGCCCCATGAGATTCGTGATGGAGGTCGACCTCAGTGCCATGGCGGACGGCAGGGAGGCCGACGAGCTGGCGCGAATCCTGCGCTACTGGGCCGGCGCGGTCAAGCAGGTGCGACTCACGCCTGGCACGTCCCAGGCGCTCTTCGACAGCGAGTACACCGAGGTCGGCTCCTGGGAGATCGAGGAGTAGCCGCCTCCCAGGGAGACGGGGCCCACGCGGTGGACCGTGGCCGGTGCCTAGCCGCTGACGCTCGCCGTCAGCTGTCGAAGGGTCGCCTGCAAGGCCGCGACCTGTGCCGCGTCGAGACCCATGGCTTCTGTCATGTCGCAGTGGATCTTCGTGGCGTGGACGCGCAGCTCGTCGCCGCTGCGGGTCAACGCCACCTCGACGAACCGCTCGTCGGTGACCGCCCGGCGACGAGTGATCAGACCGTTCGCCTCCATCCGGCGCAGCAGCGGGGTCAGAGTGCCGTGGTCCAGGCGTAGGACGTCGACGAGCTCCTTGACCGTGCCACTCCCCCGCTCCCACAGCACGATCAGCACGAGGAACTGCGGGTAGGTCAGCCCCAGCTCGCTGAGCACCGGTCGATAGGCGTTGGTCACAGCGCGGGAGGCGGCGTAGAGGTCGAAACACACCTGCTCCGACAGCGGCGGAGTATGCGTTTCAGCCATAGTCCAGCATTCTGTCACGTCCCTCGTTACCTTGTGAGAAAGGCACTTGCGCACAAGGTGTCCCGCTCACATCTTCGCGGCTGCTGTGGAGGACCCTCATGTCTGCTCGTCCCACGGCTCGGCGCTGCCTCGACGGGCTTGCGGCCCAGCTCGAGGCGTGCGGCCGGGGGGACGCGGCTGCGTTCGAGGACCTGTACGAGAGCATGGCGCCGCGCATCTACGGTCTCGTGCTCCGGATCCTCCGGGACCCGCACCAGTCCGAGGAAGTCACCCAGGAGATCTTCCTCGAGCTCTGGAGAACCTCCACGCGCTTCGATCCTCTGAGAGGGTCCGCACAGGCCTGGGTCATGACCATGGCACACCACCGCGCGGTGGACCGCGTTCGTTCCGGCGAGGCGCGGCGCCGGCTGGACACCGCCGACGCCCACAGCACCCGCGAGGTCCCGTTCGACGTGACCGCCGCAACCGCACTGGCGTTCCTCGACGCCGAGAGGGTTCGCACAGCCCTCGCCAACCTGTGTCCTGCCAAGCGCAGAACCATCGAGCTCGCCTACCTCGACGGGCATACCTACAACGAGGTGGCACAGCTGCTGCAGATCCCCTTGGGCACGGCCAAGACTCGCATCCGGGACGGGTTGGCCCGGCTCCGAGACGAGCTGACGCCCGCGGCCACGCAGCCGGTCTAGGGCTCCGTCACCGGCTGGACCGGGTCGTCGTCGAAGGCGGGCAGGCCGTCGATGCTCCGGCGGTTCTTGAGCCGCCGGTAGTCCCGGACCCCCTCGGCCCCCTTGCGCTCCATGTGCTCGGGAAGCAGGTGCCGCTCGCCCGCGAAGTCCATCAGCGGTATGCCGTAGCCGCACGAGTCCGACACCCGTTCGACGTCCACGACGATGACGGCGCGCGCCCCCCGGGTCTCGGTGAAGCGGGCCGCCCACCCGTCGTACTCCTCGTCGTAGACGCTGACGACCCGACCACTCCCCTGCAGGCGTACGACGTTCGGGGACCTGTCGAAGGAGCAGAACATCACGGTGATGCGCCCGTTGCCCGGCTCGCGGAGGTGGGCGATGGTCTCGGCGCCGCTCGCGGTCACGTCGAGGTAGGCGACGGTGTGGTCGTCCACCACGACGAAGGTGCCGCCGATGCCCTTGGGCGAGACGTTCACCCGGCCGCCGGCGAGTGGGGCGGTCGCGACGAAGAACAGCCGCTGCGCCTCGATGAAGTCGCGCAACCGCCCGTCGATCACCTCGTAGACCTTGCTCACACCGACCAGCGTAAGGAGTTCGGGCTATGGCCTCCGGGTCGGGGGAGGTCACAGACTGCTGACATGGAGACGTCCGGGATCGAGCGCCTGGGCGCGGCACGCGCCCTCGACCATGCCCACCAGCATGCGACGCGCTGGCTGGACAGCCTGGCGGACCGGCCGGTGGCCGCGCGCACCGACGTCGACGGGGTCGCCGACGCCCTCGGTCGAGGGCTGCCGGAGGGTCCCGCAGCCGCCGAGGAGGTCGTCGACCTGCTGGCCCGAGCGTGCGAGCCGGGCCTGGTGGCGATGCCGTCCGGCAGGTTCTTCGGGTTCGTGATCGGCGGGTCGCACCCCGCGGCACTGGCCGCCGACTGGCTGGTCAGCGTGTGGGACCAGAACGCGGCGATGCGCCAGGTGACACCGGGGGTCACCGCGGTCGAGGAGCTGGCGGCCGGCTGGCTGCTCGACCTGCTGGGCCTGCCACCGGACAGCGCGGTCGGATACACGACCGGCGCGACGATGGCCAACTTCACCGCGCTCGCGGCCGCCCGCGACGAGCTGCTGCGTCGAGCCGGATGGGACGTCGCCCGAGGACTCGCCGGCGGCCCGGTCGTCCGGGTGGTGGCGGGTCGCGAACGGCACGCGTCGGTCGACCTGGCGCTGCGCTACCTGGGTCTTCCGCAGGCCGAGCTGGTCGACGTCGACGACCAGGGCCGGATGCTCACCGACGGCCTGCGCTCGGCCCTGTCGGTCGGTGGGACCGTGCCGACGGTCGTCCTGCTGCAGGCCGGCAACCTGCACTCGGGTGCCTCGGACCCCTTCGAGGAGTGCGTCGCCGTGGCTCACGAGCATGCCGCCTGGGTGCACGTCGACGGGGCTTTCGGCCTGTGGGCGGCGGCCTCACCGTCGTACCGGCACCTGGTCGCGGGTGTGGGCGGCGCGGACTCGTGGGCGACGGACGCGCACAAGACGTTGAACGTGCCCTACGACTGCGGGGTGGTGGTGGTCCGCGACCAGGGCGCGATGAGCGCCGCGATGGGGGTGCACGGCGACTACCTGATCGCGGACGCTGCCGGCGACCCGATGGACCGCGTCCCGGAGATGTCGCGGCGTGGGCGCGGCGTCCCGGTGTGGGCGGCGCTGCGGAGCCTCGGCCGGTCGGGCGTCGCCTCCATGGTCGACCGGCTCTGCGAGCACGCCCGCACCTTCGCCGACGCGATCGAGGAGATGCCGGGCGCTGAGGTCCTCAACGACGTGACCTTCACGCAGGTGTGCGCGTCGTTCGGCAGTGACCAGCGCACCCGCTGGATGGTGGAGCGGATGCTGGCCGGCGGGACGGCGTGGACCAGCGGGTCGCGGTGGCGCGACCGGGCGGTCCTGCGGATCTCGGTGAGCAACGCGGCCACGACCGACGACGATGTCGCCCGGACCATCGAGGCGCTCCGGCGGGCGGCCGGCTGACTGGTCAGCCGCAGACGGCGCCGTGGGCGGCGGACTGGACGACCTTCGCGTACTTGCCGAGCACGCCCCGGGTGAACTTGGGCTCCTGTGGCGTCCAGCCGTCCTGGCGGGCGGCCAGCTCCTCGGCGTCGACCGCGACATCGAGCAGCTTGTTGGCCACGTCGAGGGTGATCCGGTCGCCGTCGCGGACGAACGCGATGGGTCCGGCGTCCACCGCCTCGGGGGCGACATGGCCCACGCACAGGCCCGTCGTACCCCCGGAGAACCGGCCGTCGGTGAGCAGCAGCACGTCCTTGCCCAGCCCGGCGCCCTTGATGGCGCCGGTGATCGCCAGCATCTCGCGCATGCCGGGCCCGCCCTTGGGACCCTCGTAGCGGATCACCACGACGTCGCCGGCGACGACCTGACCGGCCTGCAGGGCGTCCATCGCGGCGCGCTCGCCGTCGAAGACCCGGGCGGTGCCCTCGAAGACCGACTCGTCGAAGCCGGCCGACTTGACCACCGCCCCCTCGGGCGCCAGCGACCCCTTCAGGATGGTGATCCCACCGGTGGCGTGGATCGGCTTGGCCAGCTCGCGGATGATCTGGCCGTCGACGTCGGGCGGGGCGATGTAGGCGAGGTTCTCGGCCAGCGTCCGGCCGGTGACGGTGAGGCAGTCACCGTGCATCAGACCGGCGTCGAGCAGGGCTCGCATCACGACCGGGATGCCGCCGATCTTGTCCACGTCGTTCATCACGTAGCGGCCGAACGGCTTGAGGTCCCCCAGGTGCGGCACCTGGTCGCCGATCCGGTTGAAGTCGTCGAGGGTCAGGTCGACCTCCGCCTCCCGCGCGATCGCCAGCAGGTGGAGCACGGCGTTGGTCGAGCCGCCCAGTGCCATCACCACGGCGATCGCGTTCTCGAAGGCCTCGCGGGTCATGATCTGCCGAGCGGTGATGCCCTGCCGCAGCATCTCGACGACCGCCTCGCCCGAGCGGTGCGCGAAGCCGTCCCGCCGGCGGTCCACGGCGGGCGGCGCGGCCGAGCCGGGCAGCGACATGCCGAGCGCCTCGCCGACGGCGGCCATCGTGTTGGCGGTGTACATCCCGCCGCAGGCACCCTCACCGGGGCAGATGGCCCGCTCGATGCGGTCCACCTCTGCGCGGCTGATCTTGCCGGCCAGGCAGGCACCGACCGCCTCGAACGCGTCGATGATCGTGACGTCTCGGCCGTCGACCTGGCCGGGCATGATCGAGCCGGCGTAGAGGAACACCGAGGCCAGGTCGAGCCGGGCCGCGGCCATCATCATCCCCGGCAGCGACTTGTCGCAGCCGGCGAGCAGCACCGAGCCGTCCAGTCGTTCAGCCATCATCACGGTCTCGACGCTGTCGGCGATCACCTCCCGGGAGACCAGCGAGAAGTGCATGCCGTCGTGACCCATGGAGATGCCGTCGGAGACCGAGATGGTGCCGAACTCGAGGGGGTACCCGCCGGCGGCGTGCACCCCGTTCTTCACCGCCTTCGCCAGTCGGTCGAGCGACAGGTTGCAGGGGGTGATCTCGTTCCAGGACGAGGCGACGCCGATCTGCGGCTTCTCCCAGTCGTCGTCGCCCATCCCGACGGCCCGGAGCATGCCGCGGGCGGCGGTGCTCTCGAGGCCGTCGGTGACCTGGCGGCTGCGGGGCTTGATGTCCGGCTGCGTGGACGTCGATGCCTGGGACGTGGATGCGGGGTCGGGCATGCCTCGGATGCTACGCCCGACCACGGGCCCCTCCGAGCGAGGTCCGATCTCCGAGCGAGGTCCGATCTCCGAGCGCCGGGCGTCAGTCCGGCACGGACCCGGCCCGGACCACCATCACGTCCGGCAGGTCCCGCACCAGCTCGCGCCACGAGGACCCGCCGTCGAACGACGCCCAGACGCTGCCGTTGCGCGCCCCGAGGTAGATACCGGCGTCCTGGTGGTCGTCCGCGCACATCGCGTCGCGCATCACCCCGACGAAGAAGCCGTCGGGGAGGCCGTCCTGCTCGTCCTCGCCCAGCGGCTCCCAGCTGTCGCCGGCGTCCTGGGATCGCCACACCAGGGCCCGGCCGGCGGGTGGGTAGCGGCCCTCGGCGCCCTGCAGCGGGAAGACGTAGACGGTGTCCGGGTCGTGCGGGCTGACCATGATCGGGAACCCGAAGTCCGAAGGCAATCCGTCGGCGATCGACACCCAGGTGCCGCCCTCGTCGTCGGACCGGTACACGCCCCCGTGGTTCTGGGCGAAGAGCCGCTCGGGCCGGCTCGGGTGCCGGGCGACCTTGTGCACGCACTGGCCGAACTCGGGGTACTGCTGGCCCTCCGGCAGGAACTCCGCACGGATGCCGCGGTTGGCCGGCGACCAGGACGCCCCCGCGTCGACCGTGCGGTAGACGCCACCGGTGGAGATCGCCACCGTCACCGACGTGGGGTCCTCGGGGTGCGGCAGCAGCGTGTGGAACGCCTGGCCGCCGAAGCCGGCACCCCACTGGGGCCGGTGCGGGTGGTCCCACAGGGCCCGCTCGAGCTCGAAGCTGCGGCCGCGGTCCTCGGAGCGGAAGACCGCCCCCGGCTCGGTGCCGGCCCACACGACGCCCTCTTCGGTGCCGGGCTGCAGCTGCCACACCCGTTCGACCGACGCGCCGGTGTCCGCCGGGAACCGGATGCCGCCGTCGGAGCCCGCCTCCCAGCTCGCACCGAGGTCGTCGGAGTAGCCGACCTGCGGACCGAGCCAGCTCGACGCCGCTCCGGCGAGCAACCGGGTGGAGCCGCCGCGGGTGTCGATCAGGCAGGAGTAGACCTCCTCCATGTCGAAGTGCGGTCCGCCCCACGTCCAGGTCTCACGGTCATCCTCCGAGCGTCCCACCCACAGTCCCTTGCGGGTGCCCACCATCGCCATCGTGGCCGTCGCCATCGCAACCCCCTCCTCGAGATCTCTCGAAGGCTAGACCCGGCCACCGACACGAAGTCATCGCTCGGCCGCGGACTTCTCAGTACTCGCCGGTCATCACGTTCTCCAGCGGCACACCCGCCGCGAACCGGGTCAGCTGCTCCCGGACCAGCCGGTGGGCGCGTGGCCACATCGCGGGGGTGGCGCCCCCGACGTGCGGGGTGATCAGCAGGTGCGGCGCGGACCAGAGGGGATGATCCTCCGGGAGCGGCTCGGGATCGGTGACGTCGAGCGCCGCATGCACCTTCCCCGACTCCAGGGCCGCGACCAGGTCGTCGGTCACGACCACGCTTCCCCGCGCCACGTTGACGAGCAGCGCACCCTCCTTCATCGATCTCAGGAACCTCGAGTCGACCAGGCCGTTTGTCTCGCTGGTGCCGGGGATGATCAGGATCACCACGTCGGCCTGCGGCAGCAGCGCCGGCAGGTCCTCGAGCGTGTGTACGCCGTCCCGGGCCGTCCTCGCCACGCGCAGGACCTCGACCTCGAAGGGCACCAGCCGGCGCTCCACGTCACGGCCGATGTCGCCGTACCCGACGATCAGCACGGTGCTGTCCGCCAGCGACGTCCGCCAGCCCTGGTTCCACCGGGCGGCGTTCTGGTCGTCCACGAAGCCGGGGATCCCGCGCAGCGACGCGAGCGTCAGGGTGAGCGCGAGCTCCGCGGTCGAGGCGTTGTGGATGCCGCGGCCGTTGCAGAGCAGCACGCCCTCGGGGACGAGTCCCCGGATGTGGTCCACCCCGGCGGTCAGGGTCTGCACCACCTTGAGTCCCGGCATCGTTCGGAGCACCGAGCCCTGGTCGGCCGACGTCTGGTAGGGAGGGACGTAGAACTCGATCTCCTGCGCCCAGCCCGGCGCGTCGTCGGACGACAGCGGCGCGGTCTCGTAGCGCAGCCCCTCCGGGGGGTCGCCCAGCTCCTCGGGATCGAAGGGCAGCCACACCAGGGGTCGCTCGTCAGCCATCGCACCAACCTATCGAGACCGCCACCCGCTCCGGCGCAGAGGTGCCGCCGGGGTCGCTGGTGAGGGTGGTTGCTGAGGAGACGGTAAGGATTCACGCGATCGTCACACAGTGCAGGTGACGAGACGGCCGTCCGGCACTAGCGTGAAGGATTCGTGAACCAGCCCCCGCAAGCAGAGTCGGGAGTTCCCTCCATGTTGATCCTTGAGCTGTCCCTCACCCCGTGGCGCGTCTTCGGCGCCGCGGCCGCCTGGCCGGTCACCAGCCAGCACCGGGCCCGTCGCAACGCACTCGTCAGCGCGACCGCCCTCGCCCAGAGACGAAGGGAGCGGGTCGACGTGGAGGAGTACCTCGCGTCAAGGAGCGCACCTGCCGGCCTCGGGGCGACCGGCTCCGCTGGTGAGCGGCACACCGCCTGACCGCAGCGCCCGCAGGGACTGCTTCTCGGGCCTTGCTCTGGGAGTTCCCCGTAGGCTCGTCGCGTGAAGCCCGCGCTCCTCGTGTCCGGCCTCGTGGTGTCCTTGCTCGCCGTCACCGCGGGCTGCTCCTCCGAGGACGGGGACCAGGCCGGCCTGGGTGCGCCGTCCGCGGCGGCCCAGCCGAGCACCCGCACCGGCGAGCCGTCCACCCCCTCGCGGACCAGCACCCCGTCGGCCGCCTCGCCGCGCACGCCCGGCACGCCGCACGTGGTCCGCACCGTCGCCACGAACCTCCGGGCCCCCTGGGGCGTCACCTTCCTGCCCGACGGCACTGCCCTCGTCGGCGAGCGCGACACCACCCGGGTGGTCGCCATCAAGGGTCGCTCGATCCGCACGGTCGGTCGCGTGTCGGGGGTCAGCCCGCAGGGCGAGGCGGGGTTGCTCGGACTGGCCACCTCTCCGTCGTACGCGTCGGACCGGTTGATCTACGCCTACCTGAGCACCTCGCGCGACAACCGCGTGGTCACCATGACCTACGACGGGCGTCGGCTCGGCGCGCCGAGGCCGATCCTCACCGGCATTCCGAACGGCTTCATCCACGACGGCGGACGGCTGCTGTTCGCGCGGGACGGGACGCTGTTCGTCTCCACCGGCGAGACCGGCGACGAGCGGCTCGCCCAGGACCCGAAGTCTCTCGGCGGCAAGATCCTGCACATCACCCGCGCCGGCAGGCCGGCGCCCGACAACCCGGTGCCGGGCTCGCCCGTGTGGACGATGGGCCACCGCAACGTGCAGGGGCTGGCGTTCGACAGCACCGGACAGCTGTGGGCCACGGAGTTCGGCAAGGACACCTGGGACGAGCTGAACCGCATCGACAAGGCGCGCAACTACGGGTGGCCGGTGGTCGAGGGGAAGGGTGACCGCAAGCAGTACCGCAACCCCTACGTGCAGTGGCGCACCGCGAATGCCTCTCCCTCAGGGCTCGCCTACCTCGACGGCTCGCTGTGGGCGGGCGCGTTGCGGGGTGGCCGGCTGTGGCAGATCCCGGTGCACCGCGGTACGACGGGCCGCCCCCGCGACTTCTTCGTCGGTGACTACGGACGGCTGCGCACCGTGGTCGTGGCACCCGGCGGCAACCTGTGGGTCACCACCAGCAACCGTGACACCCGCGGCGAACCACGCCGGGGCGACGACCGGATCCTGGTCGTCGCGCCCCGCTGACCCTCCCCTTGCCGGGTCAGCCGAGCTTGGCGAGGATCAGCGCGCGGACCTGCCCGGCGTCGGCCTTGCCGCCGAGCTCCTTCATGACCGCACCGATCAGCGCACCGGCCGCCGCGACCTTGCCGTCGCGGATCTTGTCGGCGACCGCGGGGTTGCCCTCGATGGCGCGGTCGACGGCCGCTGACAGCGCACCCTCGTCGGAGACCACCGCGAGACCTCGCCGCTCGACGACCTCGTCGGGGCTGCCCTCGCCGGCGAGCAGGCCGTCGAAGACCAGTCGCGCGAGCTTGTCGTTGATCCTGCCCTCGTCGACCAGCGCCTGCACCCGGGCCACGTCGCCGGGAGTCACGCCGAGGTCCGCGATGTCCACACCTCGCTCGTTCGCTCGGCGCGCCATCTCCGAGAGCCACCACTTGCGGGCCGCGGCCGGCGGGGCTCCGGCTGCGATCGTCTCCTCGACGAGGCCGAGGGCGCCGGCACCGACGGTGTCCCGCATCTCGAGGTCGCTGAAGCCCCAGTCCCTCTGCAGGCGGGCGCGACGCTCTCGCGGCGGCTCCGGCAGGGTGGCGCGGAGCTCCTCGACCCAGTCGCGCGACGGCGCTACCGGCACGAGGTCCGGCTCGGGGAAGTAGCGGTAGTCCTCGGCGTCGGACTTCTCGCGCCCCGACGTGGTGACCCCGGTGTCCTCGTGCCAGTGCCGGGTCTCCTGCACGATCGGGACACCCGCCTCGAGCAGGGCCGCCTGCCGACCGATCTCGTAGCGCACCGCCCGCTCCACCGAGCGCAGGGAGTTCACGTTCTTGGTCTCGGTGCGCGTGCCGAGCGCCCCGGACCCGGCCGGTGCGAGCGACAGGTTCACGTCACAGCGCAGCGACCCCTGCTCCATGCGTACGTCGGACACCCCCAGGCCCAGCAGCACCTCGCGGAGCTGGGCGACGTAGGCCTTGGCGACCAGCGGCGCCTTCTCGCGCGTCCCGGGGATGGTCTTGGTGACGATCTCGATGAGCGGGATGCCGGCGCGGTTGTAGTCGACGAGGGAGTGGTCCGCACCGTGGATGCGCCCGGTCGCCCCCCCGACGTGCAGGGACTTGCCGGTGTCCTCCTCCATGTGCGCGCGCTCGATCTCGACGCGGACGGTCTCTCCCTCGACCTCTACGTCCATCCAGCCCTCGAACGCGATCGGCTCGTCGTACTGCGAGGTCTGGAAGTTCTTCGGCATGTCGGGGTAGA
>CAXSHL010000084.1:0-16946 GCA_964237315.1 uncultured Nocardioidaceae bacterium
CCGAGGTGCTTGGACCCCATCACGTCGTACGCCCCGCCGTAGGCCTTCCTGGTGATGATCGTGACCAGCGGGACGGTGGCTTCGGAGTAGGCGTAGATCAGCTTCGCGCCGCGGCGGATGATGCCGTTCCACTCCTGGTCGGTGCCCGGGAGGAAGCCGGGTACGTCGACGAAGGTCAGCACCGGCACGTTGAACGCGTCGCAGGTCCGCACGAAGCGGGCGGCCTTCTCGGAGGCGTCGATGTCGAGCGTCCCGGCGAACTGCATCGGCTGGTTGGCCACCACCCCGACCGGGCGGCCCTCCACGCGGCCGAACCCGATCAGCAGGTTCGGCGCGAACATCGCCTGCACCTCGAGGAACTCCCCGTCGTCGACGACGGACTCGATCACGGTGTGCATGTCGTAGGGCTGGTTGGGCGAGTTGGGGATCAGCGTGTCGAGCGCGCGGTCGTCGTCGCTCACCGCCAGGTCCGCCACCTCGTCGTACGCATGAGGCTCGTCGAGGTTGTTCTGGGGCAGGTAGGAGATCAGCGCCTTGACGTAGTCGATCGCGTCGGACTCGTCGGTGCCCATGTAGTGCGCGTTGCCGGACTTCGTGTTGTGCGAGCGGGCGCCGCCGAGGTCCTCCATCGACACGTCCTCGCCGGTGACCGTCTTGATCACGTCGGGCCCGGTGATGAACATGTGCGAGGTCTGGTCGACCATCACGGTGAAGTCGGTGATGGCGGGGGAGTACACCGCGCCGCCGGCGCACGGCCCCATGATGAGCGAGATCTGGGGTACGACGCCCGAGGCGTGCACGTTGCGGCGGAAGATCTCGCCGTACAGCCCGAGGGAGACCACACCCTCCTGGATGCGGGCGCCGCCGGAGTCGTTGATGCCGATCACCGGGCAGCCGGTCTTCATCGCCAGGTCCATCACCTTGACGATCTTCTCGCCGAACACCTGGCCCAGGGAGCCGCCGAAGACCGTGAAGTCCTGCGCGAACACGCACACCTGCCGGCCCTCGACCGTGCCGTAGCCGGTGACCACGCCGTCGCCGTAGGGCCGGTCCTGCTCCATGCCGAACGCGGTGGACCGGTGCCGCGCGAGCTCGTCGAGCTCCACGAACGAGCCATCGTCGAGGAGCTCCAGCACCCGCTCACGCGCGGTCTTCTTGCCGCGGCTGTGCTGCTTCTCCACCGCCCGCTCGGACCCGGCGTTCACGGCCGCCTCCAGCCGGCGGTCCAGGTCGGCCACCTTGCCGGCGGTGCTGTGGATGTCGATGCCCGTGTCCTCGACGCCCTCGTCCGCCGGGGTCTCGGTGCCCTGGCCCGGCCGGTCTGCCGGCGCTGCTGCTTCGCTCACTCGCTGGTATCGCCTTTCGCTTCGGTCGCTGGCGTCCGTCAATGTAGTGCCTGTGACCGCCGACCCCTCCCACAACCCGTCCGACCGGCCACCGCTCGCGGCGGGGGTGGCCGTGCCGGGATGGCGGGTCGAGGTGCTGCCCGAGTCGCCGTCGACGAACGCCTACGTGACCCAGCGGGCGCTGGCCGGCGAGCCGGCGGGTCTGGTGGTGGTGGCCGAGCACCAGACGTCCGGGCGGGGGCGGCTGGACCGCATCTGGGTCACCCCGGCGCGGGCGGCGCTCACCTTCTCCCTCCTGGTGGCCCCCGACGGCGTCCCGCTGGCCCGCTGGCCGTGGCTGCCGCTGCTGAGCGGGCTGGCGGTGGTCGAGGGCGTACGGCGGGCCGCCGGTGTCGAGGCGACCCTGAAGTGGCCCAACGACGTGCTGGTGGACGGGCAGAAGGTCGCGGGCATCCTGGTGGAGCGGGTCGAGAGGACGGCCGGGCCTGGTCCAGGGCCTGGCTCGGGTGCGGTCGCCGTGGTCGGGGTGGGGCTCAACGTGTCCTCGACCCGCGAGGAGCTGCCGGTGCCCACGGCCACCTCGCTGGCGCTGGTCGGGGCGACCTCGCTGGACCGGACAGCCCTGCTGCGTGAGGTCCTCGACGCCTTCACCCGTCGCTACGACGGGTGGCTGGCCGCTGGCGGCGGCGGGCTGCGGACGCCGTACCTGGAGGTCTGCTCGTCCGTCGGCGCCCGGGTCCGGGTGGCCCTGCCGGCGGGGGAGACCCTGACCGGGGTGGCCGTCGGTGTGGACGAAGACGGCCGGCTGCAGGTCGACGACGGCCGCCGGACCCGCGTGCTCGGCGCCGGCGACGTGGTCCACGTCCGGCCCGCCTGAGGTCCGCCAGAGCTCCGACCAGGCCCGCGGTCACCGCCCGTCGCCCGGGCGGTCACGCGTGGCGGGCGACGGCCTCACCGGCGGCGGCGCTCAGCGCGGCGTCGCGGAGGTCGCGGCGATCGGTGTCCGCGTGCTCGACGACCGCGTCGAGCAGCGCCTCCAGCGTGCGGCACACCGTCGTGCGACCGGTGGGGTGGCCGACCGTCCACCCGCCCGGGACTGAGCGGACCGTCAGAGAGGGCGCGCGAGCGCCGACGCCACGCGCGACGGCGGCGCGCCGGGAGGGCCCGGCGACGCGGGCGCCGAACGGGTCCACCGGCGCGCCACCGCAGCCACCGCACATCAGGGCATCACGTCGCCCGAGTTGGGACCGAGCACCTGACCGACGAACAGGTTGCCGCCGGGGTCCGAGGCCAGCAGCACCGCCGTGGGCGCCACCTCGTCGGGCACGCCGAAACGGCCCAGCGGCAGCTCGCGACGCTTGGCGACCTTCCACTCCTCGTCGATGCCGTCGACCAGCGGCGTCTCGATCGGTCCGGGTGCGATGGCGTTGACCAGCACGCCCCGACCGGAGACCTCCAGGGCCAGCGACTTGGTCATCGCGATGACGCCCGCCTTGGCCGCCGCGTAGTGCGCCAGCGACTCGCCGCCCTTGATCGCCAGCTGCGACGCGACGTTGACGATGCGCCCCGACCGCTGCTCGAGCATGCCGCGCACCACCGCCCGGTTCAGCAGGAAGACGCTCGTCAGGTCCACCTCGAGGGTCTCCATCCAGGTGGCGGTGCTCATCTCGGCCAGCGGTGACTGGGTCAGGATGCCGTGCGACGTGACCAGGACGTCCAGGCCACCGAGGGACCGGGTCGCCTGCGCGACCGCGTCGTCGACCTGCCCCTCCGACGTCGCGTCGAGGACCAGTCCGTCGGTGGCGCGCAGCGTCTCGGCGACCTCCTCGACCCGGGGGTCGCGGTCGGCGAGCACCACGGTGGCGCCGGCCGCCACGAAGTGCTCCGCCACGGCACGGCCGATGCCGCTGGCCGCGCCGGTGACGAGGGCGCGTCGTCCCTGCAGCAGTTGAGATGTGGGTGTCGGCATGTCGAGTCCTCCTAGTCCCTCATGGCGACGGTGAGCGCCCCGTCGACGACGATCGCCTGACCGCTGACGTACGACGCAGCCGGGCTGCTCAGGAACGCGATCACCTCGGCCACCTCCTCGGGTCTGCCCACGCGTCCGCAGGGGATGTAGTCACCGGCGGCACGCAGCCCGTCGGGCCCCAGCGAGTTGACCGGGTCCATCGACTGCGGTGTCTCGATGAGGCCGGGGATGACGGCGTTCGCCCGCACGCCCCGGCCGCCGAGCTCGACGGCCAGGCTGCGGACCAGACCCAGCACACCAGCCTTCGCGGCCGCGTAGTGGGCGTGGTCGCCCCACCCGTAGACGCCGCCCGCGATCGAGGAGACGGCCACGATGGACCCTCCCCGGGTCAGGTGGGGGACCACCGCCCGCGCCGTCCGCAGCACGCCGTACAGGTCGACCTGGAGCACGTCGTCCCAGGTCGCGTCGTCCATGTCCTCGATCCTCGATGCACGGAGGATGCCGGCGTTGGCCACCGCGACGTCGATGCGCCCCCAGCGCTCGAGCGTGGTCGCCACGAGCCGGTCGACGGACTCGGTGCTGCGGACGTCCACGTCGACGACCAGACCCTCGGACCCCGTCTCCTCGACGGCGCCCAGCGTCTTCTCGGGGTCGTGCGGATCGCCGGGGTAGGTCGCTATCGCGACCCGCACACCCTCCCGTGCCAGCCGGACCGCAGTGGCCTGGCCGATGCCCGAGGCCGCCCCGGTGATGACTGCCACGCGGCCGTTCCCGGTGCTCATACCTCTGCCTCCACAGGGATCTCGGCGTCGTCGGACACTGCCACGACCCGGCGGGCGCCGAGCACGACGATGCCCGAGACCGCGGCTCCCACGGCGCCGACCCAGAGAGCCGCCGTCGAGTACGACACCGACGCCGCCGTGAGGCCGGTCAGGATGAAGCCGCCGATGATGGCACCAGGCTGGCTCATGGCGCCGATGAACGAGCTGCCGGTGGCCCGGCAGTCGGTGGTGAAGCACTCCGCCTGGAAGAACATGATCGCGGCGTAGGGGCCGAGCAGGAAGAAGAGCCCCATCATGTAGGTGAGCACGACGTACAGCTGTGCGTCCGGGCCGAGGAGCATGGCCGCGAAGAACACCCCGGACAGCAGCCAGCCCACCGAGATCGTGTTGCGACGCCCGAAGCGGTCACCGGCCCAGCCGTGGGCGAGGTAGCCGAGCGCGCCGACCAGGTTCGACACCACGACCAGCAACAGCGTGCTCGACGCGTCGATGCCCTTGCCCTTCTCGAGAACGGTGGTGCCCAGCACCGAGAACGTCTGGATCGCGAACCAGTTGAACAGCCAGGCGAGCGACAGCACGAGGGTGTTGCGCAGGTGGGTGCCGTGGAAGATCCGCTTGAGCGGTGCGCCTGACTCGGTGCCGAGGCCGGCGGATGCGGCGACCCGGGCGGCGCCGTCGGCGTCTCCCGCCTTCGCGAGCCGGCGAGACTCCGTCTGGGCCTCGAACTGCGGGCTCTCCTTCAGGCGGCGGCAGACCAGGGCGACCACGAGGGCCGGCAGGGTGGCCAGCAGGAACGCGAGCCGCCAGCTGTCGGCGCCGAAGACGGAGGTGACCAGACCGACGAACGCGGCGGCGAGGAGGGCGCCGATCGGCCACCCGGTCTGCACCATCGAGTAGACGAAGCCCCGGTTGCGGCGGATCTTCTCGTCCTCGGTGAGGGCGTAGAGCTCGTTGAGGTACGTCGCGTTGACCGACTGCTCCGCGAGTCCGAGACCGCTGATCGAGCGTACGCCGATCAGGAAGGTCGCGCCCACGCTGGCGGCGGTGGCCGCGGACGACGCCGCGGTGCCGGCCACCGAGATGATCATCCCCTTGCGGCGGCCGAGCTTGTCGACCATCGGCCCGACGCCCAGCACGACGACCGCGGTGCCGACGCTGACGAGCGTGGAGACCAGCAGTGCGTGGCTGGTGGACCAGCCGAACGACTCCTCGATCCGGGGGAGCAGGGTGCCGAACATGATGAAGTCGTAGACCGCGATGGTCCATGCCAGGAAGGCGATCCGGGTGGCACCCCGGGTCTCCTTGACCGACACACGGCGCATCCCCGTGCCGTCGGTGGGTGAGGGGTTTGACATGCTGAGTCCTTCCGAGGACTGGTGCCGGCACGGTGCCGGTCTTCGGGGGTGGCGCCGGGTCGGGCACCGGGTGCAATTGCTGTCCCGGCCCGGCGTTCGTGGCTGTGGTCGACGTCGACCGGGGCTTCAGACCTGTCGGGGGAACCGCTTCTTGAAGTCCTGGGCGATGGTGTCGAAGGTCGTCCAGGTGACGCCCTCGTGGCGGTTGATGTGCTCGATGAGCCGCTCCAGCATCAGCAGCACCTGAGGACGTCCCGAGACGTCGGGGTGGATGGTGATGGTGAACACGGCGTAGTCGCTCTCGCGGTGGACCCAGTCGAACTGGTCGCGCCACATCTCCTCGATGTGCCGCGGGTTCACGAAGCCGTGGCTGTTCGGGCTGGTCTTGATGAACATCATCGGGGGCAGGTCGTCGAGGTACCAGCTGGCGGGGATCTCGACCAGATCGGTCTCCTCCCCGCGCACCAGCGGCTTCATCCACTCGCCGGCCGCCTTCTCGTAGTCGATCGGCGTCCACGAGTCACCGACGCGGACGTAGTACGGCTCGAAGTCGCGGTGCATCAGCGAGTGGTCGTAGTCGATGCCGCGCTCGATGAGCAGCTCGTTGGTGACCCGGCTGAACTCCCACCAGGGGGCGACGTACCCGGTCGGTCGCTGTCCGCTCCGGCTCTCGATCAGGCCGATGCAGTGGTCCAGGATGTCCGACTCCTGCTGCCGGCTCATCGCGATGGGGTTCTCGTGGCTGTAGCCGTGCACGCCTATCTCGTGACCGGCCTCGACGACCTGGTCGAACTGCTCGGGGAAGGTCTCGATCGAGTGCCCCGGCCAGAACCACGTGGCGGGCAGGTCGTGGCGCTGCAGCAGGGTGTTCAACCGCGGCACGCCGACCTCCCCGGCGAAGATGCCGCGGGAGATGTCACCGGGCGAGTCCTCACCTCCGTACGAGCCGAGCCAGCCACCGACGGCGTCGACGTCGATTCCGAAGGCGACGAAGATCTCCTTGGGCATGGGTGTCCTTTCCTGGGAGGGGACGAGCCGGTCGACTCGCCTGATCTGGGATCCAGCGGTGCAGCGGCGGGGCGGTCAGGCGTAGTCGGCCAGCATGCGGGCCACCTGGCTCGGCTCCGCGCCGGTGGAGAGCAGCAGTGCGAGCGCGATCCGGGCCTGCGAGGCGGGCAGACCCGAGAGCGGCACGGCGCCCGCGGCCACCAGGTCGGCGCCGCCACCGTTGCCGTAGACGGGCAGCACCGGGCCGTTCGCCACCCGGCTGGACAGCCCGACGACGACGCCGTCGCGCGTGAACTGCCTGACGAGCTCGGGGAGCCGGGGAGGAGCGTTGCCCACGCCGGTGCCGACGAGCACGACTCCCCGGGCCCCGGCGTCCACCGCGGCGCGGAGGAGGACGTCGTCGCTGCCCGGGTAGGCCGGCACCAGGTCGACCCGGGTGTCGTCGAAGTCGGGCTCCAGTGGAGCGAGCGGCTTGGGCCGTCGAGGGCTGTGGACCATCTGGACCCGGCCGTCGATCACCTCGCCGAGGGCCCCGGCGGGGTTGGCGAAGGCCGCCAGGTCCACGGTGTGCACCTTGCGGGTGCCCCGGGCCGCGAGAACGGTGCCGGCGAAGGCGACCAGCACGCCCGCGTCGCGGGCTGCCGGGCTGGCGGCGACGTCGAGGGCGTCCGCGAGGTTGCGGGGCCCGTCGGTGTCGGGGACGTCCGCGGCCCGCTGGGCGCCGGTGAGGATGACCGGTCGCGGGTCGTCGTGCACGAGGTCGAGCAGCACGGCGGTCTCCTCCAGCGTGTCCGTGCCGTGGGTGATGACGATGCCGTCGACGTCCGGACGGTCGAGCTGGCCCTTGACGGCGTCGCTGATGGTCCTCAGATCGGCAAGGCGCATCTGGTAGGACCCAATCCGCATCACCTCGTGGGCCTCGACGTGGACGTCGCTGCCGTCGCGGACCGCGAGCCGGCCGATGGTCTCGGCGTCGTCGGTGGCCACCACCCCGCCGTCGCCCTGCCGGGAGGAGATGGTGCCTCCGGTGGTGAGGAGGACGACGTGGGACATCTGGTCCGCCCAACTGCGGTGCGAGCACCGCTCTCGAGAGCGTGGACGCGTCGTGTGACGCCGGACACCGCCTAGTCAACCACAAGACAAACGTTTGGGGCAATCGTTTGTGTAAAGCTTGTGCAACGGTCTTGTTACGCCGCCGACGGCCTGCCCGAGGCCTCGGCGCTGGGTAGGCTGTGGCCGATGGAACAGAAGGGACGACCTGCGACGGGGCAGCCGGCCCCCGTGACGCTGCGGATGATCGCGGCCGAGCTGGGGCTCAACGTGTCCACGGTGTCGAGGGTCCTGAACGCGCCGGGCCCCGAGGCGAAGCAGTGGGCGGCGGCGGAGACGGTCAGGCGGATCCGGCAGCTCGCCGACGAGCGCGACTATCGCCCGAACCCGCATGCGACGAGCCTGCGCACGGCGCGTTCGGGCCTCGTCGGCGTCCTGGTGCCGCGCCTGCAGGACTTCGTGCTGGCCACGATCTACGAGGGCATCGAGGAGGCCGCCTCCGAGAACGGGCTGTCCACCTTCGTCACCAACTCTCTCGACAAGGAGGTGAACCAGGTGGCGCGGACCGAGATGATGCTGCGGCGACGCGTCGACGGCATGATCTTCGGCGACGCCCACCAAGACCACGGCTTCCTCGACGACCTCGCCGCCCGCGGCGTGCGATTCGTGCTGGTCTCGCGGCGGGCCGGCGACCACGTCTCCGCCACCTGCGACGACGTGGCCGGCGGTCGCTTGGTGGGGGAGCACCTCGTCGGGTCCGGCCGCCGCGACCTCGGCATCCTCGCGGGCCTGCCGTTCGCATCCACCGCCCAGGAGCGCAGCAGGGGCGCCCGGGACGCGTTCGCAGCCGCGGGTCTCGACGTACCCGATCATCGGGTCGTGTGGGGGCCCTTCGACGCCGCCGGTGGGCGGCTCGCCGCCGAGCAGCTGCTGGCGGAGAAGCCCTACCCCGATGCCCTCTTCGCCACCAACGACTTCGCGGCCATCGGCGCGCTGGGTGCGCTGCGGGACCGGGGACTGCGGGTCCCCGAGGACGTGGCGCTGGTGGGCTACAACGACACGCCGCTGGCTGCCGAGATGCTCGTGCCGCTGACGACCGTTCGGTCCCCGATGCACCAGATGGGGCGTCGCGGGGTGGAGCTGCTGGTCGAGGTGCTCGCCGGTGGACGACCGGAGTCCGAGCGTCTGGCTCCCGAGCTCGTGGTGCGCGAGTCAGGCTGAGCGGCCCGGCGCGGTGAATCGGCCCGGGCGCCGCAGGGACAGCTGAGGACCGGCTGTGGAGGTGCCGAGAGTCCGGGCGGAGACCGCTCGGGGAACCCGGGGTCATGGCATGATGCCCGCGATGACCGAACGCGACCCCGGGTTCACCCGCCAGGACCTCGAGCAGGCGATCCTGGGTGCGTCACCGGCGCTGACCAGCGACGCGGTCGCAGCCGAGGCCGGGGTGCCCCTGGACCAGGCCCGCCGGCTGTGGCGGGCCCTGGGCTTCCCCGACGCGGGGGACGCTGCCGCGTTCACCGACCGCGACCGGGCGGCGCTCTCGACGATCCTGGGCACGGTCGACGCCGGCGCGATCGACTTCGACACGGCCGTCCGGCTGACCCGCGCCGTCGGCCAGACGATGGCCCGGCTGGCCGACTGGCAGGTCGCCACCCTGTCCGCCCGCGTCGAGCAGCTCGAGGCCGGCGAGGAGGCCACCGGCAGCAGGATCGGCAGCGCCCTGCGGCTCGCCGAGCAGGTGGGCGTGCCGTTCGAGGAGCTGCTGGTCTACTCCTGGCGACGGCACCTCGCCCAGGCGGTCGCGCGCGTCGAGGCGCTCGGCGCGAGCGAGTCCGACCTGCACACCACCCAGGTGACCGTCGGGTTCGCCGACCTCGTGCGGTTCACGGCGCTGTCCAACGAGCTCGACGAGGACCGCATCGGCGACCTCGTGGAGATCTTCGAGTCCCGGTGCGCCGACGTCGTCGCGGCCCGGTTCGGCCGGATCATCAAGACCCTCGGCGACTCGGTGCTGTTCGTCTGCGAGGACCCGCACCGGGCGATGGACATCGCGCTCAGCATCGTCGACGTCATCGGCCATGACATCCGGCTGCCCGACGTACGCATCGGGCTGTCGACCGGCTCGGTGATCATGCAGCTCGGGGACGTGTTCGGGCCGCCGGTCAACATGGCGGCCCGGCTGACCGGCGTGGCTCGTCGCAACCGGGTGATCACCGACCGCACCACCGCCGACCTGCTGCCACCGGGCCAGTTCGACTGCCGGTCGCTGCCCGCCCGTCCGCTGCGTGGCTTCGGGGTTGTGGAGCCGGTCGCCGTCCGGCGGCACTGAACGGCGTTCACCGACGCGACGGGAGTGTTCGGTCACGGTTCTGCAACGAACGGGTCGACACCGCCCGAAATGACTAACCTCGTCGTAGTCATTGTGGGCTAATCTCGCGGATCCGCCTCCCGCTGTCCTATTTGTCTTATTACGATCGACACATGATCAGTGTGCAAGGGGTGGAGCTGGACGCGGTCGCACGCAGGGTGTGGCGTGACGGCGAAGAGATCCGGATGTCCAACAAGGAGTTCGACCTCCTGCACGCGCTGATCAGCCGCCCCGGTGAGATCGTCACCCGCGAGGAGCTCATGCGGGACGTCTGGCAGACGAACTTCTGGACCTCGGCGAAGACCATCGACGTGCACCTCGGGTGGGTGCGCAAGAAGCTCGGTGACGACACCCGGCGCCCGACCCTCATCTCCACCATCCGCGGACAGGGGCTCCGCTTCGAGGCCGAGGCACCCGTGTACGCCGAGGTGCCGGCGACCGCCAAGTCGGCCTCCTGACCTGCACGCACTGGCTCCTGCTGCCGACCGGTGGCCGGGGCTCGTTACGCTCGGGCAGGTGACCGCGCCCGCTCCTGATCCCGTCCGTGTCCTGGCTTCGGCTCCCGTGCCGGCCCCCGGGACGGCTCCGGTGCTGGCGGTGGTCGGTGGCGGACAGCTGGCCCGGATGATGGCGCAGGCGGCGGTGGCCCTCGGGGTGCCGATCCGGCTGCTGGCCGAGGGACCCGAGGTCTCGGCCGCCCAGGTCGTGCGGGACCCGACGGTGGGCGACTACCGCGACCTGGACACCCTGCGGGCCGTCGCCGAGGGCTGCGCCGCGGTGACCTTCGACCACGAGCACGTCCCCACCGCGCACCTGCACGCCCTGGCTGCCGAGGGCCATCCGTGCCGCCCCGGGCCGGACGCCCTGGTGCACGCGCAGGACAAGAGCGTGATGCGCGCCCGCCTCGACGAGCTCGGCCTGCCGAGTCCGCGGCACCGGCTGGTCACCTCCGCCGCCGACGTCGTGGACTTCGCCTCGTCGCTGGGGGGGTTCCCGGTGGTGCTGAAGACCACGCGCGGCGGCTACGACGGCAAGGGCGTTTGGGTGGTCGGGTCCGAGCCCGAGTGCTCTCCCGCCTTCGAGGTGGCCGCCTCGACCGGCGTCGCGATCCTGGCCGAGGAGCGAGTGGACTTCCGCCGCGAGCTCTCCGCCCTGGTCGCGCGCTCGCCGTCCGGCCAGGTGGCCGCCTATCCCGTCGTCGAGTCCGTGCAGGTCGACGGTGTCTGCTCCGAGGTGACCGCCCCCGCCCCGGACCTCGACCCGTCGCTGTCGGTGCAGGCGCAGCGGATCGCGATGCGGATCGCCGGCGCCCTGGACGTCACCGGCATCCTCGCGGTCGAGCTGTTCGAGACCCGCGACGGTCGCGTCCTGGTCAACGAGCTCGCCATGCGCCCGCACAACACCGGGCACTGGAGCATGGACGGTGCGGTGACCGGCCAGTTCGAGAACCACCTGCGCGCGGTGCTCGACCTGCCCCTCGGCGCCCCCGACGCGCGGGCCCGGTGGACGGTGATGGTGAACATCCTGGGCGGTGACCACGGGCGGCTGTCGGAGAACCTGTACGGCGGCTACCCACACGTCTTCGCGCGCGACCCGGGGCTCAAGGTGCACCTCTACGGCAAGGAGGTCCGGCCCGGCCGCAAGGTCGGCCACGTGACGGCGTACGGCGAGGACCTGGACGACGTACGAGCAAGGGCCCGGCACGCAGCCGCGTGGTTCCGGGGCGACCTCGGCAACGAGAGCGAGTGAGCGCGATGAGCGGACCGGTGGTCGGGATCGTGATGGGGTCGGACTCGGACTGGCCGACCATGAAGGCCGCTGGCGAGGCCCTCGAGGAGTTCGAGGTGCCGTTCGAGGCGGACGTCGTCTCGGCGCACCGGATGCCGGAGGAGATGCTCGCCTACGGCCGCGGCGCCGCCGGCCGCGGGCTCTCGGTGATCATCGCGGGAGCCGGGGGAGCGGCGCACCTGCCCGGGATGCTCGCCGCCGTCACCCCGCTGCCGGTGATCGGCGTCCCGGTGGCCCTGCAGCACCTCGACGGCCTCGACTCCCTGCTCTCCATCGTGCAGATGCCGGCCGGTGTCCCGGTGGCGACGGTGGCGGTCGGCAACGCCCGGAACGCCGGGCTGCTCGCCGTCCGGATCCTGGCGGCCTCCGACGAGATCCTGCGGGGCAAGATGGTCAACTTCCAGGCCGCGCTCCGCGACACCGCCCGGGACAAGGGGCGCTCGGTGCGCGGGGAGGCCGGCCAGCGCGTCGGCTTCTGAGGGGTGACTGATTACCAGGGTATGCAGGCGGATTGGCGCTTCCCATGGGCCGTGACCCATGGGAAGCGCCAAAGTTCCTGCATCCCCTGGTAAACCGGCAGGGGTCGCGGAGCGCCCCCTGGCAAACCCGGCAGGAGTTCGGGCGCGCGCCCGGGACCCCGCAATGGCGGTCAGCCCGCCGCGAAGGTCGAGGCCAGCAGGTCGAAGAACCGCTCGGCGTCCGCCTCGAGGGCGACGTGGGCGTTCGGCGCCCCTCCGCCCACCTCGTCGAGGTCGATCACCGAGCGGCCGTAGGTGAGCCGGCCCGTGGTCTCCACCGCGACGTGCGCGTGACGCAGCGTCAGGACGGAGGGGTCCAGCAGGTAGGCGACGGTCATCGGGTCGTGGACCGGCGCCGCGCCGAGCCGGCGCATGCTCGGCATCGAGGCGTAGTCCCGGATCCGCTCCTCGAGGAAGGTGGCCGCCGCCGTGCCCGCCGGCGTGCCCAGGTCGTGCAGCCTCCGGCCGTGCCTGGAGTCGAGAGGCGCGCCGAAGGTGGCGTCGAGGGTGACCAGCACCAGCCTCTCGAACCCGGCCCCCAGCACCACGGCAGCCGCGTGCGGGTCGTTCCAGACGTTCCGCTCCGCGCTCGCCGTGACGTTGCCGACCGCGTGTGCCCCGCCGAGCACCACCACCTCCGCGACCGCGTCGATCAGCGTCGGGTCGACGGTCAGGGCGGCGGCCAGGTTCGTCAGCGGACCGGTCGGCACCAGGGTGAGCCGCTCCGTCGTACGTCGCAGGGTGTCCACGAGCCACTCGACCGCCGTCTCCTGGCGGGGCGCACGCGCCGTTGCGGGCAGAGGCAACCGGACCGCGCGGTCGTCGTCTGTCGCGAGCCGGATGCCCGGAGGGGGCGGAGCGATCGGGCGGCCGAGGCCGCGGAACACCGGCACGTCGTGGCGTCCCACCAGGTCCAGCACCCGCAGGGTGTTGTCGGTGGTCGCCGACACCTCGGCGTTGCCCCACACGGTCGTCACCGCGAGCAGGTCGATGTCGGGGTGCAGGGCGGCCAGCATGATCGCCACGGCGTCATCGGTGCCGGTGTCGCAGTCGAGGATCACCTTCGTCACGGCGGGACCAGGGATGTCCGAGGCGAGGGTCAGGCCGGGGGGACGAGGCCGGTGTGCTCGGCGGCGAAGGCGAGCAGGTCGGCGGTCTCGACGGCCACGACCGAGCTGGGCTTGCCGACGCCGTGGCCGGTGGCGGTCTCGATGCGGGCCAACACCGGCGCGTCGCCGGCCTGGGCGTGCTGGAGGGCGGCGGTGAACTTGAAGCTGTGCGCCGGCACCACCCGGTCGTCGTGGTCGCCGGTGAGCACCAGGGTCGCCGGGTACGTCGTGCCGGGGTGCACGTTGTGCAGGGGTGAGTAGGCCCGCAGCACCTCGAACATGTCCGGGTCGTCGGGGGAGCCGTAGTCCGAGACCCACGCGCCGCCGATCGTGAACAGGTGGAACCGCAGCATGTCCAGCACGCCGACCGCCGGGAGGGCGACCGCTGCGAGGTCGGGCCGCTGGGTGATCGTGGCGCCGACCAGCAGGCCGCCGTTGCTGCCGCCGTGCAGCGCGAGCTGGTCGTGGGTGGTGACCTGCGAGGTCACCAGGTCCTCGGCCACCGCGGCGAAGTCGTCGAAGACGTTCTGCTTGAGCCGCAGCCGGCCGGCCTCGTGCCAGGCGGTGCCGAACTCCCCACCGCCTCGGAGGTTGGCGATCGCCAGAACCCCACCGGCGGCGAGCCAGCCCACGAACGCCGGGCGGTAGGACGCCAGCACCGGGACACCGAAGCCGCCGTAGCCCCACAGCATCGTCGGCAGCGGCCCGGCGCCGAACTGCTCGACGCCGCGCACCAGGAAGTAGGGCACCTTCGTGCCGTCCGCGCTGGTCGCCCGCCGACGCTCGAGGACGATGTCCGGCGGCTGCCAGGACCGGTCACCGGGCGGCGCGAGGTCCAGCTCGGCCACCTGCCCGCCGGCCAGGTCCAGCCGGTAGGCCGTGCTGGGCGCGGTGACCGAGGCCATCCCGAGGAACACCTCGTCGTCCCCGACGTCACCGTGCACGGCGACCAGCGACCCACCTGGTACGTCGACCGTGCGCAGCTGCCCGGTCAGCGAGCAGCGGGCGACCCGCGGAGCGACGTCCACGAGGTGCGCCACCAGCAGCTCGTCGCCGACCGCCTCGACGTGCTCGAGGAGGTCCCCGGACTCGGGCAGGACGTCCGCCAGCTCGGTGGCGCCGGTGCGCGTGAACGCGTCGAGGTCGAGACGGACCACCCGGCGCAGCGGTGCGTCGAGGTCGGTGACCAGGTAGAGGTCCGAGCCCTCGGACCGCACGAAGCCGAACCCGGCCCGGGGCTCGTCGAGCACCTTGAGCGGGTCGCCGAGGGTGCTCGCGCCGGACTCGGTCGCCACCGGGTAGACCCAGAGCCGGTTCTTCTCCGAGGTCCCCTCGTGGATGCTCACCACCAGCCAGCGGCCGTCGTGGGACAGCGTGGGCGTGATGTTCAGCAGCGGGTCGTCCGCGAACTCCAGGACCAGCTCGTCGGTGTCCTGCGACTCAGCGACGTAGTGCCGGCGGAGCCGTCCGCCGGGCAGGGCGGCGGCCTCCGTCCCGACGCCGGTCCCCTCGCTGGGGAAGTGCAGGTAGAGGTAGGAGGAGTGGTCCGGAAGCCAGGTCGCCTCGCTGAACTTCACCTTCGTCACCACGTCGTCGACCTCGCGGCCGGACCCCAGCTCCATCAGCCGGATCGTCGCCCAGTCGCTGCCTCCGTCGCTGACCAGGTAGGCGAGCCACCGGCCGTCCCGGCTCGCGTGGTAGCCGGCGAGCGAGGAGGTGCCGTCGGGGGAGAAGGAGTTCGGGTCGATCAGCAGCCGGCTCCCGTGCAGGAGCTCCTCGAGGGTGTCCCCGACGAACCACAGGTCCTGCTGCTGCGTCCCGTCGTTGCGGCTGACCACGTAGCGACCGCCCACCTTGTCCGGCGTACCGGCGCGTGGCCTGGCCATCACGGCCCGCATGGTGCGCTCGAACCAGGGGCGGGACGCGAGCGTGTCGAGGTGGGAGCGGGTGGCGAGGTTCTGCGCGTCGACCCAGGCTCGGGTCTCCTCCGACTCCGGGTCCTCGAGCCAGCGGTAGGGGTCGGCCACCTGGTGGCCGTGCAGCGTCTCGGTGGTGGTGTCCCGTCTGGTGACCGGGAGCCTCATCGCTCCCACTCGGTGCGCGGCCACTCGATCTTGGGACACGTGTCCATCACCATCGGCACGCCCGCCGCCGTCGTCCTCTCGAACGCCGCCTCGTCGACCACGCCGAGCTGGAACCACACGCCCTTCGCGCCCACCGCCACGGCCTCGTCGGCGAACTGGCCGGCGGCCTCCGAGCGACGGAACACGTCGACGACGTCGATCTCGAACGGCACCTCCGAGAGGCTGGCGTAGCCCTGCTCGCCGAGCACCGTGGGCGCGTCGGGATGGATGGGCACGATGCGCTTGCCCTGGCCCTGCAGGAACTCGGCGATCCGGAAGGCCGTGCGGTGCGGGTTGCCGGACAGCCCGACCACGGCCCAGGTGCTGGTCTTGTCGAGCAGCTGGCGGATGGTGTCCTTGTCGAGCCACGGGGTGGTTGCCATGAGAGGCAGATTACAAGCCGTCGGCCCGGCATACGATCGGACCCATGAGCGAATTCCCGATGTACGGCCTGTCCGAGGAGCACCTGGCGATCCGGGAGGCGGTCCGCGCCGTCTGCGACGCGAAGGTCGCTCCGAACGCCGCGGAGGCGGACGAGACCGGACAGTTCCCCCAGGCGTCCTACGACGCCCTGGTCGCCGCGGACTTCGCCGCACCGCACATCGGCGAGGAGTACGGCGGCGCGGGGGCCGACGCACTCGCCACCTGCCTCGTGATCGAGGAGGTGGCCCGGGCCTGCGCCTCGTCCTCGCTGATCCCGGCGGTGAACAAGCTCGGGACGCTGCCGGTGATCCTGGCGGGGTCCGAGGAGCTGAAGAAGCAGTACCTCTCGCAGGTCGCGGCCGGCGCGGGGATGTTCTCCTACTGCCTGTCCGAGCCGGAGGCCGGCTCGGACGCCGCCGCGATGCGGACCCGGGCCGTCCGGGACGGCGACGACTACGTCATCAACGGGGTCAAGCGGTGGATCACCAACGCCGGCGTCTCGGAGTTCTACACTGTCTTCGCGGTCACCGACTCGGACCGGCGCGGCGCGATCTCGGCCTTCGTGGTGGAGAAGGGCGACGCGGGCGTCTCGTTCGGGGCGCCGGAGCGCAAGCTGGGCATCAAGGGGTCCCCGACCCGCGAGGTCTACCTCGACAACGTCCGGGTCCCGGCGGAGCGGATGATCGGCGCTGAGCACACCGGGTTCGGCACCGCGATGCGGACCCTGGACCACACCCGAGTCACGATCGCGGCCCAGGCGGTCGGCATCGCGCAGGGGGCGCTGGACCACGCACTCGGCTACGCCAAGGAGCGCCGGCAGTTCGGCAAGGCGATCGCGGACTTCCAGGGGCTGCAGTTCATGCTCGCCGACATGGGCATGAAGATCGAGGCCGCCCGCCAGCTGACCTACGCCGCAGCGGGCCGCTCGGAGCGCAACGACGCGGACCTCACCTTCTTCGGGGCGGCCGCCAAGTGCTTCGCCTCGGACACCGCGATGGCGGTCACCGTGGACGCCGTGCAGGTGCTCGGTGGCTACGGCTACACCCGCGACTACCCCGTCGAGCGGATGCTGCGGGACGCCAAGATCACCCAGATCTACGAGGGCAC
>CAXSHL010000085.1:0-16509 GCA_964237315.1 uncultured Nocardioidaceae bacterium
GGCGCGCAGCCGCTGGCGGTGACCATGAACGACGGCGTGGCGATCTGCATCGAGTGCGACCAGTCCCGGATCACCCGGCGGATCGAGCACCGCTACCTCGACGTGCAGGCCGGATCACTCGAGGAGGCGCTGTCGATGGCGGTCGCCGCGCGCGACGAGCGTCGGCCGCTGTCGATCGGGGTGCTCGGCAACGCCGCCCAGCTGGTGCCGGCGCTGCTCGAGCGGGACGCCCCGATCGACATCGTCACCGACCAGACCTCGGCGCACGACCCGCTGTACTACCTCCCGGTCGGGGTGGCCTTCGAGGACTGGGCGGCGCTGCGGGACAAGGATGCCGCTGAGCTGACGGACCGGGCCCGTGCCTCGATGGCCCGCCACGTGGCGGCGATGGTCGGCTTCCAGGACCGTGGCGCCGAGGTGTTCGACTACGGCAACTCGATCCGCGACGAGGCGCGCAAGGCGGGCTACCCGCGGGCGTTCGAGTTCCCCGGCTTCGTGCCGGCCTATATCCGGCCGCTGTTCTGCGAGGGCAAGGGGCCGTTCCGCTGGGCAGCCCTGTCCGGCGACCCGGCCGACATCGCGGCCACCGACAGGGCCATCCTCGAGCTGTTCCCCGAGAACGACCGGCTGCGCAAGTGGATCACGATGGCCCAGGAGCGGGTGCAGTTCCAGGGGCTGCCGGCGCGGATCTGCTGGCTGGGGTACGGCGAGCGCCACCTCGCGGGCCTGCGGTTCAACGAGATGGTCGCCTCGGGAGAGCTGTCGGCCCCCGTCGTGATCGGCCGTGACCACCTCGACAGCGGGTCGGTCGCGTCGCCGTACCGGGAGACGGAGTCGATGCTGGACGGCTCCGACGCGATCGCGGACTGGCCGCTGCTCAACGCACTGGTGAACACCGCGTCCGGAGCGACCTGGGTGTCCATCCACCACGGCGGCGGGGTCGGCATGGGCCGGTCGATCCACGCCGGTCAGGTGATCGTGGCCGACGGCACCGACCTGGCGGCCCAGAAGCTCGAGCGGGTGCTCACCAACGACCCCGGGATGGGCATCATCCGGCACGTCGACGCGGGCTACGACGACGCGGCGAAGGCGGCAGCCGAACGCGGCGTCCGGATCCCGATGCAGGAGTCCTGACGTCGCCGAGGCGTCCCGTTCTGCGGTCCGGCGTCGCAGAACCGGGCGCCTCAGCGGTTCCGGCGTCGCAGAACGGGGCGCCTCAGCGGTTCCGGCATCGCAGAACGGGACGCCTCAGCGGTTTCGGCGTCGCAGAACCAGGCGCCTCAGCAGGGAGGGGCGCGCAGGACGGGACGCCTCGGCAGCGGCGGCTTCAGTGGCGGCGGCTGCGGCCTCGGTCGCCCGGCGCCGGCGAGCGGCCTCCCTGGCGGCGGTGCGGCGCTCCCGCCACCGCTCGACCTCGTCCTCGGGGTCGCGCGTCCTGGTGATCACCGGCGGCCCGCCGGTCAGCTGCCGACGAGCCTCGACGACCCGTCGGTTGAAGTCCTCGACCACCCGGCGCACTCCGTCGGCGGCCCACTCACGGTCCAGGGTGTCGTCGAGCTCGGCGTCCTCCTGGCGCAGGCCGATGGCCGGCGGGGCGACCCCGGTGATCTTCTCGCGCTCGATGAGCCGCTTCACCCACCAGTCGGGGTCGTGCTGCGGGGGCAGCTGCAGCGGCTTGCCGGCGCCGGGCAGGTTCGCGAAGTCGCCGCGGTCGATCGCCTTGCGCACCTGCAGGTCCACCCACAGAGCCTGCTGCTCCATCCGCTTGGAGGCGGCGTTGTCGTCCTCCTCGGACTGCTCGCTGCTGCTGACGCGGGCCTGCTCCGGCTCCTGCGCCGGCTCCTGGTCCGGGACCACACCGAAGCGGGCCACAGCAGCCCGGCGCAGCCGGCGCTCCTCGTCGAAGTCGCGTTCGCTCACAGCTCTCACCCCACGAACCAGTCTAGGAAACCCAGTCTAGGAAACGCCTGGGAGCGCGGATGCCTCGCGGGGGCCGGGCGACGACCTAGGATGCTGCAGTCTTCGATACCACCCGTGGGTCGCACGCGAGTGCTCCCAACCGGCAGCTGACTCCCCGACCCGAAGCGAGGACTCATGCGCTCCTACGGCTTCCGCTCGCTCTACTCCCATCGTGACTTCCTGGCGATGCGACACTTCGCCGCCTTCGACGGGGTCCGGGCGCTCGCTGCGGTCATGGTCGTCTTCTTCCACTTCGGCGGCGCCAGGTCCGTGTCCACGAACGGCTGGTTGGGCGTGCACCTGTTCTTCGTCCTCTCGGGGTTCCTGATCACCACCCTGCTGCTGCGCGAGGAGCGGGTGACGGGCGGCATCTCGCTCGTGAACTTCTGGATCCGGCGGATCCTGCGGATCGCGCCGGCCTACTACGTCGCCCTCGGTCTCACCGTCGCGGTCCTGGTGACCAACAAGCAATGGGAGCTCCTGAGCGGCCCCAAGGCGATCTGGTACTTCGTGTCGTTCAACCCCGAGCTCGCCACCCCGCTCACGATGAGCTTCACCCAGGCGTGGACCATCGGCATCGAGCAGAAGTTCTACCTGCTGTGGCCGCTGGTCGCCTTCTTGGTGATCGGTCCGATGTTCGCGCGGAGGATCGCCGTCTGGGCGGCCGCGATGGGCGCCCTGGTCGTGCTGAGCGTGACCTGGTCCTCCTTGTGCGTGCACTACTCGGTGATCCTGATGGGCTGCGGCCTCGCACTGCTGATGGACTCCCCACGCGGCTTCGCGGTGGTGCGCCCGCTGACCACACGGGTCGGAGCGGTCGCCGCGCTGGCGGCGCTGGTCGTGGTCCAGCTGCACGGGGACGAGCTCGACCTGCGCTACCCGAGCCAGGTCCCGGCGATCCTGCTCTACGGGCTGTGCGCGACGCTGGTGCTGCCGGGCCTGTGCGCGGCGACGCCGACCGCGCGGGTGCTCTCGTGCGCACCCCTGCGCTGGCTGGGCGAGCGCTCCTACTCCATCTACCTCGTCCAGGTGCTCGCCGGGATCCTGGTCACGGTGATGTTCGCCATGCCGGAGCTGGACTACACGAAGACCGTGATGGTGGTGGCGGTCAGCGCGCTGATGGCCGACCTGATCTTCCGCAACGTCGAGCGTCCCTCGATCGAGCTGGCCAAGGCCGTCACCCGGCGTCGCCGGGCGGCCGTCGAGATGAGTGGCCCGGTCGCCCAGCTCGCCGGGGCCTTCGACGAGCCGGCCCGCTCCGGTCCGGTCGTCCCTGCGCAGGGGCCGCCCGCTGTCACCAGCCCCCTCGGTGCACCACCTCGTCCAGCGGCCTTCGAGACCGCCTCGCAGGCGAGCCGGCAGCCCCCGCGTCCCCGGTCCGGTGACCCACGGTGATCGCCCCGACCGGGGTGAGCCCCGCGGGAACGCCGAACTCCTGCCGGAAGGCAGCCACCTGCCCTCCGGGGATGCCGAAGAAGCAGGCGCCCAGTCCCTCGTCGACGGCCGTCTGCAGGATCAGGAGAGCCGCCATCCCGGTGTCCACGTGCCAGTAGGGGACCGGCCACCGGTCCTCGTCGTCGGCCGCCGCGGGCCCGGCCTGCGTGGTGCTTCGGGTCGACTTGTCCGGCTCGGCGTACCGCTCGAGGTAGGCCTGCTGGTCCGACATCGGCACGATCACGACCGGTGCGGTGCGCATGCCCGAGAGCCAGCGGCCGCCGCCGGTGGATCCCGGCGGGCTGCTGCTCGCCCAGAACCGCTCCAGGTCCGGGGGCCGGTCCAGCACCAGGAACGCCCAGCCCTGGCTGAAGCCTGCGCTCGGCGCCCGGACGGCGTTCGCCAGCATCCGGTGCACGGCGTCCGGGTCGACGGGGCGGTCCGCATAGCGGCGGACCATCCGGCGACGCCGCACCACGTCCTGGAACTCCACACCGGTGATGATGGACTGTGTCGGTGACGCGTGAGGAGGCAGGTGACGGCGTGGTGACGACGTACTGGCTGGAACGCGTCTGGACCGGCATCGGTCCGGTGCAGGACGGAGTGCTCGTCGACGTGCGGGACGGCGTCTTCGCGACGGTCTCCTCCGGACCTCCGGGAGGAGCCGAACGCCTTGCCGGGTTGACGATCCCGGGCCTTGCGAACTGTCACAGCCACGCCTTCCACCGGGCGCTGCGCGGCCTGACCCAGCGAGGCCGTGGCACGTTCTGGACCTGGCGCGAGCAGATGTACGACGTCGCCGGCCGCCTGACGCCGGACACCTACTTCGAGCTGGCCCGTGCGACGTACCGGGAGATGGTGCTCAGCGGCATCACGAGCGTCGGCGAGTTCCACTACCTGCACCACGGCCCCGACGGGACGCCGTACGACGACCCGAACGCCATGTCGCACGCGCTGGTGGCGGCGGCTCACGAGGCCGGGATCCGGATCGCCCTGCTGGACACCTGCTACCTCGCGTCCGGGATCGGGTCGCTGCCCGAGGGGGTCCAGGTGCGGTTCAGCGACGGCGACGCGGAGTCCTGGGTGGCGCGCGTGGAGGCCGCCGACCTCGGGCCGGACGTCCGGCTGGGGGCCGCGATCCACTCGGTTCGGGCCGTGCCGCGCGAGCAGATGTGGCAGGTGACCGGCTGGGCCGAGCAGCACCGCGCACCCCTGCACGTGCACCTGTCCGAGCAGGTCGCGGAGAACGCCGCCTGCCAGGACGCCTACGGCGCCACCCCGACGGAGGTCCTCGAGGACGCCGGTGCCCTGGGTCCGCGCACCAGCGCCGTGCACGCGACGCACCTCGGCGAGCCCGACATCGAGCTGCTGGGCGGGTCCTCGACGCGGGCCTGCTTCTGCCCGACGACCGAGCGCGACCTGGGCGACGGAATCGGGCCGTCGCGACGGCTGCACGACGCGGGGGCGCCGCTGACCCTCGGGTCGGACAGCCACGCGGTCGTCGACCTCTTCGAGGAGATGCGGGCCGTCGAGCTCGACGAGCGGCTGGCCACGCAGCAGCGGGGCCACTGGACGGCGGCCGAGCTGCTGATCGCGGCGACCTATGCGGGCCACCGGTCCCTGGGCTTCGGGGACGCCGGGCGCATCGAGCCCGGAGCGCGGGCAGACCTGGTCACCCTGGACACCGCCAGCACACGCACCGCCGGCACCGGAGCCGACGAGAGCACCGCGGTCTTCGCAGCCACCGGCGCGGACGTCGTCTCGGTGGTCTCCGACGGCGTGCTCGTCGCGACGGCCGACGACCGACGGGCAGCCGGCGCCGACCTCGACCGCGTGCTCCGGTCGCTCCGGGAGGGCTGATGGAGACTGACGGAGGTCTGATGCAGGGCTCGGTCGTGCTCACCGGGATCGGCGAGCTCACCACCAACGACCCGACCCACGATGGGCTGCTCGGCAGCATCGACGACGCGGCGCTCGTCATCGCGGGCGGCAGCATCGCCTGGACCGGCCCCGCTCGCCAGGCGCCCGCGGCCGACGTCGCCTACGACCTCGGTGGCCGGGCGGTCATTCCCGGTTTCGTGGACTCCCACGCCCACCTGGTGTTCGCCGGGGACCGGGCCGAGGAGTTCGCGGCGCGGATGACCGGGACGCCGTACTCCGCCGGCGGCATCCGCACCACGGTGGCGGCCACCCGGGCCGCGACGGACGAGCAGCTGGCCGCCAACCTGGCGCGGCTCGTCGACGAGATGCGCCGCCAGGGCACCACGACCGTCGAGGTCAAGAGCGGCTACGGCCTGACCGTCCACGACGAGGCCCGCAGCCTCGCGATCGCCAGGCAGGCAACGCCGGAGACCACGTTCCTCGGCGCCCACGTCGTCCCGCCGGAGCTGGCGCACGACCCCGGGGTGTACGTCGACCTGGTGACCGGACCGATGCTGGAGGCGTGCGCGCCCCACGCGAGGTGGATCGACGTGTTCTGCGAGCGCGGCGCGTTCGACGCCGACCAGGCCCGAGCGGTCCTGCTGGCCGGAGCGGCGGCCGGCCTGCGCGGCCGGATGCACGCCAACCAGCTGGGTCCCGGGCCGGGCGTGCAGCTGGCCTGCGAGCTGGGGCTGAGCGCCGTGGACCACTGCACCTACCTCGACGACGCGGACGTCGACGCCCTGGCCGCCTCGGGCACGACGGCCACGCTGCTGCCCGGGGTCGAGTTCTCCACCCGGTCGCCGTACCCGGACGCCCGCCGGCTGCTGGACGCCGGCTGCCGGGTTGCGCTGGCGAGCGACTGCAACCCCGGGTCCTGCTACACCTCCTCGGTGCCGCTGTGCATCGCGCTCGCGGTCCGGGAGATGGGGATGTCGCCGGCCGAGGCACTGGTCGCCGCGACCCTCGGGGGGGCCCACGCCCTCGACCGCGGCGACGTCGGGCACCTCGCCGTCGGCGCAGCGGCCGACCTGGTGGTGCTGGACGCCCCGTCGTACCTGCACCTCGCCTACCGCCCCGGCGTCCCCCTGGTCCGGGAGACGTTCCTGCGTGGCCGCGCCCTCTCGCGCTGAGACTAAGGGACACCCCTCACGGCACCTCTGAGGTACCCAGCAGGGCGGTCGGCTCGGGATAGGGAGTTCTTCCGATGTGCGGCCCTACCTCAGAGGCACAGGCTCGGGTCATAAGAACACGAGCCACAGGAGACAAGACGATGATGATGACCCACGAGCTGTTCGTGACCGCCGAGACAGAGTACCGCCTCGACCGCGCCACCAGGATGTACGGCACCTCCGCACCGGACCGGCGCCACCACGTCCCGCGGCGGCCGTCGCTGCACCTGCCGCGCCGGCTGCGCCACCCGCTGTCGTTGGCGTGAGCCTGCAAAGTCGGGAGCCGCCGTCGGCGGTCTCGGCGATGATGGACCACATGGCCCCGACGACCCCGGCGACCCCGGCGATCAGCCCGGCGACGACCCCGCCGATGACGCAGGCGATGCCGCCCCTGCAGGGGCGCGCGCGGGAGCTGGACCTGCTCGCCGACCTGGTCGGCCTGACTGGACAGCCCCCGCGCGCCGTGCTGCTCGCCGGGGACGCGGGCGTGGGCAAGACCCGGCTGCTGACCGAGCTGGTGGACCGGTGCGCGGCCGCCGGCTGGCGGACCCTGGTCGGGCACTGCCTCGACTTCGGGGACAGCGCCCTTCCCTACCTCCCGTTCACCGAGCTGTTCGGGCGGCTCGCCGCCGACGCTCCCGAGCTGCTCGCCGAGCTCACCGACGCGCACGTCGCGCTGTCCCACCTGCAGCCCGGGCGGCGGCTGATGTCGGGGTCCGCCCCCACCGGCCGGCCGGCCGAGAACCTGGACCGCTCCGACCTCTTCGAGGCCATCCACGCGACGCTCGAGGACCTGGTCGCCGACCCCGGGCGCCCGCCACTCCTCGTCGTGGTGGAGGACGTGCACTGGGCAGACCGCTCGACGCGCGACCTGCTGTCCTACCTGTTCACCCGCTCGTTCCGCGGCCCGGTCGCGGTCGTGGCGTCGTACCGCTCGGACGACCTGCACCGCCGGCACCCGCTCCGGGCCACCGCTGCCCAGTGGGTGCGGGTGCCCGGCGTGGCCCGCCTGCAGCTCGACCCGCTTCCCGACCCCGACGTACGACGCCTCGTGCAGGCCCTCAGCAGCGGGCCGCTCACCGACCTGACCGAGGGGGAGGTGCACGCGATCGTGGCCCGGGCCGAGGGCAACGCCTTCTTCGCCGAGGAGCTGGTCGGCGCCGCCGAGGACGGCACCGGATCCGGGGTGCCTGTCGACCTCGCCGACCTGCTGCTCGCGCGGCTGGACCGGCTCGACGACGGCGGCCGCGAGGTGGTCCGGGCCGCTGCCTGCGCCGGCCGTCGGGTCTCGCACGCACTGCTGGCCGCGGTCGTGGGCCGGGCGGACGGGGAGCTGGACCGGGCGCTGCGCAACGCGGTGGAGCAGAACATCCTGGCCCGCGTCGTCGACGACTCCTACGCCTTCCGGCACGCGCTCCTGGCCGAGGCGGTCTACGACGACCTGCTCCCCGGGGAGCGGGTCCGGCTGCACGCCGCCTACACCTCCGCCCTGCTCAGCCGCCGCGTGGAGGGCACGGCCGCGGAGCTGGCCCGCCACGCCCTCGCCGCCCACGACCGGCGCACCGCGGTCGGGGCGAGCGTGCAGGCCGGGGACGAGGCGATGTCGGTGGGCGGTCCCGACGAGGCGGCCCGCCACTACGAGACGGCGCTCGAGCTGCTCGCCGAAGGCGCCCAGGGCCCGGACGCGGACCTCGCGGGCCTGGCGGACCTCGTCGACCCCGTCGCCCTGACCACTCGCGCCGCCGACGCCCTCGTCGCCTCCGGCGACCCGGAGCGGGCCCGCAAGCTGGTCGCCGCCCAGCTGGCCCAGCTGCCCGACGACGCCCCTGCGGCGCAGCGCGCGCGGGTGCTGATGGCACTGGCCCACGCCACGCTGCTGCTCGACGGTCCGCACGACCCCGTCCCGAGCACCACCGAGGCTCTCGAGCTGCTCCCCGACGAGGTCACCCCGGTCCGGGTCCGGCTGCTGGCCCTGCATGCACGCGCCCTGACCGACGGGATGCGGGACGAGGAGGCCACCCGCTTCGCCCTGGAGGCCCTGAGCCTGGCCCAGAAGCTCGACCTGCCCTCGCTGATGGCGGACGCCACGACGACGCTGGCAGGGATCGACCAGCGCTCCGGCGACCCGGCGGCGGCCGAGCGCGCGGTGACCCAGGTCGTCGAGCAGGCCCACCGCGACGGCGACACCACCGGTGAGATGCGAGGCCGCTACCTTCTCGGCAACCTGCTCCACGAGCGCGGGGACCTGGTGGCGGCCGAGCAGGCCTACCACCGGGGCGTGGAGGTCGCGGCGCGGGCCGGTCGCCCGTGGGCGCCGTACGGCTTGGAGTGCCGGGTGATGGAGGCGGCGACGGCCTACGAGCGCGGCGACTTGGAGGCCTGCCTCGCGGTGACCGCCTCCGCCGCGGACTCGCCCTCACCCCTGGCGTCGGCCATGTCGCTCGCGACCCGGGCCGCCGTGCTCGTGGCTCGTGGCGAACCGGCCGCCGGGGTCCTGCTCGAACGGCTGCGGCCCGAGTGGCCGCGCGACGGCTGGATCACCATCACCGCCGGCGCCGCGGAGATCGAGTGGTTCGGCGCCCGCGGTGACGTGCCGGCGATGCTGGGCACGTTCGACCGGGCGGCCGAGCTGATGGACGCCACCGGCTTCTACCAGGCACGCATCCGGCTGACCGCCCTGCTGCTCGGCCGGCTCGCGGACGCCGCCGTCCGGGCCTCGGCGGCGGACCGGCCCCGGCTCGTGGACCGGGCGCCCGAGCTCGTCGGCGCGGTGCGCGCGGTGCTGAAGCGCGTCGAGCAGCGCCGGCGACCGTTCGGCAACGAGGGCACCGCCTGGCTGGCCCGCACGCACGCCGAGCACCAGCGGCTGCGCTGGCTCACCGACGTGGAGCCGCCGTCGGAGGAGGTGCTCCTCGCCGCCTGGCAGGAGGCGGTGGTCGCGGCGGAGACCCGAGGCGACGCCTACGAGACCGCGCGCTGCCAGGTGCGGCTCGCGGCCGTGCTGCGCGCCGCCGGCCGACCCGGAGAGGCCCGCGCCGCGGCCGACGCAGGCCGCCGGACCGCGGAGCGGCTCGGCGCGACGCCCGTGCTGGAGGAGCTGCGCAGCGGTGGCACTCCGGTGCCCCGGCAGAGCGCACAGGCCCCCCGCGACCTGGCGCTGACCACCAGGGAGACCGAGATCCTGGGCCTGGTCGCCCAGGGCCGCAGCAACGGCGAGATCGCCCGCCAGCTGTTCATCAGCACCAAGACGGTGAGTGTGCACGTCTCCAACATCCTCGCCAAGCTGGGCGCCGGCGGCCGCACCGAGGCGGCCGCCATCGCGCGTCGCGAGGGACTGCTCACCGACTAGGCGATCGCAGTCCGGAGTCACGATTAGGCAACGCGGGCGCGGCTTCGCTTGACTCCGGCCCGAACTAGGACAAGGTTCCGTAGCAGCGCACTCCTTGTGCGCCGGTTGTGACTGTGTCGACCTGCGGGGCCTTCGTCCGCGCGTGTCCTTGCTGCGAGGAGCCCGTCGCTTGAGCACTCCGCTGGAAGTCGGGCCGGGTGGGGCGGCCGCTGCGTCGGAGGACGCGCTCGTCGGCTCCGGACCGAGCATCGAGGGGCGCTCCCTCGGCCAGATCGCCTGGCGCCGGCTGAAGCGGGACAAGGTCGCACTGTTCGGAGCCGGCTTCTTGATCTTTCTGGTGCTGGTGGCGATCTTCGCGCCGGTCATCGTGAAGTACCTCGGGTCCCCGCCCAACGAGTTCCACCAGGACCTGATCGACACCCAGGGCGGCACGCTGCTGCCCAAGGGCAAGTTCGGCGGGATCAGCTGGCACCACCTGATGGGCCTCGAGCCCGTCAACGGCCGCGACATCTTCAGCCGCGTCGTGTACGGCGCCCGCATCTCGCTCCTGATCGCGCTGCTCGCCACGCTGCTGTCGGTGGCCATCGGCACCACGCTGGGCATCATCGCGGGGTTCGTGGGTGGCTGGGTGGACACCGTCATCAGCCGGCTGATGGACATGTTCCTGGCGTTCCCGCTGCTGGTGTTCGCGCTGGCGCTGGCCGGCGTCCTGCCGCAGAACGCCTTCGGGCTCAAGGGAAACACCCTGCGGATCGTCCTGCTCATCTTCATCATCGGCTTCTTCAACTGGCCCTACATCGGCCGGATCATCCGTGGCCAGACGCTGTCGCTGCGCGAGCGGGAGTACGTCGACGCGGCCCGCAGCCTCGGCGCCCGGCGCGGCTACATCCTGCGCGTCGAGCTGCTGCCCAACCTGATCGCGCCGATCCTCGTCTACTCGACGCTGCTGATCCCGACCAACATCATCTTCGAGGCGGGCCTGTCCTTCCTCGGGGTCGGCATCCAGCCCCCGACGGCCTCGTGGGGCGGGATGCTCTCGGACGCGGTGGTCTTCTACACGGTGCCGCACTTCATGCTCTGGCCGGGCCTGGCGATCTTCGTCACCGTGCTGGCCTTCAACCTGTTCGGGGACGGGCTGCGCGACGCGCTCGACCCGCGTGGCCGATGACCACCCACCGACGGAACGACCGACCAGACACCCGACGCACGAACCGACGAGACACCCGACGGACAACCGAGCACACCAGGCATCACCGAGGGAAAGGCACGAGATGACCAGGAAGCGATGGAGGGCAGCTGCTGCTCTCACCGCGGTCGCGGCGCTGGGGCTGAGCGCCTGCGGAGGCAGCGGCGGCAGCAACAGCGGCGGCAGCGGTAGTGGCAGCGGCGCGTCCGAGAAGTTCAACGCGGCCCTGACCGCCGTCTACAACCCCTCGACCAAGAAGGGGGGGATCGTCAAGCTCGGGCAGGCCGGTGACTGGGCCGACACCGTCGACCCCGGGGAGACCTACTACGGCTACTCCTGGGACTTCCTGCGCACCTACGCCCGCACGCTGGTGATGTTCAAGCCCGCGCCGGGCAAGGCCGGCCTGCAGCTGGTGCCCGACCTGGCCGAGGACCTCGGCAAGCCGAGCGACGGCGGTCGGACGTGGACCTACAAGATCCGCAAGGGCGTGAAGTTCGAGGACGGCACCGAGGTGCACGCCCAGGACGTGAAGTACGCCGTGCTCCGCTCGACCGACAAGGAGACCTTCCCGGTCGGGCCGGCCTACTTCGAGGCGATGCTCGACATGCCCGCGGGCTACAAGGGCCCCTACAAGACCCCGAAGATCAACACCGACTCGGCGATCACGACCCCGGACGACTACACCGTGGTGTTCCACCTCAAGCAGCCGTTCGCCGGCTTCGACTACCTGGCCCAGCTGCCCCAGACCGCACCGGTCCCGCAGAAGAAGGACACCGGAGCGAAGTACAAGCAGCACGTGGTCTCCTCCGGTCCCTACATGTGGAGCAAGTACTCCGCCGGCAAGGAGTACGTCCTCAAGCGCAACAAGTACTGGGATCCCAAGACGGACCCGAACCGCAAGGCGCTCCCTGACGGCTACGACGTCAAGCTGAACATGAACCCTGACGACGTCGACAACCAGGTGATCTCCGGCGACCTCGATGCCGACGTCCAGGGGACCGGCGTCCAGCCCGCGGCGCTGAGCCGGGTGCTGACCGACCCGAAGCTCAAGGCGCAGGCGGACAACCCGACGCTGGCGCGGCTCTGGTACACCGACGTGATGCCGACCGTGAAGCCGTTCGACAACATCGACTGCCGCAAGGCGGTCTTCTACGCGATGGACCACACGAGCTACCAGACGGCCTACGGCGGGCCGTTCGCGGGCGGCGATGTGGCCACCACGATCCTGCCGCCGCTCATCCCCGGCTACCAGAAGTTCGACCTCTTCCCGGCCGGCAAGGACCAGAAGGGCGATCCGACGGCGGCCAAGGACTCGCTGAAGAAGTGCGGCAAGCCGAACGGCTTCTCCACGAGCATCGGCTACCGCGCCGAGCGCCCGAAGGAGAAGGCGACCGCCGAGGCGTTCCAGCAGGCGCTCGACAAGGTGGGCATCAAGCTGACCATCCGGCCACTGCCCGAAGGCACCTACACCAGCGAGACGTGCGGTCTGCCGTCGTACGTCGTGAAGAACGACCTGGGCCTGTGTGTCTACGGCTGGGGCGCGGACTGGCCCGACGGCTACGGCTTCCTGTCGCAGATCGTCGACAGCCGGACGATGCGACCGGGTGCCTCGAACCTGAACGTCAAGATCCCCGCGGTCGACAGGATGCTCGACCAGGCGACCACCGAGCTGGACAACGGCAAGCGCAACGAGGACTGGGGCGCGATCGACAAGAAGGTCATGCAGGACGCGCTGATCTACCCGGGCGTCTACGCCAAGAGCCTGCTGGTGCGGCCGCGCAACGCCACGAACGTCTTCGTCAACGAGTCGTTCGGCATGTACGACTACCTCGCCATGGGGGCCAAGAAGTAGTCGCGCGCGGGCGTTCGTCGGACACCCGCTTCCCGCCCGCAGCGCGGGCTCCGCACCACGAACAGCAAGGTAGGTGAAGGCACAGGTGGCCGGCCCCGGCGACTCGTCCAGGCGAATCGTCAGGCGAATCGTCAGGCCGGCCACCGCAGCCGCCCCCAGTGCTCGCGTACATCATCAGGCGGCTGGTCGCCGCCATCGGCCTGATCTTCGTGGTCAGCGTCATCACCTTCTCGATCTTCTACCTCGTCCCCCGGCTGGCGGGCGTCTCCGCCGAGGGACTGGCCACGCGGTACGTCGGACGCACGGCAACCGCCGCGACGGTCGCCGCCACCGCCCAGCGGATGGGCTTCAACGACCCGATCTACGAGCAGTACGGCCGGTTCGCCAAGGGCATCTTCGTCGGCGAGGACATCAACCTGGGTGCGGAGACCGACCACTGCCCGGCACCGTGCCTCGGCTACTCGTTCGTGACCAAGCAGCCGGTGTTCCCCGAGGTCGTCGACCGGGCCAAGGTGACGTTCTCCCTCGCCATCGGGGCCGCCGTCATCTGGGTGGTGTTCGGCATCGGCGTGGGCGTGCTGTCCGCGCTGAGACGCGGGTCGATCTTCGACCGGGTGGCGATGACCGTCGCGCTCGCCGGTGTGTCGCTCCCGGTGTTCTGGACCGGGCTGATCGCGCTCACCTTCTTCAGCTACCGCTGGGGGATCTTCCCACCGGGCGGCACCTTCGTCCCCTTCACCCAGAACCCGATCCGCTGGGCCCAGGCGCTGATGCTGCCCTGGATCACGCTCGCCCTGCTGTTCTCCGCGCAGTACGCCCGGCTCACCCGCGCCGGCATGCTCGAGACGATGGGTGAGGACTACATCCGCACCGCCCGCGCCAAGGGCCTGCGGGAGCGCAAGGTGGTCGTCAAGCACGGCCTGCGCGGCGCCCTGACCCCGCTGCTGACGATCTTCGGTCTCGACTTCGGGCTGCTGATCGGCGGCGCGGTGCTGACCGAGAGCGCCTTCGGGCTCAACGGCCTCGGCAAGTACGCCGTCGACGGGATCCGCAACAACGACCTGCCCAAGGTGATGGGCGTGACGCTGCTGGCCGCGCTGTTCGTGGCGCTCGCCAACCTCGTCGTGGACCTGCTCTACGCCGTCGTCGACCCGAGGGTGCGTGCCAAGTGACGATCACCACCGACGAGCGGACCGGGTCCTCGACGCCGGGAGCGGGCCCCTTCCTGCAGGTCCGAGATCTACAGGTGCACTTCCCCACCGACGACGGCGTGGTGAAGTCCGTCGACGGGCTGTCCTTCTCGGTCGACCGCGGCAAGACGCTCGGCATCGTGGGCGAGTCGGGCTCCGGCAAGAGCGTCACCAGCATGTCCGTGATGGGCCTGCACAAGGCCGGCGCGGCTCGGATCTCCGGACAGATCCTGCTCGACGGCCAGGACCTGGTGACCTCCTCCGCCGAGGAGGTCCGCCAGCTGCGGGGCAAGCGGATGGCGATGATCTTCCAGGACCCGCTGTCGGCGATGCACCCCTACTACACCGTCGGCAACCAGATCGTCGAGGCCTACCGCGTGCACAACGACGTGTCGAAGAAGCAGGCGCGGGCGCACGCGATCGACATGCTCGACCGGGTCGGCATCCCCGAGCCGCACAGCCGCGTGGACAGCTATCCCCACCAGTACTCGGGCGGGATGCGGCAGCGGGCGATGATCGCGATGGCGCTGTCCTGCGACCCCGACCTGCTGATCGCCGACGAGCCCACGACCGCGCTCGACGTCACCGTGCAGGCCCAGATCCTGGACCTGATCCGCGACCTGCAGAGCGAGTTCAACTCCGCGGTCATCATCATCACCCACGACCTGGGCGTGGTCGCCGAGCTGGCCGACGACATCCTGGTGATGTACGCCGGCCGCGGCGCGGAGTACGGCACGGCCGAGCAGATCTTCAACGACCCCGAGCACCCCTACACGTGGGGGCTGCTGGGATCCATGCCCCGGATGGACCGGGACCGCACCGAGCGGCTGATGCCGATCAAGGGCACCCCACCTAGCCTGATCAACGTGCCCGAGGGGTGCGCGTTCCGGCCGCGCTGCGCGTTCGAGGCGAACACCGGCGGACGCGCGCAGAGCGAGCGTCCGGAGCTGCTCGACGCCGGCGGCTCGCACTTCGTCGCCTGCCACATGTCGAGGACGCAGCGCCGGCAGATCTGGCGTGACGACATCGTGCCGAAGCTCTGAGAGGACCGACCATGGCACTCACCGAGACGACCAGCGGCACCGCCGGCCGCGAGGCGGCCGACCTGCTCACGGTCACCGGGCTCGTGAAGCACTTCCCGATCCGCAAGGGCGTCCTGCAGCGCCAGGTCGCCGCCGTGCAGGCCGTCGACGGTCTCGACTTCTCGGTGCGGCAGGGGGAGACCCTCTCGCTGGTCGGGGAGTCCGGCTGCGGGAAGAGCACCACGGGCCGGCTGCTGACCCGGCTCGAGGAGCCCACCGCCGGCACCATCACCTTCGACGGCCGGGACATCTCGCACCTCAGCGAGGGCCAGCTGCGTCCGCTGCGCCGCGACATCCAGATGATCTTCCAGGACCCCTACTCCTCCTTGAACCCGCGGCACACGGTCGGGAAGATCGTCGGGGCGCCGTACCGGCTGCAGGGGGTGGAGCCCGAGGGCGGCGTGAAGAAGGCGGTGCAGGCCCAGCTCGAGCTGGTCGGGCTCAACCCCGAGCACTACAACCGCTATCCGCACGAGTTCTCCGGCGGGCAGCGCCAGCGCATCGGCATCGCCCGGACGCTGGCCCTGAAGCCCAAGCTCATCGTCGCCGACGAGCCGGTGTCCGCGCTCGACGTGTCGATCCAGGCCCAGGTGGTGAACCTGCTCGAGGACCTGCAGGAGGAGCTCGACCTGACCTACGTGTTCATCGCCCACGACCTGTCGGTGGTCCGGCACGTCTCGGACCGGGTGGCGGTGATGTACCTGGGGAAGATCGTCGAGATCGCGGACCGCGAGTCGCTCTACAGCAGCCCGATGCACCCCTACACGGTCGCGCTGATGTCCGCCGTGCCCGTGCCGGACACCAACAGGCGCACCCAGCGGGAGCGGATCAGGCTGGAGGGCGACGTGCCCAGCCCGATCAACCCTCCGCCGGCGTGCCGGTTCCACACGCGCTGCTGGAAGGCGCAGGAGGTCTGCCGCACCGAGGAGCCGCCCCTGGTGCAGCTGCGGCGCGACCACCGGGTGGCCTGCCACTTCCCCGAGAACATCCCGTTGGCCACGCCGGAACAGCGGGTGGAGAATCCCCCGACCGGCACGCCGGATGCCGGCTGAGCGCATCCTGGATCCATGGCCCGCACCGACGACGAAGCACCCTGGACCCGGCAGCTCCTGGTCGGCGTCGGGGCCCTGGTGGTCGTGGCGCTGCTGATCGGCGGCATCGTCAGCGTCGTCGCGCTCGGCGCCGCCCAGGTGACCGGCATCGGGACCGAGCACCCGACCGCCACCGCGAGGCCCAGCCTCTACATCCCCAGCGGGAAGCCCACCACGAAGGTGGACCCCTATCCGGGACCCACCGGCGGCCCGAGCCCGTCCAGCCGGCCGACCGAGAGCCGGAGCCCGGCCGGCAGGTCGCCCAGCTCACCGA
>CAXSHL010000085.1:16519-16932 GCA_964237315.1 uncultured Nocardioidaceae bacterium
GGCCGACCGAGAGCCCCTCCGCCTCGGCCACCAAGAAGGCCCGCGCCATCGAGCTGCAGGCCTCGCCGCTCCAGGTCGCGCCGAACGAGCGGATCACGCTGGCCGGCTCCTACCGCGGCCACGACGGCGCCCGCCTGCAGGTCCAGCGGTTCGACGCCGGCACCTGGGGGGACTTCCCGGTGCAGGCCACCGTCACCGCCGGGGCGTTCAGCACCTACATCACCACCAGCCGCACCGGCGTCAACCGGCTGCGGATGGCCGACCCGGCCGGCGGTCAGGCGTCTGCTGCCGTGCGGGTCACGGTCGGCTGAGGAGCCTCCCACCCCGGGATAATCCGTGACGGAATGCCTGGTTTTGGGGCGGCGATGTCAAGGGGTCTTAGCAACGGGGGTTCACGCTGCTGTGCTCAGCAG
>CAXSHL010000086.1:0-2019 GCA_964237315.1 uncultured Nocardioidaceae bacterium
CGGATCAGGTCCTCCTCGGTGACCATCTTGTTGATCACCTTGCGCAGCCGCTCCGACCCGCCCTCGGGTGCGAAGGTCAGCCCGGAGCGCCTGCCGTTGCGGGACAGCTCGTTGGCCAGCGTCACGTTGAACGCGTCCACGCGGGTCGAAGGCAGCGAGAGGGACACGTTGCTGCCGTCGTACCGGTCGGCGAGCCCGGTCGCGACCGCGCCGATCTCGCTGTGGTCGGCCGAGGACAGCGAGAGCAGACCGACCTCGTCGAAGCCGGTGGCCCGGATGCCGCTCTCGACCATGTCGCCGATCGTGGTGATCGAGCGCTCCCGCACCGGCCGGGTGATCATCCCGGCCTGGCAGAACCGGCAGCCCCGGGTGCAGCCGCGGAAGATCTCCACGGAGTAGCGCTCGTGCACGGTCTCGGCGAGCGGCACCAGCGGCTTCTTGGGATAGGGCCACGCGTCAAGGTCCATCAGCGTGTGCTTGTGCACCCGCCACGGCACCCCGGAGGTGTTCGGTGCGACCCGCTTGATGCGGCCGTCGGGAAGGTAGTCGACGGTGTAGAGCTTCGGCACGTAGACCGACCCGGACACCGCGAGGCGGTAGAGCAGCTCGTCGCGCGGCGTCCGCCCGTCGAGTCCCGGGCTCCCCTCGTCCTTCCACTCGCGGACGACGTCGGAGATCGCCAGCACGATCTCCTCGCCGTCACCGAGCACGGCGGCGTCGAGGAAGTCCGCGACCGGCTCGGGGTTGAAGGCGGCGTGCCCACCGGCGAGCACGAGCGGGTCGCCCGCACCTCGGTCGACGGCGTGCAGCGGGATGCCGGCCAGGTCGAGTGCCGTGAGCAGGTTCGTGTAGCCGAGCTCGGTGGAGAACGAGATGCCGAAGACGTCGAAGCCGCGGACCGGGCGGTGGCTGTCCACGGTGAACTGCGGGATCGGCCCGTGCACGTCGCCCGTGCGCATCACCGCCTCCATGTCCGGCCACACCGAGTAGGTGCGCTCCGCCACGATCCAGTCCCGCTCGTTGAGCACCTCGTAGAGGATCTGCACGCCCTGGTTGGGCAGCCCGACCTCGTAGGCGTCGGGGTACATCAGGGCCCAGCGGACCGTGGACCCCTCGGCGGCGTCCCACTGCTTGAGCGTCGAGTTGAGCTCGCCTCCGACGTACTGGATCGGCTTCTGCACCGACGGGAGCAGCGGCTCGAGCCGGGGGAACACCGAGTCGGTGGGGGCGGGTGGGGTCAGCTCCACGGCGGGGGCACTCCAGCTGGCGAGGGGACGGAACACCCCAGGGTACGACGCACCGCAGGATGGGACGCCTCGGCCGGGAGGGGATCGCAGAACGGGACGCCTCGACAGCGGGCGGCGGAGCCGGTAGGACTGGAACATGTACGCGCTTCGCGCGACCCGGGTCTTCGACGGGACGGGCTTCGTGGCCGGTGGCGCCACGGTGCTGGTCGAGGACGGCCTGATCGCCGGCGTGGAGCCGTTCGGCTGCGACCTGCCGCACGACTGCGAGGCGACGAGGGTCTCCGGCACGCTGCTCCCCGGCCTCATCGACACCCACGTGCACCTGGTCACCGACGGCGGGCCCGCTGCGCTGGACCGGGTGGCGGGCTACACCGAGGAGCAGGTCGACGAGGTGGTCACCGAGGCGCTGCGCCGCCAGCTCGCCGCCGGCGTCACCACCGTCCGCGACCTCGGGGACCGCGACTTCGCGGTGGTCGCGCGGCGCGACCGCCAGCGTCACTCCGACACGCTCGAGCCCCGGATCGTCGCCGCCGGCCCGCCGATCACGACGCCGGGTGGGCACTGCCACTTCATGGGCGGCGAGGTCGGCGCTCCCGAGGAGATCCGGGCCGCGGTGCGTGAGCGCGTCGACCGGGGTGTCGACGTGGTGAAGGTGATGGCCAGCGGTGGCCTGGCGACCCAGGGCTCGGACGCGACGGTGCCGCAGTTCTCCCTCGACGACCTGCGGCTGCTCGTCGAGGAGGCACACGCCGGCGGGCTCCCGGTGGCCGCG
>CAXSHL010000086.1:2029-16911 GCA_964237315.1 uncultured Nocardioidaceae bacterium
TGGACCAGGCGATCGAGCTCGGCGTGGACTCCATCGAGCACGCGTCGTTCCTGGTCTCCCCCGCATCGATGGGCTCCCCCACTGCACCTGTCCCACCGGGGGCGCCCGTGCCGAGCCTCGCGACCGACGAGCAGCTCGCGCGACTGGCGGCGAGCGGGATCCCCGTCTGCCCGACACTCGGCGCGTTCAGCCTGGCACTGCTGCGCACTGCTCCCCCGACGATGCTCGCGACCATGCAGCGGTTCGGCGTCACGCCCGAGTCCCTGTCCGAGGCGCGGGCCTCGCTGATCCGGCGGATGGTCGGCGCCGGCGTCCGGCTGGTGTCGGGCTCGGACGCGGGCATCATGCCGAACAAGGCGCACGGGAGGTACGCCGAGGCGGTGATCGAGCTCGCCGACATCCTGGACATGGACACCGCCCTGACCTCCGCCACCTCCATCGCGGCCGACGTGTGCGGCCTGGGAGCCAGCACAGGTCGGCTGGCCACCGGCCTGGCCGCCGACCTCCTGGTGGTCGACGGGGACCCGTCGGTCGACTCCGACGCCCTGAGGCGGCCCCTGCACGTGGTGCTCCGGGGTGAAGCCCTGGGGTAGGGCGGTCCGCGATCGCAGAACGGGACGCCTCAGCTAGAAGCGGGAGCGGTGCACCCGGGACCTCGCCACCCCGATGCCCTCGTCGCTGCGCAGGTGGATGTTCTGCAGCAGGCCGATGGCCATCAGGCTGGCGAACATGGAGCTGCCGCCGTACGACACGAGGGGGAGGGGTACGCCGGTCACCGGCATGATCCCCAGGCACATCCCGATGTTCTGGAACGCCTGGAAGCCGAACCAGCACGCGATCCCCGCGGCAGCCACCCTCCCGAAGAGGTCGTCCGCGCGCATCGCGATGCGCAGCGCCCGCCACAGCACCACCCCGAGCAGGACGATCAGGACCGCCGATCCGACCAGGCCGAGCTCCTCACCGGCGACGGTGAAGATGAAGTCGGTGTGCTGCTCGGGGACGAATCCGGACCGGGTCTGCGAGCCGCCGAACAGGCCCTGGCCGAAGACCCCGCCGTTGCCGATGGCGATCCGCGCCTGGGTCGTGTTGTAGCCGGCGCCGCGCGGGTCCAGGTCGGGGTTGGTGAACGCCATGAACCGGTCGAGCTGGTAGGCCTTCAGGACGTGCAGCCGCACCGCCAGGACGGCGGTGGCGACACCGCCGGCGAACAGGGCCAGCAGCCACCCGCGCCCGGCACCGGCGACGGCGATGACGCCGAACACGGTCGCGGACAGCACCAGCATCGTGCCGAGGTCCGGTTGCAGCAGGATCAGGAGCGCAGGGAGGGCCGCGATGGCGAGCATCCCCAGGACCTCGACCGACCGCACCTCCCAGCGCGAGGTGGTGCTCAGCGACCCCTCGGTGCGCTCCGCCACGAGCAGCGCCATCCCGATGACCACGGCCAGCTTGGCGAACTCGGCGGGCTGCACCGACATGCCGCCGAGCTGGATCCAGGAGCGCGACCCGTTGATGGTCGAGCCCATCACCAGCACCAGCACCAGGCCCAGCACCGAGGCGGCGTAGACCAGCGGCGCGAGGATCCGCACCCACCGGTGGTCGGTGGCGGCGACCATGACGCCGAGGACCACGCCGATGGCGATGTTGACCAGCTGCCGCTTGAGGTAGGTGTCGGAGGCCCCCGCCGTCAGGTCGTCGCGGGCCGACGTGGCCGACCACACCAGCAGCGTCCCCGCCGCGAGCAGTGCGGCGCAGGTGAGCATCAACACCCAGTCCAGGCGCGCGGCCCGGACCCGCGTCGTCGTCTCGGCCCGGGTGCCGCGCGGCCGCACCGCCACCACGGTCATCGGCTGCTCCCCGCCGACGGCGTCGGCGGCGGGAGGATCTCGCCGTCCCTGGCGAACACCGGCAGCCGGTTCGGCGGCCTCGCGTCGGGCAGCGCCGCCTTCGCCGTGTTGACGTCGGTCCCGTGCACGCCGTACAGCGCCTCCCAGATCCTGCGGACCGCCGGACCCGAGGTGCCCGACCCGGTGCCGGCCTGGGTGACCATCATCAGCACGACGTACCTCTTGTCATAGGACGCGACCCACGACGTGCTCTGCTTGCCGTGCACCTCCGCGGAGCCGGTCTTGGAGCGGATGTGGATCTTGTCGAGCGGGAAGTCGATGAACTTCCAGGCGGTGGTGCCGGTCTTGGCGGTCCCGAGCAGCGCCTGGTCGACGTAGTTCAGCGACTCCTGGGAGACCTTGACGTGACCGATCTTCTTCGGCGGGATCTTCCTGATCACCCGGCCGTCCGGGGCCACGATCGCCTTGGCCACCCGGGGCTCGTAGAGCGTGCCGCCGTTCGCGAGAGCGGCGTAGGCCCGGGCCGACTGCAGGGGCGTGACCAGCGTGTCGCCCTGCCCGATCACGAAGTTCACCGCGTCGCCGGCGCGGTACTGGTAGCCCTCGGCGCAGAACTCGCGAGCGAACACATGCAGGTAGTCATAGCCGCTCTGCTTCCCGACCTTGCAGTAGTAGCCCTTGTTGGCCTTCCAGTAGGCGAGCTTCCACTTCCGGTCCGCGATCCGGCCGGACGCCTCACCGGGGATGTCGATGCCGGTGGGCTTGCCGAAGCCGAACAGCTTGGCGGTCTTGACCAGCGGGTCCTTGGCATGCACGTCGGACTTGTCGGTGCCGTACTTCTGCCAGAAGTGGTAGCCGACGCGGTAGAAGAAGGTGTCGCAGGAGATCTGCAGCGCCTTGTCGAAGCCGATGTAGCCGTAGGACGCGGACTCGTAGTTCTTGAACCAGCGGTTGCCGACCTGGAACCCCGGCGAGCAGTCCAGCCGGGTGCTGGGCCCCATGTCGTCGCCGAACGCGCCGGTGGTCATGATCGGCTTCCACGTCGAGCCGGGGGCGAACTGCCCCTGCGTCGCGCGGAACAGCAGCGGGTAGTCCGCCCTGGCCGAGTAGAGCCGCTTCAGCTGCTTGCTGGTGATGCCGCCGACCCACTCCTGCGGCTTGTACGTCGGGGCGCCGGCCATCGCCACCACGCGGCCGTTCTTGGCGTCCAGCACCACGACGGCGCCGGAGTCCGCTGCGTAGTTCCGGCCGGTGACCTTGTCGAACGTGCCGCGGGCGGTCGCGATCGTCGAGGAGAGCTGCCGCTCGACCACGCCCTGCACCCGCGCGTCGATGGAGGTCACCAGCGTGTCACCGGCGGACCCCTCCACCTGCCCGGAGTCCCCGAGCACCCGCCCCATCGAGTCGACGGCGACCCGCTTGTAGCCCGGCTGCCCGCGCAGGTAGCGGTCGTAGGACTTCTCGAGCCCGGCCCGGCCGACCACCGACGCCCCGTGCACCGACGTGTCGTGCTTGGCCTTCGCCTCGTCGAGCTCGGAGGAGGTGATCGGGCTGAGGTAGCCCAGCAGGTGCGCCGCGTTGACGCCGTACGGCGCGGGGTAGGACCGGACGCTCTGCGCGTCCACGAGCACCGAGGGGTAGTCCTCGCCCTGCTCCATGATCGAGAGGGCGGTCTGCTGCCTGATGTCCTCGGCGACCGGGACCGGCTGGTACGGCGACCCGTTCCAGCACGTCCCTGCCTTGGAGCCCGGCTCGCCGCACAGCAGCGTGCGGGCCCGGATCTTGCGGACCTTGACGTGCACCGCCTTGGACAGCCGGTGCAGCAGCGTGCGCTGGGCGCGGCCGGTCATCTTCTCGAGCATGGTCCGGTCGATGCTGACCACCCAGGAGGTGCGGTTCGCGACCAGCGGACGACCCTGGTCGTCGACGATCAGCCCGCGGGCCGGCTGCACGACGAGCTCGCGCACCGACTGCTCGGCGGCCTGCGCCTGGTAGGCCTCGCCACCGAGGACCTGCATGAACCACAGCCGCGCGAACATGGTGACGAACAGCGACAGCACGAGCGCCTGGACCACGAGCAGCCGCAGCCGGCCCTTGGTGGCGCTGGAGGCCCGCTGGCGGCCCGAGGCCGACCCGCCCCGCCCGGTGGCCGCGACCATCAGTACGCGACCTGCGGCGGCTGCATCCGCCGGAGCAGCCGGAGCACGAGCGGGAGGACGAAGGGGGTCACCGCGACGTCGTACAGGACGGCGACGGGGATGACGTGCAGCGCCTCGCGGACCGGGATGGCGGGGTCGTGGAGCAGCATGCCGGACAGCGCGAACACCGACGTGCCGACGAACGAGCACGCGGCGACGGTCAGCAGCGCGGAGAGGGCCGACGTGCCGGCGTCGGGCCGGACCCGGCCGGCGAGGTATCCCACCACCACGAGCGCGAGCGCCCACCGACCGGCCACGTGGTCGGCGGGCGGCGCCAGGTCGATGGCCAGCCCGCCGACGAGACCGAGCGTCGCGGCGAACTCCGGCCCGCGCACCAGCGCGGCGCCGACCACGACGACGAGCGCCAGGTTGGGGACCACGCCGTCCCAGGACATCAGCGAGAACACCGCCACCTGGAGGACGACGGCGACCACCAGGACGACGACGAGCACTGCACCACGGACCGCGGACATCACTGCCTCCCTGCTGCGGACGACGCCTTGATGACCGTGCGGTCGCTCCTGGTGTGCTTGTCCACGACCACCCCGACCAGGTCCAGGGTGCTGAAGTCGACGTACGGCGTGATGACCGCGTGGGTGGTCTGCTGCCGTGGCGTGCTGTAGAGCGACGCCACCCGGCCGATCGGGACGCCGGCGACGTACGGCGCGCCGTTCCTGCTCCCCCAGGTGGCCAGCGTGTCGCCCTGCTCGGCCACCGCCGAGGGGTCGACGAGCTCGAGGTCCAGGCGGGCGTCGCGGCCGACCTGGCCGCGACCACGCAGGAAGCCCACCTCCATGCTGTCCCCGAGCCGGCCCCCGACGACCGACTCCTGGTCGACGAGCAGCAGCACCGTCGCAGTGGAGCGGTCGGCGCGCAGCACGCGGCCCACGAGGCCGTCGTTGTTGACCACGGTCAGGTCCGGGCGGACCCCGGAGGAGCGCCCGGCGTCGATCGTGACCGTCCGGGAGAAGGACTGGGCGGGCCCCATCGCGACCACCCGGGCCGGCACGAGTGCGTAGCCGGTCCTCCTCGAGCTGGCCAGCAGCCCGTCGAGCTCGGCGGCCCGGTTGCGGTCCAGCGCGGTGCCCGCGAGCCGGGTCCGCAGCTGGGAGTTCCTCGCCTCGAGGTCGGTGACCTGCTGACGCAGCGCAGCCGTGGTGCGGAAGTGGTCGGGCACCGCCGCGAACGGGCGTACGGCGGCCGCGGTGCCGCTCTCGACCGGCCCGAACACGTCTCCGGCGGCCGAGCGCAGCGGGTCGACGGGCGAGCTGTCGCCGCCCCGAGCGTCGAGGGTGATGATCGTGAAGCAGGCGAGCAGCAGCAGCATCAGGACGGTGCGGGAGGGACGTCGCCCGGGCGGCGCGGAGCGCAGCTCGTGTCGGATCCCGGCTCGCATGCACTCCCTCCCTATCGCCGGGGCTCGGAGACGAGCACCTGCTGGAGCGCGTCGAACTCCTCGACGCACTTGCCGGCACCCATGGCGACCGACTGCAGCGGCTCGTCCGCGATGTGCACCGGCATCCCGGTCTCGTGCCGGATCCGCTCGTCGAGGCCGCGCAGGAGAGCGCCTCCGCCCGTGAGGACGAGGCCACGGTCCATGATGTCGCCGGCGAGCTCGGGCGGCGTCTGGTCGAGCGTGGTGCGCACCGCGTCGACGATGGCGTGCAGGGACTCCTCGAGGGCCATCCGCACCTCGGCGGCGGAGACGACGACCGTCTTGGGCAGGCCGCCGACCATGTCCCGGCCGCGCACCTCCGCCTCGGGCTCCCTCGACATCGGGAACGCCGAGCCGACGGTCATCTTGATCTCCTCGGCGGTGCGCTCCCCGAGCATCAGGGAGTACTCCTTCTTCATCCACGCGATGATCGCCTGGTCGAGGTCGTCACCCGCGACCCGCACCGACAGGCTCGTCACGATCCCGCCGAGGGAGATGACCGCCACCTCGGTCGTGCCGCCGCCGACGTCCACGACCATGTTGCCGGTCGCCTCGTGCACCGGCAGACCCGCGCCGATCGCGGCGGCCATCGGCTCCTCGATGATGTAGACCCGGCGGGCGCCGGCCTGGTAGCCGGCCTCCTTGACGGCGCGCTGCTCGACCGCGGTGATCCCGCTCGGCACGCAGATGACCAGCCGCGGCTTGGCGAAGTAGCGCCGGCGGTGCACCTGCTGGATGAAGTAGCGCAGCATCTGCTCGCACGCCTCGAAGTCGGCGATCACGCCGTCCTGGAGCGGCCGGATGGCGGTGATGTTGTCGGGGGTGCGGCCGATCATCCGCTTGGCCTCGTGCCCGACGGCGAGGATCTCTCCGCTCGACGCGTTCAGCGCCACGACCGAGGGCTCGTCGAGCAGCACCCCCTTGCCGCGCACGTAGACCAGGGTGTTGGCGGTGCCGAGGTCGACGGCCATGTCCCGGCCGATGAGGCTGTTCGCCATCCGTGCCTCTCCCCCTCGTCGCCGTCAGCACAGCGTAGGAGCGGGACGCCTCTGCAGCACCGTGCGACACGCTGACCACACGAGTCACAGGGGTCCCGGAGGATCGGTCGTGCGCCCGGTTGCCGACCCTCAGGCGAGGTCCGCGGCCCGGCGCCGCACGTGCTCGGGCAGCGGTACGTCGACCACGTCGGCCGAGGTCACCGGATCACCGGCGCGGGTCCGCAGCGGGACGACCCCCGCCCACACTCCTCCGGCCTCGACGTCGAAGTCCTCGTCCTGGGGGTCACCCGTGCGGCGCTTGACCGAGGCCTCCTCGAGCGACAGCGCCAGCACCGCGGTCGCGGCCAGCTCCTTGCGGGTCGGCCGTCTCAGCTCGGCGGCGCGGCCCGGAGTCACGTGGTCCACCAGCACGTCGAGGGCGTGCGAGCGCTCGGCCTCGTCGGTGACCACCCGCGGGCGGCCGATCACCACCGCCGAGCGGTAGTTCATCGAGTGCATGAAGCCCGAGCGGGCGAGCACGATCCCGTCCAGGACCGTCATGGTGACGCTGACGTCCTGCTCGGGTCCCTGCACGAGGCTCTGCGACGCGACCGAGCCGTGCAGGTAGAGCGTCCCGCCCGCGTCCGGGCCGTCGAGGTCCACCCCGAACACCGTCGGCAGGGCGAGCGGCACCCCGTCCACGACGACGGCGAGGTGGCAGACCAGGGACGCGTCCAGGACGTCGTACAGGGTGGCGCGGTCGGTCTGGGCGCGCTCCTTCTCCCGGCGGGGCGTGCTGCGGGCGGTCGGTGAGAGCAGCGAGGGCACGGCGGGCGGGGAGGGCGCGGGACCAGGGTCGGAGCCGGGGACGGACATGGCGACATGGTGACAGCCCTGACGGCCCACTGCCGGCCCGGCACCCGGGTATCACCGGAGCCGCCGGGGGCTCCTCGTGGGCAGGACCCCCCACGGACCACCGGATTGGCTGCCATGACCCCCGCCTCGCTGGCACTGCTGTTCCTGCTCGGGCTCGGGCTCTCTGCAGCACCGGGAGCCCTGAACGTCGAGACCGTCCGCCGCGGCCTGCGGCACGGGTTCGTCCCGGCGGTGACCCTGCAGCTCGGTGCGCTCCTCGGCGACGCGGCGTGGGTGGGCGTGGCCGCCGTCGCCCTGGCGTTCGGTGCGCACACCACCCTGGCGGGACCGGCCTGCATGCTGCTGGGCGGCGCCGCGCTGCTGTGGACTGCATGGCAGATCCTGCGACCCCCACCCCGGAGGGTCGCCGGTCCGCACCTGCCCTCGCCTCGCTGGGGTCTGGTGCTGGGCGCGGCGCTGGCGCTCAGCAGCCCGCTGACGGTGGTCTTCTGGGCGGCGGTGCAGTCGATGATCGGTGAGCAGCTGGGACGGGCGCCGACGGTCCCGGAGCTGGCGATGGTCGCCGGCGCCTACGCGCTCAGCGTGCTGGTGTGGGCGGTCGGCCTGTCCGCTGCCGCGGCCTGGGGTGGACAGCTGGTCCGGCCGCGCGCCAGCCGGCTCGTCAGCCTGGCCTGCGCCGCGCTGCTGGCGGCGTGGGGGGTGCAGCTGCTCGGCCGTGCCGCCACCCTGCTGGCCTGATCTCCGGGTCGGTCCCCGATGCTCAGGGCCCGATGCTCAGAGCCCGGTGTTCGGAGCCCGGTGTTCGGAGCTCGGTGCTCAGAGCTCGATGCTCAGAGCTCGGGGAACCAGATGGCGATCTCGCGCTCGGCCGACTCCGGGGAGTCCGAGCCGTGCACCAGGTTCTCGCGGTTGGACAGGGAGAGGTCCCCGCGGATGGTGCCGGGGGCGGCCTTGCGTCCGTCGGTCGCGCCGTTGACCGCCCGGACGACCTCGACCGCCTCGTCGCCCTCCAGGATCGCGGCCACCATGGGGCCCGAGGTGACGAAGTCGCGCAACGGCGGGTAGAACGCCTTGTCGACGTGCTCCGCGTAGTGCCGGTCGGCGAGCTCGCGGTCCACCACCCGCATCTGGAGGGTCACGATGCTCAGCCCCTTGGCCTCGAACCGCGAGAGCACGTTGCCGACCAGGCCGCGTCGGACGGTGTCGGGCTTGAGCAGGACGAGGGTGCGCTGGGACATGGCGCTCAGCCTAGGGAGTCCGGACGCTCACGCGCACACCGGCCGGGGCTACCCGCCGTCCGGCCCCTGCGCGTCGGCGCCGGCCGGCTGCCACAGCTGCACCCCGTTGCCCTCGGGGTCCCGGAGGTCGGCGAACCTCCCGTTCGGGTAGACCTCGTCGTCCACCTGCACCTCGACGCCGGCGGCCCTCAGCTGGGCCACCATCGCGTCCAGGTCGTCCACGCGGAGGTTCAGGGTCCAGCCGGCACCCGAGACGTAGGGGATGCCCTCAGCCATCGGCGCGAACGCGGTAGGACCGGCCTGCTGCCACCACGACGACCCGCCGTAGGACTCGGGCGGGGGCTCGACGCCGAGCTGCTCGGCGTACCAGCTGCCGAGCGCAGCGGGATCCGTCGCCCGGAAGAAGAACCCGCCGATGCCGGTGACCCGTTGCCGCTCAGGCATCCGAGGCCCGGCTCTGCTGGGCCCGCCACTGGGCCTCGGCCACCTGGCGCTCGGCCTTCTCCCGGTCGATCCTCTCCCCCAGGACGTACGCCGTGGCCCACAGCACGGCGAACAGGGCGCCGATGAAGAACATCACGCCGACCACCAGACCCAGGGCCACCGACACCACCTGCACCAGCCAGCCGAGCGGATACCCGCCCCGGCGGCCGAGCATCCCGGCGGCCACCAGGCACAGCACCGCGAGCCCGACGCCCAGCAGCACCGACCTGCCGGCGCCGAGGTCGGTCGTCCCGATCGTCACCACCCCGGTGAGGAACAGCACGATGGCCTCGAGGACCAGGATGGCGGCGCACATCGACCGCTGGGTGGAGCGCCTCACGTCCGCTCCCGGCGCTTGAGCATGGTGCGCGCCTCGCCGACGGTGACCACCGAGCCGGTGATCAGCACGCCTCCGGAGCCGATCGCCTCACCGAACACGCCGCCCTCCTCGGCAAGCGTCGCCGCCTGCTCGATGGCGTCGTCGAGGCGGGGTGCGACGTAGACCCGGTCGATGCCGAAGACGCCGCGCGCCACCTCGGCGAGCCGGTCGGCCGGCAGCGCGCGAGGCGTCCCGTTCTGCGTGCACACGATCGCCGCCATCGCAGGCTCGAAGGTGGCGAGCAGCCCCTCGTAGTCCTTGTCCGCCATCACCGCGACCACGCCGATCAGCGGGTCGAAGGTGAAGGAGTCCTCCAGCGCGTCCACGACCGCGGCCGCGCCGTGGGGGTTGTGCGCCGCGTCGAGCACGATCGCGGGGCTGCGACGGATGATCTCCAGCCGGCCCGGCGAGGTCACCTCCTCGAAGGCGGCCCGGACCAGGTCCGCGTCGAGCGGGTCCTCGCCGACGAACGCCTCGACGGTCGCCAGCGCGACGGCGGCGTTCTGGCCCTGGTGGGCTCCGTAGAGCGGCAGGAAGACCTCGTCGTACTCCGCACGCAGGCCCTGCAGCCGCAGCAACTGCCCACCGACCGCCGGCACCCGCTGGAGGACGCCGAAGTCCCGGCCCTCGAGGTAGAGGGTGGCGCCGACCTCCGCCACGCGCTCGGCCACCACCTCGGCCACGTCGTCGCTCTGGGCCGCGCACACCACGCGCGAGCCCGGCTTGATGATGCCGACCTTCTCCCGGGCGATGTCGACCGGACGGGACCCGAGGTAGGCGCTGTGGTCGACCGCGACCGGCAGGATGACCGCCACGCTGGCGTCCGCGACGTTCGTGGCGTCCCAGGCGCCGCCCATCCCGACCTCGACGACCGCCACGTCGACCGGGGCCGCGGCGAAGGCCGCGTAGGCCATCGCGACCGTCATCTCGAAGAACGACAGCGGGTGCGTGGCCTCCTCGTCGGCGAGGGCGGCGATGGCGGCCACGTCGTTGTAGGCGTCGACGAACTGCTCCTCGGTGAGCGGCTCGCCGTCGAGGGAGATCCGCTCGGTCATCGACTCCACGTGCGGGCTGGTGAACCGCCCGGTCCGCAGATCCAGGGCGCGGACCAGGGTGTCCACCATCCGGGAGGTGCTGGTCTTGCCGTTGGTCCCGGTCAGGTGCAGCACGGGGTAGGTCCGCTGCGGCTCACCGAGCAGCTCGGTGAGGGCGGCGATCCGGTCCAGTGACGGCTCCAGCCTGGTCTCGGGCCAGCGGGCCAGCAGGGCGCGCTCGGCCTCGGCGTACGTCGACACCGTGGGGGTCGCCGCGGCGGCGGAGGGGGTCTCGGACATGGTGCTCCGAGTCTACGGTCGGGGTCCGACCCAACGCGTTCGCGGCGGATGCCGGCCGCCCGTAGAATTCCCGGCTGTGACCACCGAGCGGCTGAGCCCCGACCTGTCCACGACGACGACCGCCCCGGCCGTCGTCGTACCGGACAAGCCGGCGCTCGAGGGCCTGGAGGCCACCTGGTCGGCCCGCTGGAAGGCCGAGGACACCTACGCCTTCGACCGGTCGAAGACCCGTGCCGAGGTGTTCTCCATCGACACCCCTCCCCCGACGGTCTCCGGGTCGCTGCACGTCGGGCACGTGTTCTCCTACACCCACGCCGACCTCATCGCCCGCTTCCAGCGGATGCGCGGCAAGGAGGTCTTCTACCCGATGGGGTGGGACGACAACGGCCTGCCCACCGAGCGCCGGGTGCAGAACTACTTCGGCGTGCGCTGCGACCCGTCCCTGCCCTACGACGCCGACTTCGTGCCGCCGGCGAAGCCCGATCCCAAGCGTCAGCTGCCGGTGAGCCGGCCCAACTTCGTCGAGCTGTGCGAGCGGCTGGTGGACCAGGACGAGCAGGTCTTCGAGTCGCTGTGGCGGACCCTCGGCCTGTCCGTGGACTGGAAGCAGCACTACACGACCATCGGTCGCAAGGCCAGGGTCGCCTCCCAGCGCGCGTTCCTGCGCAACTTCGCCCGGGGTGAGGCCTACCTCCAGGAGGCACCCACCCTGTGGGACGTGACCTTCCAGACCGCCGTGGCGCAGGCCGAGCTCAAGGCGCAGGAGTATCCCGGCCACTACCACCGGGTGCTCTTCCACCGCTCCGCCGGTGAGCCGGTGGCGATCGAGACCACCCGACCCGAGCTGATCCCCAGCGTCGTCGCGCTGATCGCCCACCCCGACGACGAGCGCTACCGGGCACTGTTCGGGACGACGGTCACCTCCCCGGTGTTCGGCGTCGAGATCCCGGTGCTCGCGCACCCCGCGGCCGAGCCGGACAAGGGCAGCGGGCTGGTGATGTGCTGCACGTTCGGAGACCTCACCGACGTCACCTGGTGGCGCGAGCTGGCGCTGCCGGTCCGCACGGTCGTGGGGCGCGACGGGCGGCTGAGCCGCGAGACTCCTGGCTGGCTGGACTCCGAGCAGGCAGCGGCGGCGTACCAGGAGCTGGCGGGCAAGACGGCCTTCTCGGCGCGCGAGGCGATGGTCGGGCTGCTGCGCGAGCACGGTGACCTCGAGGGCGAGCCGACGCCGACCACCCGGATGACGAGCTTCTATGAGAACGGCGACAAGCCGCTGGAGATCGTCGCCACCCGCCAGTGGTACATCCGCAACGGCGGCCGCGACACCGAGCTCCGGCGGGACCTGGTCGAGGACGCGGCGAGCATCACCTGGGTGCCCGCCCACATGCGCAGCCGCTACGAGAACTGGGTGGGCGGCCTGAACGGCGACTGGCTGATCTCCCGCCAGCGCTACTTCGGCATCCCGTTCCCGGCGTGGTACCCGCTCGACGGCGACGGTGAGCCCGACTACGAGCACCCGCTGCTGCCTGCCGAGGAGGAGCTGCCGGTCGACCCGTCCACGGACGCGCCGCGTGGCTACGCCGAGGACCAGCGCGGCGTCCCCGGTGGGTTCCTGGGCGACCCCGACGTGATGGACACCTGGGCGACGTCCTCGTTGACGCCCCAGATCGCCGGCGGCTGGGAGAGCGACCCCGACCTGTTCGCGCGGGTGTTCCCGATGGACCTGTGCACCCAGGCCCACGACATCATCCGGACCTGGCTGTTCTCCCGGGTGGTCCGCTCGCACTTCGAGCACGGCCAGGTGCCGTGGACACACGCGATGGTGTCCGGCTGGATCCTCGACCCGGACCGCAAGAAGATGTCGAAGTCCAAGGGCAACGTGGTGGTGCCCGACGAGATCCTCGAGCGGTTCGGCACCGACGCGGTGCGCTGGCGCGCTGCGATGGCCCGGCCGGGGATGGACTCACCCTTCGACGAGACCCAGATGAAGGTCGGCCGGCGGCTGGCGATGAAGGTGCTCAACGCCTCGAAGTTCGTGCTCTCCAGTGTCGGCGCCACCGAGGTGGACGCCTCGTCGGTGACCGAGCCCGTGGACCGGGCCATGCTGGCCGGTCTCGGCCTCACGGTGGATCGCGCCACGGAGGCGTTCTCGGGCTACGACTACACGACGGCGCTGGAGGTGGCGGAGAAGTTCTTCTGGGAGTTCTGCGACGACTACCTCGAGCTGGTCAAGGAGCGGGCGTACGGCGTCCGCGGCGACGACGCTGCCGCTTCGGCGAAGGCCGCGCTGGCGATCGCGCTGCACGTGCAGCTGCGGCTGCTGGCACCGTTCCTGCCCTACGTCACCGAGGAGGTCTGGTCCTGGTGGCAGGAGGGCTCGATCCACCGGTCGTCCTGGCCCACCTCCTCCGACCTCGCTGCCGGGGCGGACGGTGCGGATCCGGCGATGCTCGGGGCGGTCGCCGCCACGCTGCGCGGCATCCGCGGCGCGAAGTCGACGGCCAAGGTCTCCATGCGCACAGAGCTGTCCCGGGCCACGGTGACGGGCCCCGAGGCGGCGGTCGCGCTGGCGCAGCAGGCCTGCGACGACCTCCGGGCCGCGGGCAAGATCTCCGGGCCGCTGACGTTCACCGGGACCGACGCCCCCGAGGTCTCGGTCGACGCCGAGCTCGCTCTCGAGCCTCCCGCCTGATCACCTGCCCGCGACCCGGCCCGTGTGGACCAGGTTGAGCGGGGGGCGCAGCGTCACTCCCACGAGCTCTCCTCGACTCCGAAGGACGCCTGACGGAAGTCCGAGCGCCGAAGCCAGAGCGGCCGGACGGCCACGTGCACGATCTCCGGGTCGGCGGCGCGGGCGGCCCCGTCAGGGAACTGGGCGAGGTAGGCCGTCAGGCACCGCTCGCGCTCGGCACCGCTCAGCAGCACCGCGTCGCCCTCGCACTGCACGGTGACCTCGTCGTCCCAGCCCACCACCAGCGCGACCCGTCGGTGCTCCTCGATGTTGCGGCACTTGCGTGAGGTGCGGGCGGTGTCGAAGACGATCTCGCCGAGGTCCGTCGCCGCCACCCCGACGAGTGCCGCCTCGGGGGATCCGTCCGACGCTTGGGTGGCGACCACTGCGAGCCCTCGGGAGCGGACGAACTCGACGAGCTCCGCGATGTCCATGGCGGGGCCGCGGAGGGGTTGGGGTGGCTGGTGCCGGCGCTAGGCCGATTTCTTCTTCTTCGCCTCGGGCTCGCGCGGGACCAGCGTCGGGTTGACGTTGTGGTTGACCACCTCGGCGTTCACCACGACCTTGGCGATGTCCTCGCGGGAGGGGACGTCGTACATCACGTGGAGGAGCACCTCCTCGATGATCGCGCGCAGGCCGCGGGCGCCGGTGCCGCGCATCATCGCCAGGTCGGCGACCGCCTCGATGGCGTCGTCGGTGAACTCCAGCTCGACCCCGTCGAGGTCGAAGAGCTTCTGGTACTGCTTCACCAGCGCGTTGCGCGGCTCGGTGAGGATCTGCACGAGCGCCTCGCGGTTGAGCTTGTCGACGGTCGCGATCACCGGCAGCCGGCCGATGAACTCGGGGATCAGCCCGAACTTGAGGAGGTCCTCGGGCATCACGTTGGAGAAGATCTTCTCGAGCTCCTTCTCCTCCTTGCTCGGGATGCTGGCACCGAAGCCGAGGGTCTTCTTGCCGATCCGCTGCTCAACGATGTGCTCGAGCCCGGAGAAGGCGCCACCCACGATGAACAGGATGTTGGTGGTGTCGATCTGGATGAACTCCTGGTGCGGGTGCTTGCGCCCGCCCTGTGGCGGCACCGACGCGGTGGTGCCCTCGAGGATCTTCAGCAGCGCCTGCTGGACCCCCTCCCCGGAGACGTCACGGGTGATGGAGGGGTTCTCCGCCTTGCGGGCGACCTTGTCGATCTCGTCGATGTAGATGATCCCGGTCTCGGCCTTCTTGACGTCGTAGTCGGCCGCCTGGATCAGCTTGAGCAGGATGTTCTCGACGTCCTCGCCGACGTAGCCCGCCTCGGTGAGCGCAGTCGCGTCCGCGATCGCGAACGGCACGTTGAGCATCCGGGCCATCGTCTGGGCGAGGTAGGTCTTGCCGCAGCCGGTCG
>CAXSHL010000087.1:0-16844 GCA_964237315.1 uncultured Nocardioidaceae bacterium
CTGAGCTACGCCCACCATGTACTGCCGAAGCAGCGATTAGTGTAGCGGCTCCCCGCCCGCCTCCGGACCGGGGGCAGTGGCCCCGGTGAGCGACCCGCCGTGCTCCTGGGCGAGCGCGCGGGCGGCCTCGGAGTCGGGTCCCGGGGAAGGCACGAAGACGGCCGCCCGGTAGTAGCGCAGCTCCTCGATGCTCTCCTGGATGTCGGCCAGCGCCCGGTGGTTGCCGGACTTGGCCGGCGCGTTGAAGTAGGCACGCGGGAACCACCGGCGAGCCAGCTCCTTGATCGAGGACACGTCCACGATGCGGTAGTGCAGGAACGACTCCAGCTCCGGCATGTCCCGGGCCAGGAACGAGCGGTCGGTGGCGACGGTGTTCCCCGCCAGCGGAGGCCTGCTGCCCGCCGGGCAGCTGTCCTTGATGTAGGCGAGTACCTGCTGCTCCGCCTCGTCGAGCGGTACGCCGGCCTCGAGCTCCTCCAGGAGGCCCGACGACGTGTGCATCGTGCGGACGAAGTCGTCCATCTGCTCCATCGCCTCGGGCGGCGGCTTGACGATGACGTCCACGCCGTCCCCGATGACCTGGAGCTCGAAGTCCGTGACGAGCGCGGCGACCTCGATCAGCGCGTCGTCACGGAGGCTGAGGCCGGTCATCTCGCAGTCGATCCACACCAGTCGGTCGTTCACGTCTTGCACACTACTCAGTCTGCTCTCAGAGATCCTTCCTACAGTTGATCCATGCACCCCAGAGCCGATGCGTGGAGCGAGCGCGCCCCAGCGGTGCTCGGCGTGCTGGCCCGACTGGTCGTCGGAGGCGTCTGGGTCGTCGCCGGGGTGCTCAAGCTTCCGGACCCCAGCGGCAACGTCCGCGCGGTGCGCGCCTTCAAGATCCTCCCGGAGGCCGTCGTACCGCTCGTCGGGCATGCCCTCCCGGCCCTGGAGATCGTCGTCGGGCTGTCGCTGCTGGCCGGGTTCCTGACCCGCGTGACGGCCACCGTCTCGGTGCTGATGCTGGCTGCGTTCGTGGTCGGCATCAGCTCCGCCTGGGCGCGTGGCCTCTCGATCGAGTGTGGCTGCTTCGGCGGCGGGGGAGGGCCTGCGGCCAACGCGACGGCCGCCTACCCGTGGGACATCGCCCGCGACGTCGGGCTCCTGCTGCTCAGTGCCTGGCTGGTATGGCGGCCGTCGACCCCGTGGTCGCTGGACCGGCGGCTGCTCCCAATCCCCCTGACACCGACCCGAGAGACGTAGGCTCCACCTGATGGCCAAGAAGAGATCGACAGCGACACGCAGAGCCGAGTCGACGGCGGCGTCCGCCCGCGCGGCAGCGATCCGCCGGGAGCAGGAGCTCAAGGAGCGGAGGCGCCGTGGGCTCGTCGTCGCGACCGTCGGGGTGGTCGTGCTGGTGCTGATCGGCGTCATCGTCTACCTCGCACAGTCCGCGAACGACACCAGCGGCAACTCCTCGACCGCTCCCAAGGGTGCGGTGACCGGCTACGCGATGCCCAGTGGACCGGACTCCGCGCCGGTCAAGGTCGTCGTCTACGAGGACTTCATCTGCCCCTTCTGCGGTCAGTTCGAGGCGGCCAGCCGCACCGCCTTCCAGAAGGACGTCGACGCGGGCAAGGTGCAGTTCCAGTACCACGTGCTGAACTTCCTGGACCGCAGCTCGACCACCGACTACTCCACCCGCGCGGCCAACGCGCAGGCGGTGGTGCTGGACGCCTCCGGACCGACGGTCGCGAAGAAGTTCCACGACCTGCTGTTCGAGAACCAGCCCGCCGAGGGCAGCGCCGGGCTCAGCGACAACAAGCTGGCCGACCTGGCGGTCCAGGCCGGGGCCAAGAAGTCCGAGGTCCAGAGCGGGATCAAGGACCGGAAGTTCGAGCAGTGGGTCACGAACGTCACCGACAAGGCATCCAAGGCCGGCGTGACCGGCACGCCGACGGTGTCCATCGACGGGAAGACCCTGAACTACCAGTCCACCGGCCAGCTGGTCACCATGATCGAGAAGGCGATCGCGGCGGGCTAGCCTCTCGTCCATGTCCTCACCCTCGGGAGCCGCGACGGGCTCCCCCACGCCGTACGCCGGGTTCGTGGCCGGGCTGCCCAAGGTGGAGCTGCACGTCCACCACGTCGGCTCGGCCTCACCGCGCATCGTCTCCGAGCTCGCCGCCCGCCACCCCGGGCCGGTGCCCTCGGACCTCGACGCGCTGCGCGACTTCTACACGTTCCGCGACTTCGCCCACTTCATCGAGGTCTACCTCGCCGTCGTCGACCTGCTGCGGGAGCCCGAGGACATCCGGCTGCTGACCTACGAGGTCGCCACCGACATGGCGGCACAGAACATTCGCTACGCCGAGCTCACGCTCACGCCGTGGACGTCGGTCCAGACCGGCATCCCCATCGAGGCCTACGTCGAGGCGGTCGAGGACGCGCGGGTGGCCGCCGAGCGCGACCACGGCATCGTGCTGCGCTGGATCTTCGACATCCCCGGCGAGTCCGGCCTGCCCTCGGCCGAGGACACCGTCGGCTACGCGCTGCAGCACGGACCGGACACCCTGGTCGGCTTCGGCCTGGGCGGCCCCGAGGTGGGCGTCGACCGTCCGCAGTTCGCAGACGTCTTCGCCCGGGCGCGCGCGGCGGGCCTGCACAGCGTGCCGCACGCGGGGGAGACGACCGGGCCGCAGACCGTGTGGCACGCGCTGCGGGACCTCGGCGCCGAGCGGATCGGGCACGGCACCTCAGCCGTGCAGGATCCCGAGCTGCTCGACTACCTCGTCGAGCAGGGCATCCCGCTCGAGGTGTGCCCGACGTCGAACATCGCCACCCGGGCCGTGGACCGGCTCGAGAACCACCCCATCCGCCAGCTGTACGACGCGGGCGTCACCGTGACGGTCAACAGCGACGACCCGCCGATGTTCGGCACCACCTTGAACGCGGAGTACCAGATCGCCGCGGACCTGCTCGGGCTCGACGAGCACGGCATCGCGGACCTGGCGCGCACCGCTGTCCGGGCGTCGTTCATGCCGGAGCCGGACCAGGGCAGGATCCTCGCCGAGATCGACGCCTACGTCGACTCGTCCACCCGGTCCTGAGCGCGCCTGCGGGCCCAGCGCTCGCGCAGTCGCGACACCGTCAGCACCGCCCAGGGCGTGCCGCGGGTGTCCGGCCCGGGCGTCGGTGCCGTGCCCGGGGTGGGTCGGGAGCGCAGGCTGGCGGCGCTCGGGGTGCCCCACGGCTCCATCACGAGGTGCCGGCGCAGGTAGACGACCGTCTCCTTGGCGATCGCCGCCAGGGGCAGCGCGAGCAGCGCTCCGGGGATGCCCTGGAGGTGGCCGCCCAGCAGGAGCGCGAACATCACCAGGAGCGGGTTGATCCGCAGGCTGTGCCCGAACACCATCGGCACCACGACGTGTCCCTCGACCTGCTGCAGGACGACGAAGAGCAGCACCAGCCACAGCGCCGTCAGCGGCTCTCCCTGGAAGAGCGCCACGAGGATCGGCGGCAGCGAGCCCAGGACCGGGCCGAGGTAGGGGATCAGCTCCATCAGCCCGTAGAAGACGCCGAAGAACACGGCGTAGGACCGGCCCGCGGGGAAGATCTCCAGGACACCGAACAGCCACAGGCACACGCCGGCACTGAGGCCCATCACGAAGCTGAAGAGCACCTGTCCGCGCACGTAGCCGAAGACAGCCCGCTGCACGCCCGTCGGGTAGTCGTCCTCCAGGGACCCGTTGCCGGGCGGCATCAGCTGGCGGGTCAGGGCGCCGATCTGCTCGCCGTACAACAGCATGTAGACGGAGATCACCAGGATCAGGATCAGTAGGAAGCCGGCCTCCGCCACCAGGGTGACGAGCTGCCGGGTGAACGTGACGACATCGGTGGACCCGCGCAGGGCGGTGGTCTGCAGGGTCTGCAGCGCCGACTCCCCGGGACGCTTGACCTGGATGTCGACGCCTCGGTCGTCCAGCCAGCCCTGGAAGCCGGCCAGCGAGGAGTTGGCCGAGGCCACCAGCCGGGGCAGGTCGTCCTCGAGGGCCGTCACCTGGGTGGTCACCGGACGGACCAGCAGCGCCACGGCCCCGGCCACCACGGCGAAGAACAGCGCGAACACCACTGCGATCGCGATGCCGCGTGGGATCCGGGCCCGCTGCAGCAGGGTCACCAGCGGGTTGATGATGAGGGCGACGACGGCAGCGACCAGGAACAGCAGGACGACCGGCGCGGCCGCCTGGGCGACGCCGGCCAGTGCGAACAGGGCCACCGCGACGACGACGGGCTGCACCCAGCGGGGCACGACCACCGGCTCGGCAGCCGCAGTCGGCTCCGGGGGGTCCGCGGGACCGGGGACCTGCTCCGGCTCGAGGGCTCCCGACCTCGGAGGGTGTGCCTCCGGAGCGGCTGCAGACACGCCCATCGAGCCACCCGACCGGTCGCCGGCCTGGTCCGTCATCACCCGTCCCTCCCTGCAGACTGACCTCGGATCCTAGCCGTTCGGCCGGGGCACCGGTGGCCGTCCGTCGCGCTCCGCCGGGGTGGCAGGCGTGGAGGGGACGGACCGGTCAGTGGGGGAGGAGGACTGGCTCCACCTCGTCCGTGGTGCGGGAACGGGTGAGGCGCGTCTGGAGGGCGAGCAGGCGCTGCAGTGCCCACAGCAGGGAGAGGAACATCCGGTCGGTCATGCCCCCCACGGTGGGCGGGTGAGGTGTCCTGCGGTCGACGCCTCGGTGAACGCTGTCACCGGGACGAGGGAACAACCGTGGCCCGGTAGTGGAGCAGCTCGGTGCCGTTGCCCTCGTCGCCGTTGTCGGGCGCCGCCCACAGGTCGAGGGTCGGTCCCTGGGCCGCCAGCTTCAGCGGGTTCCTGGTGATGACGTGCTGCGCGGTGGACCACAGCTGGAGGGGGACCTCGCGGATCGTCCGGTGCGTGTGCAGGTCGATCAACGCCAGACCGCCCAGCTCGTAGACGGCGGTGGACCCACCCGCCGCTGGGGTCTGCGGCAGGTTGGTCACTCCGCCGCACAGCATCTTCGAGGCGGGCACGTACTGGCAGTCCTGGTAGTCGATGAAGTAGCTGGTGTTCGTCCAGGTGTCCAGCTGGCGTCCGTCCAGGCTCCACTCGTAGAAGCGACGCGAGCCCCAGGTGTCGCCCACCAGGCGATGCCCCTCCTTGTCCCAGACCAGGCCGCCGATGTGGTCGTCGACGTCGAACATCCTGCTGACGCGCAGCGTCGTGGCGTTGACGCGGTAGACGATGGCGCTGCTGTCGGGGCGGTACTCCGCCACGGGCACCCACACGTTCCGCCCGTCGAAGTCGATGCCGCCGGGATGGTAGCGGTCGCCCTCACCCAGGACGATGTCCTTCTGCAGGTGCCCCGAGCGGTCCATCACGAACAGGTGACCGATGCCCTTGCCCGGAGTCCGGTCGTAGCCGTCCACGGGAGTGGGGTACTTCTGCGTCGGCTCCAGGATCTCGACCGCGGAGAGGAACAGGTGGTCCGGTGTGACCGCCAGTCCCTCGGTGTGGAAGGTCGGGAAGTCGAGATGGACCGTGTCGGCCAGCGTCCACGCGGTGTCGCGGTCCACCGCGCCGAAGTCCCGGACCAGCTGCCCGTCCCTCGTCGGGTGGTGCCGGTCCACGGGCTGTGCGGAGGCCAGCCCGGTGGCGGTGAACAGGAGAGCCACGGCGACGCCGAGGAGTCTCAGTGCTGCTCTTCTCATCATGGTCTCCTCTGCTCGGCGACACGCGTGGCGATGCTGGTGCGGTCAGGGCCGTTCGGTGCCCTCGACCCGGCACCGAAGGCGACCAGGACGACGCCCTCCTTGACGATCAGCACGACGCCCTGCGTAGCCAGCCGCAGGGCCTCACGGTCGCTGCCGGGCAGCTTCAGCGTCAGGTCCTCGTCCAGCCGGCCGTGCACGACGTCAAGACTGCTGTCCGCGTAGGTCCCCGCGACGACCAGGTGCAGCGGATCCACCTCGATCTTCGCCGACTCCGTCCTGGTCGTGGTGCTGGTCTCGTCCACCCCGTCCACCCTTCCAGCCGTCGTGAGGCGCGCTTCGATGCGCCGTACGCCGGGGTCCGGGGCGAACGTCAACCAGTGGTCTACTGCCCGTCCGAGTGGGTGTCAAACCGCCCGACCTCACTGCGCCTCCAGCGTCGTGGACCACAGCACCGTCCCGGCGTTGTCGCGGAGGTTCACCGTGAGCGCCTCGGACTCCCCGTCGATCGCCACCTGCCCGAAGAACTGGTACTCCGTCCCGGGTGACGCGTTCGGGGTGGGCGGAGCCTTCACGAAGACCTGCTGCGCCCCGAACGTGGCGTCGACCGCGTCGGGTGGGAACGAGCCGGCGTTGAGCGGCCCGGACGTGAACTGCCAGAACGGGTCGAAGTCGGTGAACGCCGCCTTGCCGGGGTCGAAGTAGTGGGCCGCGGTGTAGTGCACGTCCGTGGTCAGCCACACCGTGTTCTGCACTCCGGTGCGCTTGAGGTGCCGCAGCAGATCCGCGATCTGGCGCTCCCGGCCGAGCGGCAGGCCGGGATCGCCTTGGGACACCGCCTCGAAGTTCGTGCCGTCCTTGACGACCTCACCCAACGGCATGTCGTTCGAGATCACCTTCCAGGTGGCGCGGGACGCAGCCAGCTCCCGCTTCAGCCAGGCGGCCTGCTCGTGGCCCAGGATGCCTCCGTCGTTGAACTCCTGCCGGTTCGGGGAGTTGGGGTCGCGGTACCACCGCATGTCCAGCACGAAGACGTCGAGCAATGGTCCCTGGTGCAGCACGCGGTAGATCCGCTGCTGCTCGTCGTACCGCTTGGCGATGGGGGTGTACTCGTGCCAGGCCTGCCGCGCACGACGGGCCAGGACGTCCACCCGCTTCTCGGTGTACAGCGGGTCGTCGAGGATCTCGCCGGGATACCAGTTGTTGTGGGTCTCGTGGTCGTCCCACTGCTGGATCTGGGCCAGGCTCGCGTAGAAGGCGCGCAGGTTGTCGTCCAGCATGTTGTAGCGGTAGTTCCCGCGGTACTCCGCCAGGGTCTCCGCGACCTTCGACTTCTCCTCCGTCGTCACGTTCCGCCACGTCGTGCCGTCCGGCATCGCGATGGTCGGTGGGATCGGGTCGTCGGCGTAGATGTTGTCGCCGTTGCAGATGTAGAAGTCGGCATCCAGGCCCTTCATGGCCTCGAAGATCCGGTAGCCGCCGATGTCGGGGTTGATGCCGTAGCCCTGGCCGCCGAGGTCGCCGGACCACAGGAAGGTGACGTCGCGGCTCGTCCTCGAGACGGTGCGGAACTGGCCGCCCACCGGGGCGCTCGTCAGCCCTCGCTCGTCCTCCGCGTAGACCCGGTAGTAGACGTCGTAGCCGGACGGGAGCCCGCGCAGCGTCGTCTTGCCCGTGAAGTCCGACTGGGCGCTCAGCACCGGACCCCGCACGTACTCCGCGTGGCGGAAGTCGGGCCGGGTGCTCACCTCGACCAGCATCCGCGACGGTCGGTCCGCGCGCGTCCAGACGGTTCCCGAGGATGCCGACACGTCACCGGCCTGGACCCCGGAGGTCAGCGCCGGTCGGTTGCGCCGGACCAGCGGGACCGCCTGCGCGGGCACACCCGGCACTCCCGTGAGTGCGAGGCCCAGGCCGCCGGCCGCCGCTCCCCGCAGCAGCGCCCGCCGGTCGAGCCGGTACGACGTCCCGCCACCGCCACCGCCACCTGTTCCCACGGTGGGTGGGTTCTCCTCCGCCATGTTGTCGCTCCTTGCGCGCTCGGTCTCGGCTGCCCAGGCTCGGCGCAGGTGGCGAACGACAGGTTGCGGGGAGTCGACTTCTCGGTGAAGGATCCCGCAGACCGAGGGGACCCATCAGGGTAGTGGGCTCTTTACCCACAGTTCACCTCAGGCGCCTGGAGTGGTCGCTCGCGGGACGTAGCGTCCAGAGCGCGGACGGACCCCTCTTCGGTGCGGAGGCACGAGTGACCAGTCCTCGAAGGACCCGTGGCATGGCCGTGACCACGGTCGCCACCGCGCTCGCGGCGACGACCCTGACCGGGTGCGGCGCGGCGGGCGTGACCGGTGGCGGGCTCGAGGGAGCCATCGGGGCGACGTACGCGCACCTCTACGTCCGCCAGCAGGCCCTGCAGGGTCACCCACCGGTCACCACGCGCGAGCTGGCCGCCCGCGCCACCTGCGACCAGGGCGGGCCCTCGGTGCGCGACACGGGCACCGGGAACACCTGGCAGTGCGTGATCGTCTGGCAGGTCGATGGTGTCGACACACCGGCGCGGGCGAGGTACCACGTCGAAGTCCGGACCGACGGCAGCTATGTCGCGGACGGCGAAGAGCTGGTCAACGAGCAGCACAGCATCGTCGGCCCCGACGGGATCTCGGTCACCAACCCGCTCTGGCAGTTCGAGGGCTCCCTGAGCACGGCCGAGGCGCTCGCCTGACCTGTCCGGAGACAGCTCCAGAGGGCTCAGAGCTGCATGATCTGTGCTGCGATCAGGTAGGCCCGGGACACGGCTTCCGGATCGTGCAGGTCTCCGGGGGTCACCAGCGTCGCCGCGGAACGCTCCCGCACCGCGGCGCCGGGGTCGGAGACCACGAGATCCACGCACAGCCCGGCGACGACGGCGCTGGCGTCGTGCTCGTCCAGACCGTCGAGCGCCAGGCCGTTGTAGAGCAGGGTCGCCGCCTCGTGGAACACCTCGCGGGCCATCTCCAGGTCCACCTCGGGCCGTGCCGCGGCGACCTCCTCGGCGGTCGCCATGAGCTGGTCGAAGGGTGGGTGCACGGGGCTGAGCGACATCCCGCGAGCCTGTCCGGGCTCAGTGGCCACGGCAACCGAATTGTGCGCAGGGTCGTCCTCCTCCATCATCCGATCGGCCTCCCGCTGCAGCCAGCTGGTCGATCCGCCTCCCGCGGGACGTCGCCACAGTTGAGGGGTGACGATGATCGAGGTGCGCGGACTGCGCAAGGTGTACGGCGACACGACAGCTGTCGCAGGGATCGACCTGGAGGTCCAGGAGGGTGAGATCCTCGGGCTGCTGGGTCCCAACGGCGCGGGCAAGACGACGACCGTCGAGTGCATCGCCGGGCTGCAACGCCCGACGGCCGGGACGGTGCGGGTCGGCGGCCTCGATCCGGCGGCCGACCGGAGGTCCGCCACCCGGCTCATCGGCGTGCAGCTGCAGAAGGCCGGGTTGCAGGCGAAGCTGACGGTGCGCGAGGCCCTGCACGTGTTCGCCTCGTTCTACGAGCAGCCCGCCGACCCGGTCCCGATGGCCGAGCGACTGGGGCTGGGACCGAAGCTCGACACCCGCTACGCGCAGCTCTCCGGAGGGCAGCAGCAGCGCCTGGCCATCGCGCTGGCGCTGGTCGGAAGGCCACGGGTGGCCCTGCTCGACGAGCTCAGCACCGGACTCGACCCGCGATCGCGGCGCGACGTGTGGGAGCTCGTCCAGGAGGTGCGCGAGGCCGGCACCACCGTCCTGCTGGTCACCCACCTGATGGAGGAGGCACAGCACCTCTGCGACCGGCTGGCCCTGGTCGACGGCGGACGCATCCGCGCGCTGGACACCCCGCACGGCCTGGTCGCGAGGTCCGCCGCACCGGCGGTGATGGCGTTCACCCCGGACGGGGCCCTCGACGTCGAACGGCTGGCCGCGGTCGACGGGGTGGCCGACGTCCGCATGAGCGGTGACCGCCTCGAGGTCACGGCCGACGACGCAGCGGTTCTCGCCGTGCTCGCCCTGCTGGACCGGCTCGACGTACGCCCCCAGAGGCTGCGGGTGACGGAGTCGACCCTGGACGACGCCTACCTCGCCCTGGTCGGAGCCCAGTCATGACCAGCCCGGCCCGAGCGGTGCTCCGGTCCGAGACCCGGCTCTTCCTTCGCGAGCCCGGTGCGCTCTTCTGGATCATGGCCTTCCCGGTCCTGCTGCTGGTGATCCTCGGGTGCATCCCGTCGTTCCGTGAGCCGAGCGCCGACCTGGGCGGGCAGCGGGTCGTCGACCTGTACGTGCCGATCACCATCCTGCTGGCCGCGATCATGAGCTCCATCCAGGCGATGCCGGCCGTGCTGTCGGCCTACCGCGAGCAGCAGGTCCTGCGGCGCATCGCGACCACCCCGGCCGAGCCCTGGCACCTGCTGGCCGCGCAGTACGTCCTGCACGGGGGAGCCGTGGTCGTCGGAGCCGCGCTGGTTCTGGTGGTGGGCCGGGTCGCGTTCGACGTCAGGATCCCCGGATCGGCCGGCGCCTACGTGCTGGTGCTCGTCCTGGCCCTGGTCGCCCTGCTGGCCGCCGGCGGACTGCTCTCCGGCCTGGCGAGCACCAGCAAGACGTCAGCCGCGCTGAGCACGGTGGTCGCCTTCCCGATGATGTTCACCGCGGGTGTGTGGCTGCCGGTGCAGACGATGCCCGGGACGCTGCGGGACATCGTCGAGGCCACGCCCCTCGGGGCCGCCGCCGCCGCGCTCGGCCAGGCGGGTCTCGGCTCCTGGCCGGACCTGGTGCACATCCTCGTGCTCCTCGGCTGGACGCTCGCTCTCGGGGCGCTCGCCGCGAGATACTTCCGGTGGGAGTGAGAGGAGACCCGGTGTGACGGAGCTGACGCTCGGGGGAGCGCGCGGTCGCGGTCTTCGCGGCGGTGTGAGCCGGGGTGACCTCCTGGTGTCGACGGTGTTCCGCCGCGCGCCGTACGTCCTGCTCGGCCTGGGTCTCGCCCTGACGCTCCTGACCGCCGACCTGTTCGACCGTCCGGGCTCGAAGCCCTGGCTGGTGGGGCTCGCAGTTCTGGCGGGGCTGCTCCACCTCGGCTGCGTCGACCTGCGGTGGGGACGCCCCCTCGATGACGGGGTGGGTCACGCGTACGTCGCGGTGCGCTGGGCGCTCGCCTTCGCCATGACCTGGATCAACCCGTTCTTCGCGGTCTTCGCGGTGGCGGGCTACTTCGACGGTCACCTCTACGTGTCGCGCCGCTGGGGGACCGTCGTCCTGGTGGCCACCGCGGTGACGATGGCCGGCTCGCAGTCGGGGGGACTGCCACCACGGAGCTGGATGCAGGTCGGGGCGTTCGTGGCCCTCTTCGCCCTGAACAGCGGCTGCGCCCTGTTCTTCGGCAGGCTCGCGGACCACCAGGCGCAGCTGGCGGACGAGCGCGACGACACCATCGTGCGGCTGGAGGCGGCGCTCGCAGAGAACGCCGAGCTGCAGGCCCGGCTGGTCGAGCAGGCCCGGGGGGCCGGCGTACGGGACGAACGCGAGCGGCTGGCGCTGGAGATCCACGACACCATCGCGCAGAGCCTGATCGGAGTCATCACCCAGCTGCAGGCCGCCGCCGATGCCGTCGACCGGGCCGGCGCCCGCCTCCACCACCACCGTGCCGCGGAGCTCGCCCGCGAGGCGCTCGGAGAGGCCCGCCGGTCGGTGAACGGGCTGATGCCGCGCCGGCTGCACGAGGCCGATCTGGAGGGCGCACTGAGCGCCCTGGTGGACGACTGGTCCGGGGCCACCGGGATCCCGGCTGACGTCGTCGTGACCGGAGCCACCGAGGAGCTGCACCGCGACATCGACGCGACGGTGCTGCGCGTGGCGCAGGAGTCGCTCGCCAACGTCGGCAAGCACGCGCGTGCCAGCAGGGTGGGAGTGACCCTGTCCTACATGGGATCCGAGCTGACGCTCGATGTTCGCGACGACGGGGTCGGGTTCGACCCGGATGCCGTGGTCCCGGAGACCGACAGCGGCGTAGGACTGCTGGGGATGCGACAACGGGCCGCCCGGCTGGCCGGCGACCTCGTCGTGGAGTCGGAGCGAGGGCAGGGAACCGCTGTGTCGTTGCGCGTGCCCGCGGTCGGCCGTGGGTGAGCCGTGAGCGGGCCGATCACCCTGCTGCTCGTCGACGACCATCCCGTGGTGCGCGACGGACTGCGCGGCATGTGCGAAGCGGCTCCCGACTTCGACGTCGTGGGCGAGGCCAGCAACGGGCCGGAGGCCGTGCGGCTCGCGCAGCGGCTGGACCCCGACGTCGTGCTGATGGACCTGCGGATGTCCGGTGGCGGCGGTGTCGAGGCGATCACCGAGCTGGCGCGGCTCAGGGCGCGCGCCCACGTCCTGGTGCTGACTACCTACGACAACGACCGCGACATCATGGCGGCGCTGGACGCGGGCGCCACCGGCTACCTGCTCAAGGACGCGCCACGCGACGAGCTCTTCGCGGCGATCCGGTCAGCGGCGAGCGGTGAGTCGGTCCTGTCGCCGGCGGTCGCCACCCGCGTCGTCTCGCGGATGAGGTCCTCGGGTGTCGGAGAGCTCAGCAGCCGGGAGCGTGAGGTGCTCGCACTCGTCGCGCGCGGTCGATCCAACCGTGAGATCGCCCGCGCCCTGTTCGTCAGCGAGGCCACCGTCAAGACCCACCTGGGCCACACCTACGACAAGCTCGGCGTCAACGACCGCGCAGCCGCGGTTGCGGCCGGCTACGAGCGCGGGCTGCTCGGTGACGGCCGATGACCCCAGTGCGGTCACACCAGTGCGGTCACACCGGGCCGGTCACACCAGCTGAGCCGCTGCGCCGGTGAGCGAGGCGGCGACTGCCGTCATGTGGTGCAGCCGGGCGGTGGGGGTCATGCCCATGAACTGGATCGCGCAGGGGTCGGGCACGGTCGGGCGTCCGACGTAGGAGTCAGCAGCTCCGTTGTAGCAGGCGTCGGGGGTGCGGCCCTCGAGGAAGGGCTGGTTCCATCCGGCGGGCAGCCAGCTGGTCCCGGCCAGGAACCGGCTGCCGCCTCCGGGTCCTGCCCAGTGGTAGTTCTCGTCCCCTCGGTCCCAGCCCAGCGCGGCGAGAACCGCTCCCTGGTCCGCCCACGGTCCCGGTTGCTGCCCGGCGGCCTCGACGGCGTCGAGGAAGTCGAAGGCGGCCGGGCACGACCGCATCAGCCACACTCCGGTGTTCGGGTTGACGCGGTGCTCAGCCGGCACCTGCTCCAGCACCAGCGCCTGGAAGTGGTCCGGATGCAGATGGGCGGCGATGTCCTCGTCGGTTCTTGCGATGAGCACGTCGGCATCGAGCCAGAGTGCGAGCGGATACTCGCGCAGCGCTCCGCGCAGCAGCTCGATCTTGGACCACTTCGCTCGCTGGGCAGCCGCATCGGCCCGAGCACCATCCACCTGGAGGTCGACCGTGCGCAGGTCGTATCCCCAGCGGTCTGCGAAGGACCGGAACCCCGGCTTGACCACGTCGTGCGTCAGCGCCCGCATGTTCGGGCCTGCGGCCGTCACGACGACACCGCGACGCCGGTCCGTTCGGAGACCATCCATCTCAGGGAGGTTCCAGGGTCCCGGTGTACGGACGGCGAACCGGGGGTGAACGACGCGCCGGGGCACCGTGCGTTCACTCGGTCTTCACCCGATGCTTGCCTGAACGGGCCAAAGCAATGATTGACAACACCTTGCCGTATTGGGAACCTGTTGTCATGACTCGGACCGCACACCTCATGCTGATCGACCAGGTCGCCGACTGGGAACCCGGTCACCTCGTGACCGAGCTCCACACCGGCCGCTTCACCGGTGAGCCCTGGAAGGTCGTCAGCGTCGCAGCCACGCCCGACGCGGTCCGCACCATGGGTGGTCTGCGTTGGGTGCCGGAGACCACGCTGAGCGACCTCGACCCCGCCGACAGCGATCTGCTCGTGATGCCCGGCGGTCTGGGGTGGCAGCCCGAGGCGGAGGCACCCTTCGTGGAGGTGGCCTCGCGCTTCCTGGACACCGGCGTGCCCGTCGCTGCCATCTGCGGTGCCACCGAGGCCCTCGCGCGCGCCGGTCTGCTGGACCGTCGACCGCACACCTCGGCCGCGCCCGAGGCGCTGACAGCGACTGGCTACGCGGGTGCGGCCTTCTACGTCGACCAGCGCGCCGTCGCTCAGGACGGCCTCGTGACCGCCGGCCCCCAGTCGCCCGTCCAGTTCGCCCGCGCGACGCTCGGGCTGCTCGGCCTGATGTCCGAGGAGAGGCTGGAGGCCTACGAGGCCGTCTTCCACCGGGGCGACCCGTCCGGCTACGCCGTGCTCATGGCCTCGTGAGCGTTCCCCCACGCGAGGCCTGGCCCGAGCACCCTCCCGTCTCCGCGACGGGGGCGGCCATGACCGACCTGGTCCTGGAGACCTTTCGGCTGCACACGGCGCTCATGGACGCCGCGCAGCGACTGGCCGCCGAGGGAGAGATCACGGCCGCCTGGTGGCAGGTGCTCGGCGGAGTCCTCGACGAGCCACGCACGCTCGCCGAGTGCGGGCGACGAATGGGCGTGAGCCGGCAGGCAGTACGTCGCATCGCCGACCTCCTGGTGGAGCGGGGCCTGGCGGAGTACCGGACGAACCCGTCCCATCGCCGCGCCCAGCTGCTCGCGTGCACGGAGGCGGGCTACTGGGCGGTGCGACGGATCAGCATCGCGCAGGCCCCGTGGGCCGAGCGCATCGGTGCCGCCGTCGGCGCCGACCAGCTCCGTGACGCGCAGGCCACCATGCGTCGGCTGGTCAAAGCACTCGACGCGGAATGAGCCCCGTCCGCAGGCCACCACGGTCACGTTCCCGACCGACGGGTCGCGGAACCGGCGCGGGCGTCGGCTGTGGTCAACCGCTCCGCGAGCTCGAGCAGGCTGTCCACCACGAGGTCCGGCGCGAGGTGAGCGTCCAGCACAGCGACGTCGTCGAGCCCGTGGATCCCGGTGGTCACCAGCACACCCAACGCGCCGGCAGCCTTCGCCATCGCGACCTCTAGGGTGAGGTCATCGCCAGCCACGAGGGCGCGCTCGGCGCTGACACCGAGGCGTCGCGCGGCGACGCCCATCGCTGCCGGGGACGGCTTTCCCAGCACCTCGTAGGTGCAGCCGGTGACGTAGGCCAGCCCCTGGGCGATGAACCCGCCGACCCCTGCCATCGGCTTGCTGGCCGAGGCGAACCTCCGGGCGTCACTGGTCACCAGGAGTGGGGCGCCGTTCCAGATGGCCTCGGCGGCCGCCTGCAGCCGGTCACGGGTGAACGCGACGTCCCACCCGACGATCACGGCTGCAGCCTCCAGCGGGTGGGCCTCCTCGGCGAGGACGACACCACCGGCTTCGAGGACGTCGTGCAGCCCTGGGCCACCGAAGGCCAGCACTGGCGAGCTGCCGAAGCGATCCACTGCCACCTCGGCGGCGATGACCGAGGGAGTCAGGACATCGTGCTCGCCCAAGGCGAAGCCCAGCTGCGTCAGTCCCGCCGCGATGTCCCTCGGGGCTTGGCTCGAGGCGTTGGTGAAGGCAACGACGCTGCGCCCTGTCGCTCGCACCCGGTCGAACGCCTCGATGGCACCGGGCAGCGCTCGGCCGCCGTGACCGCCCGGCTTGTCAGACAGGACCAGGCAGCCGTCGACGTCGAACACGACGCCTTCCACGTAGGCCAGCCGGTCGTCGAGGCTGCTGTCGAGCGGGCTCTGGTCCGCGGACGTCGTCATGCTGCGCCTCCGGAGGTCTCGGCACGACGGAGTGACACACGCTCGCCGCGCAGGTCGATGTCGAGCGATCGCCATCGCGGCAGCTCGAGGGCGGCGTCCACGAAGTCGACTGCGGAGCGAACGGCGGCGGCGCCTGGATCCCAGGTGGGCGCCGGACCGGCGGCCTCCATCCGATCCAGCTGGTCGGCCGGCAGGACGGTGCGGAGGAGCACCTGGTCATCGGGAACGGCTCGCCCCAGCGAGGTGGTGACGGCCTGTCGGACCTCGTCCAGGCTCGGCTCGGAAAGGGCGACGTCGAGGGCCTTGGTCCTCGGGGCGTCAGCTGCGCGTTGCCTCACGTCCGGGTCGATCTCGCCCGGCGGGGCGCCGAAGTGACCGAGCACGTAGCGCAGGATCTCATCGGGCATCCGGCTCCAGCGGGGCTCTCCGCCCTGCACAGCGAGAACGTTGAGCACGGCTTGACTGCCGACGAACTGGCTGTAGGGGGTGACCATGATCGGGTAGCCCAGCTCAGCACGAGTTCGGCCTACCTCGTCCAGGACTGCGGGAAGAAGGCCCAGCTGGCCGATCTCGTCCAGCTGACGACGGAGGGTGCCCATCATCCCGCCGGGGATCTGGTGCTGCTGGTAGGAGAGGTCGAGCTCGGTGATCTGTCCTGGCTCAAGGCCCTGGCTCGAGGCGATCACGCCGATGATCCGCTCAGCCTCTCGCACCGGCCCGAGGTCGATGTCGACGTCGATCCCCACCGCGCTCAGGTTCTCCACGAGCCGGGTGGCCGAGGGCTGGCTGGTGCCGTTGGACAAGGCGCCGATCGCGGTGTGCAGCACGTCGACGCCGGCTTCTGCGCCGATGATGTACACCTCGGGTGCCAGCCCGGTCGTGCAGTGGCTGTGCAGCTCCAGGCTGACGTCGCCGACTGCCTGTCTCAGCTCGGGGAGCAGGTGCTCGGCGCGCTTGGGCGTGAGGAGCCCACCGGGGTCCTTGAGGTAGACCGCGTCCACCAGGGGGTCGCCGGCGAGGGCCTTGGCCGCAGCGGCGTACAGCGAGTCGTCGTGCACGGGTGACTCGGTGAACGTCACCGCCGCGACGACCTGCTCGATGCCCTCCTCCTTCGCCAGCCCGGCGATGGCCAGAGAAGCCGATGTGTCGTTCATCGGCTCGGCGATCTGGATCCGTCGCAGACCGGCTTCGGCCAGCATCCGCATCGACAGTCTCATCACGGAGACCGGGGACCGTTCCCAGGACATGAACCGCATGCCGGTGGTGATCAACGACAGTGGGGTGTTCGGGGTGACTGCACGCATCCGGGAGATGCGTTCCCACGGGTTCTCGCTATGCCACCGCACCCCGACAGAGCGATGGGTCGAGG
>CAXSHL010000088.1:0-5218 GCA_964237315.1 uncultured Nocardioidaceae bacterium
CCCGGCTCCATTCCGAACCCGGAAGTCAAGCCTTTCAGCGCCGATGGTACTGCAAACGGGAGTTTGTGGGAGAGTAGGACGTCGCCGGACATCTTTTGCCGTAGAGGCCACCTGAGGGTGGCCTCTACGTGTTTAACAACCAAGCTTTCGAGGAGACGCGATGCCCGACGAGGGGCGAGGTTCCGGACCACGACGCGGCGGCGAGGGTCGTGGAGGCGGTGGCGCCCGCGGTGCCGCTGGCCGTGACGGCAACCAGCGCGGTGGCCAGCCGGGGGGCAAGCCGACCGGCCGGTCCGGTGGCAAGCCCACCGGCAAGCCCACCGGCAGGTCCGGCGGCCGGTCGGACGGTCAGCGCGGCTCGGGAAGCGGTCGATCCGACGCGTCCGAGCCGTCCCCGTTCTCCCGGGCCCGTGGCGACGACCGTCGGTTCGGCCCTCGCCGCGACGAGGGGAGCGACGGGCGTCGCCGCGCCACGGGCGACCGGGCTCGGTCCTCGGAGCAGGCTGCTTACGACGGTCCGCCGCTGGATGAGTCGATCACCGGCAAGGAGCTCGACAGATCGGTCGCCCAGCAGCTCCGCGGCCTTCCCGAGAAGCTCGCCGCTCGCGTCGCGCGCCACCTGGTCGCTGCCGGCCAGGTGCTGGACACGGATCCGCAGACCGCCTATCAGCACACCCTCGCCGCCCGTGGTCGCGCAGCCCGGATCGCCGTGGTCCGCGAGGCGTGCGGCGAGGCGGCGTACGCAGCAGGGGAGTACGCCGTGGCGCTGTCGGAGCTGCGGGCCGCGAAGCGGATGAACGGCTCCCAGGCCTACCTGGCGGTGATGGCGGACTGTGAGCGCGCGCTCGGCCGTCCGGACCGTGCGCTCGCCTTGGCCCGCAACCCCGCGGTGGCCGGCTTCGAGCCGGCCCTCAAGGCGGAGATGACCATCGTGGAGGCGGGAGCTCGGCGGGACCTCGGTGAGTTGGATGCGGCCCTGCGGACGCTCGAGAGCGCGCCGCTGCGCTCCCAGTCCCGCGCGGACTGGGTGGTCCGGCTGCGCTACGCCTACGCGGACACCCTGCTGGCCGCCGGTCGGGTCGAGGACGCCACCGAGTGGTTCCACCGCACCGTCGCCGTGGACGGTGACGAGATCACCGATGCCGCCGAGCGGGTGACTGAACTGGAACGCCGGGCCAGGTCCGCCCGCGGGGTCGAACCGCCCGAGGGCTGACCCGAGGGGCGTACCGAGACCCGGTCGACCCGTCACGTCTGCACGCCCAGACCCGGTCGACCCGGCGCGTCCGCACGCCGCGACCCCGTCGACCCGGCGTATTCGCACGCCCAGACCCGGTCGAGTCGACCGACGGCAGCTCAGTGCGGCTGATCCCGGGACCAGATCGCGTCCACAGGCCCAGGTCCCAGCCGGTTGTGCACCGGGCGCCGAGCCGCCCCGCCGCAGGTCCTGATCGAGGCGATGCTGGGCGAGGAGGCGCCCGGTGTGCCGGAGACGACGACGGACACACGACGACGAGACGACGGAGAGACGATGACCGAGCAGATGGCGGCCGAGCAGCGTGACCAGCAGCAGGACGAGGAGGCGGACGAGCAGCCGGTCGAGCGGCGCCCGCCCGTCCTGCTGGGGGACCCGACGGACAACACCGTGGTGCTGCGGGGCCGGGTGTCCTCGGCGCCGGTGGAGCGGGACCTGCCGAGCGGCACGGTCATCAGCACGTTCCGGATCTCGGTCGCCCGGGCCCGCACGCCGATGACCGGGGGTTCACGGCAGACCGCGGACTGGGTGGACTGCACCGCCTGGACAGCTCGCACGCGGCGCAGCGTCGGGACCTGGGCGGTGGGTGACCTCGTCGAGGTGACCGGAGCGCTGCGGCGCCGCTTCTTCCGGGTCGGGACCGGACCCTCCACCCGGGTGGAGATCGAGGTGCTCACGGCTCGTCGGAGCCGGTCGAGGCCAGCGGCCTCGTGAGGGTGCTCGTCGGAGGGGTCGAGCCCGGACGCGCTGCGTGTCGCCCAGGAGCCGGCTCAGGCGTCGTGCAGGTCGCGCATCACCACGCCCATCCGCGGCTTGGGTGCGAAGGAGGTGGACTTGCGCGGCATCCGGACTCCACGGGCGGCGGCCGCCATCACCTCGGCCACGGTGGGCGGATGGACCGCCACGACGATGCCGGGCTGGCGTGCGGTGGTGTGCAGTGCCTGGTCGAGGCTGTGGTGGTAGCCGACCTGCTCCTCGGCCACCCCCCACGCCGGCAGGAGCACCTCGTGCAGCACGGCCGCGTCGACCGGGCTGGTGCGCGGGGTCCTCAGCACGGCCCAGGCGCGGCCGTCGGAGACCACGAAGCTGACCCACTCCGGGTCGGCACCACCGTCAGCGACGGCGGCGAAGGCCGCTTCCCGGTCCGGCACACTGCGGAACCGGTCCCCTCGGTCGGCGGACACGTCCACCAGGTCCGCCATGGTCAGGGCGCTGACGGACCTGTGGATGGGTCCGACCTGCAGTGGGTGGTCCGCCTGGTCCACCAACAGGGCCAAGCCGTAGTCCCACGGCGAGGTCTCGGGCGCAGCGAGCGGGTCCCGCAGCTCCCGCTGCAGCCGCAGGTAGGCCGCGTAGCGGTGGTGTCCGTCCGCGATCAGCGCCTGGGTGTCCCGGAGCTCGTGCGCCACAGCCGCGAGGGTCGAGGGATCCGTGATCGGCCACAGCCGGTGCCGACTGCCGTCCAGCGCGACGAAGTCGGCGACCGGCACGCCGGCCGCCGCGTCGGTGATCAGCTCGCGCAGTCGACCGGTGCCCTCGTGCACCAGCAGGATCGGCTCGAGGTTGGTCCGGGTGGTCCGCATCAGGACGGCTCGGTCGTCGACCGGCCCGGGCATGACCTCCTCGTGAGGCAGGATCACCCGCTCCTGCTCCTCGCGGAGGCCGACCACTCCGATCAGCCCGCGAACGGTCGTCCCGTCCACGGTGTACTGGTAGAGGTACAACGCCGGCTTGTCGTCCGCGCGGAGGTAGGCCTTCGCCCGCCACTTCTCCAGCCTGCTGCGCACCGCGAGGTAGGGCCGCTCGAACCTGCGTGACAGAATCAGCCGCACGATGTTGCGACGGTTCGCTGCCTCCAGGTCGCGCACGGTCTCCGCGTCGAGCACGTCGTACGGCGGTGAGATGACCGTCCCGAGGTCACCGACCGTGTCGGGGTCGAACCGGAGCCCGCGGAAGGGTCCCAACGTGAACGGGCGGTGCTCGGGGGCCATCCCGGCATCGTACGAGGCGACCCCCTGCCTTGCGTGATATCGATCAGCTCGCGTGATACCGACCAGGAGGAGCAGGTGGCAGCGTGCTGAAGTCCACGGCCGAGCCGTTGTGGGACGTGTACGACGTCGCGATGCTCGACCTGGACGGCGTCGTCTACGTCGGCCCGGAGGCGGTGCCCGGCGCGCCCGGGCACCTCGCCAAGGCCGCGGCGGCGGGGATGCGGCTGGCCTACGTGACCAACAACGCCTCCCGGCCTCCCGACGCGGTCGCCCAGCACCTGCGGGACCTCGGCGTCGACGCGGCGGACGAGGACGTGGTCACCTCCGCCCAGGCAGCGGCGCGACTGCTCAGCGAGCAGCTGCCCGAAGGCGCAGCGGTGTTCGTCATCGGCGGCCGGGGGCTGGAGGTGGCGCTCACCGAGCTGGGCCTGCGCCCGGTCCAGGATGCTGCGGAGGACCCGGTGGCGGTGGTCTCCGGCTACTCCGGCGAGCTCCGCTGGGCGACGGTGGTGGCCGGGGCGATCCTGGTCAGGGGCGGACTGCCCTGGGTGGCGTCGAACACCGACCTGACCGTGCCCACGCAGCAGGGTCCCGGACCGGGCAACGGAGCGCTGGTCGGCGTGGTCGCCCGGTTCGCGGACCGGACCCCCGTGGTCGCCGGCAAGCCGGAGGCGCCCCTGTTCGAGGAGACGCTCCGACGTGTCGGAGGGCGACGGCCACTGGTGGTCGGCGACCGCCTGGACACCGACATCGAGGGGGCGAACACCGTCGGCTACGACTCGTTGCTCGTGATGACCGGCGTCACCGACCTCGAGGCGCTGCTCGCCGCGCCGCCGCAGCTGCGGCCCTCCTACGTCGCCGTCGACCTCGCGGCCCTGGGCGAGCCGCACCCGGAGGTGCGGTTCACCCACGGGGTCGCCACCTCGCAGGGCTGGAGCGCTGCCGTCCACGACGGTGCGCTGCAGGTGTCCGGCGACGGAGGTCCGGACGCGTGGTGGCAGGTGGTCGCCGTCGCCGGCTGGGCGCACCTCGACGCCACCGGTCACCCCGCGACTGGCACGTCGGTGAGCCCGCCCGTCAGGGGAAGCTCCGCCGGGTAGCCTGAGCGCATCCTCCGCCGGCGAGCAGGCACCGGGCAGGAGGTCCACGAGGAAGCCAGCAGAGGGAGCGACGTGAGCCAAGCCTCCGCCGAGAGCTCACCGGGAACCAGCCCGGTCCGCGGCGCCGCTGCGACGGCGGGGACGGGCCAGTCGTCGGTCGACCAGGTGCTCGCCTCGTTGGCTGGTCTCGAGGAGCAGCCGGTCGCCGACCACGTCGCGGTCTTCGAGGCGGCACACCTTCGCCTGCGCGAGGCGTTGAACGACCCCGACGCCGGCTGAGCCGCCGGCTCCCACCCGGACCTCGAGCCCCCCGTCGTACCGCAGGAGGACCCCACGTGCCCCGCCGTCTCCGACTGGACGCCGAGCTGGTGCGGCGGGGCTTGGCGCGCTCACGGGAGCAGGCGGGCGAGCTGATCGCAGCAGGGCGCGTGCGGGTCGACGGTGCCGTGGCCACCAAGGCGGCCACCGGGGTCACCACCGACGTCGCTCTCGTGGTGCTCGACGACCCGTCGAGCCCGGACTACGTGTCTCGTGGCGGGCACAAGCTGGCCGGTGCTCTCGAGGTCTTCGGGAGGCTGGGTCTGAGTGTCACGGGCCGGCGTTGCCTGGATGCGGGCGCGTCCACGGGAGGCTTCACCGACGTGCTGCTGCGGGCCGGTGCGGCCGAGGTGGTCGCGGTCGACGTGGGCTACGGACAGCTCGCCTGGTCGCTGCGCACCGACGACCGGGTCACCGTCCACGACCGCACCAACGTCCGCCAGCTGAGCACCGACCTCGTCGGCGGCATGGTGGACGTCGTGGTCGGCGACCTCTCGTTCATCTCCCTCCAGCTGGTCCTGGACCCGCTGGTCGAGGTCACGGTCGGGGACGGCGAC
>CAXSHL010000088.1:5228-16522 GCA_964237315.1 uncultured Nocardioidaceae bacterium
AGTTCGAGGTCGGGAAGGACCGGGTGGGCAGGGGAGGCGTGGTGCGTGACCCGGAGCTGCGCGCCGACGCCGTCGCGGCGGTCGCGGACGCAGCCGGTCGACGCGGCTGGGGGGCCAGAGCGGTGACCACCAGTCCGCTGCCCGGCCCGTCGGGCAACATCGAGTACTTCTTGTGGTTGCGTCACGACGCGCCGCAGATCGCCGCTGCGGACATCCACGCCGAGGTACGTCGTACGGCGGACCTGGGGGCTGCCGGTGAGAGGGTGGGACCGTGACCAGTCCCTCCGCCTCGACGCCCGACCGACGCGTCCTGGTGCTCGCGCACACCGGACGCCAGGAGGCCCGCGACGTGGCGGGGCAGTTCTGCGTCGCCCTGCACAAGGCCGGGATCTCGCTGCGGCTGCTGGAGGACGAGGCGGCCGACCTGGCGCTGGACCTGGCCGACGTCGAGGTGGTCGCCCCCAGCCCCCAGGCGGCGGCGGAGTGCGAGGTCGTGGTGGTGATCGGCGGCGACGGGACGATCCTGCGGGCCGCCGAGCTGGCCCGGGAGTGCGGGACACCGCTCCTGGGCATCAACCTGGGCCACGTCGGCTTCCTCGCCGAGGCCGAGTCCGACGACGTCGAGAGCAGCATCGACGCGATCGTGAACCGCCGCTACACCGCGGAGGAGCGGCTGACCGTCGACGTCTCGGTCTACCAGGACGTGGATGGCGAGAAGAAGTTCGTCTGCTCCACGTGGGCGCTCAACGAGGCGAGCGTGGAGAAGGCCGCCCGCGAGCGGATGATCGAGGTGGTCGTCGAGATCGACGGACGACCGCTGTCGCGATGGGGCTGCGACGGGGTCGTGTGCGCGACGCCGACCGGGTCGACGGCGTACAACTTCAGCGCGGGTGGCCCGATCGTGTGGCCGGGCGTCGAGGCGCTGCTGCTGGTCCCGATCAGCGCCCACGCGCTGTTCGCCCGGCCGCTCGTGGTGTCGCCCACCTCGGTGCTCGCGGTCGAGGTGATGGCCCGCACCAACGGCTCGGGGGTGCTGTGGGCCGATGGCCGCCGCACCGTCGACCTGCCCCCGGGTGCGCGCATCGAGGTGCGCCGTGGACGCCTGCCGGTCCGGCTGGTGCGCCTGCACGAGGCACCGTTCACGGACCGGCTGGTGGCCAAGTTCGACCTGCCGGTCGTCGGCTGGCGTGGCGCTGCGGAGCGCCGTCGACGCAACGGTGCCGACACGTTCGCCCAGCCCGATCAGGGTGCCGGCTGGGGCGAACACGATGCTTGAGGAGCTCCGGATCACCTCCCTGGGCGTCATCGAGGAGTCGGTCCTCGAGCTGGGTCCCGGCTTCACCGCGATCACCGGTGAGACCGGCGCCGGCAAGACGATGGTCGTGACGGCCCTCGGACTGCTCCTGGGTGCGCGCGCCGACACCGGCGCAGTCCGAACGGGCGCGAAGGCGGCCCGCGTGGAGGGGCTCGTGGTCACCGGCGGGAACACCCCGGAGGCGACCGCGCTCGAGGCCGCCGTGGACGCCGCCGGAGGGGAGATCGAGGACGGCCGGCTCGTGCTGGCCCGGCAGATCTCGGCCGAGGGACGCTCGCGGGCGTTCGCCGGGGGGGCATCGGTCCCGGTGTCGACGCTCTCCTCGCTGTCCGACGCGCTGGTCGCCGTGCACGGCCAGTCCGACCAGCACCGGCTGCTGCAGCCGGCTGCGCAGCGCGACGCCCTCGACGCCTTCGCCGGTCCCCAGGTGCTCGAGCTGCGCGGCCGCTTCGGCCGGGGCTACGCCGCCCTGCGGGACACCGAGCGCGAGCTGGCGGACGTCGTCGCGTCCTCCCGTGAGCGGGCCCGCGAGGCCGACCTGCTGCGCCTGGGCCTCGAGGAGGTGGAGGCCGTCGACCCGCAGTCCGGAGAGGACGTCGCGCTGGCCGCCGAGGAGGGCCGCCTCGGCTTCGCCGACACGTTGCGCAACGCCGCCGAGCAGGCGCGCGAGCACCTGTCCGCGGAGGAGGGACCGGACGCCCTGGGCGCCGTCTCGGCCGCGCGACGGCTGCTGGACGGCGTCCGCGACCACGACCCGGAGGCCGCCGGCCTGGCTGACCGGCTCGCGGAGGTCAGCTACCTGCTCTCCGACGTGGCGGCGGACGTCTCGTCCTACGCCTCGGACCTGGAGACGGACCCCGCACGGTTGGCCTGGGTCTCCGAGCGTCGGGCCGAGCTGGGTGCCCTGACCCGCAAGTACGGCGAGACGATCGACGACGTGCTGGCCTGGGCCGAGCACGCAGCCACCCGGCTGCTCGACCTCGACGACACGGACGGCCGCATCGCCGAGCTGACCGCTCGTCGCGACCGGGTCCGCGCCGAGCTCGGCGAGCTGGCGACCGGGCTGACGAAGGCCCGCTCCACGGCGGCACGGCGGCTGGGCAAGGTCGTCACCGACGAGCTGGCGGGGCTGGCGATGCCGCATGCCGAGGTGCGCGTGGTCGTCTCCTCCACCGAGGACGCGCAGGGGCTGGCCGTGGCGGAGCGAAGCCTGCGGTTCGGACCGACGGGCACCGACGACGTGGAGATCCTGCTGGCGGCCAACCGGGGCGCCGAGCCACGACCGCTGGGCCGGGGAGCGTCCGGAGGCGAGCTGTCGCGGGTGATGCTCGCTGTCGAGGTGGCGCTGGCGGCCACCAACCCGGTCCCCACCTTCGTCTTCGACGAGGTGGACGCCGGAGTGGGCGGCAAGGCCGCCGTCGAGCTCGGTCGCCGCCTGGCGCAGCTGGCCCGGCACGCGCAGGTGCTGGTCGTCACGCACCTGCCGCAGGTCGCGGCCTTCGCCGACCGGCACGTCGTGGTCCTCAAGAGCAGCGACGGCACGGTCACCACGTCCGGGCTGACGGTGCTCGACGACGCCGGCCGGGTCCGTGAGCTGTCCCGGATGCTCGCCGGGCTCGAGGACTCCGAGACCGCCCTCGCGCACGCGCAGGAGCTGCTGGCCACGGCGCGCCCGTCCCGCTCGGAGGCCGGCTGACCCGGTGGGCTGACCGATCCGGGCGGCGGCCGTACACGCCCGAGCACCTCCCGGGATTTCCCCTGCGCCCGTGTCACGATGGCTCGGTCATGAGACTCCCCACGCGACGCCGCGCGCCGGCGAGCACCGCCGGCGTCACCGGCACCGTCCGGATGGACCGGCGGACCGGCCCGCTGCTGCGCCGGCTGCGGCCGGGCGACATCGCGGTGATCGACCACCTGGACCTGGACCGGGCCCATGCCGAGGCACTGGTGTCCAGCGGTGTGGTCGCCGTGGTCAACGCGTCGCCCTTCATCTCCGGGCGCTACCCGAACCTCGGGCCGCAGGTGCTCGCGAACGCCGGCGTGGTGATGGTCGACGAGGTCGGCTCCTCGGTCTTCGCGGACCTGCGTGACGGCAGCCGGGCCAGGGTCCAGGACGGTCAGGTGCTGGTCGGAGCCGCACCGGTGGCGTCCGGGCGGGAGCTGGGTGTCCAGGACGTCGCCGGGCTGATGGCCCAGGCGCGCAGCGGGCTGGCCACCCAGCTGGAGACCTTCACCCACACGACCACCGAGTTCCTGCGCCGGGAGCAGGAGCTGCTCCTGGACGGGCACGGGATCCCCGAGACGGTGACGCCGATCGAGGGCCGGCCCGTGGTCGTGGTGGTGCGGGGTCACGACTACCGCGAGGACCTGCGCGGGCTGCGCACGTTCATCCGTGAGCAGCACCCGGTGCTCGTCTGCGTGGACGGTGGAGCGGACGCCCTCATCGATGCCGGGCACCGCCCCGACATCGTGGTGGTCGGAGCCGACGGGCCCGACGGGCCGTCGGAGGGCAGTGCCCCCGGCGAGCCGGGCGGCGCCGCCTCGGACGCGGCGCTGCGCGCTGCTCATGAGGTGGTCCTGCACACGGACCGCTCCGGCCGGGCCTCGGGGAGCGACCGGCTCGCCCGGCTCGGCATCCGGCACAGCACCGTGTCCGCGTCGGGGCGCAGTGAGGACGTCGCCCTGCTCCTCGCCGACGTGCGGGGGGCCAGCCTCGTCGTCACCGTCGGCACACACGCCACGCTGGCGGAGTTCCTGGACGGGCAGCGCGACGGACTGGCCGGCACGTTCCTGACCCGGCTGCGGGTCGGCCCCAAGCTCGTCGACGCCCGGAGCATCCCCCAGCTGTACGCCGGAGTGGTCCGGCCGTGGCATCTGGCACTCGCCCTGCTGGTCGGCCTGCTCGCACTGGCCCTCGCCGTCGCCACCACACCGGTCGGGTCCCAGTGGTGGGGCCAGTGGTGGGGCCAGGGGTCAGGGCAGTGGCTCTCGCACGGATGGTCAGCGCTCGGCGACGAGGTCTCGGCGCTCTGGACCTGGCTCAGAGGGCTGCTGCCGTGACGTCGCTGCGTCGCCACGTGGTCGGTCTGGTCTCCGTGCTGCTGGCGCTTGCCGTCGGAGTGGTGCTGGGCTCCGGGCCGCTGATGGGGGAGACCGACACGCGGGTCGCCAAGGTGGCCGGCGAGCGCGCCACCCCGGACCTCAGCGGCCAGGTCAGCGACCTGCGCCGCGACCAGACGTTCACCGACGGCTTCGCCGCCGTGGTGGCGCCACGACTGCTCCGAGGCACCCTGAGAGGCCGGGAGGTGACCATCGTCGCGCTCCCGACCGCCGACCGCGACCAGGTGACCGGCCTGGTCCGGCTGGTCAGGGTCGCCGGTGGCCGGGTCGGCGGCACCTTCGACGTGGGCACGAAGCTGGTCGACGTCACCGAGAAGGGTCTCGTCGACCAGCTCGGGTCCCAGCTCGAGACCCGCGTCCGGGGCGTCCGGATCCCGGCGGAGGCAGGTCCCTACGACCGGATCGGTGCGCTTCTCGGCCGGGCCGTCGGCACCGACCGGCGTGGAGGAGCAGCGGTCGACGCCTCCTCGACCACCATCACGGCCGGGCTGCGGGCTGCCGGCCTGCTCACGCCCCGGACGCCGCTGACCCGCCGGGGTGACCTGGTGCTGTTCGTGACCGGGCCCGGCCCCGAGGGCTCGCAGGCGCGCACCGGAGCGGGGACGATCGTCACCTCCCTGGTGCGCTCCGTGGACGGCGTCACCGGCGGCACCGTGCTGGCCGGGCCACCGACCGCCACCGGATCGGGAGGACAGGTCACAGCGGTGCGCGCAGACGCGGCAGCAGCCCGCGCGGTCTCGACGGTCGACTCCCTGGACGGGACGGCGGGACGGGTGGTCACGGTGCAGGCGCTGGCCGAGCAGGCGGCGGGCCGCACCGGTCACTACGGCGTGATGGCGGCCGCCGACGGTGCCGCGCCAGGTGCTCGCCCCGCCGCCGCCCGCTGAGCCGGCCCCTCGTGGCTGCCGGTCGTCTTCGCGCGCCCGAGGATGCCTTGGTAGGCTAGAACCCCGTGGATGGTCGTTGACCGATCGCCGAGGTGATCGCTGACCTGGCCGCCGCAGCACGCACCACATCAGCACCACACCGACCACGGGAGTCCAGTTGGCCGCTTCGCCGTACTCGTCAGCCGGACCGACCAAGCACGTCTTCGTCACCGGCGGCGTCGCCTCCTCCCTCGGCAAGGGCCTGACCGCCTCCAGCCTCGGCAGCCTGCTCAAGGCCCGCGGCCTGCGGGTGACCATGCAGAAGCTGGACCCCTACCTCAACGTCGACCCCGGCACGATGAACCCGTTCCAGCACGGCGAGGTGTTCGTGACCGACGACGGCGCGGAGACCGACCTCGACATCGGCCACTACGAGCGGTTCCTGGACACCGACCTGGCCGGGATCGCGAACGTGACGACCGGCCAGATCTACTCCCACGTGATCGCCAAGGAGCGGCGCGGGGACTACCTCGGCGACACGGTGCAGGTGATCCCGCACATCACCAACGAGATCAAGGACCGGATCCGGGCGATGGCCGGCCCCGAGGTCGACGTGGTGATCACCGAGGTCGGCGGCACCGTCGGGGACATCGAGTCGCTGCCGTTCCTGGAGGCGGCCCGCCAGGTGCGCCACGACGTCGGCCGCGACAACGTCTTCTTCCTGCACGTCTCACTCGTGCCCTACATCGGGCCCTCCGGTGAGCTGAAGACCAAGCCGACCCAGCACTCGGTGGCCGCGATGCGCTCCCTCGGCCTGCAGCCCGACGCCATCGTCTGCCGGTCGGACCGCTCGATCCCTGACTCGATGAAGCGCAAGATCTCCCTGATGTGCGACGTGGACAACGAGGCGGTCGTGAACGCCACCGACGCCCCGTCGATCTACGACATCCCCAAGGTGCTGCACTCCGAGGGCCTGGACGCCTACGTCGTACGACGCCTCAACCTGCCGTTCCGCGACGTGGACTGGACCGAGTGGGACGACCTGCTCCGCCGGGTGCACCACCCCGCCGAGGAGGTCAGCGTCGCCCTGGTCGGGAAGTACGTCGACCTGCCGGACGCCTACCTCTCGGTGGCCGAGGCCCTGCGCGCCGGCGGGTTCGCTCACGAGGCGAAGGTGAACCTGGTCTGGGTGCCCTCGGACGAGTGCCAGACGCGCGAAGGCGCCGCCCGGCACCTCGCCGACGTGGACGCCGTGTGCATCCCCGGCGGCTTCGGGATCCGTGGCATCGAGGGCAAGGTCGGTGCCCTGGAGTACGCCCGCCGGCACCGCATCCCCACCCTGGGACTGTGCCTGGGCCTGCAGTGCATGGTGATCGAGTTCGCCCGCAACGAGGCGGGCATCACCGGCGCCGACTCCACCGAGTTCCACCCCGGCTGCGAGGAGCCGGTGATCGCCACGATGGCCGAGCAGAAGCACTTCGTGGACGGGGACGGCAACCTGGGCGGGACGATGCGGCTGGGTCTCTACCCCGCCGACCTGGCCGAGGGCTCCCTGGTGCGCGAGGCCTACGGAGAGGCCAAGGTGGAGGAGCGCCACCGGCACCGCTACGAGGTCAACAACGCCTACCGCGACCGGCTCGAGCAGGCCGGGCTGGTGTTCTCCGGCCGGTCACCTGACAACAGCCTGGTGGAGTTCGTGGAGCTGCCGCGCGACGTGCATCCCTACTACGTGTCCACCCAGGCGCACCCCGAGCTCAGGTCGCGACCCACCCGGCCGCACCCGCTGTTCGCGGGCCTGGTCGCCGCCGCGGTGGCCCGGCAGAAGGAGCTGCAGTTCCCGATCGACGAGAGCGTGCTGCGCCGCCGGGTGGCCGAGGAGCCGGCCGACTCGGTCGTCTGAGCCCACGACCGGGACACTCGCTTCGGCCAGGAGGCCCGGACCCATGAGACTGCTCACCCGCCCGGCGGGGCTGTCGGTCGCCCGGTGGATCACCGGGTCCTCGACGCCGTTCGACCAGCTGGTGATGTTCGGCCCGGAGGTGTTCGAGGCGTCCGCTCGGATCAGGTTCATCCCGGACCCGACCGCGCCCGGTCAGCAGGAGGCCGACGTGCACCTCCGCGAAGGCCACCTGCCCGACCTGGTCCAGGCCCAGATCGCGCTGCACCTCCTGGAGGCGTTCACGGCAACGCCGGACGTCTGCTACTTCTGCTTCTGGGAGGGCTACCCCTACGTCGACCTGCCGACGCCCAGGAGCGACTCCCTGGTGGTGCTGCCACATCGACGCTACGTGCTCTTCCGTGGTGCGCTCGACAGCATCGACACCGTCGCCGAGAGGTTCGGCGCAGGCAGCCCGGTGGCGCCGCCGGCGTTCGTCTGGCCTGCTGACCACCGCTGGTGCTTCGCCTGCGACGTCGACCCGCACTGGGCGGGCGTGGGCGCTCAGCGAGCCGCCGTGGACGCGCTCGTGGCTCACGACGACCTGGACGTCGTCCCGGCCGCGCCGACCGATCCGCAGCCGCTGTACTACTGATCGGCTCCTGTCAGGACGCCCTGGCCCGCAGCATCCGGCGCAGGGCGTCCCCGCGCGCCAGGAGCCCCTGGCGGACGGACGGGCTGACCGCGTCGCTATCCGCCGCCCGCTGCGTGTCGGCGAGGAACTGCTCGTCGCCGACCGCGACGGGGAAGAAGGCCCGGGTCGCGATGTCGGCGGTCATCGCGTTCCCGCCGAGGCCGGTCACGGTGTCCAGGAAGCGGCCGGGGAAACCGTCCAGGACCGCCTCCTGGCCCGGTCGCCAGAAGGCGTCCGCCACCTCGTAGTAGCGGTCCGGCGCGACGGTCCGCTCGACGAAGACCGCGTTCCACACCTGCTCCTTGGTCTCCCGGCGCGGCAGCGCGGCCCGCACCACGACGGCGCGAAGCGCGGCGTCCGGGTCCGGATCGCTGTCCAGGAGCGCCTCGAGCTCCGCCTCCTCTAGCCGGTCGAGCGTCGCCAGCCTCGTGAGGAGCAGCCAGTGCAGGCCCACGTCGAGGGCCGCGTGCTCCCGGACCAGCGCGAGCTGCGCGTCGTCGGCCGCCGTCCGGGCCAGGGTGCGCAGCGCCGTGTCGCGCTGGTCCGGCTTCGCCACCAGCTCGGCGGCCACCGCGGCCACCTGCGCGAGCAGGTCGACCGTCTGGGCGGGCGGGGACCACAGCTCGGCTGCCGTCCGCACCATGCTGAGCACGTCGTTCGCGACGCTCGCGTCGCTCTCCGCGCGGACCGCGTCGACCCCGCAAGCCACGAACGCCGCGGTGGCGATCTCCGCCTCGGTGAGCTGGTCCCAGGCGGAGGTCACCGCCACCGCCCGGGCCATCGGGGTCGGGAGGCCGCCCGCCGAGGACAGCATCAGCTCCTGGGACGCCGGGTCCGTGCGGGCGCTGGCGAAGGTCAGGTCGTCGTCGTTGACCAGCAGCAGGCGGGGTCCCTCACCGAGGTCCGGGATCGAGACGTCGGTCAGCTCCCCGTCCGTCCGCACCTCCTGCAGCGCCGTACGACGCCACGGGTGCTCGTGGTCCGCTCCAGGGTCGCCGGGGGTGTAGACGCCGATGTCGAGGCGGTGGCGACGGGGCGGCCCGCCGTCGGGGGCGGTCACCTGGACGACCCAGCGCTCGCCTCGACGCTGGAGCTCGATCCGGTCCGTGCCGGCGCGGTCCAGCCAGGCCGCGGTCCAGGCCTCGAGGTCCTGTCCGGAGGCGTGCTGCACGGCGTCCATCAGGTCGCCCAGCGTGGTGTTCCCCCAGGCGTGCTGGGCGAAGTAGCCGCGCAGCGCCTCGAGGAAGCGCTCCTCGCCGACCGTCGCGACCAGCTGCTTGAGGACGCTCGCTCCCTTGTTGTAGGTGATCGCGTCGAAGGAGGCCGTGGCCTCGGCGACGTCTCCGGCGGGCTGGCGGACGGGGTGGCTGGTGACGGCCCGGTCCGCGGCGTACCCCTTGGCCTTGTCGGAGGTCAGGAAGGTCGCCCAGGCGTCGGTGAACTCGCTGACCCGGGTGCTCGCCCACATCTCGGCCCAGGTGGCGAACGCCTCGTTGAGCCAGAGGTCGTCCCACCACCGCATGGTCACCAGGTCGCCGAACCACATGTGCGCCATCTCGTGGAGCAGGATGACTGCGCGCAGTGCCCGCTCCCGGTGGGTCGGCGCCGAGCGGTAGAGCGCGAAGTCGCCCCAGGTCACGCAGCCCCAGTTCTCCATGGCTCCGGGCAGGTCGGGGACGAAGACCTGGTCGTAGGTGCGCTGAGCGAATGGTCGTCCGAACTCCCGGCCGAACAGGTCGAGCCCGGCCGCGGTGAGCGCGAACAGCTCCTCTGCGTCGCGGTCGAGGACCGGCGCGAGCGAGGCCCGGCAGAGCAACCCGAGGTCGAACCCGTCGCGAGTGCTCCGCAGCTCGTGGAACGGACCCGCGTTCACCACCACGACGTACGTCGACAGCGGAGGCGTGTCGGGGAAGACCCAGCGACGCGCGTCGCCCACGCTGGTGACGGCGTCGACCGCGCTGTTGGACAGGACCCTCCAGGACGCCGGGGCCAGCACGGAGAAGGCGTGCGGCGCCTTGAGGTCGGGCTGGTCGAAGCACGCCCAGCACATCCGCGCGGTGTCGGGCTCGAAGCTCGTCCACACGTAGACCTGCTGGTCGCCCGGGTCCACGCAGCGCTGCACACCTCGCTGCGAGGCGGTGTCCCGCTGCTCGCACGCGACCACCAGGACGTTGTGGTCGGCCAGGTCCACCAGCTGGATCCGGCCTTCCCCGACCTGCTCGGGCGGGACCTCGACGTCGTTCAGGGTGGCCGAGAGGACGGTCGCTGCGCAGTCCACGAACGTGGCGGCACCGACCTCGGCGCTCGTGAAGGTGACCGTCGAGGTGGCCCGCCAGGCGGGGCCCTCCGCGAGCCCGGTCAGGTCGACGTCGACGTCGTACCGCTCGACCCTCAGCAATGCCGCCCGGTGCTCGGCCTCCTGCCGGGTGAGGCTGCCTGCGTCGTCCACGGGTCTCCCTCCGGCCGGCTCCTCAGCCAAGATACCGTCGGCGCATGCCCCACACGCCAGGCCAGACGCCAGGTCCGCCCGAGGACCGCCCCGAGTCCTGGGAGGTGCACGAGGTCGAGCACATCTGGAAGGGCGCGGCCCCGTTCTCGGTGCGCCGCGACGTCATCTCCGCGCCGGGCCGCCCCGAGCGGTTCGGCCGGCTGGTCCTCGAGCACCCGGGCGCGGTCGTCGTGCTCGCGGTCGACGAGCAGGGGCGTGCCCTGGTGCTCCACCAGTACCGCCACCCGGCGCTGATGCGGTTCGTCGAGCTGCCCGCCGGCTTGCTCGACGTCGAGGGCGAGGACCCGTTGGTGGCCGCGAAGCGGGAGCTGCAGGAGGAGGGCCTCATCCACGCCGAGCGGTGGACCCACCTGTTCTCGACGTACTCCTCCCCGGGTCTGGTGAGCGAGAGGATCGTCTACTACCTCGCCGAGGGGCTGTCCCCGGCGGCGGACCGGGGAGGCTTCGAGCCGGAGCACGAGGAGCTGGACATGACCCTGGAGTGGGTGCCGGTCGACGACCTGGTGACCGGTGTCCGCGAGGGCCGGATCACCGACGGCCCGACCATCCAGGCGGTCCTCGGCTACGCCCTCTTCCACCGGTAGCCGGTGCCTCCCGGAGAGCCCAGGCCCTAGACTCGGGCGCGGTCGCCCCGACGGCGCGGTGACCGCCCGGCGAGAGGAACCAGCTCGATGAAGATCGGCGTCCCCAAGGAAGTCAAGAACCACGAGTACCGCGTGGCCCTCACTCCGATCGGTGTGCACGAGCTGACCCGGCACGGACACGAGGTGTACGTCGAGAAGGGTGCCGGCGCGGGCTCGCTGGTCCCCGACGAGGAGTACGTCGCCGAGGGCGCGACGATGCTGGACACCGCCGACGAAACCCCGGGGTGTGGCAGTTCATGGCTGCCCCGCTGGACCACCACCCGGCCGGCT